>JAGBOF010000008.1 GCA_017633985.1 Bacteroidales bacterium
CGGAGGACAAGGAGTTTTATCTATGGGTAAAATACTTGCTTATTCCGGTGCAATGCAAGGAAAAGAAGTCAGCTGGATGCCTTCTTACGGTCCTGAAATGCGTGGAGGTACTGCAAACGTTTCAGTAATCATTTCTGACGAAAGAATATCCTCCCCTATTATCAGCCAATTTGATACGGCAATAATCCTTAACCAGCAGTCTTTGGATAAATTTGAAAGTGCTGTAAAGCCTGGCGGTCTTCTTATCTACGACCCTAACGGAATTACAAAGGCGCCTACAAGAAAAGATATCAACGTTTATAAGATTCCTGCAACTGAAAAGAGTGCAGAGATGGGAATGGCAAAAGTTTTCAATATGATGGTATTGGGTGGATTCTTGAAAATCAAACCTGTTGTAACGGAAAATTACATCAAAGAAGGTTTGGAGCATTCACTTCCTGAACGTCATCACAAACTTATCCCAACTAACCTTGACGCAGTTGCAAAAGGAAAAGAGTTGATAGAACCTGTAAACGTACTTTAATCAAGACAATATAATAAAGTACAAGTAAACAAGTCCGCTACTTAAGTAGCGGACTTATTTGTTATTTATAAAACTTTCTATAACATCTACTTAATTCTAAAAGACAATACAATTTTATTTATTAAATCCATATTATTCTTTTCAAAGATTCCTTCTCTACCAACGAATACCACAGCATATTTATAGTTGTTCTTTATAAATCTATATTCAACACTACACACATTACTTTCCCACTTTTACAAAGAAACACAACAAGGTTGGTCGTTAATCTTCTTTAAATATACTGTATCATACTCATCCTTTAATTCTTCTGTCAATTCTAAAAGAGAAATCCCTGCATCAACAATTTGAATCTTCATCAGGTTCAATACATTCGTACTATCATACTGATTAAGATATATAGAATGATGATATGATTCTATCGTTGCTAAAGTACTACTATCGGAAGTAAGATAGAATGCCCAATCTTCAGGATATTGTATGCTATACCATTCATTTTCATAAGACTTGAATCCTTCTATCTTTTTAGATGCCGTAGTTTCTGTACTTGAAACTACTGTTTTTTCTGTTTTCATCTGACTACCGCAAGCACAAAAGCACATAATTACTGCTATTGCAAGTATAATTCTGATATTTTTCATTTGTTTATTTAATTCTTTATTGTTTAATAATCCAACTGACTTTTAACACTGCAAAGGTACGAAAAATTTTATTCACTCTCTAATATTAATCACAATTTATATAAATGTGTATATTACTTTTATTAATCCGAATATTGAATCAAACGAAAATTATCACAATTTTGATAATTTATTTTGCGCAATTGTAAAATTTTCATAATTTTGCAACACAAAAAACACTGACACTATGATTATTATTTTCAAGGATAATGACTTGGAAGAGCTTTTAAAGACCGGAAAGAATAGGAAGTATAAAGAAATTTCAAAGGATAAGAAATTATTTGACAGACTTATACGATTATATGAAATCATGACCGGTGCTGATGATATTAGAGACATTTCTGTTTATAGCTATTTACATTATGAGAAATTAAAACACAATTTAGCAGGTGTATCTTCTGTTCGTCCGTTTGGCAATCAAAGAGTTGAAAGATTATTGTTTATTGAAGAAGATGATAAAATAACAATAGAAATATTAGAATTAGACAATACGCACTATGGAAACAAGAAATGAAAATAGATTTACTCCTTTTAAGGCGGTTCATCCAGGGGGAATTCTAGAGATGGAATTAGAAGAAAGAGGATTAAAACAAAAGGATTTTGCAAAACAAATCGGAATGTTGCCTTCAAATCTTAACCGTATTATCAAAGGTAAATCACCGATAACCGAAGCCGTTGCCGAAAAGTTAGCTATTGCTTTGGGAATAAGAAAAGAATTATGGTTAAGGTATCAAAAAGACTATGAATATGATTCTTTTATTATCGCACAACGTGAAAAAGATAAAAACACCGACATAACGGACGTACAGCCTGCATCAATTATCGGCTTGTTACAGTCAATCAATGACCGTCTGGGCGTTCTTATCTCAATGCAAAGCAACAATAACTCCGCTGTAGCGAAGTGATAACCTCATCACAAACTTATCCAAACCAACCCATACACAGTTACGCAAGGGTATGAGTTGTTCAACTCTGTTAACGTGCATTCATTTTGAATTAATCGTAAATAAAACAGGAGGAATTTTTAATAAAATTCCTCCTGTTATTTGCTTACCGTCTGGTCTTATCTATTGTTGATTATCCGTGGTGCTATCTGATGCATTCCAACGGCGGAACGAATTCTTTTTCTTTATATTCAAATCCCAACCTTGGTCATGAATAGGAGCAAACCACGAAGGAGCATATTTCAAATCGGAATATTCTTTGTAGTTCTCATCCTTTTGAAGATAAACCAATATGGTATTGTATTTGCAACGCTCCCAACAGTAATCTTCATAAGTGAAATATCCCGATTTCAAATCCTCAATAAAGTTTTCTTTAGAGGAATACAGTTTCTTATCCTCTGCGGAAACATCATTCAAATAGCCTAAAAATTTGGTGATGCTTACGTTTGCGAACAATTCCTGTTCTTCCATAACACTTTTTAAGAATTGTGAATATGACCCGTCATCATCTGTTAAAGATGTTATGAAAAACGCAACATTATCACTGTTAACGTCTATATAACATCTGAAAGTTTCAGCCGCATCACTGATTCTGAAATATTCCGTCTTTCCCAAAACATTTCCGTCGCGGTCTTCCCAGTCGTTATATCCCCATGGGTCTACGTTATAACCTATTTTCTCCAATACAGAGGTAATGTCCTTGATGTTATGTCCGACATAAGACTGCATTGCAGTAACGGTTGTAGGCAGAGCCGTGGAAACAGAACCGACTTTTACCGTTGAACCGTCTTCATCGCTGTCACTTGAGCATGAAGACAGGGTAAATACTGCCGTAATTGCTGCGGCAGCAAATAAAAGAGCTTTTAATGTATGTTTCATGTTCTTTAATTCTTCCTTTGTGATTTCTTAAAGGAAAGGATATCCGAAATACCCTGAATTATTTTTATAAAGAAAGCGTGAAATCACCTAAACTAAAAAATATATCATCACTTGGAGGTAAACCTGAGAATAAATAACCTTTGAAAGAAGATATAAGTATAATGGAGATCACGCCAATACCGGCAATGACGAAACCACTATGCTAAAAACTTACTTTCAAAAAGTTTCTCAGGCTTTTTTTACCAAGTGTAAGTATAAATTAAACATAACGCTTCCATAATGTCAAGCGGATAACAACCTTTTAAAAGGCTGTTACCACCTACCCGACGGTAAGCGTTTGCAAAAGTACAAAAGTTTTTTAAATCCGCAGAAAATTTATTCAACTTTCTGTAAAATTATAACGCCGTTTGAGCAAATTATTACGGCGTAAAAAAAAATTAATCAGCCTGATTAAAAAATTTTTAAGGCTTAAAAATTCCGGCATTTGTAAAAAATTTAATATTAGATGGTTCCGTTATCAAAAATTGTAGTAACTTCGCAAACGAAAACCGCATAAAAGAACGGTATTATGGCTGAAATAAAATATATAATAATTTTTGCCGTGCTGATTTTCACTTGTTATTGCCTTACTGCGCAGACGGAAGACAATATTTTGCAAAATCTGGAAGACGTTCAATCAAGCGGGGACGATGTTCAAAGGTTGCTTGAAAGTATTGAGCAAAGAAACAATAACCTAACAAATATTTATAATATTAATCAAATGAGCCGGGAAGACATGATAATTCTCGGCTTAAATAATTTCCAGATTTTTTCTCTTGAAAACTATATCCGCCGCAGCGGGCAGTTGCTATCGGTCGGTGAATTAAGGTTTGTAAACGGTTTTGACTCAATAACCGTCAGCAAGATTGCGCCTTTTGTCATTGCCGAACCCGTTAAGGCGGAGCATCCGCTCAAATGGGACAGTATCTTCGCAAATTCAAAGCAAAACATAAGGTTTCAATATGCCGAGAACCTTAAAACCCCTTACGGATTCACACGTGATGACGGCAAAGGGTTCAAAGGCGGCAATTTTGCATCGTCACTGCGTTATAATTTCAAATATTACGACCGTATGGAACTGTCTTTTGTAGGGGAAAAGGATTACGGCGAACCTCTTTACTATAAGAACAAAACTTACGGATATGATCATTACGCTCTTTCGTTTACTCTGAAAGATATAAACAAATATCTTAAGCAAATGACAGTAGGTGATTTCCGCCTTAACTTCGGCGAAGGGCTTGCGATGAAGCAAAGTTTTTCTCTTGGGTATCTTACTTCGGGTTACGGAGCCAAACATGCCGCCAATACCGTATCGCCTTTTAGAAGCACGTCGGAATACGGCTACAATACGGGAATTGCAGCCAAAGCGGAAGCAGGTGAATTTGATATCACGCTATTCGGTTCTTATAACCCGATAGATTTTAACGGTAAGACAATACAACAAACGGGTTATCACCGTACGGAAAACGAGATTGCGTACAAAAATAACAACAATTTGACACTCGGCGGAGGTAATATACAATATTATAATAAAGGATTGATAATCGGTTTGACGGCGTTTGCTTATCATTTCACAGATTCGCTGCAAAAAGGAAATCAGGCGTATCAGCAATATAATTTTGAAGGCAAAGACAACAACATCATTGCCGTTAATGCATCTTATGAATACAAGAAATACATCTTCTTTACAGAAGCTGTCCGCAGTATGAACAATGCTTACGCTGAACTGTTGGGTCTGCAAATTAATTTCACATATAAGACAACTCTTTCATTAGTTGCAAGAAATTATGACAGGCAATATCAAAATTATTACGCAGATGCTTTGGGCTATCACTCCAATAATCAGAATGAGCAGGGGATTTATGCGGATTTTTCACGGTATCTGAATAAGAAACTGTCATATTTCATTGGTGCGGATATATTCCGTTTCCCTTTTATGTCATACCGTGCCGATAAATCTTCTTACGGGCAAAAGATAAGAATGCAATTGGAGTTTAAACCGTCGGATAAACAAACGCTGAGCGCTTATTTCCGCCTTAATAACCATCAATATAATTATGAAGTATCAAAAAACGAAAAACAATTAGGCAACAATATTGTACAACAATTGCAATTAAAATACAAATACAGCTTTTCGGAGAGATTAAGCATTGCTTCCCGCATGGGATATTCCCGTTCCTTTACGCATGAATCCGATAAGAATCACGGTTGTTTTGTATATGCGGAACTGATATCACGTTCTGCGAAAGGAAAATATGCATTGAATCTGCGTTATACCTATTTCAATACGTCAGATTACGATAACCGTTTTTACGTTTATGAATATTCATTACCGCTTGCCTACTCTTCGGCAATGCTTTACAATACAGGTCATAAATTTTATACTGTTGTATCTTTTAAACCTACTAAAAAGTTCGGTATTTACTTGCGTTATAACATCACAAGATATAATCACACCAGTGAAATTTCGTCAGGAAACACTCTTGTCAAGGGCAATGTGCAGCATTACCTGTCAGGACAAATTTATTACCAATTTTAGTAATCTTCAGCGGCTACTGCTATAGGTTTTATGCCTTTGCAGTGCTATTTTTCTTTACTAAATTTCTTATATTTAATTTTATTTTGTAATTTTGCAAAATGATAAGAAAACGCCGAATCGCTTAAAAGGATGTAGGCTTAATGAAAAAATGTTAAACCAATGAAAACCCTAAAATTTTTAATCACTGCTGTTATTGCAGGTGTAGCATTAACGTCTTTTTACGGTTGTTCAGACGATAAAGACGACAGTTCAAACGATGTATCCGTAATCGGATTATGGAAATATGAACAAGCATCCGACAAAACAACCCATTACTATCAATTCGGTGAGAACAACGGCGTTTATACCAAGCAAGCTAAAAACGGATACGGATATCAACACGGCTTTACCTATACCATATCAGGCAAAACAGTCTCTTTAATCATCGAATCTAACGAACTACCGGAAAATGTCGTTTGGGACATTACCGAGATTTCGTCTTCGGAAATAAAAGCAACAACCAACGGTAGCACTATAACTCTTCAAAAAGCTGACGAAGTTCCGTCTTATAAACAGGCAAAGAATTGTGTTTGCGTTGTAACATTGGAAGACAACAGCATGACGGTAAACCTTGACGAGTGGTTAGGTGAATGCGAAGATATAGAAGCTGATGATTTAGGACGCAGGCAATTTGAAGAAGCCGTTGTAAGATGTCATGAAGAATAGCAAGTATTAAAACGCAGGCATATAACTTAAAAACAAAAAATGCGGAAGAATATAATTATTCCGTCCGCATTTTTTCTAATGCCGTTGCCAACTGATCGGGGCAACTTGTTCCCTTACCTTTACAATCAATACCTTTTAATCTTTTTATGACCTCATCGGCAGACATTCCCTTAACCAAAGCAGCAACACCCTGCGTATTGCCGTGACAACCGCCGATAAATTCGACGTTTTTGATTATATCGCCTTCCAGTTCTATATTGATATATTGGGAACACGTTCCGCTTGTTTTATATGTCAATTGTTTCATAGTTTATTATTTATACAGTAGCAGTATCGTTTTGATAATTTACAAAGCCAAACAATGTCTTTGATAGATATAACAATATACCGATACTATTGTACCTTCACTTTTGATTGCTTTATCAAATAATCTTTTTCTGCCGAAATTACGGGACGCAACATATATGAGAATACCGTATGCGATGCCATAGCTCTGTCTTTTGTCAAAGGTCCACCCTGTCCGCAGGAATTTCCGCCCAATCCTGTAACCTTGGCATCCAAATGCAATGTTACTTTTGATGGTTGGTGAAGTTGATACGGATGTGCAGCCTCGGCTAATTGCTCTTGTGTATAAGGCAAAGCACTTGCCGACATCTGCCCGTCTGCTATAAACATAACGCCGCTGCCGTTTTTATCCGTCAAAGCACACCAACGTACTTCTTCTCTGTTACCCATAGCCTGCGGCTTTGCTAACATTATTCCCTGATGATAAACATCGGAAGAATACAGTCCTACAAACTGCGAAGTTTTTCTGTCCGAGTAATTGTTTTCAGGTCCGCGTCCGTAATATGTATAAGTATCATACTTTATAGGCAGATTTAACGCAAAGCCCAAACGCGGTAATATAGCATTTGACTTATTCGAATTAATATCATTAGTTACCGATATGCTTCCGTCAGGATATACGGTATAAACGGCATAATTTGTAAATACCAAAGCATCATTACCTATAGGTTTCAGAATATTGGAGAATATATCATGCGCATCATCAGGATTACGGTCTTGGTTGCGGTATGTATCTATCGCAGAATAATACGAACGGCTTTCAATGGTAAAACTTACCGTATAACTTCCGTCAAGATTCTTTTGATAAGAAAAATCTTTAGCCTTGTGATATAGTTTATTCAATCCCAACTTCAACCAATCTTCTTCAGCCCAATTGTCATTATCCGTAAACGCCCTCCAACAATTCAATTCAGGGCCGTTACCGTCTTCTATGATAATATTCTTACCGTATTCCAATGAAAGAACCGATCCTTTTGTCTTATCAAAACAAACTCTTATATTCTTGTTTTCAAACGATATTAAATTACGGCTTTCAGTCTTAATAAGGCTACCGCCGTCAGATGACAAAACAGGATATTCCGACGGTGATTTTAAAAGCAACTGCTCCTCCATCTGAACATAATCCTTCTTTGCCCAAGGTTTCTCTTCCTTTTGCAGGAATTGAACCTTAATAAAATACTCACTCTGGTTGTCAAGACTGCGGTAATTGACAGGAAGAGTTATTATCTTCTTCTGTCGCGGAGCAATATACGCATCACTGGCAGGTACACGCTTGGTCTCTCCTATTTGCACACCGTCTTTAAACAGTGACCATACAATATCATATCCGTCAAGTGAAACAAAATAGTTTTTGTTGAAGATTTCTATTTTGCCGTTTTTAATATCGGCGGCTTTCACTCCTACATTCTGATAAACTTTCTTAACTTCATAGTATTGAGGTTTCGGAGTAAGATCAGGACGCATTATACCGTTCATACAGAACATACCGTCGTTAGGTTTATCGCCGAAATCGCCTCCGTAAGCCCAATAAGTTTCATCTTGTCTGTTAGGTACAGGTTTGTCTATCGCTTGGTCTACCCAATCCCATATAGCACCGCCTATAAAGAAGTTAGTACTCTCCATTGCATTCCAATAATCAATAAGATTACCCACTGCATTACCCATAGAATGCGCATATTCATTTATATGGAACGGATATTTGATTTTTTCTTTGCCCTGTACGGCTTTTTCAACCCAAGCAACGGCAGGATATTGATTACAGCCAATATCGGAATAATCATTGTTGCGTTCGTATTGTACAGGACGCGAAGAATCAAATGCCTTTACAGTGTCGTAAGTATATTTAAAATTCTCTCCAGGTCCTGCTTCGTTACCCATAGACCAAATAATAACCGACGGATGGTTAATATCGCTGTGAACCATCTCCATATTACGGGCTATATGTATATGCCGCAACTCGGGAACGTGTGAAAGACTTTCCTTACCGTAATAATATTGATGCGATTCCAGATTTGCCTCGTCCATAAGGTAGATACCGTATTTGTCACATAGGTAATACCAATAAGGATCATCAGGATAATGGCAGGTACGTACATGATTGATGTTGGCTTGCTTGATAAGCATAATCTCTTTCTCCATCTGCTCATGCGTAATTGCGTGTCCTGTCTTGGTATTTGTCTCATGACGGTTGACACCCTTAAGTTTAATAGGCTTACCGTTCAAATAAAAGTAACGGCCCGCAATTTTAATTTCATCATCTTTAGCCTCCGTGTCCTTTATCTCCACTTTGCGGAATCCTACATTCAAAGAAACCAAATCCTGCGTATATCCCTTCTTATCTTTCAACTGACAAACCAATACATATCGGTTAGGTTCTTCGGCAGACCACATCTTAACTAAATCACGCGCATCCATAACGGATTTTATCTTCACTTCACCGTCTTCTGTCAACGAAGTAACCGCATCGGATGCGACAACATTCTGTACAATCTCTGTTTTATCACCGTAAAGCTCGCATTTGTATAAAGAATAATACAGTTTCCAACCTTTAGCCGTATTATCTCCGTAATTTTTTACGGTTGCAGTTATTTCCAACTTGCCTTTATGATAATTATCATACAAATCAGGTATTGCAACTATATCCTTGACGCATACTTTAGGTTTTGCCGTCAAATAAACCGACCGTATAATTCCCGGAAGACGGAAAAAATCCTGATCTTCAAAGAAACTGCCGTCAGAAAGCCTGTAAACCTCAACGGCAACCGTATTATTGCCTGCCACATTCAGGTATTTACTGATGTCAAACGATGCCGTATTGCGTGAATTCTCCGAAAAACCTACATATTGTCCGTTAATATAAAGATAGAAAAAGCAATCAACGCCGTCAAAATTGATAAAAATCTCCTTATCCTTAAACTGCCCCGGCAAAGTAAATTCTCTGCGGTAAGAACCCACTTCATTGCGGTTTTCGTATGTCAACCAATCACTGTCAGGTTCTCTTAATATACCTTTCTGCCAATCTCCTACTTCAATCTTATGCTCAAATATCGCACGTATATTGGAATATATCGGTTTGCCGTATTTCAAAGAACCGTCCTTTTGCAATCCCTGAACATTCCAACAGCCCGGTACCTGTACCTTATCCCAATTCTTTACGCTGTAATCCTGTTTGTAAAAATCTTTCGGACGTTCGGTGTAATTTTTTGACCAATGAAAATACCATTCACCGTCCAATGATTTGTATAAACTGCTGTTTTGCGGCAATACTTTGCGCGCCGAATTCAAGTCTTCAAACGAAAAGAACCATGAATGCGGCTGTTCTTTGTTGTAAGCCAAAGAATCAAAACTCTGCCATTCGTTACCCGTAGGTTGTGTTCTGGTTCCGTAATAATAACCGCCTAATCTGGTGTATTGGCCGAACGAATTAATGCCGCATAACCATATCAAACAAAATAAAAGTGCAATTTGCACGGACAATTTACTTTTTCCCATACGTTTATTATCCTGTCTTATTATACTGATCCGTAATTATACCGTATATTGTACACAGTATTTTCAATTCAAACTGCAAATTTACAAAATTCTTTCTTAAATATTCAGTATCTATAAGAATTTTATCAAATTACGCATATAAAACGCTTATCTGCCGCAACAAAAGCAAAAACATAAACGTCATAAAATATTTTCAAAAACACATCCTGCGGTCTATTCACGGTACATTAAAAACCATGAATATTATCTTATAAAAATAAGACGCTGTCCCGCGAAATTAATCAGCGATAAGAAAAAATTATTCTGCGTGATTAATAAATTATTCTGCGAAGATAATTTTTTATTCTCGCAGATTATTTTCGTAAAGCGGCGTCTTATTTTCGCAACTTGTATTTTGATATTATTCTATTATCAATGGCTGCGTATGTTTTCCCACGTTAATGTAGTAAACTCCCGCTTCAAAGTTGCTAACATTGATATCCTTTATGCCTTTAACGCTCTTTATTTCGCGAACAACTTGTCCCTTGTTATCAATTATCTTAATATCGCCGTCGGCATGAATAGTTACTTTGTCGTGTGCAGGGTTCGGATAAATACTTATGATTCTCTCTTGTTGGATTTCCTCAATTCCTGCAGTGACTTGCAATATCAATGTAACGATACTGTCACATCCGTCTTCCGTTTGCAGATTTAATGTATATTCACCCGCATCGGATTCTGTGAAGCCGTACCCCATATAAGTCTCACCGGCATTTATTTCCGCATAAATATATGTCCTTGTTATTCCGCACGGTGTTATTGTGTCATGAAGATACAATGTATCTGTTAATGAGACGGTATCGTACAATGTTAAGGTGATAGTATCAGTTGTGTTGATAGTATCATACAATGTTAAAGTGATTGTATCGGTTAAAGTGACGGTATCTGTCTGTGTTAAGGTGATTGTGTCAGTTAAAGTGACGGTATCTGTTTGTGTTAAGGTTATCGTGTCGGTTAATGTGACAGTATCTGTTTGCGTTAAGGTGACTGTGTCGATTAATGTGATAGTGTCGTATTCGGTAACAGTTAGGGTATCGACTGTGTTTACTGTGTCGTGAACGGTTTGTGTTACAGTGATTGTATCATGTAATGTAATGGTGTCGTATAAAGTCGTTTCGATTGTGTCGTGAAGCGTGACGGTGTCGATTATCGGGGCTCTTGCTGCCATAACTATCCTTATTATACTGTCGCAACCTGCATCGGTCTGAAGTTCTTGTACAAACGTTCCTTCAATTACATTATCCGAACAAATTTCCATGGTTATCGTCGTGTCAAAGCCTGCAGTAACTGTTAAATCAAGCTTAACAATGCTGTCGCAACCGTTGATTGTTGTAAGATAAAGCGTATGTGTTCCCGCTTCGTTGGTGTTAAATCCGTTATTGTTATATGTCTGTCCTTTACAAATCGTTGCCGATATTGTGGTATCATAAGTAGGATTAACTGTCAGCGTTAAGGTGATAATGCTGTCGCGGTATTTGTTCACGTTTACCGTGTGCGTATAAGTACCTTCCGCATACAATTCATTATTATCAAACAAATATGCTTCACCTTGGCAGATTGCTATGGTAATATTCTTATATATTGTGTCAATGCTGTTGTCATAGTCGTATAAAGTGATGGTTGTTACAACAGAGTCGCAACCATTGATCGTCTGAAGGCTGTTTACAACCGTGTCATAATAATCTTCGCCCTTTTCGTCTACAGTTGTGTTTACGTAGATGGTTGTATCGTAGATTGGATAGACGGTCAAGTCAATTGTAACAATGCTATCACAACCGTCCGTGCTTTGCAGAGTGTCCACGAAGACACCGCTTTGCATTGCCGTGCGGTCGTTGAATGTTTCGCCGTAACATAAAGACATCGTTACGGAGGTGTCGTAAGTTTTTGTTTGTATGTTGGTAAATCCTTTCCAATAATAATTGGATCTATAACGGTCCTGACTTCCACATGGAACTATCAAAGGAATATCGTTTGGTACTCCATCGAAAGCATTGTAAGAAGTAGTAGGTGGATCTATGGCTAAGACTATTATTGTATCTAATTCTGGGCACTTGCCAAGTACATACCTTCCGATATCTGTCACGCTGTTGCCTATAGTTACTTTCGTTAATACTATACAACTATAGAATGCAAATATACCAATAGATGTTACACTGTTAGGTATCTCTATACTTGTCAATCCTTCACAACCGTCAAATGCATAATCACCAATAGATGTTACGCTATTACCTATCGTCACTTTCTCCAATCCTGTACATCCTTGGAATGCTGCATAACCAATAGATGTTACACTATTAGGTATCTCAATACTTGTCAATCCTGTGCACCCTGCGAATGTCCATCTATCAATAGATGTTACACTGTTAGGTATCTCAATGCTTGTTATCCCTGTACATCCTCGGAATGCTGCATAACCAATAGATGTTACACTGTTCGGTATCTCAATACTTGTCAGTCCTGTACGATATTGGAATGCGTTATCACGAATAGATGTTACACTATATGTAACACCGTTATATTGCACTGAAGAAGGAATTATAACCGCTCCTGCAAAATCATACCCTATACGACTTACTTCTACTGTAGAATCTGATGTTCCATTATACCAGATGCCGTCTGTTTGGAAGTAGATGTATGCAAATAAATTGCTGCTGAATCCTGTCAGCATTGCGATTAAGACCGATAGTCTTACAAAACGTTTTAATTTGTTTCTCATCTCTTTGTTTGTGCAGATTACCCGCTGCATCCCCCGGGTCTTGATTGTTATTAATTCTTTTTGTTCTTTGCTGCTTTAAAAGAGATGATAACAAAATATAGTGTGAATTTTTTATTTCTTTCTGTCTCAGCCCTCGTCAGTCTCGGTATTAGCACAAACCGTAATGCATACAAGGAAAATTCACACCATAACGGTGGAAAGATTCTCATTGATTTATTTCTGCATAAAGTTTAAAGTGCTAATTTAAAGACTGCAAAATAAAGCAACTGCTTCTTTTTTTAAACAAAGCATGTGAACGGACACGATTGTCTCACATTCACAAATGCAAAAGTACGAAAGTTTTTTGAAATGACAAGAGTTCAGATAAATAAATCTGAAGATAATCAGACAAAGTCAGGTTGTATTCCCGATAGGATACAACCTGATGTCAACAAAATTAATTATTAATTAAAAAAGTTTTACTTCTCGTCAGAGCAAACCTTTGCACAAATAAACTCTCTGTTCAAACGTGCAATATTGGTACGTTTAAGTTGTTTAGGACATTCAGCTTCGCAAGCGAAAGTGTTGGTGCATGAACCGAATCCCAATTCGTCCATCTTCTTTACCATACGTTTCACTCTTATTGCAGCTTCAGGCTTTCCTTGCGGAAGCAATGTATACTGCGAAACCTTACCTGATACAAACAACATAGCCGAAGCATTCTTACAAGCAGCCACACAAGCACCGCAACCTATACAAGACGCAGAATCCATAGCCTCGTCGGCTTTGCGTTTAGGAATTGGTATAGCGTTTGCATCAGGAACACCTCCCGTTGTTGCGGAAGTGTAACCTCCTTCTTGTATAATCTTATCAAACGCACTTCTGTCCACAACCAAATCCTTGATTACAGGGAAAGGACGTGCACGCCACGGTTCGATAGTGATAGTATCACCGTCATGGAAACGGCGCATGTGCAATTGACAAGTTGTAACACCGTCGTCAGGTCCGTGAGGACGGCCGTTGATATACAATCCGCACATACCGCAGATACCTTCACGGCAATCGTTATCAAAACAAACAGGATGTGCGATATTATCGTTAATCAACTGCTCGTTAAGAATATCTAACATCTCCAAGAAAGAGCATTCCGGAGAAATATCGTTTAATTTGTAGGTTTCAAAATGACCTTTTGCTTTGGCATTCTCCTGACGCCATATTTTCAATGTAAGATTCATAACTATTATTTGTAATTTCTTGTTTGTACCTTAATAAATTCATAATTCAAATCCTCTTTATGCATTACAGGTGCTTCGTCTCCCTTGTATTCCCATGCACCTACAAACATAAAGTTCTCGTCATCACGTTTTGCTTCGCCTTCTTCGGTCTGATGCTCTTCACGGAAATGTCCTCCGCAGCTTTCTTCTCTTTGCAAAGCATCTCTTGCGATAAGTGAAGCCAATTCCAAATGATCTGCCAAACGAAGCGCTTTTTCCAATTCAGGATTTAAGCATTCGTTGGATTCTTCTACTTTCACGTCATTCCAGAATCTTTCTTTTACTTTGGCAATCAAAGGCAATGCGCTTTCCAAACTTTCTTTGGTTCTGCCCATACCTACGTGTTCCCACATGATATGACCGAGTTCTTTTTGCAAAGTATCAACGGTTGTCTTACCTTTGATGGAAAGAATCTTGTTTATACGCTCTTTAACTTCGTTCTCCGCTTTCTCAAATTCTTCGTGAGACGTAGGAATCGGTTGGTTGTAGATTTCGGCAGCCAAATAGTTCTGAACGGTATAAGGTAAAACGAAATAACCGTCAGCCAAACCTTGCATAAGTGCCGAAGCACCCAAACGGTTAGCACCGTGATCGGAGAAATTACATTCACCGGCTGCGAACAAACCAGGAATAGTTGTCTGCAATTCGTAATCAACCCAAAGACCGCCCATCGTATAGTGTACGGCAGGGTAAATCTTCATAGGTGTTTCGTAAGGATTTTCGTCTTCTATCTTCTGATACATCTGGAATAAGTTACCGTAACGTTCTGCAACCTTATCCTTACCCAAACGTGCAATAGCAGATGAGAAATCCAAGAATACGGCTTTACCTGTTGAGCCTACGCCGTAACCTGCATCGCATCTTTCTTTAGCGGCACGTGATGCTATGTCACGCGGAACTAAATTACCGAAAGCTGGGTAACGTCTTTCCAAATAGTAATCTCTTTCTTCTTCAGGAATATCATTAGCGGTTTTCTTACCTTCACGTATTGCCTGTGCATCCTCTATCTTTTTAGGCACCCATATACGGCCGTCGTTACGCAAAGACTCACTCATCAGAGTCAATTTGCTTTGATAATCGCCGTGAACAGGTATACATGTAGGGTGTATCTGTACATAACAAGGGTTAGCAAAGAATGCTCCTTTTTTGTAACACTGTACAGCAGCCGATCCGTTAGATCCCATAGCGTTGGTGGAAAGATAATAAACGTTTCCGTAACCTCCGGTTGCCAAGATAACGCAATGACCGAACCATCTTTCGGTTTGTCCGGTTATCAAATCTCTTGTGATTATTCCTCTGGCTTTTCCGTCAATTACTACAAGATTTTCCATTTCCCTTCTTGTATATAATTTGACTGTGCCTTCTTTTATTTGTTTTGACAAAGCGCTGTATGCTCCCAATAACAATTGTTGTCCAGTCTGACCTTTAGCATAGAAAGTTCTTGATACCTGCGCACCGCCGAAACTTCTGTTTGCCAAATATCCGCTGTAATCTCTTGCAAAAGGTACGCCTTGTGCAACGCATTGGTCAATGATATTATTACTTACTTCTGCCAAACGGTAAACGTTAGCTTCCCTTGCACGGTAGTCACCGCCCTTAATGGTGTCGTAAAACAATCTTCCGATGGAATCACCGTCATTAGGATAATTTTTTGCTGCGTTGATACCGCCCTGTGCTGCGATGGAATGGGCACGGCGCGGTGAATCCTGAATGCAAAATACCTTAACGTTGAAACCCAATGCACCAAGTGATGCTGCGGCAGAAGCACCTGCCAAACCCGTTCCCACAACTATAACGTCCAATTTACGTTTGTTTGCGGGATTTACAAGTTTCTGACTTGCTTTATAATTTGTCCATTTTTCCGACAAAGGTCCCTGCGGAATTTTGGAATTTAAAGTTGCCATATCTTTTATTATAATTTTATTCTGTAATTAAAAATTAAACACCTGCGTTCCCGTTTCAGAACAATGCTATTACATGAATAGGAACCATAGCGAAGCCAAGCGGAATAACTATTGCGTAAATAACCGCCAACCAATGAATGGCTTTTGCGTATTTTTCGTTCATCAATCCGTAAGTCTGGAATACCGAAACCACTCCGTGGAATAAATGTATTCCCAAGATGATAAACGCCAACAAATAGATAAGAACGTACAAAGGATTGTGGAATTTATCTATTGCCATATTGTAAAAATCAGGTTCATAGTCTTTAAAATCTTCTCCGCAGTAAGTATTGACATCTTCCTTGGTAAGATTTACAAAGTATTTGAAGTCCTGTGTGCGTTTTTCTGCAGGAATGGACTGTATAGCCATGTATTGTTTCTGCAAAGCCTGCATTTGTTTTTCGTCCATCTGACCTTGCTGCAAAGCTTGGGCTTTTTGCTGGAATGCTTTGTCTACTTTTTCCACTTTGGCTACGTACTTACCTTTTGTAAGACCTGTTTTTGCAAAGTAGAAATCCACAAAGTGAATGCAAAGGAATACAAAAATAATTCCTCCTGTGTAAATCATCCATTTACTTCCCGTATGGGTTTTGGATTTTTGGCTTACTGCGTATCCTACAGGACGTGCAGCTCTGTTTTCAAGCCATAGTACAAATGTGATTACTATATGGCACACAATACAAAGTAACAGGATTATTTCAAAACACTTTACTATGTAATTTGTTCCCATAAAGTGGCAGACGTTTCTGTACCATTCGCCGCCGTCTTGACGTAAGATACACATGTTCATACCCATGTGAAACGGGAGAAATATAAGCAGAAATGCCGCCAGAGCACCCACTGCCAATTTCTTCGTGATCGATGCTAACTTAATTAGTTTCATGTCTGTTTTGTTGTATTTTTGTTATTTATTAAACTGTTATATAATTTGCAAAGGTACGTATTTTTTTTATCATACAAGTAAAAATATAAATAAAATTTGCGGTTAAGGATTCAAAAACACGGTGCGGATATTATAATACTATAATGTACGGTAGGCATACAAAGTTTTATGCGGATAAAGACATATCGTTTTAAAATATTCAACTGAAAAGATATTTTTTAAAAGTAAAAACAAGCCGTAAAAAAGGCGTTGAATAGTTTTAAAACAGGATGCCGTATTACGCTTACGGCATGCCGTAAAAATAATAAGGCGTTTTAAAAAATTAATCTGCGTGATTAGTAAATTAATCTGCGTGATTAATAAAATAAAACGCCGTAAAAATTTGCTAAAACGCCGTCTTTTGTAAATCCTTTTGTCACAGTGGTTTAAAAATATGCAAAAATCGTACTATTTTGATGCCTGATCAAGGCGGTGTTTTGCGTTGTCAATGCTGTAAAATATTATAATTTTGTAAAAACAAAGATTGTTATATAAAAATGTATTACCTTTGCACGGTAGATTAAATAATGAATAAAATTATATACAGTATGAATAGTTTGGAAGATATACTTGTTTATGTAAAAAAGATTTTTGAAGATCAAAATTTTGACAAGCAACCCCTTACACTTTATGAGCCGTTCCGTTATACATTGGCTTTGGGTGGTAAAAGGCTGCGACCTTTATTGGTAATGTTGGCTGCGGATATGTTTTCTGCGGATTTGAAGAAAGCGGAAAATGCAGCTGTTGCAGTGGAATTGGCGCATAATTTTACATTGCTTCATGACGATATAATGGATGCCTCACCGCTTCGCAGGGGTAAGCCTACGGTTTATCAGAAATTCGGTACCGATAAGGCAATTCTTTCAGGTGATGTGATGTATGCGAAGGCATACGAATATTTATTGAAGTGTGATACGGATAAAGTGCCTGCACTTGTAAAGACATTGACTACCGTTTTAATACAGGTATGCGAAGGACAGGCTTACGATATGGATTTCGAAACCCGAAGCGACGTAACCAAACGGGAATATATCACAATGATAAGCCTAAAGACTGCGGTGTTACTTGCCGCATCGCTTAAGATGGGTGCCCTGATAGCAGATGCAGATGCGGAGAGTATGAATTATTTGAGTGAATTCGGATTGTATCTAGGTATAGCATTCCAATTGCAGGATGATATCTTGGATTGTTGGAGTGATTTGAATGAATTCGGAAAGGTTATAGGCAGTGACATCGTCGATAATAAGAAAACGATACTTTTCTTAACCGCCGTTGAAAAAGCTGACGATGATGATGCCAAGGAACTTATCAGTTGGTATTTGGAAAAGACCAATGATTTTCAGAAAAAGAAACAAAGGGTGATTGAATTGTTTGAAAAGTATGGCGTTAGGGATGATGTAGAGCAGATGATAGGACAGTATACGATAAAAGCTATTGATGCGTTGGATAAAATAAATGTAGAGGAAAGCAGAAAAGAGAATTTGCGTACTTTGGCAAAGCAATTGACAAGCAGAAAGAAGTAATTTAGGCGTAAAACAGATTTCTTTAAATTAATATTGTTGCAATATGAACTCAAAACAACCGAACTTAAAGCCGGAACCTTCATTCAAGGCTTCGGAATTGACGCTTGCCGATGACGGAAGCTTATACCATATCAGATTATTCCCAGAAGAATTGGCGGATAACGTGATTCTGGTCGGCGATCCGAAAAGGGTTAATCTTGTCAGTGACTTTTTTGATACCGTAGAGGTAAGAAAAGAAAACCGCGAGATAGTAACACATACGGGTACATACAAAGGTAAACGTATTACTGCAATGAGTACGGGAATGGGGGTGGATAACCTTGATATTGTAATAACCGAACTGGATGCTTGCAGGAATATTGATCTTAAAGAAAGAGTATTGAAACCTGAACTCTCATCGTTAAATTTGGTAAGATTGGGAACTACGGGCGCTATGCAGAAGGATATGGACATTAATTCTTTTATATGTTCCGAATATGTGATAGGTATTGACGGTATGATGTGGTTTTATAAGAACAATCCGTCGGTAACGGAGGATGAGTTGCAAAGAAATTTCGTTGATTTCATGCAATGGAAAGCTCCGCTGCCTACTCCTTATGCTGTAAAGTGCTCGCAAAATCTTTTGCAGAAGATTGCTTTTGACATTCCGAAAGGAATAACCGTTACAGCACCTGGTTTCTACGGCCCGCAGGGACGGCAGATACGTCTCCCGTTATATGATGATACTATCAATGACCGTCTTCCTGATTTTTCGTATAACTCCAAAAAGATAACCAATTACGAAATGGAGACATCCTCTTTGTATTGTTTGGGGAAGAATTTGGGACATAATGTATTGACAATATGCAATGTCATAGCAAACCGTTATCAGGGTACGTTCGCAAAGGATTATCACGAATCTATGGGCAGACTTATTCAGACGGTACTTGACAGAATTTAAATAATTTGTTTTATTTGCTTTATGAGGTTTCGAATAGGATATTACATTATATATATATGTTGCATGTTCTTGATACTTTCTTGTTCCGACGGAAAGAAAAAAGATTTGGATCTTCCTATAAGCGAGGATGCAATGGTGGGTATTATAAAGGATATGCAAAAAGCAAATTATATGATAGTAAATTCGGATAAAGACTCTTTATCTGCGGAACAATTGAGAAACGATTATAAGATAAGTATATGCAGTCATTATAACACTGACCCGCAAACATACGACAGCTGTCTTAAAATATATCTTCGGCATGAAGATGTGATGAAACGTATTTTGGAGAAGGCAAAACAGTAGAATAAAATCCCGTAACAATAAAACCTGAACATTAAACTATAAACAAAAGATGTTAGTTAAGACTTTCGGCAGTGCAATTCAAGGAATAATAGCCACAACGGTAACGGTGGAAGTTGCCGTTGAGCAGGGAATAAATTTCTTTTTGGTAGGATTACCCGACAATGCGGTCAAAGAATCACACCAACGCATATCTTCGGCATTAAATGCATATGGATATAAAATACCAGGCAAGAAGATCGTAATCAATATGGCACCTGCCGATATAAAGAAAGAAGGCAGTGCATACGATTTAACATTGGCAGTCGGTATTCTCGCATCAAGCGAACAGATATCCAATCCCGACAGATTGAAAGAATATCTTATAATGGGTGAATTGTCATTGGACGGATCGGTAAGACCTATCAAGGGAGCATTGCCTATTGCCATGCAGGCAAAACAAGAAGGTTTTAAAGGATTTATTCTTCCCAAAGCAAATGCTAAAGAAGCTGCTATCGTACAAGGACTGGAAGTTTTGGGTGTTGATAATATCCTTGAGGTTATTAATTTCTTTAACGGTACGCAGGCAATAGAGAGGGAAATAGTTGATATAGAAAAGGAATTTGAGAAAGGATTGGAGAACTACGATTTGGATTTTGCTGATGTCAAAGGGCAGGAGAATATTAAGCGGGCTATGGAAGTGGCCGCAGCAGGATCGCATAACGTTCTTTTGATAGGTGCTCCGGGCAGCGGAAAGACAATGCTGGCTAAAAGATTGCCGGGTATTTTGCCTCCTTTGACATTGGAAGAAAGTTTGGAGACAACAAAGATTCATTCCGTTGCGGGAAAGATGGGCTTGCGTTCGTCTCTTATCAGCGTAAGACCGTTCCGTTCACCGCATCATACGATAAGTGACATTGCTTTGGTAGGCGGCGGAGCTTATCCGCAACCGGGCGAGATATCTTTGGCACATAACGGAGTTTTGTTTTTAGATGAATTACCTGAATTCAAACGCAGTGTTTTGGAAGTTTTGCGTCAGCCGATGGAGGAGCGGGTTATTACTATTTCGCGAACCAAACAGACAACGGAATATCCTGCATCGTTTATGCTTGTTGCCGCTATGAATCCTTGCCCATGCGGATATTACAATCATCCGACTATTCCTTGTACCTGCGGAGCTGGTGCCGTAAACAGATATATGAGTAAGATTTCGGGACCGCTTCTTGACAGAATTGATATTCAAATAGAAGTTGTTCCTGTTCCGTTTAAAGAACTTTCCGATCAAAGAACAGGTGAAAAAAGCGAAGTAATACGTCAAAGAGTTATTGCTGCACGTAAGATACAAAAGGAACGATTTAAAGATATAGACACTGTACATTGCAATGCTCAGATGACGCCTAAACTGATGAAAGAATTTTGTCAGATAAGCAATCAGTCAATGAATCTTATTAAAAGCGCAGTGTCCAAATTGGGACTGTCGGCACGTGCATACGACAGAATATTAAAAGTATCACGTACAATAGCCGATTTGGAAGGTACTGCCGATATAGAAACACGCCATATAGCCGAAGCCATCAATTACCGAAGCCTTGACAGGGAAACGTGGGGAAGATGATTAGCTGCTACTAATTCCTAATATAAGGTTCAATCTCCAATATTTTTATTCCTATTTGGCAATCGACCCATTTAGTACGGCGGTAGTCATCATCACCGCCCGTAATGGAATCAACATGAAACCACCTTGTATATGTCACATTTACTAATTGATACCGTGACATATTGTAAATTAGTTTTAATTTGTGATTGAGTTCAGGGTCTTGTTGATTACAGATTGGAGCACCTAAAAGTATATCAGCATGCATACCAGTCATTAAGCCTATTACATAGATATTACGGTATCTTTTCAAGGTTGTAATCTCTGTTATAGTGTCATAAAACGAAACCTCTCCGCAGTACACACATACATAAGGATCATAATAATCAAAATCATTATTACAACATGTATCAGTATCATCGTTGTCATGACAAGCGACAAAGACAAACGGCAATATCAGAAGCAATAAAACATTTCTTATTTGTGTCATGGCTTTAAAAACATTTTGTCGGTTCTACGATAAATTATTTATCACTATTTTTGATTGACTGTATCAACTTTTTTTACTGTGTAAAGCTCAAAACCTGATACTTCAATGCTGTCATTTTTGTATGGTAACGTCTTTTCTCCGCCGATGGCATAATGAAAATCCCGTGTAATGCCCGTTACTGTGACATCAACAGGTTCTCCATTATATACGTTATCCAACTGTTTTCTTATAGAGGGGTCTGTTTGATTACAGATAAATAAAAAATGTGTTTCCCAGAAGCAATATCCCGGACTGTCATAATATCCGCCTTCGTATAAGGCACAGTCTTTGCCTAATACGTAATATCCGCAGTATTTGGTCAGAGGTAAATTGAATACTGTATCTTTTATGTAACCGAAATCATCATCCAGCACGCTGCAACCTATGCAAATCGTTGATTTTTCCGACGTGTTGTCATCGTTGCATGAGCATAAAAATAATCCGCATGCAGAAATTATAGATAATATTAATATATGTATGTTTTTCATATTTATGATTTTTATATGTCATGCAAAATTATATAATTTATTTGTTTTTACCAAGAGTTTTTATATAAAATTACCCCTTTGTTTTGATGTGTTTTTAATCCGTTGTAACAAATGATTAAAATAAGACGCCGTCTAAAAAAAATAATCTGCGAGAAGAAAAAATTATCTTCGCAGATTATTTTATTAATCACGCAGATTAATTTTTTCTTATCGCTGATTAATTTCGCAGGACGACGTCTTATTTCATGAACATATAAGTTTCTTATTCCAAACCGTCACTCAAAGCCTCCCATTCTGTCATAAGAGTATCGACTAACTCCTTTTTAGTTTGATATTGTACGAAAAAGTCGTTATCCTGTGCAGAATCAAGTTGTGATTCCATCTGCACAATCTCGTTTTCAGTCTTTTCTATTTGGTCTTCTATAGCCTTCAAACGGTTTCTTTTCTTTCGAAGTTCCTTTTCCTTCTCTTTATTGGAAAGAAAATCCAGTTTGTTTTGCGAAACAGCCTTTTCCTCTTTCTTTTCCGTCTTTTGCCTTAAATTAAGTTCATCAAGATTTTGCAATTTCTTCTTCTCCAAAAACTCAAATATATCTTCGTGGTGTTCTTTTATATTATGGTCTTTGAATTCATACAGTTCAGTCGTCAAACCCTCCAAAAAATCCCTGTCATGCGAAACAAGAATAAACGCACCGTCGTATTTGATAAGCGCATTCTTCAATATATCCTTGCTAACCAAGTCAAGATGGTTGGTAGGTTCGTCCAAAACCAAAAGATTTACCGAACTTAACAGAAGTTTTGCCAATGCCAGTCTTGTCTTTTCGCCTCCCGAAAGCACCTTAACCTTTTTGTCTATTGCCTCATCGTCAAAAAGGAAACTGCCCAATATACTGCGTATTTTCAGTCGCGCATCCCCCGTCGCAATATCATCAATAGTTTCAAATACAGTCTTATCTCCGTCCAATAATGTTGCTTGATTCTGTGCGAAATAACCTATTTTGACGCCGTAACCTATATTGCATACGCCCGAATAATCGTCTATCTCCCCTACTATGATTTTTGACAACGTTGATTTACCCTCTCCGTTCCTTCCTATAAATGCTGCTTTTTGTCCTCTCTCCAAAATAAGATTGACATTATTGAGAACATTTTTTTCTCCGTAGGATTTGCTTAAATTCTTTATCTCCACAACAATTTTTCCCGAATGCGGGGCTGGCGGAAACAAGAAATGGATGGAAGAAGAATCCACCTCGTCCACCTCAATGCGGTCCATCTTGTCCAACATCTTTATCTTGCTTTGGACTTGTTTGGCCTTGGTGGCTTTGTAACGGAAACGTTCAATAAATTTCTCCACTTCGGCAATCTGTCTTTGCTGATTAACCATCTGGGATTGCTGCGATTGGATACGCTGTTGATGAAGAATCTGATAATCGGAGTAATTGGTTTTGTAATCGTATATCTTTCCTGCAGTGATTTCCACAGTGCGTTTGGTTATATTGTCCAAAAAACATCTGTCATGGGAAACCAACACCACTGCACCGTAATATTGTTGCAAAAAACCCTCAAGCCATGTTATTGATTCTATATCCAAATGGTTGGTTGGCTCGTCCAAAAGAATAAGATTAGGCTTTTGCAAAAGTATTTTTGCCAGTTCCACCCTCATTTGCCAACCCGAAGAAAATTCCGTCATATTTCTGGAAAAATCTTCATGCAAAAAACCCAAACCGAGTAATATCTTTTGGGCTTGAGGCTCGGCATTATTCACGTCAATTATGTTAAGTTTACCGTTAATCTCCTCTTGTCTCAATAATAACCGCTCATAATCTTTACTGTTGTAGTCTTCCCGGGAAAGTAATTCCTTATTGATTTCCTCCAACTCAGTTTGCAGTGTTTTTATATGACTGAAAGCCTTCATAGCTTCCTGCAAAACAGTGGTAGTAGACGAAGGTATCATCTCTTGCGGCAGATAGCCCACCGTCTGTGACTTGCTTTTGACGATAGTTCCCGAATCCGCTGCTTGCAATCCGCACAATATTTTCAAAAGAGTGGATTTGCCTGCGCCGTTTTTGCCCACCAATCCTATACGGTCTTTGTCTCCGATTGTGAAACTCACATTGTCAAAAAGGCTTTCACCGTTAAAATGTACGGAAAGATTATTTATAGTTATCATATTGATTATTCAAAATAAGGTTTATTGCTTACAAAAAATTAATTCAGCATTTGGGCGGATTAATACCGCAGAATAATTTATTAAAACGGCGTTTTAGTAAAAGGATATGCTGTAAAAGATAATTAAATTTACAAATAAGCGAGGCGGAATGCTTTTATATCATGCCGTCTCGCTTTATAAGATTTTATTTGGGTTTTACTGTCCGTCTGTTATTGTAATGTAAAGTTTACAGGCAGATTGAATTGTTGGCGGACGGTTTTTCCTCTTTGTTTTGCAGGAGTCCATTTCGGCATTGACTTAACAACGCGTATTGCTTCTTCACCGCAACCAGAGCCTATGTCTCTTAATACTTTTATATCGGTAATAGAACCGTCTTTTTCAACAACGAATGTCAAGAAAACTTTACCTTGGGTTCCCGTTTCTCTTGCCTGCTGCGGATATTTTATGTTTTGAGCCAAATATTTATTCAACTCCTGTAATCCTCCTGGGAACATAGCCGTTTGTTCTACCACCTGGAATATCTCACGTTCCTCATCATCTTCCACAACCTCTTGCTTAATTTCAACAGTATTGACATTCAAACTTCCGTCTGTGATATTGTCAAAATTTTCAAGTTTAAACTCGTCTTTAATCTCTACATCGTTCTCTACGATTTCGAATTCGGTTTGTGATAATTCCACTTCCTGTTTCGGTGGTTCAGGTTCGTCCTGTTGTGTTTGAATAACCATTTCCTCTACTTCCATAGATGCTTCGGTCATTGCAATGGATGATTCCTGTTTATCATAACTCTTCATTTCAAAAGCAAACAATACTATCGCTAATGCTACGATAAGTCCGAGTTCTAAAAATAACCCTTTCTTGTTTTCAAGATTCGCTTTCTCCGATTTTTTTGCTTCCATTGTTTTATCTTGTTTTTACGTTAATAATCTATACAACATTTCGGACTGCTAAATTACTTCATTTCTGCAATATGACAAAATTTTTTCACATCTTTTTGTACTGATTCTTTCAGAAGTCTTTATTTTTTAACGAAATAAGTTTTTAATTATTGCATGCACCGAATCAATAATTAAAACTGCTTCCGCCCAAAAATTCTCTCATAATCGAAGTCGGCGGTATAAAATCAGATGAAATTGAAACAAAATTATTTAAAAATCTTAACAGTCTCTGCGCATCGGCATAAGCCAATGAACTTTGCGGAACTTTCATCAAAAGAGGTTCGCAGTAATTTTTCAAAAGTCCTATTTCATATAATAAAGACGAATTAAACATACTGTCCGCATTCTCTTGGTAAGGAAATATATGTTTCTCCTCTCCCGACCGTACACTTGCCCAACGCAACAGAGTATCTTCGGCTGAAGCTCCTCTGTAATTATTATCCCTTACAATTCTTCTTATCAAACGGTTGTCGGAAGTAGATATCAGATTATATTTATCCAAAGCAACCTGCGTAAGTGCGGAAACAAATACAAAATACTTATTTTCACGTTTTATATCTTCGGAAACCTTCGGATTAAGTGCATGAATACCTTCAACTATCAGAATGGAATTATCCCTTAATTGTATTTTATTACCACTCGGATATTTTTCACCTTTTACAAAATCAAATTTAGGTAATTCTATCTCCTTCCCTTTTAACAGTTCCTGCATTTGATAATTGAAAAACTCCAAATCAACAGCTTCCAAACATTCAAAATCAAATTCTCCGTTAGCATCTATAGGTGTATGATCCCTGTCATTAAAATAGTCATCCATACTTATCTGTACGGGATGTATTCCGCCTACTGCCAATTGCGTTGCCAAACGACGGCATGAGGTTGTCTTTCCCGAAGATGACGGTCCTGCCAGAAATACTAATTTCACATCATCTTTCTTCTTTATAATATTATCGGCAATTTCCGCATATTTTTTTTCATGCAACGCTTCCGATACCTGAATTATCTGATTGGTAAAACCGTTTCTTACACCGTAATTAAGAGCTGATACATAAGGTACCTGCAAAATCTCTATCCAACGTTTATGCTCCTGAAATATACTGAACAGTTTATCCTGCTTTGTTATCACTCCCGGTATTTTGTAATCTTTATCATTATCAGGCATAAATAACATCATACCTTTGCCGTAAGGAACCAAATCAAAAATTCTCAGATATCCCGTTGACAATACCAAATGGAAGAAAAATGCATTTATTGTTCCGTCTAAAATATCCACATTCGTATAAAGCCAACCGCTGTTTCGTATCAATGATGCCTTTTCCTTCATACCGACTTTCTCAAACAAGACAGCCGCTTCTTCGGTTTGAATTATCTTTCTTTCAAAAGGCAAATCCTTTTCCACCAATACCTCCATTTGCTTTTTGATTTTCTTTGCGGCAACGGCAATATCATCTTTGCTGTTCAATAATTCGGTATAATAGCCGTCATTCATTGAATGCATAATCTGCAAATCCGCTTCTGGATAAATGTCTTTGACGGCTTTATAACAAAGAAACATCAAACTTAATGCATACATTCTTTTGCCGCTTGCATTGAAAATATCCAGGAAGTTTACCGTTCTGGGAGAATATATCTTATAATCCAAACGTTCCGTTTTATTATTTACCGTAGCTCCCAATATATCCTCCGGATTTTCAATACCTGCGTATGCAATCACATCTTTCAATGACGTTCCCGGAGGCACCAAAAACTTACTTTGCGTATTGGTGCAAAAAACCTCTATCATCTCTTTTATTGGAGTATTCATATTACAGTTGTATTTGCCCGATTGGTTTTAAAATTCTGTTATAACTTCTACTTTTTGTTTACAAAAATACAAAAAGTTTTAAATCAAACGCCACGAAGCACCCTCTTTGCTGTCTTTAATTTCTATTCCAAGAGGTTTCAAGGCGTCACGTATTTTATCGGATGTCGCATAATCTTTATTACTTCTTGCCTGCGAACGCATATCCATAATAAGATTCATCAATCCGTCAATAACGGCAGTATCATTCCCGCCTTTTTCTTCCTTAAGTCCCAATATGCCGTCAAGAATCGCATTAAGATTCTTTTCCAAATACTCTTTATCCTCTTTGGTTATGGATTCCTTACCGTCACTTACGGAATTGATGTGTTTGCAAGCCTCAAACAAATGAGCAATCATCACAGGAGTATTGAAATCATCGCAAACGGCAGCCAAAGCATCTTCTATAATTTCATGAACATCGAAACTGCTTTTATCACTTTCCTTAAGCGCAGGCAGTTTTGCCTTTGCCTCCATTAAACGTGCCAATCCCTTCTCGGCGGCAATCAATGCATCGTTGGAAAAATCCAAAGTACTGCGGTAATGAGCCATAAGCATAAAGAAACGTATGGTCATTGGATTATACGCCTGCTTCAAAAGAGGATGATTACCAGAAAACATCTCGGTAAGTGTGATAAAGTTGTTGTAAGACTTACCCATCTTTTTACCCTCAATGGTAATCATATTGTTGTGAAGCCAATATTTGGCAGGCATATCGCCGTATGCTCCCACCGATTGCGCTATCTCACAATCGTGATGCGGGAATACCAAATCCATTCCTCCGCCGTGGATGTCAAATTCAGCACCTAAATACTTTCTTCCCATTGCCGTACATTCCAAATGCCAACCGGGGAATCCCAAAGACCAAGGTGAAGGCCATTTCATTATATGTTCTTTCGGTGCTTTCTTCCACAAAGCAAAGTCAAACGGATTTCTTTTCTCCTGTTGTCCGCTCAACTCTCTTGAATTCTCCATCGTGTCTTCCAATGTTCTATGGGAAAGTATACCGTACGGCTTTACCTCTTTATTATATTTCTCTACGTCAAAATACACACTGCCCTGACTTTCGTATGCAAGTCCTTTGTCCATCAAAATCTTTACGACATCTATCTGCTCCATAATATGACCCGATGCAATAGGCATAATATTCGGACGTAAACAATTGAGAGCATCAACCGCACGCAGATACATCATTTCATAATATTGTGCGACTTCCTGCGGCTCCTTATTCTCCGCCTGTGCTTTCTTCTCCACCTTGTCATCTCCGTCGTCAGCATCGGCAACCAAATGTCCCACGTCAGTAAAATTCCTTACGTAACGCACATTATATCCAAGAAATTTCAGAACTCTGTAAACGATATCAAACGTTATTGCACTGCGGGCATGACCCAAATGAGCCTCACCGTAAACAGTCGGCCCGCAGACATACATTCCAACCCTGTCTTCACGGACAGGAACAAAAAGTTCTTTATTTCCCTTAAGCGTATTATAAACGTATAATTCTCTTTTATCAGTCATAATATTTATTGCTTTTAATTATCAAATCCTATGTTGTTATATCTTTTCTTTTATCCTGGAAGTAATTGCCCGTATAGTCAAACAACCTATCGCATTTACCAAAATAAATACTGCAGCAACATCTGACACCATTATTTTTACGGGAAAAGCATCCACCACAAAAGCATCCTGCGCCAGTTTAACCAAACCGAAATGTTGTTGAAGCAAACAAAGTATCAATCCGCAGCAAATTCCGGACAAACAACCCGCCAAATTGATTACAAAACCGTAAGAAAAATAAATTTTACGCAAATCTCTTATCCTTACCCCCATCGTACGTAATATTTTGTTCATTCTTTCTTTTTGGATATTAAGAATAATAACCGTACTTATTATATTGATGGTTGCAATAAAGATAATAAATGCCAAAATAATATAAACGGCGAGTTTCTCACTTTTAACAATCCTGAAATACACGGGCTCTTGTTCCAAAACAGTCTTTACGCTGTATTTACCGTCAGATTTTTCAGTTAATTGCTTTTTTATATCCTCTGTCTGGCTGACATTATCAGGCACTGCATATATATAATTACACTGCCCGCTATTCATGTTCAATAATTGCCGCGCTCTATCAATATGAATAAACACCGTATTTTCGTCCAAATCACTGTGTGTTTGGTAACAAGCCTGATAAAACACATTTACCGACGAGAGTTTATCCTCTATCACCAACGCATCCTTATTTTCAGGTGCAGGTACTGTTATTTTAACGGGTATATTCATCTTTTCCGCACCCGAATGCAGCCCCATAAGCGAAGCTTGATTTACTCCGGTTAAGAAAAACAAAGAATCCGAGACATCAAAACCTTCTTTACCTGAAACTATGCACGAATCCAAATTATTATAAACGAAATAAGACGGATCTATCCCCATAACCACGGCAACCGTACGCACACTGCCTGTACTTACCAGCGCAGTCTGTTTGATAACAGGAATAAACGTACAATTATATCCCGTTTTTTTCCCGCCTTCGAGGTTTATCCCTACAGTATTACAGAAATCTTCCTGATTAAATAAATTAGTCTCATTGGTAATCAATAAAGGCGGACAGGTTTTTTCCAACATTGTTTCAGCAACAGATGTAAATCCGTTAAAGACACTTAAAACCACAATCAACGCAAAACTTCCTACCGCAACACCCAACAAAGAAATCAAAGAAACAATATGCACTATTCCTTTGTTCTTATTATTGAGCGTAAGCCGTCCTGTAATAAAAGCCAGCGTCTTGAGATTCATTACAATTATTTTTTCAATAATTCATCTATACGTTTGGCATAAAGCAACGTATCATCGATAAAGAACATCAAATCGGGTATAATTCTTAACTGATGCCGTTCCTTCTGTCCCAAAAGCATACGTATATAGTCCTTTTTCTCCGTCAGAATTGCCAATATCTGCTCATCGGTGTATTTATTACCTACAACAAAGATACTTACATACACTCTGGCAAAACTCAAATCCGAAGTAATCGAAACCTTTGTAACACTTAACATAGCGCCGAGGAATTCGGATTGCGATTTCTCCCTTAAAATTTCAGCCAAATCTTTTTGAATCAGCCTGTTTATTCTTTCCACTCTCTTGCTTTCCATAACAATTTGCAAAGATACACATTTTATTAAATTAAAACGGCGTTTTAAAAAATTAAAACAACGTTTCAGTGAAATAAAACGGCGCTTTAATTTAATAAAACGCCGTTTTATTTTTTTGAGATATTATTCCTAATGTTTAAAGTGTCTGAAGCCTGTCATAGCCATTGACATATTATTGGCTTTGCAATATTCCACGCTCTCTTCGTCACGTATCGATCCGCCGGGTTGTATAATCGTGTCAATACCTTCGCGGTGTGCTATTGTAACACAGTCTTTGAACGGGAAGAACGCATCGGATGCCATTACGGCACCGTTTAAATCAAAATGAAAACTCTTTGCTTTGTCTATCGCATGGCGGAGTGCATCCACCCTTGAAGTCTGTCCTGTTCCCGAACCTAACAATTGTCTGTCTTTTGCTAAAACTATGGCGTTGGATTTGGTATGTTTTACTATTATATTGGCAAACTGCAAATCCTTTATCTCTTTTTCCGTAAATTTTCTGTCTGTTACGCTTACTATCTCCTGTGATTGCTCAACTTTATTGTCTCTTTGCTGAACCAATACGCCGTTTAACGCACTGCGGAACACATAATCCGTTTTTTTAACGTCTTTACGTTTCAATATTATGCGGTTTTTCTTGGAGAATAAGATTTCCAATGCCTCTTTGTCATAATCAGGAGCAATGCAAACCTCCATAAATATCTTGTTCATCTCTTCTGCCGTAGCCGCATCAACTTTACGGTTGCATACGAATACGCCTCCGAATGCACTTACAGGGTCTCCTTCCAATGCTTTCAGGTAAGCTTCTTTCAATGTGTCTCTTACCGCCAATCCGCAGGCATTGTTGTGTTTTATTATTGCAAATGCAGTGTCTTCAAAGTCATCTATCAAGTTGCATGCTGCATCTATGTCGCCTATATTGTTGTAAGAAATTTCTTTTCCGTGCAATTGCTCAAATTCTTCATTAAAATTGCCGAAGAAATAACCTTTTTGATGAGGATTTTCGCCGTAACGAAGCGTATTTGCGTTGATATAACTTTCTTTAAACACGTTCACGGGTTTTTCCGTTTTCGTATTAAAATACTTAAATATCATTGTGTCGTAATGCGAAGACACCATAAATGCGTAAGATGCGAATTGCAAACGGTCGCTCAACTCACTGTAACCGTTTTTATCGCAAAGAAGATTATAAAACTCCTCATACTGATCCACACTCGGCACGATAATAACGTCATTATAGTTTTTAGCCGCAGCACGTATCAAAGAAATTCCGCCTATATCTATTTTCTCAATCACATCCTGATGTTGGGCTCCGCTTTGCACCGTCTTCTCAAAAGGATATAAGTCCACAATAACTACATCAAACGCCGGAATTTCATATTCCGCCATTTGTTTTATATCACTTTCGTTATTTGTTCTGCCGAGTATGCCTCCGAACACTTTAGGATGCAATGTCTTTACCCTGCCGCCCAATATTGACGGATACGAAGTAAGACTTTCCACCGTCTTTGCCTCAACTCCCAAACTTTTTATGAAATCGTATGTTCCGCCTGTGGAATATATTTCAACTCCCAAATCATCTAACTTTTTTACTATAACGTCTATTCCCTCTTTTGAGAAAACAGAAATCAACGCTCTTTTAATCTGCTTCATTGCTTTATAATGTTTTCTATTTCGTTTAATATCTCATCTTTGCCTGCTTTGGTTTGGGCGGAAGAAAGCATCATCTTGGGCAATTCTTCCCACGTTTGCTCCAAAGCTTGCTTAAACAAACAAACGTTATCATCCGTCTTTTTTGCACTTTGTTTATCAGTTTTTGTAAAGATTATCTCAAACGGGACGCCGTTTTCACCTAAAAAATTGATAAACTCCAAATCTATTTTCTGCGGACTCAATCTGGAATCAATAAGTACGAAAACACAGTAAAGACTGCGGCGTTTCAACAGATAATCATTGATCATTGTAAAAAACTTCTGCCTTTGTGTTTTGGCAACCTGCGCATATCCGTAACCTGGTAAATCAACTATGTACCAATTGTCATTAATTACAAAATGGTTTATCAGTTGTGTTTTGCCGGGAGTGGAAGATGTCTTTGCCAACCGCGAATTCCCCGTAAGCATATTGATAAGCGATGACTTACCCACATTACTTCTTCCGATGAATGCTATCTCTGGCAATCTGTCAGGCGGACATTGGCTCAATTTCGCACTGCTTATTTCAAATTTTGCACTCTTGATTTCCATAACGACACAATTTGAGCTTGCAAAAATACGTATTATTGAATTAATATGCAAATTACACGGTTACATATTCATGTAACGTTTGCGTTTATCCTCGTAAATATCGGCTATTGTAACCAAAATACCCGTTTCCTCCACATCGGAAAAATGTTTGTTCACACTTGTGCCGAACGATTTCATGGTAGACGACAAATTCATGTAGGCATTGACAAGCGGAGGTATGTTTTCGTTATGTTCCCTTACGTTTTTAACCAATATTTGATAGTCTTCCTTGTAGCTTCTGCCATTAAAAATCTTGTTCAACTCGTTATAATCGCCCTGTATCTTCACTTCCTCTTTAGGAAACACCAAACCTTCGTTATCAGGGAAGTGTTTTTTATAGAAATACAATATATAATCTTTTGCGGTAGCATCCATCTGCGGATACATCGTTATCTTACCGAAAAAATACTTCACCTGATCGGACATTGTCTGCGCAAGACCGCCCAAACCGTCCCAAAGATTATCCAAAGAATACATACCCTTACGCAGATTAACCGTAGGCTGGTATTCAGGACGCACAAAACTTCTTCCCAACTCCATCGTATAAGGCCAATAACGCTCTTTGAACTCATCGGTAAAGAAAAACAAATCGGCGGTTGCTGACAAAAGTTCGCCGTTAGCCTGCATAAAAACGTCTTTTCCCACAATAAAGCGGTAACCGCCCACAATTTCTTCGTCCGCAGGGTCCCAAACGAAAAGTTGCTTGTAACAATGCGGAGCGGGTGCCGTGTCATATTGGTCGATGTCGCATTCCGTACCGCTGCCTCCCCCTTGGGCTCCGAAACTTATCTCTCTCAAACGTCCGATCTCCCTCATAATATTGGGTGAAGCATGTGCATCGGTTATATATATCTCCCTGCCGCCGTAATTGGTCTTACGGAAGAAAATATCCTGCGTCAATTCCTCTTTGATAAGGTTCTTATCAACTGCAGGAATCACATACGAAGTATCCATTGTCTTTATCATAGGGCAAAATACGTTTTTGTTGTTTCAGACTGCAAAGATACGTAATTTTTCGGATTTAACAAACCAAAAACATCATTCCGCAGGTGGATCGGATCATGTTTTAACAACTTGTTTAAGCATTTTGCCGTCAAAAACCCGCACCTTACGTATGTATAACTTGTTATCCGGGATTTTTTGCGGCATAAAAACTCCGCCCTTCCGCATAATTCTAATGCCTTAAGCCGCATCAGCGCCGCCCCGTCGCAAAAGAATTTAAAAAAAACTGTTTTTTTGACCCTAAAAAACTGTTTTTTTACAGTAAAAAAACTATTTTTTTCAAATTAATACGGCAAGGGGCGGCGGCAATATGCGTTAGGGCATCGGTTTTATGTAAAAAGGCACCGGTAATAAACCCGCCTGATGACAAATAACAATAAAAAATCCGCCGACTTACGCCGACGGACTTTTCTTTTTGACTGTGCAGTCAATTAAAATTCAGGTTTGTAATTCTGAATAAACTCTATGCTCTTATTAATTAATGTATACATAACCTCATCATTCTCCACAAAGTGAACATTCTTGCGGTAAGCGGCTACAAACTTCTCAATAGCTTCGGAAGACTTCAATCCCGTTTGTTGTTTTCTGAAATCCAAAGCCTGTGCTGCGTTAAAGAGTTCTATAGCAAGCACTCTTTCGGTATTATTCACAACGCGGAAACATTTAGTTGCTGCATTGGAGCCGAAACTTACGTGGTCTTCCTGTCCTTGCGAAGAGTCAATGGTATCAACAGAGTTCGGCATACACAACATCTTGTTCTGATTAACTATACTTGCCGCTGCATATTGAGGAATCATAAATCCGCTGTTCACACCAGGCTTTGCAACCAAGAATGAAGGCAAATCACGTTTTGCACCAATCAATTGGTAAGTTCTTCTTTCGGAAACACTGCTCAATTCACTTACTGCGATTGCCAAAAAGTCCAAGTTAAGCGCCAAAGGTTCGCCGTGGAAATTTCCTGCAGATATTACCATGTCTTCATCAGGGAATACGGTAGGGTTATCTGTTGCTGCATTGATTTCAGTTGTGATAATGTCCGCCACATGATTGATAGCATCTTTGCAAGCTCCGTGAATCTGCGGTACGCAACGGAAAGAATAAGGATCCTGTACGTGTTGTTTATGGCGCTTTATGATTTCGCTGCCTTCAAGAAGCTTACGTATGCGGCGTGCAGTTGTCAATTGTCCCTGATGTGCCCTTACAAGGTGTACATTATCGTAGAAAGGCTCTATTCTTCCGTCAAAAGCTTCCAAAGATACGGTCATAATCAAATCAGCCAACTTCGAAAGTTTTTTAGCCTTGATAATACTGTACATAGCAAACGCTCCCATGAACTGCGTTCCGTTCAAAAGTGCCAAACCTTCCTTACTCTGCAATTCAATAGGCTGCCAACCCATTTGTTTATTAAGTTCTTCGCCTGAAATACGCTTTCCCTTATAATCAACTTCGCCAAGACCTAGCAATGGCAGGCACATATTTGCCAAAGGAGCCAAATCACCGCTCGCACCAAGCGATCCAAGTTGGTAAACAACAGGATAAATATCATTATTAAAGAAATCAACCAAACGTTGTACCGTTACAAGTTGCGTACCCGAATGTCCGTAAGACAGAGATTGGATTTTGTTCAACAGCATCAGCTTAACAACCTGATGAGGCACCTCTTCACCGCAACCGCATGCGTGCGACATAACCAAATTCTTCTGAAGCTGGGATAATTGTTCCTTACTGATGGAAATATTACACAAAGAGCCGAAGCCTGTGGTCACTCCGTATATCGGTTCTTTCTGATTTTCCATTTTTTTATCCAAATACTCACGGCATTTAGTGATCCGCTTTTTGCTTTCTTCGGAAAGTTCCAAATGCATTCCCTTTTCCATTATCTCACTTACTCTTTCCAAAGTAAGTAATTCGGGACTTATATGATGAATCTCCATTTTTGTTTATTTATTTTTAAGTTTTACTGAATTGTTTTCTGTTCAAGGTGCAAAATTACGTAAATTTATCCGAACGGAAAAATATAATCAAAAAATCATACAATAATTCTTCGCATACATTATATAATATATTTGTATAATCCGCCTTGAAAAGGAAAAACCGTCCGCTTTTGATAAAGCGGACGGCCAACAATAACCTTTAACTAATCTATGTATGAAGTTTAAACTTCCGTATTTATTAATGCGGTATCTTTTTATTTGATAAGGAATGTGAATCTGTCGTAATTCTTCAAAGCAACGCCCGTTCCTCTTGCAACCGCACGCAAAGGATCGTCGGCAACATGAACCGCTAACTTTGTTTTAGCCGCTATTCTCTTATCCAAGCCTCTTAACAACGCACCGCCGCCTGCCAAATAAATACCTGTATGGTATATATCGCTTGCTAATTCCGGCGGAGTCATAGCCAATGCTTCCAATACCGCACTTTCCACCTTTGCAATACTCTTATCCAAAGCATGTGCTATCTCACGGTAGTTTACCGATATCTCTTTAGGAATTCCCGTAAGAACATCACGGCCTTGAACTGCGAAATCTTCAGGCGGATTGTCCAACTCCGGAACCGCAGCACCGCATTCAATCTTTATTCTCTCTGCCATACGTTCCCCGATGTAGATATTGTGCTGCTTTTTCATATATTCGACAATGTCGCTGTTGAATTCATCACCTGCTATACGGATTGATTTATTACAAACAATACCTCCCAAGGCTATCACGGCTATTTCGCTCGTTCCGCCGCCTATATCTATAATCATATTGCCCACAGGCTCCAACACGTCAATGCCTATACCTATTGCGGCAGCCATCGGTTCGTGTATCAAGCGTACATCCTTTGCCCCTGCCTGTTCTGCAGCATCCCTTACGGCACGTTCTTCCACGTTGGTTATACCCGAAGGAATACAAATAACCATCTTAAGCGCAGGAGGAACTAACGAACGTTTTGCAGGAATCATTTTAATCAATTCCTTAATCATATCGTTAGCCATGTCAAAGTCTGCTATAACTCCGTCCCTTAAAGGGCGTATGGTTTGAATATTATCGTGGGTTTTTCCGTACATTTGCATCGCACGTTTGCCCACAGCCATTATTTTTTTAGTGGAACGGTCAACCGCAACTATTGAAGGTTCGTCTACAACAACCTTATCGTTGCATATTATAATAGAATTGGCTGTTCCCAAGTCTATCGCTACTTCTCTTGTCAGAAATGAAAATAATCCCATTTTCTTTTATTCTTTCTTGTTTTTGTTTAATCTTACGTAAGTTTTATAATAAGGTTACAATTCCCCATGACAAAATTAACGAAAATCTGAATAAATTAGTATAATTATTCATAAAATAATCAATATTATTATTCACACCGCCGTATTATATAAGTAAAAAACACCTCTGTCAAATACATAAAATTATATGTCTTATCAACTCTTTTTTGTCTCAATTTATACTACCTAATAATCAATCTGTTACAACAATACTAAAAATCCTAAAATTTTTAAGCCGTAAAAAAAAATTAATCTGCGTGATTATTTTACTGAAACGCCGTTTTAATTTTTTTTAACGGCGTCTTTTTTCGGCGGCATTATACGGCAACAATCCGCAGTGTGTTTCTAAAGGAGTAAAACATTGATTGATTGCACAAAAATCATTCAACATTAGTTGTATATGAATAAAAAATTGTATATTTGCAAAATATTTAAAATAAAATAAAGACTATGAGAAAATTAAGACGACTTTTCAGCGTTGCGGTATGTTTTGTTGCAATGCTGACATGTTTATCCTTACAGGCCGCCCCTGCTGGTAAAAAACCTGTAACGAAAAAACAATCCGACGGAAGCGTGATAACTTTCGTTTTACAGGGTGACGAACGCGTTCATTGGGCTACGACATTGGACGGATATACGCTTTTGCAAAACAGTAACAAGGACTGGGTTTACGCAACAAGGGACAGCCACGGTGATTTGGTCCCTTCGTCGTTAATTGCAAACAATGAATCCGCCAGAAATGCAAAAGAAACCACTTTTGTAGGCTCTTTGCAGAAGGATTTGAGGTTTTCACCTCTGCAAGTCAAGAAAAAGACTTCGCAATTCAATGCAAAATTAAAAGGTGCCGATGATCATTTCCCTACAACTGGCACCGACAGTTTGCTTATCATCTTGGTAGAATTCCAGGATGTGCAGTTTAATTACACACAACAGGATTTTGTCAATCTGACTTCGCAATCCAACTACATGCAAAACGGAAGTTTTAAGGATTTTTACAGTGATAACTCCGACGGACAGTTAAATTTGGGTATCCGTGTGGTAGGTCCTTATACTTTACCTGAGAACATGGTTCATTACGGTGAAGGTTCAGAAGGTTACGTTCAGTTATGGGATTTTGTAAACGATGCTGTAACCAAAGCTGATGACGATGTGGATTTCTCACACTTTGACAACAACTCCGACGGCTATGTGGACGGAATTTTTATCTTCTATGCGGGAACTCCTGAAAACACAACGGGTAATTCTGATGAGATATGGCCTCATCAATGGACGCTGGACGGCATAGAAAAAGACGGAGTGTATATTTCAAGATATGCATGTGCCGCCGAAATGACGCAACCCGACGGTCCTGTTACAGGTATAGGTACAATGTGTCATGAATTCGGTCACATGTTAGGACTTCCCGATATGTACGATACGGATTATGCAGGCACGGGAGGACAATCCGTTACAACGGGTTATTATGATTTGATGGCAAGCGGCTCTCACAGTACTTGGCCTCCGTACTTATCCGCTATGGAACAATACATGCTTGGTTGGCTTACGTTTGATACTTTGTCAAATGCAACGGAAGAAATATCGCTTCCCGTAATTAACGGTCATAATGACAAAGCTTATTTGATAGATGTCAACGATGATGAATTTTATGTTATAGAAGCCCGCAGCAAACAGAACAAATGGGACAGATATATCCCTTCGCAGGGAATGCTTATCTATCACGGATTGAATCAGAAGATATACCGTTGGTATTACGGGTACAATGATATAAACGTAAACCCTAATGCACGCGGTTGGTACATAGTTCCTTCCGACGGCATAACGGATCATGGCGACGGAGCGTACGCTGCTTTTGCTGGAGTGTCACAAATAACTTCTTTTTCGCCTAACTCTTTAAGCAAACCGATACTTCATTCGGGTGATACGGCAGATATAACAATTACTTCCATACAATGGAAGAACGATTCGGTGATGCAGTTCGATTACAATGTAAACAAAGCCGTTATTGAATTGTCTGAATCTTCGGGAAGCGATCTTGGGGAAGATAACTTAACGTTTCACGGCATTATCGTCTCCAAAGGCAGTCAGGCAATAACGAAAAAAGGATTTATTTATTCGTCTTCGCAGTCGTTTACATTTGCACAGGCAACTGCGGTGTATGATAACAACCTTAATGATACATTATATATAACCGCAACGGCAAACAACTTAACTGCGGGTAAGTATTATTACAAAGCCTTCTTGATTTCAGGCACCGATACGGTGTATTCTTCAGTCAGAAGTATACATACAAGAATTTTAGGCATAGAAGGTCCCGAAATTACATTTACCGATGAAGGTGACACGGAGTACCGCTTTGAGTTAACAATGTATGACGGTTGTGAAAAGTATTATATGTTTGCCGCTACTGACAATTATGTAGAGACAAGAATGTCTTATTGGGACATGACAGACGTTGAAGTTATGGACTATATGATTAACACCTACGGTTATGAGGAATTTACATACGATCAGTCAAGATGGTGGTTTAATTTGGACGAAAGTTATCCTGTATGGGCAATCTATATCTTGGCTATAAGTACCAACGGCGACTCAATAGTTTACAAACATACTTTTAATGTAGCCGCACACGATCCTGAAGTCACCATTTCTGATGTAGTAGAAGGCATATCGGACTACAACACCCTTACTGCAAAATGGTATTATACCAAAAATGATAACACCGATTATTACTATGCAGGAGCATTTGTAGCAGGTTTTGTGGACAATATTATAAATAACGGATCCTATACATTGGAAAGCGTTTTGGATTATTTGATTGACAACAACTATGTATACCAATACACGGAAGATGACTCTGCACAATATAATATATGGGCTAATGTAGATATTGACATATATGCGTGGGCTGTTAATGATCAACAAGGCATAACCAAAGTAACTAAAAAAACATTCCGCATAGACAAAGGAACGGACGGATATGCAATTGCAACACCTTCCATTACTTCTACCGCTTCAGCAACCGCCACTTTAACCATAACAATGAACGAAGACGCAGCCTACTATTATTATCTTTACGCTACTGAACGTATATTTGAAGACAACGGAATATATGACACCAACGACGTTATAGAATATTGTAAAAATTTGAGTCTTTCCAATACCTTAGTGTCAAATGGCAGCTACAATTTATCCGATTTGACAGTCGGCGAGACTTATTGGTTGTTTACCGTGCCTTATAACTCAAATCAAGAGGTTGGTAAAATAGGCATTGTGTCATTTAAATTTGAGGACTTAAGCACATGCGGCAATTCTTCCGTTGAATACGACGGAACAACGTATGATTCCGCTGGTTTTTATGAAATAGATTTAACGACGGTTGACGGTTACGACAGCACAACCTTCCTTACTGTCATCGAAAGTTCCGCATACGACATCAACCGTTACGATACATTGCACCTGACTGGTGAAGGAACCGATTATTCTTTAGATAATATTGAATCACTGCAGACGATATTCGGTTGTGACTCCACTGTAACGTCACATTTATATGTAACCTACACGGAAGAGAACCCTTCATATCCTTATGTTGCCGTTTCCGATGTGGAAGACGGACTATCGGAATACAACAACCTTACTGTACAATGGAGCTATACGAAGAATGACAACACTGACTACTATTATACAGGAGTATTCGATGATAATTATATCGAAAATATTATACTTTCGGGTGCTTATACGGAAGAACATATTTTGGATTATTTGATTGACAACAATGCTGTGGTACAATGCGCCGAAGACACATCTGTATTGTATTATACAACTGCTAACGCCGATGTTGAAATATTTGTTTGGGCGGTTAATGAACAGCAAAATATAACCACGATAACAAAACAATCATTCCGCATAAACAAAGGAACGGACGGTTACGCAATTGCAACCCCTACACTTACGTCTTACACTGATTCAACTGCGAAATACAAGGTAACAATGAATCAAAACACCGCTTACTATTACATTCTTTCAGGAACTGAATCGGCATTTGAAGCCCACGGATTGACGGATACAAATGATGTAGTGGCATATTGTAACAATAATATCCCGCCTTATTACACAAGAGTGGCAAGCGGAGATTTTGATTTAACGGGCTTAACAGCCGGAGAGACTTATCTTATATACACCGTGCCTTATAATGCAAATAAAGAATTGGGTAAAATCGGCATTTTGCGCTTTACAATTGACACAAGCATTAAATGCGAGAACGTAACGGTTACAATGGATGAATCAAGATGCTACGGTGAAGAATTCGTTTACGAAGGACAGACATACACAACCACCCAAGCAATTATAACCACCTACACAAAAGAAGACGGTTGCGATTCCACGGTTATAATAAACTTATCGGTAAAACCTGAAATAAAAACGTATGACACGGTAAGTTTCTGCGAAAATTCATCTATAGACTACGGAGGAACAAACTACGCAAATGCAGGTGAATATACCATAAAATTGACATCATACGAGGGGTGCGACAGCACAATCCTGCTTACGGTAATTGAAAACCCTGTATACAATATAACGCTTTATGATACTGTGGAAAAAGAAGGCGACAGTATGGATTATTCTTACGATTCAGTTGAAACTTTGCAGACAATTCATGGATGTGATTCAGTGATAACGACGCATATTTTCGTAAAATATTTCACTCAACCCGACCCTTGCGAGAACGTAACGGTTACAATGGATGAATCAATCTGCAACGGAGAAGAATTCGTCTATGACGGACAGACTTATACCACTACCCAGATGATAGTTAATACCTATACCAAAGAAGACGGCTGTGATTCCACGGTTGTGATTAATCTTACGGTAAGGGAAACCTACAAAACGGTAGTTTACGACACTATAAAAACCAACCCTGATGCCGAAGTTGAATATTACGAAACGGTTATTGATTCCTTACAATCCGAATACGGCTGCGACTCTATCGTAACAAGAATCATCTATACCGAAAAAGATGCGGCATTAACGGATGTTTCCGCTACTGAAAGCGTAAAAGTTTATCCTAATCCAGCAAAAGACAAAGTAACTGTTGAAGCTTACGGCGATATAACCGTAGTTAACAATAAAGGACAGGCAGTTATAAGCTTTAAAGACATAAAAGGATTTAAAGTTATCGATGTTAAAGATTGGGAAAGCGGAGTTTATTACATTATAACGGATAAACAGACCGTAAAACTTATAATTGAATAGGTTTTCAGCTTTAATTAATGACATCGGATACAGTTGTAAAACGCAATTGTATCCGATTTTTTTCAGCACACATCGTTTAACAAAATTAATCTGCGAGATTAAAAAATTATTATCGCAGATTATTTTATTAATCACGCAGATTAATTTACTCAAACGCCGTGTTATTTTTTGCAGATGATACAAGACATGGTTTTGACGTCATTTTGACGGGAAAAAGCATTGAAAGATTGCGGCGTTTTTACAAAATAAAACACAAAAAAAGTCCCCAATATAAATAAAGTTCGTACTTTTGCATTTTAATTAGACAATTAAAACAATTAAATTGTAATGAGTATAAAACAAACAGTTAAAAGAGACGATGCAGTTGTACGTTTTGTCGGCGATTCAGGCGACGGAATGCAACTAACTGGCACTCTCTTTTCGGATACTTCGGCTTTGGACGGAAACGATATAGCAACGTTTCCCGATTATCCTGCCGAAATACGCGCTCCTCACAACACAATAGCAGGAGTTTCGGGTTTCCAAGTACATATCGGTAAGAAGATTTATTCTTCGGGCGACAAAGCGGACGTTATTGTCTGCATGAATCCCGCAAGTATGAAATCTAATTTGAAATGGGCTCATCCCGGTACGACGATCATCGTGGACCTTGACACCTTTACCGATGAGGCTTTGGAGAAAGCAGGTTACAAAGAAAATCCGTTCGAAGATGATTCCTTAAGCAATTATAATATTGTGCAGGCACCTATAACCACTTTGACATTGGAGGCGGTTAAGGACATTTTCACCGACCGTAAGGCCGCAATGAAGTGCAGGAATATGTTTGCTTTGGGAATGATTTTCTTTATTTTCTCAAAAAAGACTGATCATGCAGACGAATATTTGGCTGCAAAGTTCAAAGGCAAAAACGAAATCATAGAAGCGAACAAGAAAGTTATACGTGCAGGTTACAATTACTGCGAAAACGTAGATATTCAGCAAACCCCGCTTCCTAAAGTGGAGATTGCAACAGCCAAAATGGAGAAAGGCAAATACCGTAACATAACGGGTAACATTGCAACGGCATGGGGACTGTTGGCTGCGGCTGAAAAAGCGCATCTTCCGTTGTTTTTGGGCTCCTACCCTATCACTCCTGCAACCGATATTATGGTTGAATTGGCTAAAAGGAAGTCTTTAAACTGCAAAGTATTCCAAGCAGAAGACGAGATTGCGGGTATATGCTCGGCAATAGGCGCTTCATACGCAGGAAATTTCGCCTGCACATCCACATCAGGCCCCGGACTTTCTTTAAAAAGCGAAGCATTGGGTTTGGCAGTGATGACGGAATTGCCGCTTGTGGTTATAGACGTACAAAGAGGCGGTCCTTCAACTGGAATGCCTACAAAAACAGAACAGGCAGACTTAAACCAAGCACTTTTCGGACGTAACGGTGAGGCACCTTGTATAGTTATTGCACCGTCTTCGTCTGCCAATTGTTTTAATTGGGCATTTGAGGCTGGAAGACTTGCATTGGAGAACATGACACCGGTTATCTTCCTTTCCGATGCGTACTTGGGTAACGGTTCACAGCTGTTTAAGATTCCGCAGATGAAAGATTTTCCTGAAATTCATCCGCCTTTGGCAAAGGAAAACGATCCTGATTACCTTCCTTACAGAAGGGATCCTAATACATTGATACGCCAATGGGCTGTTCCGGGTATGGAAGGACTCCGTCACCGAATCGGCGGTTTGGAAAAGACTGACGGCAAAGGTGAAGTATCAACCGACAACCTTAACCACGCAAAAATGGTTTATTACCGACAGGAAAAAATCAACCGTTTGGCAGAACGTTTACCTGAGCAGCAGGTTTACGGCGATGAAGACGCAGATCTGTTGGTTATAGGATGGGGAGGAACTTACGGAGCATTGACTTCGGCAGTGGAACAAATGAGACAGGAAGGCAAAAAGGTTGCTTACACTCATTTTAACTATATTTGTCCGCTTCCGAAGAACACTGGCGATATTCTTAAGAAGTATAAAAAGATTGTTGTATGCGAATTAAACATGGGACAGTTCGTTAATTATCTGCGTATGAACTTCCAGGGAATTATGTTCCGCCAATACAATAAGATACAAGGGCTTCCGTTTGAAGTAAGCGAATTAAAAGAAGAATTTAATAAGATTTTAGGAGAATAAAACGGCGGGGCATTGAATAAATACAGCCGTATTTCAAAATTAAAGGTTATGATAGAACATTCAAAAACAGAATTGACAAAAGCGGATTTCGCATCCGACCAAATGGTTAAATGGTGTCCCGGATGCGGAGACCACGGCATTTTGGCAGCAGTTGAAGGTATTTTTCCTAAAATAGGATATAAGAAAGAGAATTATTGTATTGTTTCGGGTATCGGTTGTTCTTCCCGTTTCCCTTATTATGTCAATACATACGGTTTCCACGGTATTCACGGAAGACCCGCAGCCATCGCAACGGGAGTTAAGATGGCCAATCCCGGACTGAGTGTCTGGGTAGTGGCAGGTGACGGCGATTCGACGGCTATCGGCGGCAATCACTTCATGCACGTTATCCGCAGAAACATGGACATAAATTTCATGATGTTTAACAACCGTATCTACGGTTTAACCAAAGGCCAATACTCGCCGACGACAAAGCAGGGACAGATAACGAAAACCTCTCCTTTCGGAGTGCTGGATTATCAGTTGAATCCCGGAGAACTTGTAATGGGTGTAAGAGGTACGTTTTTCGCACGCGCAGTTGATGTCCAAACTAAACAATTGCAGACAGTGTGTGACCGTATGGCTGCCCATGACGGCTGTGCCGTTGTGGAGATATTGCAAAACTGCGTAATATTCAATAACGGTACGCATAAGGATGTCACTGATAAGGAAACAAGAGACGACAATCAATTGTGGGTTGAGCACGGCAAACCTATGATCTTCGGAAAAAACAGAGACAAAGGCCTTATTCTTAAAGGCAGGAAGTTTGAAGTTGTGAAAATAGGCGAAAACGGTATCAAAGAAGAGGACATTTTCGTTCACGATGAGACGACTGAAGACACGGGAATACATATTATGCTTGCCCAAATGCGTCCTCCTGAATATCCGATGGTGTTCGGAGTTATCCGTGCGGTAAGAAAACTGACTTATAACAATATGTTTATCGCTCAACAGTATGAACAGATGCAGAATGCAAAGATAAAATGCGTTGATGACTTACTTAACAGCGGTGAGACGTGGGAAATAAAATAGCATAAGGCATTTCAAGGGTATGGGGCAATTTCCGAGCCCGCAAGTGCCGCATTGCACAGTAGCGGAATAAAGTTATAAAGGAGCTTTATTCCGCTTTTTTCATGCCTTGTGGCGTCTGCTTTTCGCCCCTTCGCATAAAATTTCAGAAAAAACCCTTTTTTTACCCCTAAAAACCCCTTTTTTTGATGTAAAAAAACTGTTTTTTTCAAAATAATACGGCAAGGGGCGGCAGCCTTATGCGAAAAGGCGGCAATTTAACCTCACAAGGCAAAGTCCAAATGCCGTAAAACTGCCGCCGCACGGCGGTTTGTCAAAATAAATACGTCTTTTGATACCCCCGCACGGCATTTTAACGGAAATAAGTAGTAACTTTGCAAAATCATTTTCATACAAAGGCAAACAGAATTATGAATTACAAACAAACAGAAGAATATTTATATTCGCAACTTCCCGTATTCCATCGTCAGGGAGCGTCGGCATACAAAGCAAACTTGGACTCCACAATTGCACTTATGACGGCACTTTCGCATCCTGAAGACAAATTCCGCTCAATACACGTGGCAGGCACCAACGGTAAGGGCTCGTCTTCGCATCTTTTGGCTTCAATAATGTATGAATACGGTTTGAAAACGGGATTGCACACTTCGCCGCACTTAAAAGACTTAACCGAAAGAATTGTCATCAACGGCAAACAGGCAAGTAAGAACTACGTAATTCAATTCGTCAAACGCAATCAAAAAATACTTGAGTCAATCGCTCCGTCTTTCTTTGAAATGATGGTTGCAATGGCGTTTAATTATTTTGCAGGCAAAACGGATATCGCAGTTATCGAAGTCGGCATGGGCGGAAGGCTGGATTCGACCAATGTGATAACGCCGCAGGTTTGTCTTATCACCAATATTTCTTTTGATCACACGCAGTTTTTGGGTGATACGCTTGAAAAAATCGCTGCGGAGAAAGCAGGTATAATCAAAAAGGGTGTTCCCGTCGTTATTTCGCAAACGCAAAAAGAAACAAAGCCTGTTTTCATGGCTAAAGCGAAAGAACAAGGCTGCAAAATATACTTTGCCGATGAAAATTTTGCAATCCGCAACCTTAAAGAGCAAAGCGGCATGCTTGTTATGGATATTTATCAAAACGGTAAGTTATATATAAAAAATCTTCAGTGTCCTTTAACGGGTGATTACCAGAAAAAAAATATTTTGGGGGTGATTCAGACTGTTGAAGCGTTGAATCAAACGGGTAAATATCATATAAGTAAGCAAAATATCGCCGACGGTATAAAGAACGTGATGAATAATTTTCCGCTTTGGGGACGTTGGCAGACTCTTTCGACTAATCCGCTTACCGTTTGCGATACGGGACATAATGAAGACGGATTGCGCTATGTTATGGAGCAATTGCAACGCACAAGAAAGAAGAATCTGCACTTTGTCATAGGGGTTGTAAACGATAAAGATATAGATACGGAAATCAGGATGCTGCCTAAAGATGCCGTTTTCTATCTTTGCAAAGCTGATATACCAAGAGGTCTGGATGTAGAGACCTTAAGCGGTAAGTTTAAGGCAGCGGGATTAAAGTTCAAAGCTTTCGGCAGCGTTAAGGATGCATTGAAACAGGCACAAAAAGACGCTTTGGCTGATGAGGGTATGGTGTTTGTCGGCGGAAGTACCTATACCGTGGCTGAAATAGTGTAATGATATATGGTTTGTCCGCATTTTGCAGGACTAAAAAGATGTAAGAACGGGTTATTATCGGCTTTGAAGACTGTTATAATACTTATCAATTAAGTTTTGCGCTATTATATACGCCGACATTCTGTTATCAAGAATATCATCCTTTGCAATACCCAATTCTTGCTTGATAACGTCGTTGTTATAAAAGTTATCAAGTAAAGATTGTTTGATACTCTCGTCCAGAATACGCAAATTCTGCTCGTTTCTGTTCTTATAAAACCAGCCGTTGCGCTTGGTAAGGGCGACAAACTCCGTCACACAATCCCAAATATCCTTTATACCTTCTTTAGTGTATGAGCTGCACGTGTAAACTTTAGGAATCCATCCGTTTTCATTAGCCGGAAACAAATGAAGTGCGTTTCTGTAATTGGAAGCGGCTATTTCGCTGATTTCTTTCATCTTTCCTTCGGCTTTATTTACCGCAATAGCGTCCGCCATCTCCATAATACCGCGCTTAATTCCCTGAAGTTCGTCCCCTGCATTGGCAAGCTGCAAAAGTAAAAAGAAATCAACCATACTGTGTGCCAATACCTCGCTTTGTCCTACCCCTACAGTTTCGACAATTACGGTATCAAAACCCGCAGCTTCGCAAAGAATGATTATTTCACGCGTTTTACGTGCCACTCCTCCCAAACTGCCCGCCGAAGGCGAAGGTCGTATAAAAGCATTAGCGTCTTGGGATAATTCTTCCATACGTGTTTTGTCGCCGAGTATGGAGCCTTTGGATTTTTGTGAGGAAGGATCGATTGCAAGTACCGCAACCTTGTGTCCTTCTGATGTAAGCATCTTACCCAATGCCTCTATAAAAGTACTTTTTCCCACACCCGGAACGCCAGTTATGCCCAAACGCACGCTGCTTCCCGAATATGGTAAACACTTTTCTATAACCTTTTGAGCCAATAATGAATGTGCATAAAGATTACTCTCAATCAATGTAATTGCACGTGAAAGTATTGTACGGTTTCCCTCAATAATACCTTTAAGATAATCATCGGCAGAAAGTTCTTTGCGTTTTATTACCTTAAAATTATTATTCACCGTAACAGGATTTGCTTTACCTTTACTCAAACTTAATGCAGAATCCTTATTATCTTTATCTATTATCTGGTCATACATGGCTCAATGCGTAATAAGGTTATTTTATACTCTTTTCTATTTGACTGAACTTGTTTTTACGCAGAATCTTCGAAGCAAATACGATACTCTTTTCGTAAACCTGATTAGGATATGAATCAACAAGCGGGTTACGTTTATCTTTGAACTTATCCTTGATTGCGTAAAACTCTTTTGTTGCATCAATCACCGCTTTGTACTCGTCCTTACTGCCTTTGATATAAAAAACAAACGCAGCCAATTTATCCAAATACTTTCTCTTATTAAGAACGTTTTGCAATTTTGATGCGGGTAGGTTTTTATACAACAATAAAAGGCTGTTTCTGAAGTTAAGGAATGTTTTTCGCGGGGATATTTTGTTTAAAGTTCCTCCTCCGTAATGATATACCGTACTGTCGGGGCAATACATTATCTTATATCCTGCATTCTTTGCCCTCCAACAAAAATCAATTTCTTCCATGTGGGCGAAAAAATCCTCGTCCAATCCGCCTAACGCATGGAACAAATCACTTCTTACAAACATTGCAGCTCCCGAAGCCCAAAATATCTCTCTCGGTTTGTCATATTGTCCGTTGTCATCTTCCGTACGTTCGAATATACGGCCCGCACAAAACGGATAACCCAAATAATCTATGTATCCGCCTGCCGCTCCTGCATATTCAAACTTATTTTTATTGACGTATGACATCAGTTTGGGTTGGCAAACCGCTATTTGTGTGTCCTGCTGCATCATTTTGATAACCGGATTTACCCAACCTTTGGTTACCTCAACGTCGTCATTAAGCAAAACATAGTATTGGGCATACACTTGCTTCAATGCTCTGTTATACCCTCCCGTAAAACCGTAGTTTTTATCCAATTTAATTATCCTGACCATAGGAAAATTGGTTTGAACATATTCTACGGAATCATCATCAGAACCGTTATCGGCAACAATAACATCACAGCCTAACGAATATTTAACAACCGAAGGCAAATATTGCTGCAATAACTTTTTGCCGTTCCAATTAAGTATAACTATTGCTACGGATGCCTGCATCGCTTAAATAATTCTGCGGTTTATTGATGTCCTCTCTGGAATTGTTTGCCCGCTTTGCCGACAACACCCTGGTCAAGCGTACCGTGGGACAACACATTCTCCCAATACAAATCCTGCAACTCTCCGCGTGCATTGGAATGCAGAAGAAAATATTCCGCCAAATTGTTCTGTTTTGCGTAAAATACGAATTTGCGGTTACTTTCTCCGAAAGGAGTATGCTCATATACCCAAATCTGATAAGGATAATAACTTACACCGCGCGGATCCATCGGAGGAGATTCCACATTCATGACTTTATCCGCATCAGTCCTTATATCAAAACCCGAAGATGCGCCGAATTTCTCATCAATTATTGTATTGGGTTCACCGTATAACAACAATACCCTGCCCATATCGGTATCGTATCCCTTCTTTATAGGGGTGGAATATTTCTCATTTACCAAATTTATCTTCCTCATATACTCCGCCCATGCCGTTTCAGGATGTGCGGCATTCTTTTCAGCGTAATATTGGTAAAGAAAATATCTATCTTCTGCCACAGAAGAAGTCTTCAATGTTTTTAATATGTAATCGGTTTGCGATTTGGATGCAACAGGACGCAGACATCTTATATTTTCTTTCAGCGTACTGTCATCCATATTGTTTACAAAGGCATTCTCCGGCACTTCCGAGAAGTTAATTTCCTTTTTCTTATCACTTTGCTTATAAAACGGATACCTCTTATATGCATATAATATATTGTTGCCGTTTCTTACTTCCACCGTCAAATAATAAGAACCTTCCGTCAATTGTGATACGTTCAACGAACCTAAAACAGAAGTTATGTTTTGGGCTTTTTGTCTTTTTATTGTCTGAATGTCGCCGACTTTCTTGCCCGTAGTCAAATCCTCAACGGCCGTTACAACGGCATACATGGTGTTTTCACCGAATTCTTTATCCGCATTATAGATTTCGGCATAATAAGTAATCACGTCCATAGTCTGCGGAATCACATCAGGCATATAAGGTTTCATCTCAAAACCGCTTTTGGTGTATACGGTATTCTTTGAAGATTTTTCATAAGACTCTACCAGCATTATATCCGATACGTTTATCTCATTTTGCGGATAATTCATTCGGATTACATCGCGGTAACGCATAGGCGGCATGTCACTGTCGGCGTCTTTGATCTCAAAATAAACCACATAATCGCCGTTACGTAAAGCCGTTCTCTGCATATCCAGCAATGCAACGTTATTTAAAGATGACGAATCAGCTACTTCAGGCGAATTGATTACACGTTTTTCCACGTATATTGCCGAATCAGGGGCATCGGTACTGCATATTATAACCGTAAATTCGGCTGATTTGCGGTATTTACCCGAATTGGTCCTGACGGTATTCAGACTTGATGCCTCAACGGATGTATTTATCTCCGCATAATCGGCAGAAGAAGAATGGTATGTACGCAAAGCATAAATCACGTTGATGTTTTGTGCCGAAGATATAAGCGGTAAAACAATCAACAGCAGACAAAATATTTTTTTCATACTACATTATATTATTATAACAATCCGCAAAGTTATGAATATTTTTTGAAATATCACGCTTTTTATACAAAATAAACTGTATATTCAAAGAAATTGTCCTGAAATCAGATGTTATTTCTTCAGTGCATAATCTTAATAAAATAAAACGGCGTTTTATTTTATCAGAACAACGCTTTATTTTATCCAAACGGCGTTTTAATATTTTTTTACGACTTAAAATTCCGCCAAATTGTCTTACCTTTGCATTTTTGAAACTAAACAACTGAAAAACATGACGGAAAGAACTTTGCTTTTGGTAGGTAAAGAAAGATTGGACAGATTGGAAAACGCCTGCGTAATGGTGGCAGGTTTGGGAGGTGTAGGCGCATACGCCGCAGAAGCCGTTGTACGTGCGGGAGTAAACAAGTTAGTGATTTTTGACGGCGATACAGTATCCAAAAGCAACCTTAACCGCCAATTAATAGCCCTGAATTCTACGGTAGGACAGAGTAAAGCACTTTTGATGTACGAAAGGTTGAAAGACATTAATCCTGATTGTGAAATTATTGCACTGAATGAATACGTCAGAGATGAAAGAATGCCCGAGTTATTGGATGAATATTCGCCCGATTGGGTAATTGACGCTATTGATACGCTGTCTCCGAAAGTTTTTTTGCTCTCACATTGCTATAAAAAAGGTATAAAAGTTGTCAGCTCGATGGGAAGCGGAGGCAAATTCGACCCTTCGCTGATACAAATCACCGATATATCCAAAACTTATCAGTGCCCGCTTGCCCATCATATAAGAAAACTTCTTCACAAACAAGGAATATATAAAGGTATTGCCGCCGTGTTTTCCCCCGAAAAGGTTTCGAAGGATTGTATTAAGGAAGAAAAATCCGAAAACAAGAGAACGGCAATAGGGACTATCTCCTACATGCCGTCAATCTTCGGTTTAACGGCAGCAAGCGTTGTTTTGCGGGATTTGATGGGTATGGAAATTCCGTCAATCAAATACAAATAAATTTCAATTGCCGTAAGGCTAAATTTTATAAGCAAAAAAGACCTTATAAGCGCAGAAATTTTCATCCAAAACAGCTATTGATTAACAAGCAATTACATCTCGCAAAAATAAAACGCCGTTTCAGTAAATTATTCTGCGTGATTAATAAATTTTTACGCCTTAAAAAATTTTTTTTACGCCTTAAAAATTTCACGCCTTGTTGACGCATGTTTTTAAACAGCTTTTTTGGTGGTTTTACACTGCGTTTTATTCAGCCGTTTTGCCGCCGAAAAATATTTTTATTAAAAAAGAACGGGTTTTTCTTGTTTTTTACCGAAATAGTTCCTAATTTTGCAAAATTATATAGGGATTAAACCGTGATGAGACAAAAGGAAAAATCATATAATACACTGCTGAGGACTTTAATGTTCGTCTTGTGCCTGCTGATATTGGGCAAAGGCGAAAGAAACGGTGCATTGCAATATGATTTCAGTCTGAACAAGGGCGTGGTATTCACCTATATTAACGCAAACAATAACGTCAATGCGTTTTCTGACAGTAAGGATGCCGCCAAAACCAATTTCGTTACGGTAATAAATGAAAACAGAGCCTTTAATTCGGAAGACAATGATTTTTACGGTATAAATGATTGGGAATCTTATTATGCCAAATGTTCCCAAGCATTATATTCTTACATTCAAAACTATTCCTGCGACAGGGTTCTGCACCCCAAATTGGAACAACTCGGAATTTTATTAATATAAACCGTGATGAGAAAAAATTTTCTTTTGTTTTAATTTTGCAACACTTTGTTTTAACGTTATTTTGTTGCAAAATCAATAAGACGGGACTTAAAGAAAAGCTTTTTTCAAATCGGATTTATAAATTCTTTTGACATAAAGGGTATAAAATACATCAAATATTTTATACCTTTTTTTGTTATTTTCTTATCAAAAGCAAATAAAATACTTTTATTTTCGTTATTACCGAACTGACAAACAATAAAAATGAAACAAACATGCAAGACAAAAGAATAGAACTTAACAAAAACCCTTTGGTTGCATATTTGGGCAAAATGCCTGAAGAGTTCACCAAAGCAGATATAGTAAAATATATCAAGGAAAACGGCATTGAACAAATCAATTTCCGTTATGCAGCCGGTGACGGCAGATTAAAAACGCTTAACTTCGTAATCACGAACGAAGAATACTTGGATCAAATCCTTACAATGGGAGAACGGGTTGACGGATCGTCTTTGTTCACTCACATGAAGGCAACAAGCAGCGATTTGTACATACTTCCGCGTTTTGCTACAGCTTTCGTTGATCCTTTTATGCAGATTCCTACCCTTTGTTTCCTATGTTATTACTTTGACAAGGACGGAAATCTTTTGGAATCCTCTCCTGAATACATTCTTAAGAAAGCCGAAGACAATTTTACAAAGGTTACCGGCGGTATGGAGTTTTGGGCAATGGGCGAATTGGAGTATTACGTTGTCGGAGAGCAGACCGAAGATTTTGAATGCAAACCGCAAAGAGGTTATCAGGAATCTTCTCCGTTTACCAAGTACGAACAGTTCCGCAGTCAGGCAATTAATATGATGGCGCAGGCGGGTTGTATCATCAAATACGCACATTCCGAAGTTGGTAACTTCACACAGGACGGTAAGAACTACGAACAAAACGAGATTGAGTTTCTTCCTGTTCCCGTTCAGCAGGCTGCGGACAATCTTATGATTGCCAAATGGATTTTGCGTACGCTTGCTTACGAGTACGGGCTGAATGTAACCTTTGCTCCGAAGATTACTGTCGGCGAGGCAGGCAGCGGTATGCATATACACACACGTGTGGTAAAGGGTAACAAGAATATGTACGTTGAAAACGGAGAATTATCCGATGTTGCAAAGAAAGTAATTGCAGGTATAATGACTTTGGCTCCTTCCTTGACTGCATTCGGCAATGCAAACCCGACTTCTTACTTCCGTTTGGTTCCCCATCAGGAAGCGCCGACAACTGTATGTTGGGGTGACAGAAACCGCAGCGCTATGGTGAGAGTTCCGTTAGGATGGACATCAGGTAAAAACATGTGTAAGGCTGCAAATCCTATGGAAAGCGAAGAACTGCCTGATATGATGAACAAACAAACCGTTGAATTCCGTTGTCCTGACGGCAGTGCCAACGTTTATTTGCTTTTGGCGGGACTTGTTGTTGCTGCAACAAAGGGTATGCAGACCGATAACTGGAAAGAAATCGCTGATAAAACATATATGACCGAGCAAACGGATAAAGACAGCCTTGAGCAGTTGCCTGCATCCTGCGATGAGAGTGCCGATTGTCTTGAAAAGCAAAGACAATACTATGAAGCAGACAATATTTTCGATCCGTCGTTGATTGACGGCATTATCAAGACATTGAAATCATATAATGACGGCAATTTACGCAAAGAAACGGAGAACAAACCTGAAGAAATAAAGAAATTGGTGAACCGTTTCTTCTATTGCGGATAATGTAAAGCGGAATGCTTAAGTTAAGTACGCTGATATTTACACTAAAGCGGTTGTTCTTAAACAGACAACCGCTTCTTTTTATATTCAAACCGCTTTAAACAAAACCGCAAAGGCATATCACTGCATAGCAATGCGTGTTTATATGAATAAAAAGGCGCTTTAAAAGATTAAAACGCCTTATTATTTCAGTATGATATTTACTTATGATTATAATCTGTATTTTCTTTCGGATTATCTTACCAAAGTAACCGTTCCTTGGCGGTCGTAGACTCTTGTATTGCCCGGACGCTGATATGTCAAACGCCAAACATACGTTCCGTTAGGCACATACTGTCCTTTAAACTTACCGTCCCAACCGTATTTCTCCACATCGTTCTTACCCGAATACACATACTTATCGTTTTCATACAAATACATCTTCGCACCCCATCTGTTAAAGATTTCAAACCTCACATTGTTCAAATCATTCTGTGTAACGAAGAAGAAATAATCGTCCACACCGTCATCATCAGGGTTAAATGCATTAGGCATCCACACTGCAAACAATACAACAGGCAATACAGTGTCGCCTTCTGACGAACAACCCAAAACATTTGTCGATACCAGATGGACAGTCACGCTGTCTATACTCAAATCATGGAAACTGTATGTTGCACTCCTGCCTTCAGTCTGTCCGCCGTCGGAGAAAGTCCACTTGGAAGTGTTTGCATAATCCGACGAATCGGTAAACATCACGTAAGGCTCGTCAACATCGACATATTCAGGCGTAAACCTGATCTTAATCACAGGATGAGGCACCACGGTTATACGTATATTGGTTTTAGCCTCGCATCCGTTTTGTCCGTATCCCGTAAGGGTGTAATTCGTTGTCGTATCAGGCGAAACTCTTATAGGATTCATTCCTTTATTGTCTTCAGGCAATGAATTGTCTTCGGGATCGGAAGACCAAGAGAAGTCAGCAGCGCCGCCGCCTGTCAAAATAACCTCATCACCCGTACATATTTCTTTCTTATTGGATGTAACCGTCGGAATAACCACCACAATATTCACGCTGTCCCATGAGAAACAATGGTTGGAAGTCTCCGCCCAAAGATAAACAGTCGTATCCTGTCTTACCGATTCCTCAAACAATGCAGGATTTGCCCCGTCGCTTACCTGTTTTACGTAAGTAGGGCGCTGATATGACCACATCATACCTATACTGTTAGGATTGGCATCGGTTGCAGTCAAATGAAGGTTCTGTCCCAAGCATATCATGGTGTCACCCTCTATTGTCAAATCAGGATAAGCCTGCACGATAACCGTATCCCACGCCCAATTGTAGAATCCTTCGTTGGTGGTAACCTTAACGTGCACTATTATGTCTTCTTTTATATTGTCTATCTCGTAAGTCTTGCCTGTAAAGAACGGTTCCGTCTCGTTTACATCATCCTCGCCGTACCACCACTGATATGTATAGCCGCTTGCATCGTCGCCAGGCGATGATACTGCTATTGTAACCTTATCTCCGTCGCATACCGTATCAGGAGAAGTCAGCGCAATGGAAGGACGGACAAACACATCCACATTAAGCGTATCGCTCTTAAGGCATTGCTTTATTTCGGGCGTTTCTTCACTCGGTTTGGACTCCGATTGAGCCGACCGTGTGTACAAATAACTGCCCGTATTAAGATATTCATGGAATATTGTATCTATTTCGTCTGTCTTATCATTGTATGTAAGCCGTACCCTGTTCTCATCAAGCGGCGTGTTATCGTCCACAACCCATTTGTTGTTCTCATATTTCAATTCCAATGCCGTTCCGTCGCCGAAGTCCAGCTGTTGCCAAACCAAAGGGAAGTCTTCCGATATCTGCTCTACGTCTCCGAATAAGAAACCTACTTCATTCTTTTCGTTCTCCACGTCAACGGGTATGTATCGGTGGGCTTTTTGTAAGTCAAATATAGGACGCATGTCGTTAATAACCGAAGGTATATACGTTATGCAGGCAGGTGCCGAATTCAAAGCGCTTTCCCAACGTACGTGCTGTGTAGGTGCTGTAAGTCTTACGGCAAAGTATTTGGTCTTTGCCCCCTCCATCAAATCATTGGTGATTGCAAACACTCTGTCATTGCTTAATACCTTGTCAGGACTGTACCAACCCTCCAAAGTACCCTGATCTATCGTCTCGTAGTTCGCTTCAAACCATTCATACTTTGCGAAACCTACAGGTGCTTCCGTCGTAGTTACCGTATCACCCTCTCCCGTGCATCCTGCCGTTGCAGTTGCCGGCGGTTCTACCTTTGCAGCAAAGTATCCGTATCCACCGTGTGCAGAGTATGCACATCCCGACAATCTTACGGTTATTTTTATTACAGAACCTTCATAAGGTATAAGATTAACCGATATACGGTTCCAATCCGAATATATCCACTGTCGCATGCCAGTATCCAATAGACCTAAATGCCAACCGTCAGGCATCTTGTTTTTCGGATCAATATCCCCGCAGTTCTCAAAGAAACAACATTCATTTACTAATTGATTATTCATATCCGTTATCTCAACTTGAAATGTAGGATTAGCATAATGATCACCCACATGCGGAGTTTCCAAAACCATGGCATAACAGAATGTAAGTAAGCAATTAGCAGGTGTAACCTCCAATTCATACGTTAACTCGGAACAATCACCTCCAGCTTTTGTATTACCTAAACGAACCGATCGCTTAAAACCCCAATTAGAAGGTATCTTATATAAACCGCCTTCCGATTTCTCATCTTTTGCAGTAGTATTTGTTTGCAAAACAAAATATTTATCACCAGAACTAGCACCCCAAATAGTTATATCTGCTTCTGCCGGTTTTGCATATATTTTAGTAAAAGTGAATTGAGGTTCTGAAAAAGATGTATTTGTAGCATAAGTCCCTGTCCTGGCAACCCAACCTTCAAATGTCGGTGGGGTTTCATAAGTAAAATCCAGATTTGCACCTGCACGTATTTCATTTTGCGCATAAACGCCGCCGCAAAATAGCGTTGCCAATACCGCTAATAATATAAATGCTTTTATAGTTCTTACCATATTATTTTTACCGTTAATTCTTTTAACATTCAGACACAATTTAGCATTATGTTTTGCAAAGGTATTAATTTTTTTTCAATTCCGCTGCGCTTTAAGCGAAAAAATTTCCGCCCCGTCGCTTCTTACCGCCGCCCCTTGCCGTAATAATCTGAAAAAAACTGTTTTTTTGAGGTAAAAAAACTGTTTTTTTGCTCCGAAAAAACACTTTTTTTGAAATTTTTATGCGACGGGGCGGCGGCAACAAGTCTTAAGGCGTAATTTTTACCCCAAAGGGCGTTACTCTAACTCCACAACGGTTATTCCTTCTCCGCCGAAACGGATGTCTTCCGCATGGCAAGAAACCACATCAGCCTGTCGGCGCAAATAATCCCGCACCAAAGTCTTCAATATTCCGTCACCTTTGCCGTGAAGTATCTTCAAATGCCGCTCACCCAACATACGGGCATCGTCCAAAAACTTCTCAAGCGCAGTCAAAGCCTCCTCACCGCGGTATCCCCGCAGATCAAGTTTTTCATTAAAGTTAAGGCGTATTTTATTCAAGTCAAACGATGTTTTTATCTGCACATTATTAAAGGCAGAAGCGTTGTTGCGGTTGTTATCACGCATTTGTTTCAAATAAGAATGCTTATCAATCTTCAAAACATTCTTCTTGGTAGTCTGAATACGCATATCGCCCATATCAATCTGCAAACGGTTTTTGTCAATACCTACAACTACGCCTATATTCTCCGTTTGCGGGAAGATAACATAGTCATTTAATAAAATTTCGCCGCCGATGATTTTGATGTTTTGCTTCTTCAGCGTCGGCAAATCCGCTTCGGTTTGCGGCGTTTCTTCTTTTTGAATGTCTTTGGTAAGGGTTTCGATTTGCGTTTTAACCTCCTGCTTAAGTTGTTTTACCGTTTCCTTTTCGGCTTTGGTGGTTTTGATTTGCTCAATAGTGTGTTCTATCTGTTTATTTGCCGACGAAAGTATTTCTTTTGCCTGATTGCGGGCTTGATTAAGTATTTGCTTTTTGTCATTCTCGAGTTTCAAGGACATTTCGCGGTATTTCTGCACGGTTTGATACAGTATCTCGTCGTACTGTTTCGCACTGCGCAAATGCTTTTCGCTTTCCAATTTATTAACCTCTATCTGCTGCAATTTTTCTTCGAATTTGACGCCCTGTTTGCCCAGTTTCTTTTTGGCGTTAGCGATAATTATTTTGCTCAAACCGATTTTTTCGGCAATTTCAAACGCAAAGGATGAACCAGGAGTGCCTATTGTCAAGGTGTAAAGCGGTTTCATGGCGGCGGTATCGAATAACATTGCCGCATTAACGATGCCTGCGTGGTCGAATGCCAGATGTTTCAGCACCGAATAATGGGTTGTCACAACGCCGTAGGCCTTGATAGTATTCAGATGCTCCAATATGCTTTCGGCTATCGCTCCCCCTACCGCAGGATCGGTTCCCGTGCCGAGTTCATCGATTAAAAACAAAGTGTCACGGTCGGATTGTTCGCAGATTTGGGATAAGTTTTTAAGATGTGACGAATATGTGGAAAGATCATCTGATAAACTCTGCTGGTCGCCTATTGATAGGAAAATTTTTTCGAATATCCCCGCAACGGAAACCTCTTTCATCGGTACAAGAAGTCCGCATTGGAGCATGTATTGCAGCAATGCCACGGTTTTTAAGCAAACGGATTTTCCCCCTGCGTTAGGTCCTGATATTACAAGGATTCTTTGCTTATCGTTCAACTCTATTTTAAGCGGCACAATGCTTTTGCCTTTCTGTTTTAAGGCACTTTCCAATATAGGATGGCGTGCATCGTACCACAGACATGCGGGTTTGTCCGTCATTTGCGGCATTGAAGCGTTCGTTTCCAATGCATACATGGCTTTGGCACGTATAAAATCTATCTGAACCAACACACCGTAACAGTTAATCAGCGTCTGCAGACTGCTGCGCAGCAAATCGGAAAACTCAAGCAATATGCGGTGAATCTCCCTTTGCTCCTCAAAGAAAAGTTCCTTCATCTCAAAGTTCAAAGATACGATTTCCTCGGGCTCAATATAGAAAGTTTGCCCCGTTTGCGAAGTATCATGTAAAATTCCCTTCACATTACGCTTGTAAGTTGCCTTAACGGGTACGACAAGTGCGTCATTGCGGACGCTTATTTCGTCTTCATCGTTGGTATAGCCCTCTTTTTTGCAGTGAAGAATAATCTGATTGATTTGTTTTTCTATCTGACGGCGTTTACTTTCCTTTTTGTTGTAAATTTCCCGCAATACAGGCGAACAAGACGGTTTTATATTGCCTTCTTCATCTATAATTTCGGTAATGTTATGCAGTATCTCATATACGGTATGCAGCATGCCGAGGTCAGACGGTTGTCCGAGGTCTTCTGATTCATCATCTTGCAAAAAGGAATTGTCGAATGATTGCACCAATGCGATTAAATCTGGAATTTGTGTAGCATCTCCGCCTTTTAAAAACATCAAAATATCTTTCACACACGTTAAACTGTCATACAGTTTAGGCATATCCTCCAAAGCAATGCGTGAGTCCTTAACCTTCAACTGGCTTAAAACCTCCCGCATATCGATATATCCCGAATCGGGAAACTGTTTCAATCCCATTAAAAGCCCCCTCATCTGATACGATTGGCGCAGCAATGCGGTTATGTGATTAAAATCATTTGAAAACTTTATGTTTTGTGCCTCTTCTTTGGCACCCGATGTTCTGCAATAGTGAATTATGCGGTTTATTATCTCCTGAAATTCCAGCGATTTAACTAAATTCATTTCGTATTTGTGTATATAAATAATGTGTAACGTCAAAATCCGTCTGCAAAATTACGCAAATTTACATTCATATGCCGTAAACGCCCCTAAAAATCACATTTTAACCTCATCATCAACCCTGTCAAAATAAGGATATTGCATAAGCCCAAAATAAAACGCCGTATTAATAAATTATTACGCCACGTCAGTAAATTTTTATGCCGTATTATTTTCCTCTAACAGCGTAAAAATTTGAACACAATAATAAGATACTTTTTTTATCCTTATTCAGAAAACAAAATATCTGCATGTCATGGCATCAAATTGAGATTAAAATCCCATATAACATTATAAAACACATAAAGTTCAATACGCCGTTATTGAGCAAACGGCTTTTTATCTGCACGGTAATATGCAAAATTTGCATATTACATCTTTCAATATTAAATCTTTGCCATTATAAAATAATTATGTATTTTTGCAGTGTAATTTTTTGGCAAAATGAATAAAGATTCAATCAAAACAGCATCTGTAGAAGAACCTACGGATGAAATGTTAAGCGAACTGATGCATGAGGTTGGGGCAGATGTAAGGAAAAAAACCGATATTACTATCAAAGAGCATTACGCTAAATTAAAACAGTCGGTTGCCGCTGCATTGAATAACGTGAATTCAATGACATTATAATTATGAATATGCACAAACCTGTCCTTATTGTTATTGCAGGACCTAACGGCTCCGGTAAAACATCAGTAACATCCAAATTATTAAAGCATGAATGGATGGAAGATGCCTTATATGTCAATCCTGATATTGTAGCTCAGGAAGTTTTCGGAGATTGGAATAATGAACAAGCGGTACTGAAAGCTCTAAAGTATTGTGAAGTTCAAAGAGAAAACTGCCTGAAAGAACATAAGAGTCTTATTTTTGAAACAGTTCTGTCTACTGACGAAAAAGTAAACTTTATTAAACGGGCTAAAGAACTGGATTTTTTTATCAGGTTGTTTGTTGTCGGCACTGAAAATCCTACAATAAATGCCTCACGAATAGCAAAACGTGTCATGCAAGGCGGACATACAGTCCCTATTGATAAGATTATTTCACGTTATTACAAATCTATTACCAATTGTGTCATTGTTTCTAAATTTGCCGACAGGACCTATGTTTATGACAACTCTGCCGAAAATGAAGATGCGAAACTATTATTCAGATTTGTAGATGGCAGGTTATTTAAACAATACACAAAGAATCTACCATTGTGGACAGTAAACAGTTTTTATGAAATATAAAAAAGAACTTGTGTAAAATTTGCACAAGTTCCTTTTATATAATAATTAATACTTATCCCGTTTGTTCCTTTTGGGAAGATGTTGTCAAATAGTTACTCCGTAATCTTGCCTTTGTCGGAAACTTCACGGCTTATTCGCATTGCACAGAAGTTAGGACCGCACATGGTACAATACGGTGTATGTTTTATTTTCTCCACTCCGTAATATTCCATCGCTTTTTCAGGGTCTAACGACAAATTGAACTGGTCTATCCAACGGAATTCAAAACGTGCTTTACTCAAAGCGTCATCTCTCAAACTTGCCATCGGATGATGTTTAGCCAAGTCAGCAACGTGTGCGGCTATCTTGTAAGTTATGATTCCTTCTCTTACGTCTTCTTTGTTCGGAAGTCCCAAATGTTCTTTCGGAGTAACATAGCAAAGCATCGCAGTACCGAACCAACCGATCATTGCAGCACCTATTGCCGAGGTTATGTGGTCGTATGCCGGTGCAATGTCGGTAGTAAGAGGTCCAAGCGTGTAGAACGGAGCGGAATGACACCATTCAATTTGTTTTTCCATATTTTCTTTAATCTTATCCATAGGAACGTGCCCCGGACCTTCGATAAGAACCTGAACATTCTTCTCCCAAGCACGCTTACATAATTCACCCATAACTTTTAACTCTCCAAGTTGAGCCTCATCGTTAGCATCGTGCGTACTTCCCGGGCGAAGACCATCTCCGATAGATACCGCAACGTCATATTCTGCTAATATATCGCAGATTTCGTCCCAATGAGTGTAAAGGAAATTCTCTTCATTATGGTCTTTCATCCATTTAGCCATAATACTTCCGCCACGCGACACGCAACCTGTCAATCTCTTGGCTATTGCAGGCAAAAGATTCTTTACCAATCCCGCATGAATGGTAAAATAATCCACTCCCTGTTCGCATTGTTCAATCAAAGTGTCGCGGTACATCTCCCAAGTCAATTCGTTTGCGTTTCCATTGACTTTTTCCAACGCTTGATACATAGGAACAGTACCCATAGGCACAGGACAGTTGCGTATAATCCACTCTCGCGTCTGATGAATATGCTTTCCTGTTGAAAGGTCCATAAGAGTATCTCCTCCGAGTTTAGCGGAATAAACACTCTTTTCCACTTCTTCCTCAATAGAAGAACCCAATGCCGAATTGCCGATGTTAGTATTTATCTTAACAAAAAATTTACTGCCTATAATCATCGGTTCTGCCTCAGGGTGATTAGGATTGCAAGGAATAACTGCACGTCCTGCCGCAACCTCTTGACGAATAAACTCAGGAGTGATTTGATAATCATTTGTGCTATTTACGTTTGATGCGTCAGCCTTATTACCAGTGGGTGCTACCCACCCTAAGTTCTCACGGATTGCGATATATTCCATTTCGGGAGTTATTATTCCCTGTTTGGCAAGTGCCATCTGCGTAAATGCAACGCCTTTCTTCGCTTTCTTTGGCAGATATGTTATAGGAAAGGCTACATTTTTCAATTCCTCGTCGGCAAGTTGTGCGTTGGTGTAGTCAGATGTGAATTTATCCAACTGAATATAGTTTTCATCATGCTGATGCCACGCTTCCCTTAAACGAGGAATACCTTTCTTTACGTCATGCACGTAGTCTTTATCACCGAATACACCGCTTGTGTCGTAGATATTTACAGGCGGGTTGGCGATATGCTTTCCTTCCACAACGGTATCAGTTAATATGACCTGTTTCATTCCTACTGCAAAAGGAAATTTCTCACTTTTGACATATATCTTCTTTATTCTGCCTTCTGAATTACAATTTTCCATGTTTTATTTATTGTTTGGTTGTTATTATCTGTTTTAAATTTAATACATCCTCTAATTGTGCAATTTGCCTGCGTGCATTGTCTAACAAAGAGGCTATTTGTTTAACAAGTCCGTCAAAGACAATATTTGTATTTTTTTGTTTCCTGCATAATTATTTCTCTTTCTTCATTATTTCATTATACAAAGAAAAACCTTTAACTGTCAATAAGTATTTTTGTTTAGGGTGATGAGGATTGTCGGGATAAAGCATTTGTATGAAACCTTCTTGCAGGGCAGGGGTAAGAGAATAAGTAATAAAATTCTTTCTGTCCTTCAAACCTATCAATTCCATGATTTGTTTTATCCCCAGTTGTTCTTCTCCTATGGTCTTAACTATTCTTAATGTGTTTTCATTCTTAATATTAAAAATTTTATCAATACGCTGCGAAACAGAAAAGTTTAAACTTGTGGGGGTAGTTGTGGGGGTAGTTGTGGGGGTAGACTTTTTAATTTGCTCTATCATTTTTTCAACTTCTTTCCGCCATTCCGTAGGTGGTTCTATAAGAAGATAACGGTTCTTCAGTTCATTGTTTTCTCCAATTAAAAGATTGCGGAAAAATCTTATAAGAAAAACAGGCTCGTATGATATGCCTTTTTGAATATTTTTGTAGTTGGCTCTTACAAGTGCATTGCGGAAATACCATGCATTGTCCGCAAAAAGATTATTATCCACTTTAAAGCCTAATGAACGCAAGTATTTTATAGTAAATATAGCAGTTGTTCTTGTATTTCCTTCTCCGAAAGGATGTATTTGCCAAATACCGGAAACAAATTTCGCTATATGCTCCGCAACTTTTTCCATTGATAAGCCTGCATAGTTAAATTCTTTTTCAGTTTGCAAATCGTATTCTACAGCCTGTTTTATATCAGTAGCACTTACATATAAAACAGTATCACCTCTTAAAACCCATTCTTTTTTTGTTATATTATAATCTCTTATTTGTCCTGCAAAGTTAAAAACTCCCTCAAAAACTCTTTTGTGTATAGCAAGCAATCCGACGAAAGTAAATGCAAAAGTTTCTTCTTGCAAAAGTTTTGATATATTTGCGGAAACTTTATCGGCTTCCTGCATTATATCATCGTCTTTTTCTTTTATAGGTTTTGTTTTGTAATAAGTATTTACAAGTTCCCGTGCTTGGTCTATGGTAATTTCTCCCTCTATATGACGCTTTGCCGTTTGTTTTAAATAATCAGAAACATACAAACCGTCAACAGACTGCAATCCTATTGCAGTCCTCCAAGCATAAGCCTTTTCTCTTTTGTGAGGTTCTCCTGCCCGTATATACTCCTGAAAATCTATATATTTATTCTCTTGCATATCTTGTTATTTCCTTAATACTATTAAAGCCTTAACACTCTCTTTATCCCACTACTTCTTTTGTTGTTTGGATTATTTTATCTTTCCAAGCAACAACGTTTTTAATACATTGTTTTTCTATTGCACGGATATATGTTTCCATAAATTTATAATCTATCTTTCCTCTGTCATCAACAGGTAAACATACGTTCATTCCCATTGCAATCTTTCTGTTAAACTTCGTTGCATAATCAAATCTTCCTTTTGCAGATTTTCTGAAACAAGACAGAAAATATAATAAAGTTTCTTCTTTCCAATCATTGTTATCAGATAAAGGATATAATCCCTGCACATGAGAATACCCTATGAAATCATCAGGTTGATAAAAGATAGCATCGGACGTTGTCGTATCACTGAATGTTATCATATTTCCTTGTTCGGTAGGCTTTCTATCCACATATCCTCCTATGCCGTTACTCATACTCGAATTGACAACGACAGGAACATTACCTTGTTTTTCAAACAGAGTAGTATTCGTATAGCCGTAAGATTTGGTCGGATGTATGTTAAATAATTTACCTATCATATAGTTCTTATATTTTACCCTCCCCTGTGTAAATTTATCTATAGCGGAGAGTTCTTCTTTAGAAAGAGTGTAATCCTTAAATCCACAAACTTCCAAATATGCTACGAGCTCGCGGATGCGAGCGAGTTCGAGCTCGCGGATGCGAGCGAGTTCTAGCTCGCGGATGTATTTCTCCATATAATCAAGGGATAATACATTATCTTTAAATGGCAATAGCAAGACCGTATTATTGAATAATGTTTCAAAGTCCCTTACTAATTTACTTGCATAATACAGACTTGATTTATTAAACCAAGAAATAAAGTATTGGGCATTAGTGGCGTTTAATCCGTCAAATTTAGGAAATATTGTTTTAGTAAATTGTCCTGCATAAAAATCTTTTTCCATATAAAAGAATTGCATACCCAACATACCAACAGCAATAGAATTCCCTTTTATTTTATGTTCTTCATCCAAATAATCAACATAACCTAATATACCGTTATTTAATACCGTTCTCGTAAAATAAGGGTATTCATTTGTATTGTTAAATACAAAACTGTCTTTGTTCAGTTGTGGATTACATTTTACTGTAAAATAATCTTTTGCTTGACATTGTTTGAATGTGCCTCCGTCCGCTATGAAGTCATCATTTAGTTCTTGCAAACGGAGGCTATCTAAAAATTTCCGTCTTCGTTTTTAAGTACATTGGACACCTTCCACGCAAGATAGTCTTTTACAACACGTTTAAAATCTTCTTCCGTCGGTACTGTATCAAATTTTCTGTGTTGCGAAAATGTCCAGTCATCACCTTTCAAGGTTATTGTGTCTTCCGTATAATCTTCTTCCGAAAAGTAATGTAAGTATTTTTTGCCGTAAAGGACAAGATTTGCAATTTCTTCATATCTTTCTGTTGCATGGTCTGTATTTTTCAGGTTAGTGTCCTGTGAAGATTTTTTTCGGTTTTGCCGAGTGTATCCGTCATTTTCAAAATTTATGAATTTTACAAGCTGTTTTTCATCATGAGGAATACCAATATTGAAAACATATATTGCAGTTTGTACTCCGGCCTTTCCGTAGAATATGTCGGACATGTGAATAGAGGCAATAAGAGAGTTATTCTTCAAAAGTCTTTGAGTGTAAGGCAAACCGTTGCCACTGCCTGCGTTTTCCTGGATAAGAATAACGGCTCTGCCTGAATGCATACGCGACAGGGCTTTTTCAACAAATACAAATCCTTTGCCGTCTGCCGAATACGGAGGATTCAAAAGAAATACATTCGCAGGGAATTCCTGTCCTTTCAGTTCGCCTTGTTCATAATTTCCGTCAAATTCAGTAAGCGAATCTTTGTGAAGTATATTTGCCGAGCCGTCTTCCATAAGTATCATATTCAATACGGCAAGCATATAAATATCTGCACGTTTCTCTATACCCAAGAGTTGTTTGCACTTAATATCCCTTACTTTTTCGGAAAACTCTTTCGGAGATTTTATTCTCTTTTCAGCATCCTTTAACATTATCTTCATTGATGAGATAAGGAAACCTGCACTTCCCACCGCATAATCCCATACATACGAATCCATATTGACCATTGCTATTTTAGCCATCAAATCCGTAACATAGCGTGGTGTTAATACAACATCATTTCTTTCGCTGTCGGGAATATCAACCCAAGCATTCAAAACGTTAAATAATTTACCCGTAAAGTCCAAATGTTTGGCGGATGTGAATATAGGCATAATATCTTTATATACCGTAGAATAAACTTTTTTCAGTTTGCTTTCTCCGTCCGTTGCCTGCCAAAGATTTGAAGATATAAAGACTTGCGATAAATCTCTTATAATCATTTCGCGTTTTTCTTCCGGCAGATGTTTTTCGTTCAAAAAGTCTGCAATCTTATTTATTATCACCGCACCGTCATTGCTGTTCTTTCCGCCTTGACCTTTCAAATCTGTAATCAACAAAGGAGATACTTTGTTTTCAACGCCAAGTCCTGCCATTATCATGCCACAGACTAACTGCACGCGTGAGCCTACCGAAATGTTATACACATCGTGCATCTCTTGGTTAAGATTCTTGAGTTTTATTTCTATTTCGTTTTCAAACTCTTTCGCTTTGTTTTCTATCTCTTCGTCTGACAAAGAAAGATTGTTTATTTTCTCAATAAGGGTAGGTATATTCTTTTGGGCAAGAAATGATAAATCCGTGTAATCGTCAATTTTTTTCGGAACAAGGAAATTATCCTGCGAAATATAATATACACCGAGTTCGGTTAAATGTTGATTGTTATCATCATAACCCGAAAAACCAATGGCAATAACTTCTTTGTATGTTGAGGTATTTCTTATTATGGCTTCGGCATAATGCACCGCACCATTGACGGCATATTTTGATATATTAGTATAGTGAGGCTTTTTGTCTTTTGTGAGGTTCTCTATTGCACCGTCTTCATTGAGTTTTATCAAATCACCTTTTTTACCTTTGACTTCTACCATTACTGGGATTTTGCGTAATTCTTTCGTAATAATCAAGGCTTTTATGTCAGGATAATTCTTTCCTTTTCCTCCTGATTTGCTAGGTGCTTTAGTTAAAGCCTCATCTATTTCAGAATTTATTGCCTCGTTTTTTGTAAAATACTTTACTCCGACAGAATCAAGTTGCTTTTTAGCAATATCTTCAATTATCTCTTCTATACTTTTATTTGTCTTTGCCATAATATTATTACTTCTTCTTTTTTATTACAAAAGGAACTTGCCAATTTTACAATTCCTGTACTCTTTTGTTCTTTGTGTGGGAATATTTTACTAAACGGCCGTATTCGTCAAAGCGTCTGTCCTCAACTAACGGAGTTTCCTTGACGGCTTTTAGTAACTCTTTACTCGCTTTGTAGTTAATGCGAACGTTGTCAATGATTTCCGAAGAAACATCTTTCAATTTGTCCGTTGCCTTTGAGTTAAAGCATGGTTTAAAACGTCCCAATTCTTCTAAATCCACCGTTTTGCCGTTAGCAAGATGCTTTTCCAACAACCTTGCAAGGTGTTTTACCGCTACCTCAAAGTCTTCTGCCGTCATTGAAGAAGCGTGTTCAACTTCCCGTGCAATGTCTTTCAGATGTATCTCTCCGCTTGACAGGATTTTAGCGAAATATTTTTCTTTTATCTCGCCGTTATCCATATACTTCTTAATCGTTTTCCTATAACCTATCGCCATAATCTTGTTATCAATCTATTTGTTACTCTTATTTCAACCAATCTTCCTATCGTTTTTAATCGCCATATCTCTGCAACACTCTTTAAAACCACAGCCAAATCTTACTTAAATTTTGCTATTTGCCGATTTGTTTTTGCCAATTGCGATAATAATACAGAAAATACCCCCTTTTTTACTCCAAAATACCCGGTATTTTTACCAAAAATACCCCCTCTTTTTAAACCTATTTCCGCAAGTGGCAAAATCCTTATCATATTCAGCACAAATTAAGTTATTATTGGTGTTCTTGAGATTGCATTCTTTTGTATTCTTCTAATGTTATAATATTTTCTCGTGCTTTATCCATATTTTCAGCATCTTTATAAAAAATCCAATGAATAATAGGTTTGCCTGAATACAGCGAAGAATAGGCTTGTTGAAACTGCCAACCTCGTTCAACCATATAATTAGCAGCATCAACCATACTATGAAAGTTTATTACTTGACCGTTGAAATCTACAAATTTTAATTTATTGGAGAGTCCTGTCCATGCAGAATACGATTCACTTGTTCCGAAATCGAAGATAATTTTCAAACCGGAAGAAAAGTCTTTTTTTTCTATACCTTTCACTTCACAATAATAGCGATGTGTTTGTGCTACTGTATTTATTGTGCTTAATACAGTAGAAATAAGAATGATTAAAATGAGTTTTTTCATAATGTGTTATCTTGTTTAGTAATTCTAAAAAAATCTTCTTCTACAAATTGATGTAGATTTTTGCCGATAGCATTTATTATAATCTCGCTCTCTTTTAAAGATAAAGATTCATTGTAGAACAACTCTTTTTCATAAATTTTATTTGAATATGGATTAACTTTCATTCCATACACAGAATATTTATATAAGAATTGTTGAAGTTCTACTTTAATAGTAATTGACAATGTTGCTGTTCCTGTAAGAATATTCTTTATAAATCTAATGGAAGAATAATAAACATTATCTTTATTTTCATCTTCTATACATTTTGCTATTGCAGGATACCACTCAACATTAGTAAATAAAGAATAAAACTCAGATAATTCTGTATGAATATTTTGAAGTAATGAATTATATTCTTTGCCTATCAGTTTCTTTTTTTCTTCGGTAAGTTCTGGCTTATTGAGGTGATTATGATATTTTATTTTCAAGGCTTTACGCCAATCATCATCTTCCTCAATATTTTCTCCTTTTGCAGCCTTTATTGATAATTTTAGAGAAGATTCCAAACACTTACTCAAATACTCTACAAGTGGTGTTATTTGGTCAATAGTTGCATTCGCACCGTCAAAAGGTAATAAACCAACATTTACATCACATTGATGTAATGTAGAAAGATAGTTCTGTTTATCTTCTGTTTTTACAACAATCATCGGATAATTATGTTTTGTAAGAATATAATTGACAATCAAACGTGATATTCTTCCGTTGCCGTCTTCAAACGGATGTATTCTTATATAACGGTAATGAAACAGACTTGCAAGTTCTATAACGGATAATCTATTGTTTTGTTCTTCTTTGTTATACCACGCAATTAAATCTGACATCAAAGAAGGCGTTTCTTCTAAACTTGCATATTCAAAAACTTCTCCTGTAATTGTTTTTACAGAATTTGGACGTGTTTTATATATTCCTGCATGTACTGTATAAGTTTTACCGTTCTTTGTTTCGGAATAATCTTCCCTAAGCATTGTATGGTGAAGATTTCTTATGAAAGATTCAGTTAAAGACCGCTCTTTGTCTTTTGCTTCTTCTTTAATGATTTTTAAGCAAAGGTTATGGGCTTTCATATCTTCCAAATCTTTCATCTTGGCATTATCCGTAACTTCTCCGAACTTTAACAATAATTCCGTCTGTCCGTAAGTCAGAGTATTACCTTCTATATGATTGGAATTATAATTAAACTCAAACATAAACTTCTCCTCCAACCGCCTTTGATATTCTTCTTTCAACGGTTGTAATGCCAACCATTCTTTATATAATTGCTCTGTGGTATTCATATTTCTTACTTTAGCTTATCGATTTCGGCTTGTTCGTCGTCCAAGAATGCTGTCAGAGGTGATGTCGCAACGGCAAAATCACTCATAACTCCCAGTCCTGCATTGTAAGCTTTACGTCCTGCATCTATACTCATAGCAAACGCTTCTGCCATCCGAACAGGGTCGTCAGCAATAGCGATTGCGGTGTTTATCATGCACGCATCGGCTCCCATTTCCATGGCTTTGGCAGCATCTGACGGCGCTCCGATTCCTGCATCAATAACAACTGGAACATTACTCTGCTCAATAATGATACGGAGCATATCCTCGTTTTTAATTCCTTTGTTGCTACCGATAGGAGAGGCCAACGGCATAACGCAGACAGCCCCCGCTTCTTCCAGTTGTTTGCACGCAACAGGGTCAGGTGTGATATAAGGCATAACTTTAAAGCCCAACTTGACAAGTTCCTGCGTTGCAATAATCGTTTCTTTGACATCAGGCAAAAGATATTTGGCATCGGGATGGATTTCCAACTTAACCCATTCGGTATTCAACGCCGCACGGCTCATTTTTGCCGCAAAGACAGCCTCGTTTGCGTTGCGAACTCCCGAAGTGTTAGGCAGAAGCATACAACTTTCGGGTATAAACGGAATAATGTCCTCGCTGGCGGAATCTTCCGTATTCAGACGTTTCAATGCCGTAGTAACGATTTCAGCTTTGGAGGCAATGATTGCCTGTTTCATAACTTCGTTGGACGGAAACTTACCCGTACCGATAAACAATCTGCTTTTAAATTCTTTTCCTGCTATTATTAAATTATCATTCATCGCTGTATTATATTTTTATTTGTTATTATTCGGGTTGATTGTGTTATTTTTCCAAGAAACTCATAAAATCATTTAAAGATTGTTGCAATGTTTCTTTCGGAATCAGTTGCCGTTTGTATTCTGCAACCATTGTAGGAAATTGTGCAGAATGTGTCTGCACAATATTTTTCAATGTTATTTGTGCAGTTTTTGGTTGCACAAATTTATTTTCTACTAAAGAAATATTACTCATTGTCTTATGATATTGTATTTATTACTATCTTTCGTATCAGATTCAATATTTTATATGAACTACAACTATGAACATAAAAACAGTTACCACGCTTTGTTTATATAAAATATATCCGACGGCATTCCCTTTAATTGTATATCAAATTTTAAACTGGATTCTACATATGTACTTGCATTATGAATCCTAAAAGATATTACCCAACAATTATTTAGTGTAAGAATAAGTGTTGTTTTAGATCCTTCTTTAAAAGAAAAATCTAATATTTTTGTGGGTAGTTTTATTTTAGGAATATTTATTTTAGGCTGTATAGTATTTGCAGCTTGATTTAAAGTACCGAATAGATTAAATGGTATAACTGTTGTTGTTCTGTTATTGTTACTTATAAGTTTATAGTAATCTTTCCCATTGCTACCGATAAGATATTTTATAAGTGCTACTGCTATATCTCCGTTAGAATTTATATTGTATAATTCCTCTCTAAATGAGTTTAACAAAGGTATATATATTTCATCTTCTTTGCTTTCTAATTCACTCCATTTGAGATTTTCATTTTTATACTCATCCCATAAATTAAATATAGGAGCAATAGAGCTAAAATATTCTTCAGAACAATTCTTATCTAACCATACTTTCCCGAAATCTAGTGTCCTGGATAAACGGGAATGTTTTAGTGCGGAATGATTATGTTTTACAGATATTCCTATTTCCCAATTTATATTTCTCCTTATAATTAATACATCTCTGACATCTCCGTATTTAGTCGCAGTGGTGTCAGGTTGTAACGATATTTCCAAAGCATCATTCCCGTCCTCAATGATTTTTGGTTCCATTTCTATAATGGAGTTAATTCCTACTTTTGCTGATGAGAGCATCTCTTTTTGCTCGTAAATATCTATTTCATGCTCAAATCTGTCTTTTGCAATTATGTAACTTGAATTTTTTTCAATTCTTACAGGACGAATAGTTTCAATAGTCTCCTTTATTGCCAAAAGACATGCATATTCAAATGCTTTACCTTTTATTGTTGAATTAATTGTATTCATGGTTATTCTGAAAATAAATCTTTCTTTATTTGCATCGCTATGTAATAGGCTAAATTAACAGGCACAGCATTTCCTATCATTTTATATCCATCGGAAATATTTATATACTTAAATATAAAATCATCAGGAAATGTTTGTATTCTCGCACATTCTCTTACAGATAATCTTCTGTATTCTGCTTCGTACCCAGGTTCAAATATTCTCTTATTTTGAGATATAAATCTCATCTTAGGTGCTTTCGGATGTATTGGTGCATGCCGTCCTCCGGCCTGAATAGTAAATGACGGTTCATCCCAAGATCTAACTCTGTTTCTTGACATATATATAGTTGAAAAAGCACCTGTCATATATTCATGATTGGCAACTTTTAAATCGTCCCCATTAGTCTTATTTCCTTCTTTTGCTGGCAAAGCCATCCGTAAATCCCAAATTGCATCTTTTAATACAGGTTTATAGTCTAAAGGCTTTGGAAAAGAAAAAATTTTATTCAAATCCTTTCTGTAACCCACAATTATAACTCTCAATCTTGTTTCTGGAACATTGTAATCATTAGCATCTAATAATTTCCAGGAAACATTATAACCCGCTTTTTGGAATAAATGTATAAAATTATTAAATGCATCTGCGTGTTTAGGTTGTAGTATTCCTGCAACATTTTCAGCAAGAAAAAATTTAGGCTGTTTTTCTTTTAGAACCCGAATGTAATCAAAGAAAAGTTGTCCTCGCTTATCATTAATACCTTTTTGACTTCCAGCTTCGCTCCAACTTTGACAAGGTGGACCGCCTATAATCCCATCACAATTCGGTATTTCTGTAGTATCTATTTCGGTAATACTGCGTTTGTCTAAAACTGCATAAGGAAAATTTATCTGAAAAGTTTCCCATATAGTTTTGTCGTATTCATCTGCCCAAATTGTGTTAAATCCTGCTTTTTCAAAACCAAGATCCAAACCGCCTGCTCCAGCAAATAATGATACTAATTTCATATCTTTTTATATTTAGTGTATATTTTTCTCTAATTAAAATATTTTTAAAAACTCGTTAATTCTTTCTTGGGCGTTTTGAGGGGTGTTTATGACGGCGGAACTTACCGCTACACCGTAAATGTTTGTGGATTTAATGTCTTGTAAATCCTCTGTGGTTATTCCTCCTATGGCATAAGTCGGGATATTTATGTTTTGGGCGGATAGTTGCTCAATTATATTATTGTAACCTGCGATGCCAAGAACGGGAGATAAGTTTTTCTTTGTTTGAGTGTAGCGATAAGGACCGATACCTAAGTAATCCGCTCCGTCATCTATGGCTTTAAAAACATCTTCTATTGTATTGCACGTTGCACCTAACAAATACTTGTTTTTAGTTATCGCTTTTGCTTGTTTTATCGGCATATCGTTTTTTCCTAAATGCACTCCGTCGAAAAGATTTGTGTAAAGCAAATGTATTCTGTCATCAACGGTAAGCAGACATGCGTGTTTATCGCAAAGAGGTCGCAGTTGTTTTGCTGTATATATCACTTCATCGTCCGCAGCATCCTTCATACGCAACTGAATGAACTTTATACCGCCTTCAATTGCCGTCTTACAGGAAGAATAGTAATCAAAAAACTCGTTTGTGTGCGAAATAAACATCGTTTTAGGCAAATCCCAGACGGCAGAAAGTATTGCAAAAGAAGAAAATCCCGTTTCCTTTAATACATCTATATTATTATAGGTAACACCTCCCAATGCACAGACTTTTTCGTTAAGAATATTCTGTTCAAATAACTTTTTTAACTCTTGTAAATTGAATTTGGAAGTATAACCTTGCTTACTGATGCTGTCAAATATAGGAGAAAGAAAAACATAATCCGCTTTGTCTTTCCACTTTTGCACTTCCTCTATTGTATGGCACGAAACGGAGATACGCTTATTGCTATATTCTTCTTTTAATTCGGAATTGCGTTTGTTAAGATGTATTCCTCCGATGCCGAGTTCAGATGCTAAATAATGAAAATCATGCAAAGACAATTTCTCTTTTACATCTGCGTCAAACAAAGAGAGATAATCCCTCATCATCTGCTCGGTATAATGCGGTTTGCGGATATGAAAATAAGTTATTTCTCCGCTTCGCAACATATTAGTTATACGCCGCTGTTCGCAAAACACATCTTGCTCGGGTGTAATACCAATTATCCACCGCATGTTGCCCTTATGATTGTTATTTTGTCGTGGTCGTTAAGTTTAGTTGCCGCCCAAGCCGAACGTTCTATAACTTCCGTACCCAAAGCAACCGCAACAGGTTCGTTTTCTTTGATTCCGATGATTTGACACAAAGTTTCCAAAGTGCAACCTACCGGAACAATCTTGTCTTTGTCGTTTACCTTAACTTTCATTGTGATTATATGCTTTTGTAAATTATTACTCTTTTTCAGTTTTCCACCATTTAGAGAAACTCTGCTGCCTATCCAAACAAACTTTCTCACCAATCTTTGGTGTCAACAGCGGATAACCTTTTTCCTTTGCCTTATTATATATCAACTCCATAGGTTCATACCAAGCATGATTGGCAAGTGTGAATTTGGAATTGTGATAAGTCATAACTTTTTTAGGATTTAAAATCTCTATCTCCTTACCTAACTGCTCGGGCATGGTATGTATTTGATTCCAATCCTCACTGTACTGTCCGTTTTCCATAATTGCCAAGTCTATAACAGGAAAACGCTTGGCTATATCGTAAAATCTGTCGCTGTAACCGCCGTCACCCGTAACGAAAAAGTGTTTTTGCCCCGCTATCATATAAGAACACCAAAACGCTTTGGCACTTCCGAATAACCGACCCGAGAAATGACGCGTTTCAAGTGCGTATATTGTAGTATGGTCATCAACTTTAAGGCTGTCATTCCAATCCATATCATGTATAATTGCCTTGTCGTAACCCCAATATTCAAAATTCTCGCCTATACCTAACGCACAAACGACGTTTTTCACTCTATCCTTTAATTTTATTATGGTCTTGTGGTCAAGATGATCCCAATGGTCGTGAGTGATTAACAAATAATCTATCTCGGGTATATCATCGGCAGTGTAAATCTTCGTTCCCTTGTAGGCAGTCATCATCAAATTGGACGGAAATCCCAATTCCAAAACAGGATCAAACAAATAGCGTTTACCGTCGTGCTGAATGAATACCGTAGAATGTCCCATCCACAAAACTAATTCTTCATTGCGGTCAATATTGCGTATATCTGTCTTAACGGTTGGCAATGCTTCTTTAGGTGTTGCATACTTGTTTTTGCCGAAAAGGAAATCCCACATACTTTTAACGAAACTTTTGTCGCCCGTCATAGTAGTCGTTTCAACGGTATTCTGAAAATGTCCGTCCTTGTAATGAGGCGATTTTTTAACTCTCTCCAATCTTTCACCACGAGGCAACCTGCCTGCCGCAACCCATGTTTTCGCCCCTGCAAATACTAATACTACGGCGATAATTCCTAATACAATCCACATAATACGTCTTTTTCTCTTTTTAGTTTTCATTATTAATTTAATGTATTGTCTTTTTTTTATTTTATTAAAGTTATTAGGGATATAAAATATATGATAAGAAAAGCATCGGAGAAAATATTGTCCTCAATCCGCATTACCGAATCAGTCAAAGGGTATAATCTCAGCCTGCTTTTGCATCTTAATCCATACAAGCACCCCTGCAAAATCTTATTTCAAGGTGCAAAGATAACAAAAATAATTATCTGCCAATCCAATTTTCAATATTAATATTAGGTATCCGTGATAAATGTTTGACATTATCCGTTACCATAACCATATTATTCTTCACCGCCGTTGAACCGATTAATAAATCAAAATCATCTAATTTCTGTCCTTGCTTTTCTAACAGCACCCTATTGTCAGCGTAAGTTTCCAAACTGTCATATATATGTATGACAGAAAAAGAATTGATAAACTCGTTTGTTATCTGTAAAGATTTGTTAGGATTATTGCTTTTCTGGGCTCCGTAAAGCAACTCGGCAACGGTAATATCCGATATAAAGCAATTTGCTTCTCCTCTTTCAAGAATAAATTTGTCTATACCGTACATTCCCCGAATAAAAAAAATGCAAATATTCGTATCTAAAAGGTATCGTTTCATCGTCCTGTAGTTCTATTAATCAAATGAAACAATTTTACGGGAATATTCTCTGTCTTGATTGCGTGCTTGGGCAATGGCGTTTTGCATTTGCTCTCCTTCTTCGCCGGATAATGCACCGTACAAACTCATCAACTTTGACTGTTTTTGCAATGTGCTGTCATCGGACATAATCATACGGTAATATATTATAATCTTATTAACTTTATCTCTGTCATTCAAATTAATGAAATCGTGAATAAAGTTATATTTTATTTCCGCAATGTTTTCTGTTGTTGCCATAATAATATTCTTCGTTGTTTATTATCTGCAAAAGTACAAAATGTTTTTTAATTGACAAGAATTTTTAAAGTTATCTTTTCTGTTCTATGTTCCAGAAATGGTTGGTGGAGCCGTGACCATGGCCGATTGCGTAGTCTTTGGCGGAAAGTATTGCGTTATAAACATAGTCTTTGGCTTGCTTTACGCTGGCTTCAATGCTCAAATCCATAGCCAAATATGATGCAATGGCTGACGAAAGCGTGCATCCAGTGCCGTGTGTATTCTTACTGTCGATTTTTTTTGCCGTAAAAGTCTTATAAGTCATATCTTCCTTAACCAAAACATCCGTCATATTGTCGTCTTTTGCGTGACCGCCTTTGATAAGCACGTTTTTAACTCCGTAAGCCTTTATTATATCCTTTCCGCATGCAACCATATCCTCCGTATTACTGATTTCACGGCCGCAAACAGTCATCGCTTCGGACAGATTAGGCGTAAGGATGTCACAAAGAGGGAAAAGCTCCGTTTTTAACGTCTGCAAAAAATCTTCTTTTGCCAAACTGTCGCCGGAAGTTGCCACCAAAACAGGGTCCAATACTATATAATTATTGTAATGATTGTCTTTAAGGGCGTTTTTTATAGCCATTACGTTCTCTTTGGTGTAAATCATGCCGATTTTTACCGCATCTACCGCAATGTCCTGCAAAACGGAGGAGATCTGATCGTATAATATATTACTGTCTACCGCTTGTATTGATCTGACACCGCAAGTGTTTTGCGCCGTAACTGCCGTAACGGCACTGCATGCGTATAAGCCTAAAGAAAAAATAGTCTTTATATCAGCCTGTATGCCTGCCCCGCCGACGGAGTCACTGCCCGCTATTGTAAGCACATTTTTTACCTGTTTTTCCTGCCTGTTCATACGAATTTCTTATCCTATAAAAATCAAATAATTACATTACGCCAAAATAAAACGCCGTTTCAGTAAATTTTTATCGCTGATTAATTTTTTAAAACGGCGTTTTAATTTTTTTTAACGCCGTCTTTTTTAAATGCCTTATTATTTTAAAATTTTACGAAGCGAAAATACCGCATAAAAATCACATCTTTTTGTCTTGCCATGCCTATACTGTCAAAGGACATCATCTTTGCTTGATTTATAACACGCTCTGCGTAAAATTTTATGCTAAATAAAATAAATAAAACTTTTTAGCGTTTTATAATTTGATTGCAAAATTAACCATATTTTCGGTAAAGGTAAAAGAAAATGTTTTAATTTTGCACAATTAAACGGTTTGAATAAAATAAACAACTAATAAAATAACTGAAAATGAAGAAAATTTTGTTGGCACTGGGTGTTATATCCATGATATTCATCTACGGGTGCGGTAAAAAGGAAATGGAAGAAAAACTTGTCAATCAAAAAGCCGTTCAGGATTCTGTTCAGGCTGCTTTGGATGCCAAAAACAACGAATTAGAGGCTTTGTTTGAACAACTAAACGCAATAGAAAGTGATTTGGACGTCGTATCCTCCAAATACAGCGATGTTGCAACGATAAAAAATACGGGCGGGGAAATCAATCAAGACAGAAGAAGCAAAATAACTTCCCAAATACAGGACATAAACGAGATTTTGACTCAAAACAAACAGAAAATATCCCGTTTAACATCCGAACTGCAGAAATCACAAAGCAATAACCAACAGCTTACTGCCTTTATAGAAAAATTGCAGGCACGTATAGCCGAACAGGAAGAAGAATTGCAACTGATGACAACCGAATTGCAGAAGAAAAACATCACTATATCGGTATTGAACCGCAATTTGGAAGAACTGACAAACCAAAACCGTGAAAAGGATGAGCATATAATGAAAGTGGAAGACGAAAGAAACACTGTTTATTATATAATCGGTACAAAAGATCAATTGAAACAAAAAGGCATAATATCATCTACGGGCGGATTCTTGGGCATGGGCAAAAAGACCAACCTTACAAGCGATTCGGATTTGTCTGCCTACACCAAAATAGACGCAAGAAGAATAAAACATATCATTCTTCCGGGTCACAAAACCCAGATTCTTACCTCCCATCCTTCGACTTCATACGAATTGGAAGGCGGAGCGGACAAAGCAACAGCTTTGAACATTACCGATGCCGGCGCTTTCTGGGCTAAAAGTAAGTTCTTGGTAATTTTAGTCAAATAACACGGCAAATTTGTATATAACATGGATATTAAAGCAGCAATACACACCCTTTACAACAACGTAAAATCCTCGTTAAGAGGAAGTACGGGGGGGGGGATTATGTAATATGCTGCGATAACGATATAACAACATCTTTCACAAGGTGGTGCGGATTAATAACTGCACCGCCTTGTACGTTTTATACACTCTTTGAAGAAATAACTTAATTAATAAATAAAAACATTTCATAACAATGAAAAATTTAAAACATTTTCTTTTAATTTCAGTCCTCTTACTTGCAGGACTGGGTGCGAAGGCGCACGACTTTAAGGTCGGCAATGTCTATTACGAGATTATTTCCTCGCAGGACCAAACGGTAAGGGTTGTCTGGACGTGGATAAACAAAACCTCTTCCGTGGCAAAGGAAAGATACAGATATGAGGATCAGACGGAAATAAACATTCCAAACAACGTTACCTATAACGGAAAGACGTATGCTGTTATCGAGATACAGCAAGATGCTTTTAACGGGACAAACAGTAAGATTAAGTCCGTTACGCTGCATGCTAACTTGAAGACAATAGGCAGCAATGCCTTCAAGGGGCTTACAAAACTAAAATCGATAACCATTCCCACAAACGTAACAAGCATAGGAAGTGGCGCTTTTGACGGTTGCACTGGATTGGACACCGTTACATGGAAAGCAAAAACCGTAACGGATGTTTTCAAAGGCAGTAACATCAAAGTATTAATCATCAACGACAACGTAGAAACTATTAACGGTTTGGCTTTCAGCAACTGTAAAAATCTTAAGACTGTCTCTATCGGTAAAAACGTAACAAAATTCGCCACTACTTCTGCTTCAAGTAGCTTTAATCCGTTTTATGCCTCTGACAGTATCGAAACACTCTACTATAACGCTAAAAATATTTCTACCAATAATTATAACTCAACTTTCCAAAGCAAGAAAAAACTTAAAACTGTTATCATCGGTGATAGTGTACAAACATTGCCTGATCAATTCTTGAAAGACTGCTCGGCTTTGACGTCTGTTAATATACCGCCAACGATTTCTGTCATACCAACCAGCTGTTTCGAAAGTTGTTCCTCGCTAAAAAACTTTACAATACCCAATACTATCGATACCATAATGTCTGATGCGTTTAGTTATTCAGGTTTAGACACTCTTGTTATCCCTGACAGTGTCTTGGATATTCAAAGTCGTGCTTTCTATAGTTGTTCAAACCTAAAATCTGTTTCAATCGGTAACAATATCTCTAATATCGGTGGTCTGGCTTTCAGCGACTGTAAAAATCTTAAGACTGTCACTATCGGTAAAAACGTAACAGCTTTACACACTACTAATACTTCCAGTAGCTTTAATCCGTTTTATGCCTCTGACAGTATCGAAACACTCTACTATAACGCTAAAAATATTTCTACTAATTATTATAACTCAACTTTCCAAAGCAAGAAAAAACTTAAAACTGTTATCATCGGTGATAGTGTACAAACATTACCGAGCAACTTTATAAGCGGTTGTACAGGTATCGATACTGTTATATCTCATGCAAGAACAGCACCGACGGCTCAGAGCAATAGTTTCAGTCAAGTCAAGAAAGACATTCCTGTGATGGTTCCTTGCGGAAGCCAGGACAGTTACAAATCAGCTAACTATTGGAAAGAATTCACCAACATCCAAACAAAAACTTACGACACCTCCGTAACGATGTCTTTATGCTACGGCGAAATTTTCAATAGCCGCACGGCGATGCAAAGCGGAGTCTTTGTGGACACATTGCAAAGCACTGATGGCTGCGATAGCATCGTTACAATAAATTTGACCGTCTTCCCTGTATACGATACAGCCATTTACGTAACCACTATTGTGGACGAAAAGGGCGAGGATTATTACGACACTGTTGTAAATAATCTTCAGACCATTAATGGTTGCGACTCTGTAGTAACAACAATCACTTTCCATGACTATGACAACAGCATCGATACAATATATAATAACCTTACGGCATCAATCTGCCAAGGCGAGGTGTATTCATTCAATAATAATGAACTGAATGCATCTGGTATTTATACGCAAACGGTAAATGTGAATAAATACCGCGATAGCATAATAACCTTAACGCTGACAGTTAATCCAACGTATGATACCGTTATATCAGCAACGATTTGTAAGGGACAGACATATAACAATAACGGCTTCAATACGAATGAAGCGGGAACGCATACGCTTAATCTAAATACAATCAACGGTTGCGACAGCATTGTTACGTTAAATCTTAATGTTGTTGACGGATATGACACGACTATAACGGCGGAAATATGTTCGAGTGAATCGTTCGGTGAAAACAGTTACGGCATTTATGTAAAGAATCTTGTATCTTCTGACGGTTGCGACAGCATTGTAAGGGTTAATCTTGTTGCAAAACAATACACGGGTGACATTGATACGGTTCATATCCACGACACCGTTACGGTAACACAGATTGATACTGTAACATTGCACGATACCATAACTAACGAGATAACGAAATTTGATACTGTAACACTACATGACACAATCGAGACAACACTTTACGATACGGTGACGTTATTTGACACAATCGAAACAACACTTTACGATACTGTAACGCTTCATGATACAATCGAAACAACACTTTACGATACCGTAACACTGTTTGACACAATAGAAACAACGCTTTACGACACAGTGACGCTATTTGACACTATCGAAACAACACTTTACGACACAGTGACATTGTTTGACACAATCGAAACAACACTTTACGACACGGTAACGCTGTTTGATACTATCACAGTAACACAAACTGTTCACGACACAGTAAACACCGTCGATACCTTAACTGTTACTGAATACGACACCGTCACTTTAATCGATACAATTACCTTAACGCAGACAGATACCGTTACTGTAACTGACACTATCACCTTAACGCAGATTGACACAGTCACCGTAACAGACACTATCACCTTAATATTGCATGATACCGTTAATACAATAGATACTGTTTATCTTCACGATACCATAACGCCGTGCGGAATAACAAGGACATATATTTATGCGGAAATAAATGCTGGAGAAACCTATATGGGTTACGGATTTACTGAATCCGATGCTGGTGAATATACATTAAATCTGCAAACCGAAGACGGATGTGACAGTATTGTTACGCTAATACTGCAAGTTACGGCAGGAATTGACGAAATTCAAGCGGAAAGAATCATCAGTATTTACCCTAATCCTGCACACGAGGTTGTTACATTGGATATTGGACGTTTGACATTGGATAAAAACGACGATATTACAATTGTAAACAATAGCGGACAAGTAGTTTACAAATCCAAGATTCAATCTCCGAGATTCAATATCAATGTTAGCGACTTTGAAGCGGGAGTTTACTACATAAATGTAGGAAAACATACGCAACCGCTCATAATTGAATAGTAGTAAATTACAACTTACGAAAATAATCAGCGATAATAAAAAATTATTATCGCTGATTATTTTATTAATATCGCAGATTAATTTACTAATCACGCAGATTAATTTCGCAGGACGGTATCTTAATACGGTAAGATGCCGAACGCGTGTTTTAATCCATCTCTTTAGTCAATGCTTTTATGAATTTCCATTTATTAAAGAACTCTTTGGCTATAATACGCAGGAATGTGTAAACAGGGATTGCCAAAATCATGCCCACAATACCGCCTATCTCTCCCGCCATAAGTATTATCAAAAAAATCTCAAGCGGTTTGGCCTTTACACTCTTGGAATATATGAACGGTTGAAGCAAAAAATCGTCAATAAGCTTCACTCCCGCAAAAATACAAACGTATGTTATCACCATAGGAAGTATATTGGCATCAGGATTTGCGGTTAAGGCTCCCGTCAAAAGTATGATAAGACCGATACCTCCGCCTATTATTACGCCTATATACGGCAAAATAACCATAACACCGCAAATGCAGGCAATCAATATCGCATTACTGAAACCCGCAACGGAAAAGCCTATACTCAAAAGCGTAATCATCAAAAGAATTTCACAAAATACGCCGATAAAATAACGTGTTATCAAAGTGCGTGAGTTCTTAAGTATATTATGCACCTCATTCAGATATTTGTCAGGCGTGATCGAGTCTATAAACTTGGTCACTATGTGCGAATCTTTCAAAAAGAAAAACGTAATAAATGCAACTATTAAAATTCCCATACCTATCTTACCAAGCAAAGATAATACCACTTGTGCAATCTGCGGCAGTTTTATGCTGTTAAGCACACTCATCACCTTTTGGCTGATATACGTTTGAAGGCTTACATTATCGGGCAAAAGATTGTAACGCATAAGGAAATTGTCAGCCTTTTCCATCGGAGCGGAATACGACTGTTCTATTTTGTTCATATCAATTGCCGAAAACTCCTGCGCCTGCGATATAATCAAAGGCACAAGCAAATAAACGACAAGCGAAATAACCGTCATCTCTGCTATTAAGGTTATAGCGGAACACAGCGATTTATTAAAATGGAACTCCCCTATTTTCACCTTTCCCAACAAATTCATCAGCGGTTGGCCGACTATGGAAAGGATTAGTGCGATAAATATGCACAGAACCAAAAAGCGGAAATACCAAAGGCAATACAACGTAACGCCTACGCCCAATATGATAAGCAACCACTTTATTATGTTACTAAAACTATACTTCTCCTCCATAATTATGTAATATGTTTTATGTAGTATGTAGTAAACTGCTCCCGCAATCAGATTAATTATCACATACTACATCCATTAGGTTCCATTCGGCGTGGGATGATGCCGTTTCGTAGAGTTTTACGGAAAACAGTTCCACATCCTGCGGCAACAAAGGTTCTATTTTTTCCTTTATATACAGGACTAAATTTTCGCATGTAGGCTGAAAATCCACTATCTCCTTTTTTGTATCCGTAAGTTTGATTTGTTCAATAAACGGAGAGTGTTTTTCTATCACCAAGGCATGATCGAATTTGTCCAAAATTTCCTTTTGGACTATTTTTTTGAGTTTTGAAAAATCCATTACCATACCGTAAGATGACGAAGTGCTGTCTTGGCAGGGTTCTCCCCTTAAACAAACGAACAACTTATAACTGTGTCCGTGTATATTGGCACATAAACCATCGTAATTGTTGAGACAATGGCTCATCTCAAAGTGAAATTCTTTTGTTATGCGTATTTTCATGCGTGCAAAGTTACAAAAAATTCCGTAACACGCAAAACAAATATTCAATACGCCATTTTACACCGCCGTATTTACAAGAAAATTTCGCACAACGCCGTTACGCAAAAATAATACGGCGTTTTAATAAAATAATATCGCAGATTATTTTACTGAAACGCCGTATTATTTCAGCCCTTTGATATTTACTGATTATAAGGCACTTAAAAAGCCCGCCATTTCCTGCTGAATTTCCATTGCTTTTTCGCCTGCAACCTTGTCAAAAGCATCACTGCTGTCGGCAAAAATGATTCCGCGGGAAGAATTAACCAACAAACCGCAATCTTTGGTCAATCCGTATTTGCAAACCTCTGACAGAGAACCCCCTTGTGCCCCTACGCCCGGCACAAGTAAGAAATGATTAGGCGCTAACTTCCTTATATCCGTAAATTTCTCCGCTTTGGTTGCTCCGCATACGAACATAAGGTTTTCTTCACTGCCCCAATTTTGAGCTTGCGTCAGAACTTTTTGGTAAAGTTTCATTCCCTCTGCGTTTTCAAACATCTGGAAGTCCTCACTTCCCTTATTGCTGGTCAAAGCAAGCAATATAACCCATTTTCCTTCATATTCCAAGAACGGGGAAACGCTGTCCTGTCCCATATAAGGCGCAACAGTCAAAGCATCAAAGTCAAAATCACCTTCTTTTGTGAAAAACGCTTTTGCATATTGTTTGCTCGTATTACCGATATCGCCTCTTTTGGCATCGGCAATCACAAAGCATTCGTTTTCTTTAGTATGCAGATAATCCATCGTACGTTTCAATGAAACAAGACCCTTAATGCCGTAACTTTCATAGAATGCCAGATTAGGTTTATAGGCAACCGTATAAGGCAATGTAGCATCTATTATCCGTTTATTGAATTCGAAAACAGGATCTTCGTAACTGCGCACACATTCTGGCAGTTTGGTTATATCAGAATCCAATCCCACACAAAGAAAACTTCTTTTTCTTTTGATTAAATCAATTAATTGCTGTCTTGTCATACCGTTTTTATTATTTTATTTGTCTTTTCCTATAAGTTTAATAAACTTTCCGTATAACTGACGGGCTACTTGGTCAAGTTCGAACTCCTTTTTAAGTTCGTTTTTCATACTTGTAACGCCCTTATCAGTGAATCCGCACGGATTTATATAATTAAAATAATTCAAATCCGTATTTACATTCAATGCAAATCCGTGCATGGTAATTCCTCTTGATGCTTTAACGCCTATAGCACATATCTTACGCGGATTTTTCCCAAAAGCATCTATCCAAACACCCGTTGCACCCTTAAGTCTTGTGCATTCCACGCCGTAATCAGCCATAAGATCGATTACCGACTGCTCAATTGTGTCAATATAATCACGTATACCCAAACCCAATGCGTCAATATCCAAAATAGGATAGCCCGTTATCTGTCCCGGACCGTGATAGGTTATATCCCCACCGCGGTTTATGCGGAAGACTTGTGCATTTATCTGTTTTAGGAACGCTTCGCTTATAAGCATATTGCTTTCTTTGGCATGCAATCCCAATGTGTATACATTATTATGCTCACATACGATAAAATCTTGGCTTATGTCTTTTTTGCCGTGCAATTTTGCCTGAACCTTTTGGTTAAACAGCTCCGTCTGACGGCTTAAAGCTTCGGCATAATCGATTTTCCCCCAATTGACGTAATTGATAAGTTTATCCATTTATTATATATGTATTAAGGACTGCAAAGATAATATATTTTTATGATAACAAATATCCGCAAAAAGATTTATCACCGTAATAAAAAGCGGTAATAATGACATTTTGCTTAATTACGCCGTGCCGTTATTACCGCTTATCAAGGTCAATCGCCCTTTGGTATTATTCGGCAATTATTATAAAATAATTTTTCTTGCCTTTCTGTACAAGAATGTACTTATCATTTAACAAAGAACTGCTGTCGGTTACGTAAGTATCGAAAATCTTTTCCTTGTTTATCGACAAAGAATTTCCTTTCAACTCTCTGCGCACTTCGCCTTTGGAAGAAAGTATCTGCGTCTTCTCTGCCAACAAATCTATTACAGGTATGCCTGCTTCTATTTCCGATTTGGCTACGCGGAATTGCGGCACGCCGTCAAAAACACTCAAAAACGTCATCTCGTCCAACTTGCTTAATGATTCTTTTGTACCTTTGCCGAACAGGATTTGCGAAGCCTCTATGGCGTTGTCGTAATCTTCCTGACTGTGTACGCGTATGGTTATATCCTTTGCAAGTGTTTTTTGCAGCAAACGGGCTTCGGGTTGTTTGTCGTGCTCACTTTCCAATGCCAATATCTCTTCTTGCGGCAGTAAGGTGAAGATACGGATAAAACGTTTTGCGTCTTCGTCGGACAGATTAAGCCAGAATTGATAGAATTGGTAAGGAGAAGTTTTTTCTTTATCCAACCAAATGTTACCTTTTTCGGTTTTACCGAATTTTTTTCCATCTGCTTTGGTTATAAGAGGGCATGTCAAAGCGTAAGCTTCGCCTCCCGTTACTCTTTTTATAAGTTCCGTACCCGTTGTTATGTTACCCCATTGGTCAGAGCCGCCTAATTGCAGACGGCAGTTGTGGCTTTGATACAAGTAAAGGTAATCATAGCCTTGCAGTAACTGGTAAGAAAATTCGGTAAAGGAGATTCCCGTTTCTATTCTCTTTTTTACGCTGTCTTTTGCCATCATATAATTGACGGTTATGTGTTTTCCTATCTCGCGTATGAAGTCTATGAACGACCACTCCTTGGTCCAGTCATAATTGTTGAGAATTTCGGCGTGGTTTGCTGCACTTTCGTCAAAGTTTAAGAATTTTGACACCTGTTTTTTGATACATTGCAGGTTGTGATTGATAGTTTCGGGAGTTAAAAGCACACGTTCTGCCGATTTAAACGAAGGATCGCCAATCATTCCCGTTGCTCCGCCCACTACAATCAATGGTTTGTGACCGCAAGCCTGAAAATGTGCCATTATCATTATACTTACCAAATGTCCTATGTGAAGTGAATCCGCCGTAGGGTCTATTCCTACGTATGCGGTCTGCATTCCTTTTTTCAATTGATCTTCCGTACCGGGCATAATGGTGTGAATCATACCGCGCCAGCGTAATTCTTCTGCAAAATCTTTCATTTGTTCAGTTGTTTATTATATTAGTTATACTTTGTTATTAATTAAATAATTCTGATGTGCGTCAGCACAAATTGCCTGTCGGTGCTACCGACTGCAAAATTACGACTTTTTATTTTATCTGCAAATTTTAACCTGTTAATAATGCCGATTACAAAAATTAAATGATTTTTTACTATCATTAAAAGCAAATCTGCCCTTTTAAAATGGCTTAATAATAAAATAAGCCACTTTAAACCGAAAATTTTGCTGCAATCAAGTGGATCAAACAACGGTTTTGTTTTTCTTAAAACCGCAAAGATGAAGATTATTTCTTAACTTTGCAAAAAAATTATTGCAATGAAAAAGTTTTTTCTTATAGATGCGTTCGCTCTTATATACCGTTCGTATTATGCCTTGAATAAAAATCCGCGTATTAACTCAAAAGGATTGAACACTTCGGCAATTCTGGGCTTTGCCAACTCTGTTTTGGACATTATAACGAAGTATCAGCCCGATTTGATGGCCATTGCCTTCGAAAGCAAGGAGCCTACATTCCGTAAACAGGAGTTTGAACAATACAAAGCTAACCGTGAAGCCATGCCCGAGGAACTTCGGGATAGTATTCCGTATATTGAGCGGTTTATAGAGGCTATGAACATAGCCAAAGTGTCGTGTGAGGGCTATGAAGCCGATGATGTGGTGGGTACTTTGGCAAAAAAAGCCAAGAAAGAAGGCTTTGAAGTCTATATGGTAACGCCTGACAAGGATTATGCGCAACTTGTGGAGGACAATATCTACATATTACGTCTGGCAACAGGCTTTTCAAAGGAACAAATATTGGGAACAGAGGAAGTACTTGCTAAATTTGAGATAAAAAAGCCGTGTCAGGTTATTGACTTTTTAGGTTTGATGGGCGACAGCAGCGATAATATCCCCGGGGTTCCCACAATAGGCGAAAAGAAAGCGAAAATGCTTTTGCAACAATTCGACAGCATTGAAGACATATTGGCAAATACGGACAAGATTGACAATAAAAGTATTCGCAAAGCAATAGAGGAAAACAGAGAATCGGCAATTATGTCCAAGGAACTGGCAACTATCCGTTTGGATGTGCCTATAGATTTTTCGGAAAATGATTTCAAGATAAAAACGCCTGATTTTATTGCATGCAAATCGCTGTTTGAGGATCTGGAGTTCCGTAAATTTGCCGAGAGATTCTATAAAATTTTCGGCAAAGGCGAATCCGCTGCAACAAAACCGCAAGAGCAAACAGCACAATCTCCGCAAACGGATTTGTTTTCCTTTGCCAACGAAACGCCTTCGCAAACAGAGAACGTAAAACCGATAGTTATTGACAAGAAAAGCGAATATTATCCTATCGTGCTTGCAGGATATCTGATCAATCCCGAACAAAGACAGGACAATAATTATATAATAAATCACGCCGATGAAGTAAAAGCGGAATATTTGCAGAGACTAAAGCAGGATAATCTGGAAAAACTTTATTATGAAGTGGAATTGCCGCTTCGCGATGTACTTTTGGATATGGAAAACGAAGGCGTAAAGTTTGATAACAACGCAATAAAAGAGTTTTCCGACAAATTAGGCAAACAAAAAGACACCTTACAGGAAGAAATCTTCGCTTTGGCGGGTGAAAGTTTCAATATATCCTCTCCGAAACAGTTAGGGGAAATTCTTTTCAATAAGTTAAACATCCAAGGTGATAAGAAAGCCAAACAAACCCGCACCAAACAGTATTCAACAGCCGAAGACGTCTTATTAAAACTGAAAGACAACCACCCGATAATCGAAAAGGTTTTAAGTTTCCGCGAGATTGCCAAACTAAAAAGCACTTACGTGGACGCATTGCCGCTTTTAGCTGACAAGACAAGCGGAAAAATCCACACAACATTCAATCAAACCGTAACCGCAACGGGAAGACTATCATCAACAAACCCTAATCTGCAAAATATTCCTATACGTACCGAGATGGGAAAGGAAATACGCAAGGCTTTTGTGGCATCGGACAGTAATCATTTGTTGTTAAGCGCCGATTATTCGCAGATTGAATTAAGGATTATAGCTTCTATGAGCGGTGATGAGCATCTTTGCAATGAGTTTGCGCAAAATCACGACATTCACAAGGCAACTGCAGCCAAAATATACGGAGTTCCTTTGGATGAAGTGACTAAACAGATGCGTTCGGCTGCAAAAAGCGTCAATTTCGGGATAATCTACGGCGTAAGTGCATTTGGTCTGTCGCAGGGATTGGGAATTAAACGCACCGAAGCACAGAATTTGATTGACCAATACTTTATTTCTTTTCCTAAAATAGCACAATTCATTCAGGACCGCATACAATTTGCCCGCACTCACGGATATGCCCTGACTATGATGGGGCGGCGGCGTTATCTGACTAACATTAATTCGGCTAACGGCAATCTTCGTGCATTTGATGAGCGCAATGCCGTAAATATGACTATACAGGGAACCGGTGCCGACATGATTAAAGCGGCTATGGTGCAGATGTACGACAATATTAAGGCACAAGGGCTGAAAAGTAAGATGATTCTCCAGATTCATGACGAATTAATTTTCGATGTTGTCAAGGAAGAATTGGAGCAAATGAAGTCTTTGGTTAAGCAAACTATGGAAAACGCTTTGCCGTTGGCGAATGTACCCGTTCTTGCGGAAATGGGCTGGGGTGATAACTGGTTGGAAATTCATTAAATTGCAAATAACAATACTCAACTACCCGCTTAACCCGACAACCCTGCCCCTCACCGACCCAACACCGCATTTTTTATATATAATGCCACACATCTTTATATTAATATGATATTTTATTATATTAAAGTGACGGTTTTAATATATTAAAATGCCATTTTATAACAATAAAGTAACACCTTTAATATATAATACCATACATTAATAAAATAAGACGACGATTTTAATATAATAATACTGTGGTCTATTAGAATAAGATGTCGTTTTACGAAAATAAGACGCCGTAAAAATAAATTATTACGGCGTTTTATTTTATTAATCACGCAGATTAATTTCGTAAAACGCCGTCTTATTTTTATATGATGCAAAATCAGAATCTGTAAGTGAAGCCTCCGAGGATGTATCCGGGGATTTTGCGGTAGAATGTGCTGCTTGTATACATTTGATTGGCGGATATGCTTACCCAATCCATATTTTTAACGTGCAGGATGTTGCTTCCCTGTATGTGGATACGCCATTTGTTGATTCTGTACTCCAAGCGGAAACGCAGATTGCCGTAATTACGGTCAAAAACATCGTTATCCAAATGGGAATACGAATATTTAACGTTTCCTCTGAACTTCTTGTATACGCAAATCAGCCCTGCATTGCCGCCGAATTCCGACATATTATTCGAAGCAGGCGAAATCTTGTAATCATATTCGGAATCAGAATAATAACCTCCCAATTCGAAGTTAAAAACTTGTTTCATCCTTGTCGTAAAACCCAAATTAAATGAATAATTAAGTGAATTTATTTCGTCCTGAATGCCGTTTAATTCCGTTTCACTTGTTAAAGAAGACAGATTTGCCGAAAGATGCACGTCCGCAGGAACCACTCCCAAGCCTTGATTGTAGTTTGCATTGATATATCTTGAGGTCGTATGTCCGTCATTATCGTAATAAGTGCTGTGGACTATGCTGCTGCCTTGTGCGGTATGGGCTTTGGTTATATCATTACCGCTGATTCCCGCAGTGAAGAACACCATCGTATTATAGTATTGGTTGAAATAGTGGTAGTCCATGCTGATATTATCTCTTTTTGTAAAGGGATCGGTTATAACAGATGCGGTTTGCGTACTGCTGTAACCTGTAATAACGGTGTTTCGCAGCAAATACTCCAATTCAATAGGCGATTTGTCCCTGCTAACATTCACGGAAAGTTCATGGGTTGTGCTGAAATGAAGCGTAAGTCTTGCTTTTGGGAAAATATCCGTTGAATTACCGTTACCCAAACCGCCTACGGACGTATTCCAATGGGTGCTTTTTACCTCCGCACCCGCACTAAAACGCAATAAACCCCTATTTCGGCTCAACATAACGTTAAGCGAATAGTCGTTCCACGTCAAATGTTCGTCGAAATCCTCCGATTTATCATCGTAAGCATACTTGTTTTTGTTGTAATTCATCAACAAAGTTGTCTGCAAACGCAAACTTCCAGTCAATGGATACGCAAAAGTTATATCAGGAGAGAATGTAATATTGTTAATCTTGCGGTTCATCTCCAAGAAGTAACTGTCTGGTGAAACCAAAGTATATGCTACGGGCAGGATGTCATTATCCGTAAGTAAGGTATAGGCGTAATTGCGGTGTGTGTTATCAAAAATTACATGCGCAGATAGCAATCCTTCCCCTAATTTGACATTTGCGCCCAATTCTTCCTGGAAATTAGTTTTCTTAAGCTCCGTATCCTGAAAAGCAAACATATCCGTAAGTCCGCTTTCCGACAAACTGTCGTCACCTATCAACTTCGTACGGGCAAAATGTGTGCGGTTGCTTATCTCAACATTCGATTTCGGTTTATAAGTTTCCCGCAAATTAAGACTTAAAAAGCGGTTTTTGTTTTCGTTTATGTAGGAATGCGTGTTCTTTATGTCCAATGCATAATACAATTGTTCGGATAAACTTTCGGCATTGTAGTTCTGCATATTTGTTATCATGCTTCCCTGCATTTTAAACTTATCCGACGGTTTGTAAGTGCCGCTTAACGACCACAGACCGTTATTTGATTTGTATACATTCTGCGGTTGCATCAACAATGCGGCTTCATCCGAAGAGAAAGCAAGGCTCCGTCCGTTTGAAGAGAGCATATTATCCAATCCTACGACGTTACGTATGTAGTCCATGAAGGAAAAAACTTCTTCCCCTACGTTATTGCCCGACAAGATGGAGGTTAAATAGGCTTTATCACCCATATACAATATGTCGGCGTTGCCTTTGTATTTGTTCTTGTAACCTGCAGCCATGTATATCTTACCTGACACACGCGGCTTGCCGTTTGTTTTGATGTTAAGAGCCATAAGGTCGTGGTCTCTGTAGTCATCAACCAAACTACCCGACTTATAATTGGTCAGAATCTCCGCTCCGTTGATGGCATCAGCCGAAAGAGTGTTGATAACTCCGTCACTGCCCGAAGAAAACATATCTTTACCGTCCACAAGTACCTTGTCAACATTCTTACCTCCGAAACTGACGTCACCGTTATCCGAAACCTCCATACCCGGTAGCTTTTTCAAAACATCACTTACCGATTCCTCATCTCCCGTCTTGAAATGCTCCGTATCAAATGCTATTGTGTCGCCGTGAACACTCACTCCTGTATATGTAGATTTAACTGTTACTTCATCCAAATTGCTTTTGCCGTCAATCTCAAGGTGTATGGTTATATCCGTTTGCCCTTCTTTCAACTCCGAGCGGTATTCTTTGGAACCTATATGCCTTACCGCTATCCACCAACCGTCTTGTACCTCAACGTTAATGCTGAATTTACCTTCCTTTGTGGTAACTGCGTAATTTACGGGAGCTGATGAAGTGTTTTTATCCTTATATACCGACACCGTAGCGAATTGTGCGGGTTTGCCGTCGGCACATACAACCTTTCCTTTGATTTGTGCAAAAAGCACATTGCTCGTTAATATCAATAACGAAACTATAAAAAGTATTTTTTTCATCGTTTATCTCCCAATCATTATCTGAAAACCGCCGCGCGGACCGTCATCATCGCCTCTGAATCCACCGAAACGCATCTCCTGCATCTTTTTCTTTTGTATTTCGCGGAATTCCTTACCCGTAACCTTCTTCCCTTTGGTAGGAGGTGTCACTTCTGGCATATCTTCCACCACCTGAATATCCGTCAAAGTATATTTCATCGCCTGCATATCCAATTCCACGATAAGACCAGGCAGTCCCATAAATCCCATAGGCCCTGCGGGTATGGGCGTTTCGGGTGAAAACCATGCCGTTGTGCTGCCTTTTATAATTTCAGCGAAGTCTATATTTTCCAAATCCTCCAATTCGCCCTGCATATCCTCCAAACGCTTTTGCGAACCGCCCAATACGGCTTTGGTACACATTCTTCCGTTAATTTCTTTGGTCTGGTCGGTGATTGTCCAATCGAATTCATCCAACGAATCGGTCACCAAAAACATCTTACCCATCGTATTGTCCTGCATAACCTTTATGCCGCTTGTCATATCGGTGTAAACAGTATTGGAAAAATCCCCCATAGGGTTGTCAGAATTCTTTTTATCCAACTCAAACAAAGACTTACCGTCGGCAAAGGTCAATATATAGTACGTTTTCATCTCTCCCAACGCCTTCGTTATCATTTCCGCCATTTCGCCGTCCATATCCTTATGTTTATCAAACTGTAAAGAAAATTTTTGCTGATACGTACATTTGTAACCTCTCGTTTGGGCAATTGCAAAAGTGCAACTGACAACTGCCAATGCCAAAATAATTATCTTTTTCATTATGTTCAATTTTTTAGTAATAATATACGACTTATTTGATAACGTTTCATAGCCTTGATTATTGCAAAAAACGCTTCAAACCTACACTTGGATTTTCTTCAAAAGGGGTATTGTAAAAATAAGACGCCGTTTTACGAAATTAATCTGCGTGATTAATAAAATAAAACGCCGTAAAAAATTATTTTTACGGCGTTTTATTTTCACCGTTTGTAACCATCTGATAACAAAACGGTAACTGATGTCAAAAAAACGCTATTTTTTAGGGATATTTTTCAATATATCCAGCGTATGTTGCCAGAACATTTCCGTGGTTTTTATATCCAAACGTTCGTCAGGTGAATGCACTCCGCGCAATGTCGGTCCGTAGGAAATCATATCCATTGACGGATATTTTTTACCTATCAATCCGCACTCCAATCCCGCATGTATAGCTCTTACGATAGGTTTTTTGCCGAACAAACGTTCGTATGATTTCACCGTCACGTCCAATATTTCGCTTTGTGTATTAGGTGTCCAACCAGGATAACCATCCGTATGCTCCACCTTGCAGCCTGCCATAAGCATACATGCTTCAACTCTGGTTTTTGCAGCCTCCAATGCGCTTTCTACGCTTGAACGCTGGGAAGTTACTATATGTATCTGCTCTCCGACTAACTTTACCGATGCCAAATTGGTGGATGTTTCCACAAAACCGGGTATATCCCTGCTCATAGCAAGCACTCCGTGAGGTACTGCATACAAAAGATTAAGCAATCTGTCAGTATCTTCCCTTGCAATCATCATTTCAGGACGTTCTGTCTTGACAAGAGTGATTTCCAATGCGGGTTCGGTAACAAAAAATTCCTTCTTAAGTTCTTCGGTCATCGTCTTAACAATCTCAAGCATGGAATTTTCAAATTCAGGCTTAATCATAAACACCGCATTTGCTTCCCTTGCGATTGCGTTACGCAAATTACCGCCCTGAATATCGCATAGACGCATGCGGCAAAGGTTGTTAATCTTCCAAATTATGCGGTTAAGAAGTTTATTGGCACATCCGAGACCTTTATTTATGTCATCGCCGCTGTGTCCTCCTTTCAAACCTTTTACGGTTATAATATAAGGAACGGGATTTTGGCATGCAGGCTCGCGTTTTATGTCCATATAACCCAAAGTATCCACTCCGCCTGCGCAACCGATGAACATTTCGCCTTCATCTTCGCTGTCCAGATTGATAAGTATGCGTGATTTTAAAGCATCAGCGCTTAATGCCATCGCACCTGTAAGTCCCGTTTCTTCATCAACCGTGAACAAGCATTCCAAATCGGGATGTGCTATCGTTTTACTGTCCAATACTGCCAAAGCTGACGCTACGCCTATGCCGTCATCGGCACCCAATGTCGTACCTTTTGCTTTTAACCAACCGTCCTGAATAAAGGTTTCGATGGCATCGGTTTCAAAGTTAAAATCTTTGTCGTTGTTTTTCTCGCAAACCATATCCATGTGAGCCTGAAGACAAACCGCTTTTCTGTCTTCCATTCCTTTGGTTGCAGGTTTTCTTATTATTACATTGCCTGCCTGATCTCTTACGGTTTCAAGTCCTCTTTGCTGTCCCCAATCGTACAGATATTGACTTATTTTTTCTTCTTTCTTGCTCGGACGCGGCACTGAAAGAATAGGTTTAAACTGTGCAAACACTTCTTGTGGTTGCAACGTATCCAATACTTCGTTCATTTTACAATATGTTATTAGTTAATATAAATTTCATGATTGCAAAGATACGCATTTTAATCAATAACCGCCGTTAAAATATTTATTTATTTTGCAATATTTTAAATAATTTATCGTTTTTGTTATTTGAATAATGTGAAATAAGTATGTATTATGGATATAACAGAATTAAATAAAAAAATTGAGCAGGAAAGTGCTTTTGTTGAGGCTATCCGCAATGAAATTTCCAAAACCATAGTAGGACAAAAAGCGATGGTGGAACGTTTGATGATAGGTTTACTTTCCGACGGTCATATTCTTTTGGAAGGAGTCCCTGGTTTGGCAAAAACCCTCGCTATCTCCGCTTTGGCGAAAACAATTGACGCAGGATTTTCAAGAATACAGTTTACGCCTGACTTATTGCCTGCTGACGTTATAGGAACCATGATTTACAATCCGCAGAACGCAGGATTCGTAGTTAAGCAAGGTCCTATTTTTTCCAACTTCGTACTTGCCGATGAAATAAACCGTGCCCCTGCCAAAGTACAGTCTGCATTACTTGAAGCAATGCAGGAAAAGCAGGTAACTATCGGGGAAAATACTTATAAATTGGACAATCCTTTCCTTGTACTTGCAACACAAAACCCTATCGAACAAGAAGGAACATATCCTCTGCCTGAAGCCCAATTGGACCGTTTCATGCTTAAAGTTGTAGTAACTTACCCTACAATTGAAGAAGAAAGGCAAATCCTTCATCAGAAACTGCAAATGACTGAACCTGCAACACAAAAAGTTGTTAATATTGAGCAAATCAAGAAAGCGAAAGATGTGGTAAAACAGGTGTATTTAGATCCGAAGATTGAGAATTATATTACCGATATCGTATTTGCTTCGCGTTTCCCTGAAAACTATAAATTGGAAAAGATAAAACCTTATATTGCTTACGGAGCCTCACCGCGTGCAACAATCAACTTGGCATTGGCATCCCGTGCATACGCTTTCATACACCGCAGAGGTTACGTTATTCCTGAAGATGTCATTGCTATTTGTCCTGACGTGATGCGCCACCGTATAGGTTTGACTTACGAAGCCGAAGCAGAGAACATTACAAGCATTGATATAGTAAATGAAATAATCAACCGCGTTGATGTACCGTAATTGGGGTATTGCGGCGGTATCTGCTTGTTAAAATTATATAACATCCCGACAGAAATATATGCATAAACATAATAAGACGTGTGTATATTATAAACTTACAGAAATTATTCTGCACCGTACATAACAGTTGCAGAGAGCGTTAATGTAAATTAAAAACTTTGAAGACGTCGGATAAAAATTAAACAATGGAATATTCGGAGTTAATAAAGAAGGTTCACAAGATAGAAATCAAAGCAAAGGGATTGTCACGCAATGTTTTTGCAGGACAATACAAGAGCGCATTCAAAGGAAGGGGAATGACATTCTCCGAAGTACGCGAATACGCATACGGAGACGAAGTGCGCTCCATTGATTGGAACGTTACGGCCCGTTATAACAAACCTTTTGTCAAAGTATTCGAGGAAGAAAGGGAACTTGCCTTGATGTTGATGATAGATGTCAGCGGTTCAACGGGATTCGGCAGCCGTACGTGTTTAAAAACAGAGACAATAACCGAAATAGCCGCCATATTGGCTTTTTCGGCAATCTCCAACAACGACAAAGTAGGTGCTTTGTTATTCTCTGACAAAGTAGAAATGTACATTCCTCCGAAAAAAGGTTCCGCACATTGCTTGAGAATTATCAGAGAACTGCTTTCATTTAAACCGAAAGACACTGCAACTTCTTTTATTGAACCTTTCGTATATATTAATAATGTAATAAAACGCCATTGTACCTGTTTCCTTATCAGCGACGGGCTCGGTATGTTTGACAAAAGCCTTTCCATTTTTGCAAGAAAGCACGACGTCTGCTCCATTCTTGTAAACGACAAAGCGGAATTTGAACTTAACGACTTGGGCGTGGTACTTACCGAAGATTTGGAGACAAAGCAAAGAATTTGGGTGGATACCTCTGACAAACAAACGAGACAACTCTTCAAGGAATACATGCTCAATGCTCAGAAAACGACAACCGACGGATTTAAAAAGTTGGGGATTGACTACGTAACCGTATTTACCGATTCGGATTATACCAAAGAATTAATCAAATTGTTTGCTAACAGGGAAAGATTATGAAAAAGATATTTGATATTAGACATTGGATATTTGATATCGGACGTTGCGGCGTTTGCTCGATAGGTGTTTTTATTTTGCTTTTGCAATATAATGCAGGCTATGCACAAAATGACTATGACACTACGGATAATAAATCCAATATTCAATACAGTAAATCCAATATAATTAAAGGTGCTGCAGATAAAAAGCAATACATGATAGGCGATCCTATTAAGTATGATTTTTCCGTACCTTTAAATAATAAAACTCTTAACTTTTCTTCGGATTTTCAGTTCTCTGACACATTGCAACTGATAAACTCCACAACAGATACGGCAGATAACAAGATTAATTATCACTACGTGTTTGCAGGATTTATTGAAGGAACAATAAAACTGCCCGAATTTCAATTCTATGAAGCAGACAAGACAACACCGTTATACAATGTCGTATCGCCTGCCGTTGATATAACAATGCCTGTAATAGACACGACAACCATAGAGGTAAAACCGTTGAAAGGACTGATGAAAATACCTTTCACACTAAAAGAAATACTGCCGTTTTCACTTGGCGGATTGGTCTTGGCGGGTATTATAATCGCAATAATCTACTTTATCCGTCACAAAGACAGACGCCCGAAGATTTTGCAGCCTAAACCCGAAATCGTAATACCCGAAGACGAAGAAGCCTTAAGCAATCTGACCCGCTTGAAGCAGGCACGGCTATTGGAAACGGGACAGGAAAAACAGCATTACATTGCTTTGAGCGAGATATTGTGGCAATATATTTACCGCCGCTATGACGTCAATGCTTTTGAGATGACTACGGGTCAGATTATGGAGAATCTGGACTCTAAAGACATATCCTATGATAACAAAAACAAGCTTAACAATATTTTTACTACATCTGACCTTGTCAAATTCGCAAAGTACATACCCGACACACGTACTAATTTAAGTCTTTTACAGGACAGCGAAGATTTTATCAAGGATACCAAACGTATTGTAACTGAAGACGGAAATAAAACGGCATCTGAAGAAAATAACACAACGTTTGAGGAAAATAATACGGCGCTTGATAAAAACGAAACGTCGTCTGAAGAAAAGGAGGTAACAAATGAATAGTATATCGTTTTCATATCCTGCTTTTTTATGGGCATTGATTGCAGTAGTTCCTTTGATGGTTTTTATATTAAGAAAAGACAAACAAAGGTTTGCTCCTGTTAAGTATTCCGATACGCAACAATTTGCATCAACTCCTAAAACCTGGAGAGTAAGGTTGAGAAATATTCCTGATTATCTGCGTATCATTGCCGTGGTGCTGCTTATGATTGCTGCGGCACGTCCGCATTTTTCGCTGTCTAAAGATGACAAAAGTATAGAAGGTATAGATATTATTATGGCTCTCGATGTTTCGCCATCAATGCTTGCAGAGGATTTCAAGCCTAACCGTTTGGAAAGTGCAAAGAAGGTTGCCGCTGATTTTATACGCAACCGTAAGAATGACGAAATAGGTTTGGTCGTATTTTCAGGCGAAGCCTTTACACAGTGTCCGCCGACTATTGACCACAATGTGCTTTTGGAGCTTTTGAAACAAACAAAAAGCGGAGACTTACAAGACGGTACTGCAATAGGTGACGGGCTTACAACGGCAATCAACCGTATCAAAGACTCCAAAGCGAAAAGCAAAGCAATAATACTGATAACCGACGGAGACAATAACGCAGGGCAGATAGACCCATTGCAGGCTGCGGGATTTGCAAAGCAATTCGGAATACGTGTCTATACTATCGGTATAGGCAATATAGGAATGGCTCCGTTTCCTGTGCAGACTCCTTTAGGCAAACAATATCAACAGATAGAAGTTAAGATTGATGAACCGCTTTTGAAATCCATTGCCCAAACTACGGGGGCTGAATATTTCCGCAGCACTAAAAATTCTTCTTTGGAACAAATATTTAAGGACATTGATTCCATGGAAAAATCCATCATAAACTTATCCGTCTATAACCAAAAGAAAGACGTGGGCTTTAAGTTTGCATTTGCGGCAATGTTGGTATTGCTTGCAGAAATTCTTTTGAAGTACTGTCTTTTGAAACGCAACTATTAACGAAAGGAGAAGTGAAAAAATGATAAAATTTGAATATCCCGGACTGTTGTGGCTTCTGATTGCCGTACCCGCACTGTCATTGCTTTTTATCTTTATACAACGGAGCAAAAGAAAGAAACTTAACAAAGCAATAGAGAAACATTTGCAAGGCAGCATCATTCCTCTTTTGTCTTTCGGAAAGCAACGTTTCAAATTCATATTGGTAATGATTGCTTTCACTGCGGTTGTTTTGGCGGCAGCCAACCCGCAGACGGCATCAACGATAGGCAATAAGGAAAGAAAAGGTGCAGATATTATGATATGTCTTGATGTAAGTAACTCAATGCTCGCACAAGATCTGTCACCCAACCGTTTGGAAAGGGCAAAACTCGCAATTAACCAATTGATAACACAACTTGAAGGCGACCGTATAGGCATTGTGGTTTTCGCAGGTTCCGCTTTCAATTATCTGCCTCTTACAAGCGATTATTCAACGGCTAAAATGTTTTGCGACATCATTGACACGAAACTTGTGGATTATCAGGGAACGGATATAAATCAGGCTTTAATGACGGCAGCCAAAGGTTTCGGAGAGAAAAAAGCCAAAAACCGCTCGCGGACAATTATTTTGATTTCCGACGGTGAGGATTTGGAACAGTCAAGCGAAGACGTGGCTAAAGAAATAGCCAAAGAAGATATTGTAATCAATTGTATAGGCATAGGAAGTACGCAAGGTACGAAAATACCGGTTAAAGTCAACGGCACGGAAACATTCAAAAAAGACAGCCAGGGCAATATTGTCATCACAAAACTGGATGAGGCTACGCTTAAGAACATTGCCGCCAAAACGGGAGGCAAATATATTAAAGCAACAAATTCAACTCTGGGATTGGATGCAATACTTAAATCCATTGATTCGCTTGACAAGAACAGCATAGGCGGAATGAATTTCAAGGATTATAGAACCGTTTTCTACATACCCGCAATCATTGCACTGATATTGCTTTTGGTGGATACCTTTATATTTAACGCCAAAAACAGATACATTAACCGTAAACTATTTTTCGGAAAAGATTAACAAAAAAATCAAGTTATGGAGACCTTAAATAATAACGTCAAAATAAAACGGCGTTTCAGTAAAATAAAACAACGTTTTAATAAAATAAAACGCCTGATTAATTCAGCCAAACGCCCTCTTTTTGTAATTGTTTGTCTTACTGTGTTTTCCGCAGGGTGTATTTTCGGCTTAATTTCATGCGACAAAACCAACGGATACGCACGTAAAGGCAACCGTAAATACAACAAGAAAAATTATACAGAAGCTGCCAATAATTATAAGCAGGCATTGAAAGCCGATTCGACATTTTCGCCTGCCAATTACAATATGGGCAACGCTTTGATGCAGGACAGCGGCAAGGATTATGCACAAGCAGTAAACTATTACAATAAATATCTTGAGAAAAACAATCCGAAATCTTCCAAAGACGCAAAAAATATCTCCAAGGCGCTTTATAACCGCGGCAATGCACTGTTCGGACTCTCACAGGAGAATAAAGAAAGCGAGGAGGGAATGAAATATTTGCAGCAGGCAGCACAGGATTATAAGCAAGCGATGATGCTTAACCCTAAAGACACTAATGCCAAATACAATTATGCACTTTGTATGTGGCTTATGAAGAATAACAACAATCCTGACAATAATAACGACAACAATCAGAACAATTCCAACAGCGAAATCAATCAAATGATGAACGCTATTAAGAATAATGAAAAGCAAACCATATCCCGCGTAAAAAAACAGAAAGAAAACACCCAGAATAAAAAGAATGAAAAAGATTGGTAGCTATATAATTTTATTTCTTTGTTTAACTGCAGGATTTTTTGCTTATCCGCAAATCTCCTTTACTGCAAAAGCTCCGCAAACGGTAGGTATTAACGAAGGTTTTACCGTAAGTTACACCGTCAATACGCAAAGTGTTTCCAATTTTCAGCAGCCGTCGGTAAGCGGGGCGAAGATTGTGGCGGGTCCTTCCACTTCACGTTCTTCCAATACTACTATCATTAACGGCAAGATGACATCTTCGTCTTCCGTTACGTTTTCTTTTACCCTTGTTGCATCAAAAGAAGGAACTATCTCTATAACACCTGCCAAAATACAGTCAAACGGACAGATTTATACTTCAAATGCTTTAACCATAAAGGCGGTAAACAACCCCACTATGGCACAACGCGGTTACGGTCAGGGACAACAGGGACAAAATCCGTACCGTCAGTATCAGCAACAACAACGTCAGGCTTATAATCAGCAACAACAGCAAAATAACGGCGTTCAACAACAGGATGCCGACGTAAAAATAGATGACAAGGCAATGTTTGTCCGTGCCATTCCTTCAAAAACGGACGTTGTTAAGGGCGAAGAAGTCATTATTACATATAAGTTGTACACTCTTTTACCTGTAAGTGAGTATCAGATAGAGAAAATACCTTCGTCAAACGGCTTTTGGATAGAAGAATTGGATGCACAGACCTCGCCGCATCTGTCAACAGAAATATACAACGGACAAAGATACCAAGTTGCAGACTTAAGGAAGGTAATAGTTTACCCTCAAAAAAGCGGGCATCTGTCCATCAAGCCCATGTCGTTGAATATTGTCGCCCATGTAGCGTCAAGACAAAGACAGCAATTCTCTACTGGCGATCCGTTTTTCGATCAATTTTTAAACGACCCATTCTTTTCTTCTTTCCGTACGAGTTACAAGAAAGTTGACAAGAAGATTTACACCAATGCAATTACTTTCAATGTAAAGGATCTACCTGACAAACCTGATAATTATTGCGGAGGAGTAGGTAAATTCACTGTTTCGGGCGATATATCATCAACCCAAACCAAGGCTTACGAACCTTTTTACCTTACTTATACGCTTTCGGGCAGCGGTAATTTGACTTTGATAAACAATCTGCCGCTTGATTTGCCTGATGAGTTCCAATTATCCGATCCGGAGATAACCGACAATCTGCAAAGAACTGCTTCTGGTCTTTCGGGTACGCGTTCATTCCGCTATCTTATAATTCCGAGAATCGAAGGTAAGTTCAAAATTCCTGATTTAAACATTTCATACTACAATATTGAGAAAAGACAATACGATACCCTCTCTTTGGCGGGTTATGACATACAAGTGGCTAAAGGGGAAGTGAGCAACGATTATGCAAATCAACTTGATGCCAGATTGAAGTACAGAAACATGAATATCAAATCCGACATAAAAACGTCGGTAAGGGACAGGGAATATCATGTATTTGATAAGGGTATTGTATTTTGCATACCTTTGATAATGATATTGCTTCTTGCTGCCGCAATATTTATGTTTGCCCGTTACAAACGTCTTTCCGCCGATACGGTTACCGTAAAAATGAAAAAATCCACTAAAGTTGCGGTAAAAAGACTTAAGAAAGCGAAAAAGTTCTTGGATAAAGGTCGAACGGAAGCGTTTGAAGACGAAACGGCAACGGCACTTTGGAATTATCTTGAGGACAGATTCAAGATTGACAGGACGGATTTGAGCATTCAAGGATGCAAAGACGAACTTCTTTCGTTAAACGTGGATGCACAAACGACAGAAAAATTGGGCACTGTATTGGAACGCTGCCAATATTTGAGATTTTCGCAGGACAAAGAAGCAACTGCCGACATTACATTGTATGACGATACCGTTGAAGTAATATCTTCAATAGAAGAACAGATGAAAACATTAAAGAAAATAAAGAAACAAAAAGTTCAAAAGCCAGAACATGAAATCCATATTCCTTCGGGACTCGGTATTTTGCTTGTTATAATTTCATTTTTTGCCTTAAGCAACACCTCTTATGCACAAAACAAACAACAAAACCCGACGGCGGCAAAACAAAAAGAGATTACGGTTAAAAAACATGTAAACACTGCAGAACAATACTGCAAAACGGCTGATTCATGTTTCAAAGCAAGTGATTATGCTGGTGCAATGCTTTATTATGAAAAAGCTTTAAAACTCTCACCTTCCGACAAAGACATCCAACTTAACATAAACATAACACGTTCACGCCTTGTGGGCGATACATACATAATGCCGCAGTTCATACTTATCCGTTGGGCAAAGTATATAAGCGGACTATTGACACTTCCTGTATGGTTGGCGTTATTTTTAGGATGTTTTGCTTTGGCATGTGTACTTTTCTTTTTCTATTTATTTACTTCGGACAAAAAAGTATTGCTTTTCTACTTATGTATCCTGTGTCTGGTTGTTTCTTTATCATCAATGGGTTTCGGCATTGTCCGCCAAAATATTCAGAATGACAATTCCAATGCAATATTGATGAAAAGCAATATTCATTTGAGGCAGACAAAAAACATTACAGCCAAAGATGTGGTCATCATGTATAAAGGACAAAAAATCAAAATCCTTGAAGATGACGGCGGCAAATGGATTAAAGCCCGTACGGAGGACAATAAAACAGGCTATATGGAAAATAAAAACTATAAAAGGATATAAACGTTATGTCAAACAAAGATTGCAACAAAGACGAAGGTATAATCACGGATGTAAACGGCAAAACGATTTCGGTACATATAGCACAGAAAGAAACATGTGCAGGTTGCGCCGCAGCTAACTTATGTGAAAAAACTTCAAATGCAGGAAAAGATTTTACAATAACACAAGATAATGCGCAAATATTCCGTAAGGGCGAAAAAGTATCGGTTCTTACTCCGCAGAATAAGGCTTTAAAGGCTATAAGACTGGCATTTTTATACCCTACATTGCTGGTTATTGCTTTTTGTATGCTGCAATATTTTTTCTTCCCGATGAATGACATTGCCGTAGCACTGGTAAGCATTCTTATAATAGCACTTTATTTCCTTATACTATATATTAACCGTCATAAACCGCTGTTTAATTTCTCTATTTTCGTAGAAAAATTACCGACAGTGGCTGATTAATACCCCCGGTTATGCATACGTGAGGTCTTTACTATTGAAATAACAAATCAAAAATAAGCAAAAACAATGAAAAGACTGTTTTTAACAATTTGCATGATATTCTCAATTGCAGGTATCAACTGCATTGATGCGCAAAACAATTATATAGAAATTTCTTTGGGCATGTCAAAGTATTCTCAAACTTATAATTCAAACGCAGGCATTACAACTTCAAGCCCTAAAACCGATATATCCCTGACAAACATTTCTTTGGGCTATAATTATGCTATGACATACAATTGGTATATAGGAGCCGTTGTAGGAATATCCCAAATAAAAGGCGATGATTTGCATTTCGGATCCGTGGTATATAAACCCGAAACGTCTTTGTATACTTTTACGCCGAAATTAACGTACGAAAAAGCATTGGGTAACAGCAATCTTTACTGGACACCGAGTTTGTACTTCACCTTCGGCTATGGAAAAGAAGATTTTGTTGCAAAAACCGACATAAAATACTTTAACTACAGAATAGGAATCAATCCTCTGTCTTTTGATTTCCGCATTACATATTCCCTTGCAGTAAACTTTACCCTCATGACGCCTTATTACAATATTTTGTCGGCAAGTCTGTCCGATGAAGACAGCAATTATGACATCTCTGCGGACAACTCTTTCATTTATTTAGGCGGACAATTCGGAATAAAACTGTTTTTCTGATGTTTTAAGACAGTAACAACCTGACTGTAAGGTAAATTAACCCATCGAAACAGCATTACAAAACATCGCTGCATAATACTGTAAAAATAAAACGCCGTTTTAAAAAATTAATCACGCAGATTATTTTATTAATCTCGCAGAATAATTTACTAATCACGCAGAATAATTTATTAAAACGCCTGATTATTTTTGCGGCATATATTTATAATTTTTCACAGCGCTTTTTTGAGTGAATGAAATACAAATTTCAGTCAATATAAAAAATCATTTCGGCAATAATACCGTTTATTAGAAAAATTATTTATAACTTTGCAAAAATAAAATCAAAATAAATACATGAAAAAATATGTCTTCATATTGTGCCTGTCAGCATTCGTTTTTTTGAATTGCAACAATGCCCGTGCACAAAAAGGATTTTTTGATATAAATGTCAGTTATAATAAATTTACTCAAACCGTCAATCAATCAACGGGTCTGTTGGATTTGAACGTACAGATTGATACAACCGGTGATTTGCCAGAAATGCCCGAAACTCCGCCTTTTGTGAAAGACCATGCGACTATATTGAACATCGGTGCGGGATATAATTTCCGTTTGGAGGACAAAGCTTATTTGGGATTCTATTTAGGTTACAGCAAAATCACCTCGGAGGTGGTGGGAAACGACGCAACGTTTTTGTCTTTTACGCCTAAATTCACTTATATCATAGACATATACAAGAAAATCAAGATGACGCCCAATTTTTACGTATCGGTAGGATACGGAACCACGTCTTTGGGTAAAATGACAGTCAATGTAGGCGGATTATCCTCCACAATGGACATGGGAGACATTACAAAGATGAACATCAGATTGGGTATCAATCCGCTGTCTTTTGATTTCTTTTTATCAGAAGGCGCATCGGTAAACCTTACCTTGCTGACTCCTTATATGAATATAACTAAATACAGTTTTTCGGCCGAGGGTATGGAAGGTTTTACGACCAAAGACATAATTTTATTATACGGACAGGCAGGCTTTAAGTTCTATATAAACAGTCCGAAAGCTTCATCAAGTAATACAAAGAATAATAAACGCAGAAGATAATTATACCTATGAGATTAGACGGAAGAAGGGAAAGCAGCAACGTTGACGACCGCCGCGGTTTATCGGGCGGAGCCAAAGCAGGAATAGGAGGCGGATTAGGCGTTATAGTAATCGCTTTGCTGACATGGATAATGGGAGGCAATCCTTTGAGTGTCATTCAGCAAAGCGGCGGTTTAAGTTCATTGCAAACCGAACAAACGTCCTCAAATCACGAATTTACCGAACAGGAACAGGAATTGGCGAAATTTTCCAAACAAATACTTGCTTCAACAGAGGATGTCTGGACGGAAGTATTCAAACAAATGGGAAAGACATACCAACCGCCTAAAATGGTTTTGTATACTAACAGCGTTCAAACCTCATGCGGAGAAGGCAATGCTTCGGTCGGTCCTTTTTATTGCTCGGCGGATCAAAGTCTTTATATTGACTTGTCATTTTTTATGAGCATGAAACAGCAGTTAGGTGCTGACGGGGATTTTGCATACGCATACGTAATAGCCCATGAAGTAGGCCATCATGTGGAATACCTGCTCGGAACGCTTAATAAAGCACATTCACAAATGCAAAGGGTAAGTCAAACGCAGGCAAATAAGATAAGCGTCAGATTGGAACTGTTGGCGGATTTTTATGCAGGCATTTGGGGACATTACGAGAACAAAATGTTCGGCTCTTTGGAAGACGGAGACATTGAAGAAGCGATAAACTGTGCCCAAGTTATAGGTGACAATTATCTGCAAGAGAAAGCACGCGGATATTCCCAACCCGAATCATTCACACACGGCACTTCGGCACAACGGATGAAGTGGTTGAAACTTGGATTAACCACGGGAGACATGTCAAAAGGCAATACATTTTCTTTATCTGACAGTCAATTGTAGTAAGAAACTGATATAATAACCGTATAAAACAACTATTTAAACAAATGAAACACTTTATTTTATTATTCACGGCAATCATTGCATTTTCTTTCACTTGCACTGCAGAAGAAAGTGAATACACTCTGGACAATGATGCAATTGAGAATGCTTTTTCGCAAGCCGATGAAATATCTTTGCTGGACATTAATTTGTTTTCCGACAAAACGCTTGATATTTTCTCATCCGTACAATCAAACACACAGGCTCTTTCACGCAGCAGCGTAAATCCTTGGGCAGCTTTCGCACTTGCTTTTTTCTTGGGAGAATTCGGTATACACAGAATGTATCTGGGATCCACCAAAATCATGTGGGCATGCTATACATTCTCATGTTGCGGAATTTTCGGCATTGTTCCGTTTGTGGACTGGATTGTTCTGCTTGTAGGTGCAATACAGGGAGATATTGATCATTTTGAAAACAATCCTAAATTCCTAATGTGGATATAAGAAATATATTTTCAGATTTCCGCTCTTTATAAACGTTTATCTGAAAATAAGTACTATCTTTGCAAAATCAAATATTTTTTAACCTAAAAACAGTAAAACTATGAAAAAAGTGATTTTTGCTTTAGTTGCAATGGTGGCTTTGTCTTTCAATTCGTTTGCCGAAGAAAACGAATACGTACTTAACGACAATGCTATTGAGAATGCATTCAATGCTGCAACGGAAGTATCTTTGCAAGACATCAATTTGTTTGCTGAAAACGGTATCGCATTGACGGCAAACTCACAAAGCGGTTCGGCAATGATGTCCCGCAGCAGTGTAAACCCATGGGCTGCTTTTGCAATCTGTACATTTCTCGGAGGTTTCGGTATTCACCGTCACTACATGGGAACTTCCAAATGGATGTGGGCATATTACACCTTCACATGCGGCGGAATCTTCGGAATAGTTACGTTTGTTGACTGGATAGTTTTGCTTGTGGGAGCAATACAAGACGACATAGGCTCATACACAGGCAACACAAGATTCTTTATGTGGATGTAAAATGCAAAGACTTGTCAATACGGGATTGGTACTTAAGGTACTGCTCCCGTTTTTTGTTTGTTTATCGGTTTGCAGCGGCAATTTATTTGCCCAGACCAAGTTATCGGCTGATGTAACTATAAGACAATTGCATCAGAATAAGGTAATACGCGTAGAAAAACAAATATTTTTCACTTCCAACGGCAATTTGGTCATACATTACACCTATCCGCAGGAATATTATATGATAACCAATTCTTTGGGTGAGACTTCGGTCTATCAACCTGCGGCAAATGAAGTGATGAATATTAATGACAAATCGCTGTCTTCGCAAACTGAATTCTTTACTCTGTTTATGACACCCGCATATTCGGATCTGAATCTTACGAATCTGGGGTTTACTCTGCAGGGTATTAAAAAGGACGGAAGCAATATTGTAAAGACATTCAGCCCTACGCTTAAAGCGGACAAAGAAATAAGCAAAGCGACGGTAGTATGCCAAAAAGACAAACCTATATACAGCGCTTTTTACGGTAAAAACGGTAAGATTCTGAAGAAAACGTATTACACCAATTACGTTTCCTATCCCAATATTTCTTTTCCTGCAACCATTACTCAAATATCGTATGACACCAAAGGCGATTCGGTAATCAAAAAAGAGGAATACAAAAACATCAAAACAAATAACTTTTCCAAAGATGCTTTGTTTGATTACAAAGTACCCAAAGGTGCAAAGAGAGTCAATCCTTATAACATCACAAAATGAAACTCCCGCTTTACTATTACATAACCGTAATCTGTCTGCTTTTTTCATTAAACGGATATTCCCAGCAACCAAAAGAAGTTTTTTCTTCTTCTGATCTTCAGCTTCTTTCGGCGCATACCTATGCCGATTCTTCGTTTAATGACCGCAAAGTGAAGTACGGATTCGGCAAAAGTAACAAAACTATAAATCCCGTGTACCATTTACTGTCTTCAAGCATGTTTATCTACCAACAATACGTCTCTTCGGTACTCTCCCGCCAGTGCGCATTCAATCCTTCCTGCTCACGCTACAGTAAAGACTTGATAAGCCGCTACGGACTACTCAAAGGAACGTTTTGTACTGCCGACAGGCTGATGCGTTGCAACAGAATATCTTTGGCGGACAAACATTCGGTATATCTTCTTTCGGAAGGAGGCGGACATATTAACGAAACACCTTTGCGTTACAAATTCTGATGAAACGTATTCTTGTTTTTATATTCTTGCTTGCCCCTCTTATTTGTTTTCCGCAGCAAAACAATTCCGCAAAAGACGAATTTGATTTTGTTATGTATCTTATCGGCAACTCAATGAAGGAAGAAGCCGTGGTATTGATGCAAAACAATACGGAAGATAACGACAGTATCAATTTTTTAAAAGGATTTACTTTTTATTCTTCCAAAATGCTTAATTTGGCTGCGGATAATTTTTCAAAGGTATCCCGATCCTCCGAACTGTTTAACGAAAGTAAATTCTTCTCATCGCTTTCCAATGCCCATTTGTTAGAATTGGATAAAGCGGAAAGTGATTTGCTTGCAGTAGGCAGTCAAGATGAAGAAATCATGAACCTAAAGAATTTCTCCCTTGCTGGAATCAATCTTTTAAAACGCAATTACAATTTGTTTGATAACTACATCCATCAAGTAGACACTAATAACTACCCGTTGAATATCGAAACCGAAAGGTTGTTACAACTAAAAACGGAACTGCTTTCTTATAAAAAGAAATCGCCGCTTATTGCAGGGGCATTGTCTTCGCTTATTCCCGGATTGGGAAAGGTTTATGCGGGAAACATAGGCGAAGGTATTTCTTCGTTTCTCATCTGCGGATCGTTTATGGGCGTAACTGCGGAAAACTGGTACAAGAAGGGACTGGCGAATTGGAAAACTATTCTTTTCGGAACCATATCCACGGTGTTTTATATAGGAAATATTTACGGCTCTGCGGTAACTGTCAAAGTAAATTACGAAAACTTTAATTCAAAAACCGATGTCCAGATTTTATATAATATTCATATTCCTGTGCGTAACAGTTTCAGGCGTTAGAGGCAGCACTTTGCAGTTCCGCAATCCCGATACGTCGGACTCTTGCCGCATTTTCCAAAAAGCCGACGACCTATTCCGTCAGCAAAACTATGAATTGGCAGCCGCAGAATATGAAAGATGCTTTTATTTATCCTCATCAAAAGAAATTTCCTACAAGGCATTGCAACAAAAAGCTATGTGCTACAAACAAACGGGGGATTACGAGAAGGCAGCCTTCAATCTGGAAAGAATTGCCGACGCTTACGAAGATTATTATCAGATTGCGCTGTGCTACTATTTAAGTAATAATTTCTCCAAATCCCTGGAAACGATAGACAAATGCCATCTGTTTTTCGATTCTTTGCAAGAGGATATGCTACTGCTGAAGATTTTAACACTCAATGAGCTTAACAAATACGAAGATTCGCAAAAGGCATCAGAGGAATTGGCAAACAGATTGAAAAACAGCACAGACAAGGACATTGCGCCGCAAATAAATAATCTGTACAGCGATTTGCCGAAACTGAAAAGCGAACAAACCGCAAGAATTTTGTCATTTGTTCCGGGTCTTGCCCATATATATGCAAACGAATGGGGAAAAGGCTTTACTGCGTTTGCACTTAACGCAGCGGCATTGGGTTTCGGAGTTTGGCAGGTATTGGACAAATGCTATCTGACGGCTTATTTGGGCGGTGCAGGATTGTTATCGGTAACCTACCCCGGTGCAATGAAAAACGGCATCTACACCGTAAAGAAATATAACTACAACAAAACTTCGCAATTCAACAACAATTTCAAACAAGAAATCATATCAATTTTGCAACACGGCAAATAGATTTATTTTCGTCGCAGAATAATTTTTTCTTATCGCAGATTAATTTTTTTCCGTCGCAGATTATTTTTTTCTTATCGCTGATTAATTTTTGGTAACTGCTTATAAAAATATCAAACCGATATGTCATTGAATTAACATAAGGTATAATTAACCTTACACGCTGCCGAAGATTGTTAATACATACATTTATTTAAATATATAATGTATCCGTCAGGGTAAGCGGCTGTGAAATGTTAAAATTTCCGCTTTCTACATACGCTATATCAGAATATTTTATTACCTTTGCACACGTGAAGAATTTATTTCTTCGGTTTATTAACACTATTTATTAATTAAACACAGTTTAAAGTAATGAAAAAACTTGCTTATTTTATTCTGTCTGTAGGAATTATGATACAGGGGGGGGGATTTTTGCACAACGTTCCGCTAATATAATTCCTTCGACCCTAAACATGCAGACAAACGTACTGACAGTAAGCAGTACGGAGGGTTTCAACCAACAATTCAAACGCAGTTACGTCAAAACACTGCAAAAAACCGCAAACGTCAAAGCAACCGACACAGTCACTGTTTCCGACGTGTCATTCAAAGAACTTCCATCAGGATTTATGGGAGTAATATACACGGTTACTCCGAACAAAGACTACGTTAAACGTTATCTTGCAGTTCCCGCTTGGAAAGGTTTTGCTGATTATTATGTTACTAACGGTAGCTATACGTATTCTTCGCTGGCTAATGCCCTAAATTATGAGTGGACGGATGCAGAAGGTGCCACGGAATTTGTTGATGACGCTGGATGGTGCGGTAACAGCGATATAGAAATTGACGTATTCATTGAAGATTTCGACGGAGAAGTGACTTTGCATCAAGAGTTCTACACCACGGATGAATCATCAAGGACAAGTACTTCGGCACCTGAAGCCACGGTAACTGCCAACAATGACGGTACAATTTCATATAATGTTGCTCTCGGAGAAAAACTTGTCTTCGTGGCTGCTTATTATTTAGATATGGTAACATTTGACTACACAAACAACGATACTGTTATCAGTCTCATAAATAACGGCACTATCAGTACGTCGTATATTCCTGACGGACAGACATACACTGTTGGCCCGCTTACCGCAGATAAGGAAGTTTTGTTTATATTTATAACCCGTACAGGTAATTGCGAATGGGGAGAACATTCTTACTACAAAGTAACCGTTGTTAACGGACCTACGGAAATAGCCACCTCTACATGTGAGAATATAACGCCACACTATGCCAGACTATTGGGTTATGTCTATAAGGGTACAGACTTTGACGACCTGTCCTTCGGATTTGCTTACATGAAAGCCGCCGATACAGCAAACTTCAATAACGATAACAGCTCGTATACAATTATTGACGGAGTTGTCAGCGGCTTTGAGTCTCCGTTATTATTAAACAGTTGGGCCAATAACCTTGAACCTGCTACCGAATATGCTTACCGTGCGTACGCAAAAACATCTTCATCTGACGAATCTGAATTCAGTTTATTAGGTGAGTGGAAAACTTTCAAGACAAAGGAGATCGAACCTGTTTTCTACGATAACGGCGAAAACAATATAACGAATACTTCGGCAACTATATGGTCCGAAATCATCAAAGGCTCTGGTGATATAAAGTCCAAGGGATTTGAATACAAAGCTTACGGAGAAGAAAACTTCCAAAAGGTAAACGTAATCAAAGACTCGGTTGTTGAGCTTTACGACTACACAACTTATCAGGACGTTGAGGGTATTTATATTGAGTACCCAATGACACAATTGCTTCCGGGTACGACTTACAGATACAGAACGTTTGTTATAACCGATGCCGATACGTTCTATTCCGGCGTATCTTCGTTTACCACCAAAGCGCAGCAAACCCAATCATTCTTCTTTACTGACGATGCAACCGACATCACCGCTAATTCCGCTACATTGAATGCTGTAATTAGTACGGACTGGCTTGCAAACACGGTTAAGATAAATTCAAAGAAATTTTTGTACAGAGCAATAACTGACAGCAAGTATACGGCTGTCGATGTTACGGGTGACAATTTCACATGTGCTGTCAAAGATTTGCAGGAAGGCATGGTATACTACGTAAAAGCCGTTGCACAAATATCGGTATCCCTTACGGGGCAGGAAGATTACATTAAGGAAGTATCCTCCAATGAAATAACTTTCCGCACAACGGGCGAGAGCGAAATACCTGTTGTAAAAACTGATTTTGTTAACACAGTGGCCCGTGAATATGCGACATTAAGCGGATCGGTTACCGCAGGTTCTTCCCCTGTTATCGTAAAAGGTTTCGAATACAAGATAGAAGGTGCAGATGAATACGAAAATGTATCCGTTGTAGCTAATCCTATGCAATACTCACTTAACGATTTGGAATCAGGAACGTCTTATTTGGTGCGTGCATACGCTACCTGCAATAACGGAACAACATATTACGGCAATACGGTACGCTTTACGACAAAAGATCCTTACTACGGTTATTTACATATGACGCAGCAACCTACCGACATCACCTCCAATTCTGCCGTATTGCATGCCCAAGTGCCTGATAATTGGTACAATTGGAAAGAAGACCTTGCTGAATTGAGTGAAGATGTAACGGCAACAATGACATTCTGGTACAAGAAAACAACGGAATCCAACTACAAAAAAGCAGAAGGTGTTGATGAGGGCGACGGCAACAACTGGTCTGTTACAATAAAAGGCTTGTCCAAAGGAACGGTATACACCGTTTATACAGAATTTAATATTTTTATGGACGGAGAAAAACAATATAATACTGAAGGAAGCAATGTAAAATTCTCAACATCGGGTTCTGATGCATCGGAGTCGCAGGATATTTACGACATATTGGCTTTTGCAACCCTTAAACCTCTTGAAGTGGAACAGACAGAGGTAGTTTTGAACGGTATGTACTATTCCGACGTTTTGCAAAATGAAAATATTTATGTTGATAAAGCGGAATTTTTGATCAAACAGATTGATGCACCGACTTATTCTTCTTATCCTGCCACCAGTTACGGAAACAATTATTATGCAGATGTAACGGGATTGGATTCGGGAGCGACTTATTCCTACAAAATCAAGGTTACTTTATCTTACAACGGATTCAGTCAGCCTATTGAGGGTAACGAAGTATTGTTTACTACCAAATCAAGCGATTTGCCGTGTGAACCTGTGACCGTTTCCGTTGAAGCCGAAATCAATGAGGGTGAATCTTACGCTTTCAAGGGCGTGGAATTGACAGAAGCAGGCATTTACAAAGACACATTGCAGACTTACGACGGTTGCGACAGCATTGTAGTGCTTACATTGAAGGTAAACGCAGGCTTATATGACGTTGAAAACTCCGATAACGGCTTATCCGTCTTCCCTAACCCTGCAAACGGCACGGTGACAATAGCATCCGAAGGCGATGTAGTTATTATAAACTCATTGGGACAGGTTGTTAAACAAATCAATAACCTTAAAGGCATAAAACAAACCGACATTACGGATTTAAGAAGCGGTATCTATTATGTCAGATCGGGTAACAAGACCAAGAAATTGATTGTTCAGTAACCTTACACGACATTTTATTACATTAAAGCGGCGGATTTATTTGCATCTGCCGCTTTTTATTTTGTGGCTATATAGTTTCAATATTTTCCTGCCCTGTTTCGCTTTGGTTTCAAAGCGCATAACCCCTGCCCTATCGGTTTTAATTCAAGCCTTAAATCTCTTTTTTGCCGCCCCGTGCCGCATTATTTTCAAAAAAAGGGTTTTTTCGGGTCAAAAAAACTATTTTTTTCAGGTAAAAAAACTGTTTTTTTCAGATTATTATGCGACAGGGCGGCGGCAGTAAGGCATAAAAATGACTGAAAACGGCTCAAAGCAACAATATCCTGCAGTTTTTTGAGTTTATTATATGATATGAATACTGTAACTAAACGCAAAAGATATAATATTTTACTGTTTTGTTTGCTCGTTTTGTCATTCGCATGCTGCGGATTGTGGTATCTGCACTCCGTAAGGTATGCAAAAAACGTTCAGAAACGGTTTGCCCAAGATACGGCGGCGGTGTATGACAACATTGAGCAAAAAGGCAAAAAATTCATAACCTGCGGCGATTCACTCGTGTATTGGCAGGACAATACGGTGCCGTTTTACAATAATGAGCAGGACTTTTTAGGCGGCAGCAAGCCCGACGATATGATTGCGGAGTTGAAAAACGGTTTTTATTTACACAAAACGCTGCAATCCCATGACTCCGTAATCCATTATTTCTATCTTATAAAATACAAATACCCCGTAAGTAACAAATATTTGGACAATTCGTTCAATCCGCCTTTCGATCTGGATAACCAAACCGATATAGTGTTCTACCAAACCGACTTCCCCGTAATATACAAAGGCAAAACCGTCGGCTATTTGGAGGCTTCGCCCGAATGTTACCAGGCTTCGGACAAAGACAGTTTCGTATGCAGGCTGTGGTTGGCGCTGAATATATTTTTATCTCTGATGTTTACCCTGCGGTTCATGCATCTGAAGATAAAAAATCCTCATACCAAAAGAATCGTAACCGTATTGCTTTTCATCGTTTTCATAATCACCACCGCCGTTTTGTGCAAAAACAACGGCAGTATATCGTTCCGATTGTTTACCGATACGGTTAATTATAACAACATATTGCTTTTTGCCGTTATTGCATTGTCAGGATTCTTCCTTTTCATGCTTACGGGCAAAATATGGCGTATTCACAACAAGCAAAAGTATTATCTGGTCGGGCAGTTCTCGGTTATTATAATCATTGCGGCGTTGGGCGGCAGCATTGTGGAGTTTTATTCGGTTGAGAATACGAAAAATTCCATTGAAAAGTATTCGCAGATACTTATCGACGCCGATACGGACACCGATATGAAGAATTTCAATTCCCTGATGTCGGCTGCATTAAACGATACGTCGGTTACCCGCAATATCTTTGCAGGTGATTATGCCCGTGCGGAGAATTACGTAAACAAATACTACTTAAATTTGCTTAAAGAGAAGAACCATACGAATATTTTGATATTCAATCCTTCGGATTCCATGCTTTTGTCGCCCGAAAACAAGTATATCAATATTCTTTTCTATATTGACGGCCGATTGAACTCGGCGCAAAACGTTCAGGGGTACAAACGTCTGTACAAAGAGGAAGACAACGCCAAGAACAATACGTATATATTCTTTGACAAGCTGGACGATGTTTATGTCTTTGCCGAATGCCTGCACAAAGAGAACTCCGAAAACATGAATTATTCGCTTTTGTTGAGCGACAACACCCTTATGCCCGAAAATACGGCTTATGCGAAATATTCCGACGGCGTTTTGGTTTATTCTTACGGCGAAAGGGAATTTTTAAACAACATTCCGCCGCATCAAAGCGGTTGGTCGTACGATCAGAACTACAACACCTATTACAAAAGCAAAGCAAACATAACCTATGCCGTATGTTCGGACAAATTTTCCGTCTACAAAGCCATGGGAAGCGTCTCGGCATTGTTTTTATTGCTGCTGTTCCTACTTGCGGGTGAGCATTACGCAAAGCTGATTCCGCATTTTAAGAAAAAAACATTGAGCATCAGGTATAAGATTCTCGCATCCCTTACGGGCTGTTTCCTTGTCAGCGTATTGATTTCGGGCTTTTTCAGCATAAGAAACACAATCGACATAACCAACCGCAACAATATATCGGTCTTAAAGGGCAAAACCGACAGCATTCAGTTTGAATTGGAGTCTTTGGCGGCAAATAAAGGTGAAATAACGGAGAATGATTTGATTCATCTGTCCAATGAATTTCTTGTAGACATAAATATTTTCAACCAAGCGGGGGATTTGGAAGTTTGTTCGCAAAAAGACGTATTCGAAAAGGGTATCGTTTCTTATAAAATAGACCGTCAAGCCCTTGTAAGGCTTAAAAACGAAGGCGGCAAACCCTTTTACCGTAAGGAAGAGATATGCAAAGGCAAATTCCTGTCCTCTTACTGCACTCTCAATACCAAAGACGGCAGCAATGTGCTTTATCTGAACATTCCGTTTATAAACCAACAAAAAATAGTGAGCGACAATATAAACGGATTGATAAACGGTTTTGCCAATATGCTTTTGTTTTGGATCAATATAGCGGTTATAATCTTTGTTTTCTTAAGCAATATAATCACCAAACCGCTTGAATTGGTTAAAAAACAGATGGGAACGTTCAGCATCACTCACCGTAACGACAAAATAAAGTGGAACAAAGACGACGAGATGGGGGATTTGATTAAAGCCTACAACATGATGATTGACAAAGCCGAGGAAAGCACTCTTTTGATGCAACAGCAACAAAGGCAGTCGGCTTGGCGTGAGTTGGCAAAGCAAGTAGCCCATGATATAAAGAATCCTTTGACTCCGATGAAACTTTCCATCCAGTATTTGCAAAAACTGTATAATGAAAAGCCCGAAATGTTCGGAAAGAAATGGCAGCAAACAGCCCCGTCGCTTATCTCGCAGATTGAAAGCATAAGTACAATAACCCAAGAGTTGAACTCCTATTCCAAACCGAGCGTTAAAAAAGAGAAAGTGGATTTGGATAAATGTATAACGGCGGCTATAACTCTTTTTGACAACATTGACAACGTCAATATAACCTATCATTCCGTCAAACAGTGCTTTGTATTGGGTGAGGAGAATCTGTTCATCCGTATTTTCAACAACCTTATCAAAAATGCCGTGCAATCGTTTTACAATCAGAGCGAAGGTAAGATTGACATTGCAATAGAGGAAAACTCTGCTGGATATACGGTCAGCGTGGAGGATAACGGATGCGGCATAAAGGAGGAATACAAAAGCCAAGTGTTCAATACCGATTTTACGACAAAATCCGAAGGCGGCGGCATAGGGCTTACGATAGTCAAGACAATACTTGAAAGTTACGGTGCGTCAATAAGTTTTCAGTCCGAAGAGAATGTAGGAACCGTTTTCTTCATAACTTTCGACAAATTTAACGCATAATTGCCTTTATGCGGCGGATTGGCAGGATGTAACATCAATAAAACAAAGCGTTTTAAGGAAAAGTCCTGTGGGTATAATATATTGATAATTAATACAAATAACATTTTTTCGCAAAAAAGTATTTGAATTATTTGGTCGGTAATAAAATTTAGTGTATTTTTGCAAACGTTTTCACAGGGGGTTTAAAACCTTAAGGAAACGGTCCCTTAGCTCAGTTGGTTAGAGCATCTGACTCATAATCAGAGGGTCCTTGGTTCGAGCCCAAGAGGGACCACAAAAGCAAAAGAGTTGAAATCAACTCTTTTTTATTTTTTATATCGGACGTTTAATATTGAACATTGGATGCCACATGCAGCCTGACGGCATTACTGATTGACACTATAAAATGACAAACCTAAATCCAATATCAAATATCCAATGTACTGAATACAAAATGAAAACTATGGAATTTAAACGTATTTCGCCTAAAGATATTCAAGGCAATACTTTCAGCATGTTCGCAGAGGATTTGGCATTGGTAACAGCCGGCAATCAGAAATCATTCAACACGATGACAATAGGTTGGGGTGATTTCGGCATATTATGGTCCAAACCGATAATAACCGTATATGTCTCCTCATCCCGCTACACAAAACAGTTTATGGACGCAAACGATGAGTTCACCGTGGAATTCTTTGATAAGAAATACACGGACGCTTTGATGTATTTAGGCACCCATTCGGGCAGAAACGAAGACAAAGTAAGCAATGCCCGTCTTACACCCGTATTTACCGAATCAGGCAACGCAACATTCAAAGAAAGCAGACTGATTATTGAAGCCAAAAAGCTGTATTCACATGAATTTGATGCGAATGCTTTGCCCGAAGAAATAATTCAATGGTACAAACAACGCAAATTAGGCTTGCATACCATGTATATCGGGGAAATTAAAAACGTTTGGATTAAACAATAAAGAGTATCCGTTTCAATTCCAATCACAGACAAATAAACAAGAGCGGTTTTTGTAAAATATTACTTCAAAACCGCTCTTACGAATTACTAACAACCTATTCCGCTTTTTGACGGAATAATCTTATTTTTGCCTGTTTAGTCACCCAAAGTTGCAACCATAACGGCTTTGATTGTATGCATACGGTTTTCAGCTTCGTCGAATACGATAGATGCTTCGCTTTCGAATACGTCTTCGGTAACTTCTACGCCGTCAATGCCGAATTGCTGATAAACGTCTCTGCCGACTTTGGTTTCAAGGTTGTGGTATGCAGGCAAACAGTGCATGAATTTGCATTTAGGATTGCCCGTTGCAGCCATAACTTCTTTGTTTACCTGATAAGGTTTCAACAAATCTATTCTTTCTTTCCATACCTCTGCAGGTTCTCCCATTGATACCCAAACGTCAGTGTATAAGAAATCACAACCCTTAACGCCTGCTTTTACGTCATCGGTTACAGTCAATGTAGCACCCGTTTGTTTTGCTATTTCCTGACATGTTGCAATAAGTTCTGCAGAAGGCTGCAATTGTTTAGGAGCAACGATTCTTACATCCATACCCATCTTTACGCCGCCGACCATAAGGGAGTTACCCATATTGTATCTTGCATCGCCCAAATAAGCGTAAGACACCTTGTTAAGCGGTTTGTCGGTATGTTCGGTCATTGTCAAAAAGTCAGCCAATATCTGTGTAGGATGGAATTCGTTAGTAAGTCCGTTCCATACAGGTACGCCTGCATATTCAGCCAATTCTTCAACGATTTTCTGCTCAAATCCTCTGTATTCTATACCGTCGAACATACGGCCCAATACTCTGGCTGTGTCCTTCATTGACTCTTTAACGCCTATCTGCGAACCCGTAGGTCCAAGATATGTAACGTGTGCACCCTGATCATGTGCTGCCACCTCAAATGCACAACGTGTACGGGTGGAAGTTTTTTCGAATATCAAAGCAATATTCTTGCCTTTCAAATGTTGCTGTTCGCTTCCTGCATATTTAGCACGTTTCAAATCTCTTGCTAAATCTAACATGTATTGTATTTCCTTCGGAGTAAAATCCAACAATTTAAGGAAATCTCTGTTTCTTAAATTAAATGCCATAATTGTTTTATTTTAAACTGTTTATAAATAAATTAATTTCTTTTGTCTTTTCTTACACAAGGCTGCAAGAACACACAGCCTCATGCAAATTGCAAAGTTACGATTTTTTTTCATATCCAACAGCATCAAAGCCGCAAAAAAAATATTTCTGCATCGTCAAAGGCAATTACCTGCCGCCCGACAAGAAAAAATACGGACACAATCTGTTGTTTTCCAACTCGTTGACGTTCACCAACACGAACCAATTAACGCCGTTTGAAAACATTTCAAGAGCAGGCAGCGATTTAAGCGAACAGGAACGTGACTACAACGACATCATGCAATTACGCGACGAAGGATTTACGTACAAAGAAATCGGCAGTAAATTCGGCTTAAGCGAAGCAGGCGTCAGAAGCCGTGTA
>JAGBOF010000009.1 GCA_017633985.1 Bacteroidales bacterium
CCGTTTTCACAACACTATGCCAACACAAAACAGCAAGAAAATTTCATCCCGCAACAAAATGATTTTTTAAGATAGCAAAGCAAACTTTTCTTATAACATGACAATAACGCAATACAGTAAAGTAAACCGTTTTTATAACATAACGATAATGCAAAACTGCAAAACAGACCGTTTTCACAGCACAATGCCAACGCAAAACAGCAAGAAAATTTCATATCACAACACTGCAATTTTTATATCAGTCAAATAGTTTTTATATTCAATAGAACCACTATTTTTACATATCAATCAATTATTTTTATATATCAATCCTTTATTTTCACATAACAAAATGATTCTTACAGACACCCATTCACATATATATTCGGAAGAATTCACCGAAGATATTGCCCAAGTAATCCGACGGGCAGAAGAAAACGGAATAACCAAAATATTCTTACCCGTAACGGAATATGAATCCATTGCCCCAATGTTGGAAACCTACGCCGTAAAACCCGAAATCTTTTATCCTATGGTGGGTTTATATCCGGGCAGTGTGACTTCCGATGTGGCAAATCAATTACAAAAAATCCTGCCCTATCTGCAAGACAGCCGCATTATCGGAATCGGCGAAATAGGATTGGATTTCTATTGGAACAGAGACTTTGAACAGGAACAAATATACGCATTTGAAACGCAGATGCAGTGGAGTAAACAAAACAATGATATGCCAGTTTCCGTGCATTGCAGAAAAGCGTTTGAGGAAGTATTCAAATGTTTCAAAAATCTTAATTATCAATCATATAACGGAGTGTTTCATTGTTTCGGAGGGGATTTAAACCAAGCCGAAAAGCTGATTGAAATGGGGTTTAAGTTAGGTATAGGCGGCGTTGTCACTTTTAAAAACGCTCATCTGGCAGATATAGTCAAACAAATTGATTTAAAACATCTTGTATTGGAGACCGACGCACCGTATTTGGCTCCCGTACCATTCAGAGGCAAGAGAAACGAACCCGCATACATCAAACAAATTGCACAGAAAGTGGCGGAAATCAAACAAATAGCTTTAGAAACGGTTGCGCAACAGACAACTGCCAACGCAATGGATTTATTAAGAAAACGCAAAGCTGATTCGGTTTAATCCACCCTTTTTCAGGGTAATTTGCAGTCAAAAAAGTACCGTTTGTAAGCATCTGAAAAACAACACTTGCCGTAAGGCAAAAATATTATCGCAGATTAATAAATTTTTATCGCACATCAGTAAAATAATATCGCACATCAGTAAAATAAAACGCCGTTTTAATTTCACCAAACGGCTTAAAACGAAATTTATTGAAAACATTTCCGTTTGCAACAGTGCATTGTCAAAAGGATTTTGTAAATTTGCAGGTTGGTTTTACAGACTCATTACGATGAAAAACAATATAAAATACACAATACTGTTGATTGCGGCAATGTTTGCACTTAACGCCGCCGCACAAAACAGAGCGGAGTGGATACTCTCGTTTGACACCTTGGAATTAAACCCCGTCAGTTTAAACGGGACAACGTTTTATGAAATTTATATGGGGGAAGATTTCTCCAAATCCGCATCTTTGGGACAGGCTAACCTGCCTCATTACAATAAATTGATACAAATTCCCGAGGGAAAGCAAATACAAATCAAGCATACCGTATTGGAGAAAGACACCGTCACAATAAAGGAAAATATTTTGATAGCCCCTTTGCAAAAATCACGTCTTAAACAGGATAACAATCAGGACTTTTATTTTGACCAACAGTACTACAATACCGATACGTTTACAGGTTCTAACGAGGTGACGGTCAAACATTTCGGACAGATGGGCAAAAACAATACGGCGGTTATAAGTATTGCTCCTTTGAGGTATAATCCGCATAAAAATATGATTGAACGGATTAAGAAGATAAAAACGGAAATTATCTTCACTCCGCAATCCAAAAGTATGGGTGCTTCGGCAGGCGAAGTGCATGATCAACACCCGTTTAAGATGGTTGTTTTGGCTGACGATATGTTTAAACAAACCCTTGTGCCGTTTATTCAATGGAAAACGATGCAAGGTTTTGATATTACGGAAGTTTATACGTCCCAAACAGGTAAAAACGCCGAAGAAATAAGATCGTATCTGAAGGATATGTATTACGCAGCGACGCAGACCTCACCCGCATTTGATTATCTGCTGATTGTCGGCGATACGGAGCAGATTCCTGCGTTTGTAGGGGAGTATACGATTGACAATTATCCCGCACACTATACGGATTTGTACTATGCGGAATATACAGACGATATCTTGCCCGATGTTTTCTACGGAAGAATGTCGGCAAACGATACCTCAACTCTGCAAAACATTATTGACAAGACTTTAAAGTACGAAAAATTCCTTTTTGACAACAACGCCTTTCTTAATAACAGCCTTTTGGTTGCGGGAAGGGAATTGGGAGACAATGCACCTGCCTTTACCAACGGTCAAATGAACTATACAAAACAATATCTTCACCCCTATACCGACACAAGCGTCTTTTACAATCCCTCAAGTGCTTTGCCCGAGAACAGAACTGCCATAAGAAACAGATTAAACGAAGGAAACTCATGGGTAAACTACACGGGACATTGCAATTACAACGGTTGGCAAAACCCGCCTTATAATATAAAGGACGTAGACACCGCACTTAACAATACGGAACGCTACGGTATTTTCATAAACAATTGTTGTTTGTCAGGTAAATTCGATGAAAAATCCTGTTTTACCGAATCTCTTTTAAGTGCAAAGGATAAAGGTGCCGTTGCGGCAATAGGTGCGTCGGATTATACACTGTGGGACGAAGATTATTATTGGTCCGTGGGCAGCAAAGCAGTGAAAGAAACTCCCGAATACAATCATGAACGGATGGGTATGTATGACCGATTTTTCCATACCTACAACCAACCGTATAATGAACGCTATGTAACCGCAGGACAGATAATACAGGCGGGTAATTTGGCGGTTATGCAATCTTTGTCTTCCTATTCCGATCATTATTGGGAGATGTACAATCTGCAGGGCGACCCTACGCTTATTCCTTATGCGGGAATACCTCAAGATTTCACGGTATCGTTGCCTGACAGCATTGTTTTAGGACAAACAAACATTGAAATAACTACCGAACCTTACACATATATTGCATTAAGCAGCGGCAATAAACTTATAGATGCCCGTCAAGCGGATTCTTCGGGCAAAGTAAGTTTGGATATAAGCAATATCTCTGCTCCGCAAACTGTAAACATTGTTTTTACCAACCAATTTTTTAAACCGTTAATTGATTCCTTCAGGGTAGTTGCACCTGACAATTATTTTATAGCCATGAAAGATATCACCGTAAGACAAAAGGATAAAACGGAGAGCGAAGAAAATCTTACGGTAAGCGGAACTTACAGCGTAGATTGCAAGATTATCAATTCGGGAAAACGTAATTTCAAATCCAAAGGCTGCTACGTAAAATTAATCAGCGATAAAAATTTATTAATCAGCGAAGATAATTTATTAATCAGCGATATTATTTCAGGGGATTCGTTATCCGTTACGGGAGCGTTTGCTTTTACTGTTGCCGACGGGGTTAAAAATCTGTCCGTAAGCGAACTGCATTTCCAAATTTACCAAGACGGTGAAATAATAAATGATCAAAAAGTTTTAAAAGACATCTTTGCTCCCGAATTGCTTATATCCTCTACGGCAATGCAATCATCAAACGATACGGTTTACATAACCGCCGAGCTTATGAATACGGGCAGATGGCCGATACAATCAGGTGAGGTAACTCTGTATGATTTAAGCGGAGGATTCAGCATAACGGATTCCGTAAAAGAGGTTAAGGCTTTGGACAAAGGCGAATCGGAACACATAACTTTCGGTATCGGAAAAACCTTTGGCAGTACCGACACATTGTCTTTTGCAGTTAATTACGTTGCAGGCAAATACAGCGCAATGCAACACTATGATATACCTTTAACTGCGCAATGTGAAGGCTTTGAAGACGGTTTCAGCGTATTTTCATGGCAAAACGATGCCGACAATCCGTGGTGCACGGACTCGGTAATATATTACAGCGGCAACAGAAGTGCACGCAGTAAACACAATTTGGCAGACAACACCAAATCGCGGCTTACGCTTACTATTGACAACACCGTTTCTTCGCAATTCTCATTCTTTGCCAAAATTTCTTCGGAACGTGATTACGACGGATTGAGGTTTCTTATTGACGGAAAGACCATGCTTTATTTAAGCGGGACGGAAGACGGTTTGGGAATTGAGCTGGATTGGAAGAAATATTCGTTTGACATCGGCAGCGGGCAGCATACCCTTTGTTTCTCATACGAAAAAGACCAAAGTGCGGCATACGGATATGACTGTGCATGGATAGACGAAGTTACTTTGGCATGCGGCAGCGATTCGTTGGTGTTCGCTTTGGATGAATTATATGCGGACAACACCGTAATATTCCCTAATCCCGCCCGTGATATGGTTTATTTTAACAACCTGCCTGACAAATCTGCCGTAACGGTGTTTGACAATACGGGTAAGTTAAAATATTACAATACCTGCGTAAGCGCAAACAGCGGCATGGATGTGTCTTCGTTTGAAAACGGAATCTATTACGTTGTAATTACGTCACAGGACAATAAACAACTAAAACGCAAACTTATAATACTGAAATAAACCGCCGATGCAGCAATCCGACACCTTAAATATTAAAGACACTGCGATATTGCAACAGGATTCCGTATTTATACCGCAATATATAAACAAGAATCCCGATTATATCGTTGCAAGCGGGGATAACAATATATCGTGCAGACAATATATTTTCACCGTTTTGCAGGATTCGGCATTTATACAGAAAGAGCGTCCGACGGTTTTTACGGAAAAAACATATTGTCCGCCGAATATGCCTATGCAACAAAACACCGTTAAACAGAATCCCGATTGGATATTCGGTATTTTCGTTTTCATTTTGTTGCTCTCGGCACTGCTTATACGCTTCGGCGGCGGACTTATATTTTCTTTTATTCAAGGCTGTTTTTCAAAGAATCAAACTGCGATAACTACCAAAGACGGGGATACCGTACATCCGTTTTCATTGGTACCTGTTATATTTATTTTTCTGCCGCTTATAAGCTTTTTGATATTCTGCGGACTGGATTATCTCAATATAATGCAATATTTAAAAGGATATTCCTTGGAAATTGATAATATGCTTGTCAATCCTCTTTTGTTGTGGAGTGGGATTTATGTTTGCTGCATAATTTTGTACTTTTTCAAGATATTATTAATAAAATTCTTCTCTTGGGTTTTCCGCGGAATGAAGATAGCGAATTATTACATACAAACCCAATTAAATTTCGGAATTTTATCAGGATTTTGTTTGTTTTTGCCGATAATTTCCGCCGTTTATGCGGACAATTTCTATCAAACTACATTCCTTTTAATAAGTTTGTCAATTGTTGTAATACTTTACTTTACACGGTTATTACGGTGTTTTTTTGTAATTATTAGTACATTTAAATTTTCTCATCTCTATCTTTTTTTCTATCTTTGCACGCTGGAATTATTACCGTTAATTGTTGTTATAAAACTTCTGTTTTTTTAAAAGAAAAGAGAAAAACTAATGGCAAAAAGTATTAAAAATATACTGATTTCACAAAATGCTCCGTCAGAAAAGGAGCAATCACAGTATAAAATATTAGCTGAAAAATTTAATCTGAATCTTACATTTAATAAGTTCTTCGAGGTCGTAAGGATTAGTAATAAGGAATACCGTGCAGAAAGAATCAATCTTTTGGATTATTCAGCAGTCATAATGACAAGCAAGCTCGCCGTAGACAATTACTTTCACTTTGCAAAAGAAATGCGTTTGGTTATACCTGATGATATGAAATTCTTTTGCATTACGGACTCCATCGCAAATTATCTCCAAACTTACATACAATACCGTAAACGTAAAATATTTTACGGCAAACTTACTTTTGACGAACTGGTGGAAGTTATAGCCAAACATAAGGATGAAAAATATTTATTTCCTTGTGCGGAAGATGCATCGGCGGTTAATTTCAAAAAACTTGAAGCTGCAGGCATCAATTACACTAAAATAGTAATGCACCGTTCGGAACCTAAAGATTTATCAAAGATTGACATAAAAAAATACGATATGGTTGTGGTGTTCTCTCCTATCGGTGTTAAATCCTTCGTACAAAACTTCCCGGAGGTTACTTCCGACGACATAGTCTTTGCTGCATTCGGAAAGCCTACGCAACTTGCACTTCAAAAAGCAAAATTCAAAGTTACTATAGCTGCACCTACGCTTAAGAGTCCTTCGATGGTTATGGCATTGGATAATTTCTTCGAATCGGGAGGTGAGGTTAAGCCCGTAAAGAAATCCCCTGCAACCAAGGAAACAACTAAAGAGGAAACCAAAACTACAAAGAAAACTGCATCAAAAGCGAAGAAAACTGCATCATCTGCTAAAAAGACTTCATCAACTGCAACTAAAAAAACCTCAACCTCATCTGCAAAGAAGACAACAAGCAAACAAAAAACATCATAATGTTTGAATTTGACAAAAACCAACGGTTACATTCGCGTAAAAGAACGGAAACTCTTTTCAAACAAGGAAAGAGTTTTCTTATATTCCCTTTAAGCGTACGTTATATAATAAAACAAGGGCAAGGAAATGTAAGCGTATTGGTCGTTTGTCCAAAGAAATATCAGAAAAAAGCCGTATCAAGAAACAGAATCAAACGTTTAATAAGAGAAAACTACCGCTTAAACTCCTTAAAACTAAAAGAACTGGCAGCAACAAAACAATTGGATATTGATTTCTCGTTATCTTACGTCAATAAACAAATGACGGATTACATAACCATGCAAAAAACAATACTTGCTATATTGGATAAATTGTCGGAAAATGTTCAAAACCTTACTGTCATATCCGCTTAAAGCATTACAACGTCTGATGCTTATGATGATACGTTTTTACCAACGTTGCATCTCACCTCTTACTCCCGCATCATGCCGTTTTACACCGACATGTTCCCAATACGCAGTTGAAGCAATACGCAAATACGGCCCGTTTAAGGGATTTTGGTTGGCATTTAAAAGAATTTTGCGTTGCAATCCGTGGGGTCCGAGCGGTTACGACCCCGTTCCGTAACAGTTTATTTATAATTTTATTCCGCATTTTATTATATGATAACACCGAATACATTACAAAAGGGCGACAGTGTGGCAATAATTTCCTCCGCACGTGCAATAAGTAAAGAAGAAATCATTTCTGCCAAACAATTATTCGAATCATGGGGATTGAATGTTGTTGTGGGTAAAACCGTCGGAGCAAAAGACAACCAATTTGCAGGAGAAGACCTCTTAAGAGCGCAAGATATTCAAACAATGCTTGATAACCAGGAAATCAAAGCAGTGTTTTTTGCCCGCGGAGGTTACGGCAGTGTAAGGATATTGGATAAAGTGGATTGGCAAACGCTTAAAAGCAATCCCAAATGGCTTATCGGTTATTCGGATGTGACTGCTGTTTTGATGCATACCTATTATAATGTATCTTTATCATCCGTTCATGGAATTATGCCTGTAAACATTACGGATTTATCAGATAATGCCGCAGTAAAATCATTGCATAACATATTGTTCAGCGGCAATAACGAAATCGTTTGTCCGTTTTATCCTCTTAACCGTCAAGGCACGGCAACGGGAGAGCTTATCGGCGGAAATTTATCTGTCTTGTATTCACTCTTGGGCAGTGACAGCTTTGCGGATACGGAAGACAAGATACTGTTTATTGAGGATTTGGACGAATATCTCTATCATATTGACCGCATGATGCAAGCCCTTAAACGCAGCGGCAAACTTAACAAAATAAAAGCATTGCTTGTCGGACAGATGTCGGATATGCATGACAACGCCGTACCTTTCGGCAAAACGGCATATCAAATCATTGCCGAGAATGTAAAAGATACAGACTTCCCTGTTGCGTTTAATTTACCTATTGGACACATCGGCATATTAAACCATGCATTCATACACGGCAAAACCGCAACTGTAACAATCAATTCCACCCATACAATCATCAAACAATAACGTATCAAATTAAAACGGCGTTTTAGCAAATTAAAACAACGTTTTATTTTAACGACATGGCGTTTTATTTTCGTAAAACGGCGTTTTATTTTTAGGTATCTTTTACCGTTAAAGAAATTTTACTTATCTTTGCATTTTCAAACACATAAACAGAATATTAATCAATTAAATAAATCATAACAATGGGAAAACAGATAACACCGAAAGTTACTTGGGTCGGTAAAATCGATTGGGAACTGAAAACTTTTCACGGTGACGAACTCTCAACCCACAGAGGATCGTCGTACAACTCTTATTTAATCAAAGACAACAAAGTCGCATTGATAGATACGTCGTGGATACCTTACGACAAAGAGTTTGTCAATAACCTGAAACAAGAGATTGATTTAAATAAAATAGACTACGTTATCATGCAACATAATGAATGCGACCACAGCGGCGCATTGGTTGAGTTGATGCGTGAAATACCTAACACCCCTATCTATTGTACTGCCAAAGGAGAGGCAATAATCCGCGGACATTATCACAAAGACTGGAATTTTGTGAACGTTAAAACGGGTGATACGCTGAATCTGGGCGAAACGACCTTGACCTTCGTTGAAGCTCCTATGCTTCATTGGCCTGATACGATGTTTACCTATATGTCAGGTGAGAACATATTGTTCTCCAATGACGGTTTCGGACAACATTACGCAACAGAATCATTGTTCAACGATGCAGTTGATTCCACGGAAGTATATCAAGAAGCAATGAAATATTATTGCAATATATTGAATCTTTATTCGCCTATGGCAATCAAGAAGATCAAAGAAATTCTTGCGATGAATCTGCCTTTGAATATGATATGTCCTTCTCACGGAGTGATATGGAAAAACAACCCTTCGCAGATTGTGGAAACTTATTTGAAGTGGGCGGATGCTTATCAGGAGAATCAGATTACTTTGGTATACGATACCATGTGGCAATCAACACGTCTGATGGCTCAAGCAATAGCCAAAGGAATCCAAGAGGCTGATAAAAACGTTACTGTGAAGATATACAATGCTGCAAAGGATGATAAAAACGATATACTTACCGAGATATTCAAATCAAAAGCGTTTTTAATCGGTTCACCTACTATAAACAACGGCTATTCCTACGCAATAGCAGGTTTATTGGAGATGATAAAGGGTTTAAAGTTCAAGAAAAAGAAAGCGGCATGCTTCGGTTCTTACGGATGGAGCGGAGATGCGGTAAAACAACTGTCAATCCATTTGCAGGAAGCAGGCATTGAAGTTGTAAACGAGGGTATCCGTAAGTTGTGGGTACCGGACAATGCGATGTTAGAAGATTGTAGGGAATTCGGAAAAGAATTCGCTAAAGCGTTGTAATAAATAATTTTTTCAAAATCAAACAGGAATGTCCTCTAACGGCATTCCTGTTTGTTATATTGAGTGTGAGGAAGTATATTTTGCCGCTTATTTGCCGTAAATATGCGTCTTATAAATCTTATTTATAAATTTTATTTGTATCTTTGCAAATTATGGACATGTGGAATGAAATAATAGAGCTGTATAAGGACTTTCAAGCGGCGGGAATAAACCAAGCGGTTGATTATAATAAGTTTTACCTGTATTCTTTAATCACCCACTCTACGGCAATTGAGGGTTCAACATTGTCGGAACAGGATACATATATTTTATTTGATGAAGGTTTGACGGCAAAAGGCAAACCGCTTTTATACCATCTGATGAACAAAGATCTAAAAGACGCTTACGATTATGCCATCATCAAAGCAGAAGAAAAAACACAGATAACGCCTGATTTTTTGAAAACTCTGAATGCTTTACTCATGCATTCCACAGGTACAGTTCACAATGTAATGGCAGGAAGCTTTGATTCTTCCAAAGGAAAATACCGCTTATGCTCGGTAAGTGCAGGTTTCAAGGGAAGGAGTTATATGAATTTTCAAAAGATTGCTAATAAAACGGAAGAATTATGCCGCATTGTTAATACGGAAATGCTGTCGGCGAAAACTATAGAACAACAATACAAAATCTCTTTCCTCTCCCATCTTAACCTTGTGACTATCCATCCGTGGGTAGACGGAAACGGCAGAACTGCAAGATTACTTTCCAACTATATACAGTTGTATTACGGATTGTTCCCGTCAAAAATTTTTGTTGAAGACAGGGAAGAATATATCAATTCATTAAAAAACAGTCAGGAAACTGAGAATGCAGAATTTTTTGTGTCGTTTATGGCTTCCCAATTGAAGAAATCTTTAACTCAAGAATTGACGGCGTACAATAAAAACAAGAATAAAGGTTTTCATCTGATGTTTTAGGCAAATTTATTATAAAACTATCTTTTTAAGTGCATAAATAAAAACCCTGTCTCTGCTGAAATGAAGCGTATTGTGGTAAGTGTGAGCAATGATTTGTATAATGACAACCGCGTGTTAAAGACTTGCAAAAGTCTTTATGCATACGGATATCAAGTTGTGGTTATTTGTAAAAATGCAACACCGCAGCGACAAAACCAATACGCAACCTTTAACAACGATTATCCGTTTATAAAAACCAAACGCTTAAAATTCTTATTTAAAAAGAACGTTTTATATTATGCAGAACTCAATCTGCGGATATTTTTCTGCCTTTTATTTCATAAAACGGACATCCTGTGGGCAAATGACCTGGACACATTAATCCCGGACTATATTATATCAAAATTAAAACGCAAACCTTTGATTTTTGATTCCCACGAAATGTTTTGTTATGTAGCGGAATTGAAACAAGGCAGCATTCAACAAAAAACATGGCTTAAAGCAGAAGGTTGGATTGTCCCTAAACTAAAATATATTGTCACCGTATGCGATCCTATCAAGGATTATTTCCTTGAAAACTACAACGTCAATGCCGTAGTTGTGCGTAATATCCCTATGAAAAACCTATCCACGGCGGCAAGAAAGCAATTCCCGCTGAAAAAACGTTATATCATTTGGCAGGGAGCGGTGAATATTGACCGCGGATTGCATGAACTTGTCTTAAGTATGCAATATATTGACGCCGAACTATTCATTTGCGGCAACGGAGATATATTTAATGAACTTCAAACGCTTATCCTCCGTCATAATCTGATGGAAAAAGTGCATTTAACGGGTAAACTGTCTTATCAAGATATGATCTCATTCACCGAAAATGCCACATTGGGAATATCAATTGACAAACCGACGAACCGCAATTATGCAATATCGCTTCCTAACAAGATTTTTGAATACATAAACGCTGCAACACCGGTATTGTATTCGCCGTTAAGCGAAATAAAACGTATTGAAGAAGAATTTCATTGCGGAATTGAACTCAAAAGTTATAATCCCGAAGAATTGGCAGGGCAAATCAACGGGATTATAAATAATAATGAATTATTGCAACAATTAAGTGATAATTGTATAAAGGCTCAAAACTACCTTTCGTGGCAGAATGAAGAAAAGCAATTGTTCAATCTGTTAGATAAGATATAATCTTTATCCTCCGAATTGCATCAAATAGGCTTTTATCATATCGTCCAAATCACCGTCCAACACACCCGAGGTATCCGAAGTCTCATATCCCGTACGTAAATCCTTAACCATGTGATACGGATGCAAGACATACGAACGTATCTGGCTTCCCCATTCCACACGTTTCTTACCTGCTTCTATTTCGGCTATCTTTTCCTGTTTTTTTCTCAATTCCTGTTCATACAATTGGGAACGTAACATCTGCAAAGCCTTCTCGCGGTTTTGTAATTGGCTGCGTGTTTGTTGGCACTCAATGATTATATTGTCGGGTTTATAATGTAAACGGACCGCCGTCTCAACTTTATTGACGTTTTGTCCGCCCGGACCCGACGAACGGAAGGTTTCCCATTCTATATCCGCAGGATTGATGTTTATCTCTATATTATCGTCCACTACGGGATAGGCATAAACCGATGCAAAGGATGTATGGCGTTTGTTGGCAGCATCAAAGGGCGACAAACGAACCAAACGGTGCACTCCGTTCTCCCCTTTAAGGTATCCGTAACAGTATTTACCGCTTATTTCCAAGGTAACGTTTTTGAAACCTGCCACATCACCTTCCTGTGAAGACACTTCTTCGACTTTATATCCGTTTCTCTCTGCCCAACGTACGTACATACGCATCAGCATTGACACCCAATCGCAACTCTCCGTGCCTCCCGCACCCGAATTAATCGTAAGGATGGCATCCAATGTATCTTCTTCGGCTCCGAGCATCTTTTTGAACTCAAGATTTTCGATTTTCCTGCCCGTTTTTTCTATATCCGCATCAATTTCCTGCTGACTTGCTTCGCCCATATCGAAAAATTCTTTCAATACTTTCAAGTCTTCTAACGAAGAATTGACACTCTGATATTCCGTTACCACATCCTTAAGCGACGAAATCTCTTTTAAAAGTTTTTCGGCTGCTTTGGGATCGTTCCAAAAGTCAGATGCCTGCGTTAATGCTTGTTTTTCGCTTATTGTTTTCTCTTTTTGTGCGATGTCAAAGACACCTCCATAGATCCTGAAGGCGTAATTCAAAATCTTTGATAGTTTCTTCTGTCGTCATTGTGTTAAAAAATTATGATTACCGCTATTAATACGAAAATATTTTCCTTTTATTGTGCAGCGGTATTTCGATCTGCAAAAATATAACGGCGTTAAAAAAAATTAAAACGGCGTTTTATTTTATTAATCACGCAGAATAATTTCTTAAAACGCCGTCTTTTTTCAGCCTTATGGTATATACTGTTTTCCAATAACTTACAAAAGGACATTTTTGTGGGTAAAAACCGATTGAAAACACATCTTATAAGGCATTTTTGTGAATATAAAAGAAAATTTTGTAATTTTGCAGAACTGATTTATAAACAATTATTTGCAAAATTAGCGGATTAATCCGTGTAAATTATACAAAAATGAGATATAAAGTAGATTATTTGGTTTTGGGAAGCGGCATTGCGGGATTGTCTTTCGCATTGAAAGCCGCTAATTACGGAAAGGTTTGCATTATAACCAAAGCGGATGCGCAGGAATGCAGCACCAAATATGCACAAGGCGGAATTGCCGCCGTCATGTATGCACCCGACACTTACGAAAAGCATATTCAGGACACTTTGATAGCAGGTGCGGGCATTTGTAACGAAGAAGCCGTCCGTATTACCATAACCGAATCGACCGAAAGAATAAAAGAACTTATCCGTTGGGGTGCCAACTTTGATAAGAACCGAATGGGTAACTATGATTTGGCACGTGAAGGCGGTCACAGCGAACATAGAATTTTCCATCATCAAGATAATACGGGCGCAGAGATAGAAAGGGCGCTGTATGAAGCAGTAAAAAACAATCCGAATATAGAACTGAAGGAAAATCAATTCACAATAGACCTTATAACACAACATCACCTGGGACAGGAAGTAAACCGCCACATGGATAACGTGGAATGCTTCGGCGCATACGTTATGGACAAGAACACGGGCAGCATTGACACTTATTTAGCAAAGATAACAATGCTTGCAACGGGTTCATTCGGACAGGTATATGCCGCAACAACGGCTCCTGTGGTTGCAACTGGTGACGGACAGGCTATGGTACACCGTGCAAAAGGTTGGTTGAAAGACATGGAGTTCGTACAATTCCATCCGACAAGCCTTTACAATCCGATGGAAAAGCCGTCTTTTCTTATAACCGAGGCAATGAGAGGTGCGGGCGGCGTATTGAAGAATCTCAAAGGCGAAGCCTTTATGGACAAATACGATAAGAGAGGTTCGCTTGCCCCGCGCGATATAGTGGCACGTGCAATCAATTCGGAGATGACCAAATCGGGTGACGACCATGTGCAATTGGATTGCTCGGCAATAAGTAAGGAAGAAATAATGCATCATTTCCCGCACATATATGCCAAATGTCTGGAATTGGGACTGAATATTACCCGCGGGGATATGATACCTGTTGTCCCTGCATGCCATTACGGATGCGGAGGAATAGTAGTGGATAATTTTGCACGCACGACTATCAAGCATTTGTATGCAACAGGCGAATGCTCCTGCACAGGTCTTCACGGAGGTAACCGTTTGGCGAGCAATTCTCTGCTTGAGGCGGCAGTATATGCACACCGTGCGGCAATGGATGCCAAAGAGGAAATAAAACATATCAGTTTCTGCGACGAGGTTCCCGATTGGAATGCCGAAGGTATGGTCTTGAACGAAGAGATGAGCCTTATTACCCAAACGCAAAGGGAACTGCAACAGATAATGAGCAATTACGTTGGCATTGTACGCAGCGATGTAAGATTGAAACGTGCATTGAACCGCACCAAACTTATATACGACGAAACCGAAGAACTTTATAACCGCAGCGTATTGACACCTCAACTTTGCGAATTAAGGAATATGGTTGCCAACGCTTATCTTATAATCACTATGGCTATGAAGCGCAAAGAGAGTGTGGGACTTCATTACACTATAGACTATCCTCCGCAGAATAAACAATAGTTAAATGTCATTAAAACCGCTGATGAAAACGACAGCCAACAGGTTTACACCGTTTATTCTGCTTGTGATATTTATTGCTTTCGGCATTATGAGTTTTTTATGCCATTATGCCTTGCAACATGAACGTTTCTACAGACCCGTAAGCTCTGTCATTAAAACATATCAACAAGCTACGGATGAAAACGGTAATAAGAATCTTTGGCTTGAGTCTGTTCCTTTCACCGAGATAACACCTGAAAAAAACATTGTGTGGGATGCCGCTCATTATAACAGAATCCGTGAACATTTATACATGTCCGATGTTGACAGATGGTCGAATTATGCTTTCTTTCCGCTGTTCCCGCTTATTTGGAGGGCAACGGGATTGAATGGTTTTCAGATTTGTCTTTTCAATTGGTTGGTTTTTTGTTTGGGAATGCTGTTTATATATTTTATCTTCAAAGATAAAGTAAAAATATGGCAATATCTGCTCGTTTTGTGCATACCTATGTCGGTAGTTTATATGATGCCTTACACCGAAAGCTTATTCTTTTTGTTTGTTGCCGCAGGTCTTTACGGTATTGTGAAGAATAATTATCCTGTTTACTTCATCGGTTTCTTTTTGGCATCAATGACGCGCTCTTCGGCGGCACTATTTATCACTGTTTTCTTATGTGCGGAGATTATAAACTTCTTTTATGCCCGCAACATCAAATCTTCCGCCGTCAATTTTGCGAAACGCTTATTGCCTATAGTCGCAGGAGTAGCCGCTGTTATGATTATACAAAAACTAAACGGCTCGCCGAGATGGTTTTTCTTCATCGAAGCGCAGAAATTCTGGGGAAAATATCTTTCATTACCCGTCTTGCCGTTTTCCGATTGGTCCGAAGAAGGTCAGAGTATCACCAATCCGTTTCTTTTAATGTATTTCTTACCGTGCGTTGTAATTATAATAAGGGAATTCTTCAAATCACTTAAACAAAAAGACAAAACCCCGCTGTCCGTACAGGAATACGTACGTTTATTATCGCTTTTGTATTTAGCAGGTAATGTATTTATTGCACTTTTAACACAACACGGTTCTTTGAATTCACTTGCCAGATATATGCTGTGCACTCCTTTTTTCGAATTTCTTCTGTTGGATACTTATTTAAGGGACCGCAACAAAATATGGCAACTTGTCTACTTATTAATAGGTCTTGCCGCCATGATAATATGCCTACGGCATTTCTCGCATCCTAACGGTATGGGAATATATCTTGTAATGCTTGTATCCTTACTTGTTTTCTTTCACCGCTATATACCTGAAAAATTATTGTATACGCTTATCATTCTTGCAGTACTCTTCAATACCGTATGGACTTCGTATCTGTATAACTGTTTCTTACTTAATGCCTGGATTTTTACATGATTCCCTCTCACGAGAACGATAAAAATATTACCGAAATAGTTATTGACGGAGATTTTCCGCCCTCTTGTTTCAAAGACTGCAACAATCTTAAAAACGCAGTAATAAAACAAGGAATTAAAACTATATCTGATTTTTCTTTCCGCTCAAGCGGAATAAAAACAATAACGCTTCCCGAAGGTTTGGAGACAATTGGCAAATATGCTTTCGAAAACTGCTGCAATTTGGAGGAAATATATCTGCCCAATACATTGAAAACATTGGACGAAGGGGCTTTTTACGGATGCCGTAACCTGAAAGAAATACATAATATAAAGAATGTACAAACCATTGAAGCGGGTGCTTTTTGCGGATGCATATCTTTGAAATCAATAGCGTTGAATGACGGCATTGAGACGTTGAAAGACTACACCTTTGCAGGCTGTCAGGGATTGCAAACCGCAGAACTGCCGTCAGGATTAAAGGAAATAAGGAAACATTGCTTCCGTTTTTGTGAAAATCTCAAAGAAATAAATCTACCCGAAAGCATAAGGTTTATAGATACCTTCGCTTTTTGCGGATGCTCTTGCCTGATAAACGTTACAATACCCGAAGGTACGGAAAGTATAGGCAGTTATGCCTTTGAAGATTGCTTGAAAATGCAGACGATTGTGCTTCCCCGCACATTGAAACACATTGGCAAAAGGGTCTTTTGGGGATGTGACAGCCTTAAAGAAGCGGTATTCCAATCGGCAATAACTTCTTACGACCGTGCACCGCTGTTTGACATAAACAATACGCTATTGAAAATTACCTATAAATAATATCGCTTAAACAACACGCCGCTTAAGGAAATTAATCTGCGACGTCAGTAAAATAATCTGCGAGATTAATAAATTAATCTGCGACGTCAGTAAATTATTCTGCGATATCAGTAAAATAAAACGCCGTGTTATTTTTTTTATTCGTAACTTTGCAAAAACAAAACATAATAACCATGACTTTAAAAATAATAAACAAGAGTAATAATCCGCTTCCGAAATACGAGACACCGCAATCGGCGGGAATGGATTTAAGAGCTTTTATCAGTGAACCCATAACCATTAAACCCATGCAGCGTATACTTGTTCCCACAGGGTTGTTTATTGAATTGGAACAAGGTTTTGAGGCACAAATACGCCCGCGCAGCGGATTGGCATACAAAAACGGTATAACGGTGTTGAATTCTCCGGGAACTATTGATGCGGATTACAGAGGGGAATTGAAAGTTCTTTTGATAAATTTGTCGAACGAAGATTTCGTAATCAACAGCGGGGAAAGAATTGCGCAAATGGTTATCGCTGCACATGCAACTGCCCAAACCAAAGAAGTACAAGAACTTTCCCAAACGCAAAGAGGGGAAGGCGGATTCGGACATACGGGACAGAAATAAATAAAAAACCTTCCGCTTTTGTCTTTTTGCGGAAGGTTTTTGCCGTTTTAACGGCACTGTGTGCTTATTTATCCGTTTAATTTTGCAATCAGGCTATTGCTATCTGCCTTGTATTGTCTTCTTCTTTGATTTCCGTTTTCGGAAGTACTATTTCCAATACGCCGTTTTGGGCTTTTGCGGAAATCTTTTCCCTGTCTATGTTTTCCGGAAGTGAAAACGTTCTTTCGAATTTGGAATAAGAGAATTCTTTTCTCCAATATTTTTCATTCTTGTTTCCTTCTTCCGAAGAATTTTTGCGTTCGAATTTTACTGATAAGTCACCGTCTTTGGTCAAATTAACATTGAAATTGTCTTTTTCTGCACCTGCTGCAGCCAATTCAACTCTGTACTCTTTATCATTCTCGATAACATTGATTTTAGGTGCCGTTTCAGCAAATTCATTTCTGCAATCCAATCCGAAAAATCCGTCAAACATTTCTGGTAAATAACTGTTTCTTCTCATTACTGGTAACATAATTTTTTCCTCCTATTTTTTAATGTTTATTTTAATTGTTTTAATCTAATGTTTTTTCCTTTCCAATGTATTTTAAATGTTTTTCCTTACCGTTTTTAAGCATTTTACTGCCTCAAACTTTCACAAGAGAATTTACAACTATCATACCACTTGAGTTATTTGACAATTTGTCACAAAAACATCTGACTATAAGTCATTTATAAGACAAAACGTCAGTCTGTAATTGCTTTTTGGTAAACCATTGTAATATACGCCGTAAAAAAGACGGCGTTAAAAAAAATTAATCAGCCTGATTATTTTATTAATCACGCAAAAGAATTTGCTGAAACGCCGTCTTTTTTCAAGGGTATAATTTATACTGAAAATAACATGGTTTTTCATCGCGGCAAATCTACATGCAAGCGGAATAAAAAGACGCAAAACGAAATAATTTTCACTTAACACCGATTGTTTCGGCGGTTTTTTACTATTTTTGCAATACAAAATTGCTTTTAGCAGGGAGTTGGGAAAATGGAAACCGAGTTTTACATAAAAAATATGGTATGTCCGCGTTGCATTGCAGCCGTACGCAGTCTGTTGGAAGAGGAAAATCTGCCCGTAAAAACGGTTGAACTGGGTAAAGCCGTTGTTAATGCGGATGTTTCTTCCAATCAAAAAGACAATATAAAGAACAAATTGATACAACAGGGCTTTGAACTTTTGGATGACAGGAAAACGATAATATGCGGACAGATAAAAAATGCGGTAATTGAGTTCGTGCATTACCAAGAAGACAATATGAACATAAATCTTTCGGATTTTATAGTATCAAAACTTCATCAGGATTATTCTTCATTAAGCAAACTTTTTTCGGAAGAAGAACATACGACAATAGAAAAATACTTCATTGCCCAAAAAATAGAAAAGATTAAAGAATTATTGTCTTACGGCGAATTAACTCTCAATGAAATCGCATTCAAACTTAATTACTCGTCTTCGGCATATCTTTCCTCACAATTCAAATCGGTAACGGGAATGACGCCTTCGCAATACAAATCATCGGCAAATAAAAACCGTAAACCGTTAGACAGTATCTGATCAATGTAACGTAAAAAAATGAAATTTAAAGAGACAAAATACCTTTGCGGCACAGTTTTTTGTATTCATTTTTTGTAATTATACGGAAATTAATTAATTTTGCACTTTAAAATAAATAAGAAAAATATAAGGGAAGTACAACAATGAAAAAATTATCTTTAATGTTAGCTCTTGTATGCATGACATTGTCTGCTTCAAGTTGCTTTTCTCAAAAAGAAAATACCTCAAAGGTTCAGTGGATGAGCGTTCAGGAGGCTGTAAATCAAGGACAGAAAGACGGTAAAAACGCTAAATTGATTTTTATTGACTGCTATACTTCATGGTGCGGTTGGTGTAAAGTTTTGGACTCTAAGAGTTTTTCCAACGATACGATAGCGGCAATACTTAATTACTACTATTATCCTTGTAAATTCGATGCCGAAGGTAAGGATGTGATAACTATAGGCGGCGAAACTTACAATCCTTCATCCAAAGAAGGACGCGGAGCCACTCATGAGCTTATGAAAGTTATCTGGGAAGGACAACGCGGAGGCGGTTACCCTACAATGTCAATAAGAGGCGGTGATTTCCGTCCGGTTGATTGCATTATGGGATTTTTAGGTCCTGACGAATTGCAACCTGCTCTTATTTACTACGCAGAAGGCTACAACAAAGAAATGTCTTTTGAGAAATTCAAATCCCAATATGCCGAAAAATATCAGAAAGACGTCGTAAAAAAAGTTCTTAATAATAAATAACCGTTTTAGTTTTTCCTGTTATGGATAATTCAGGTTGTATCAAAAATTTGATGCAAAAGAATATAGTCATCGCCGTGGGCTGTACGGAACCCGTAGCGGTGGCTTTATGCGTTGCAAAGGCTAAAGAAATTTTGGAAGAAGAGGTTAAAGAAATTCATCTTTCGCTTTCCAAAAACATAATCAAGAACGCCATGGGCGTAGGGATACCGGGCACGGGTATGATAGGACTTCCTATTGCCGTAGCGCTGGGTGTTGTCTGCGGAGATCCATCAAAAAACTTGCAGGTGCTGGATGATGCAAAACAAAACGTGGATAAAGCCAAACAATGGCTGGATAACCACTGCATAGACATCCAACCGGCAAAGACAGACGAGAAACTGTACATCCAATGCACCGCTAAAGGTGAAAATTCCTACGCAAAAGCAACCATAGCACGTATTCACACCAATTTTATCCATATAGAAAAAGACGGTAAGATTCTTTTCAGTCAAGAATGTTGCTCGGAAAATGATTCGTGCTCGGAGGACGATATCCTAAATAGTCTCAACGCCCGCATGATATGGGATTACGCATCAGAGGAACCTATAGAAAATCTTGCATGGATAGAAGATACCGTAACGCTTAATGCAAAATGCAGCGAGGAGAGCCTTAAGGGTGAGTTCGGACTACAGATAGGAAAGAAATTGTTTAATTCCTGGGACAAAAACATACGCAACGAAATAATAGCACGTACATGTGCCGCATCAGATGCTCGTATGGACGGCATAACCCTGCCTATCTATTCCAACAGCGGCAGCGGTAACCAAGGAATAACATGCACCCTTCCAGTATATTATTACGGCGTGAAACGCAATTCGCAAAAGGAGGAAATCATACGCGCTTTGACGCTTTCGCATCTTATGAGTATTTACATTAAAAGCAAAATAGGCAGATTGTCCGCCCTTTGCGGAATAGTAAATGCATCAATGGGTGCTGCAAGCGGCATAACTTATTTGGCAGGCGGCAGCTTCAACCAAATGTGTTATGCAATAAACAACATGATAAACACTATAACGGGAATGGTCTGCGACGGGGCAAAACCGTCATGCGCACTGAAGATATCGGCAGGACTGAACAGTGCTTTTGACAGCGTGATGCTCGCAATGAATGACATTGTTGTCGATTCCACCGACGGTATTGCCGAAACGGATATTGACAAAAGTATCGAGGATGTGGGCAAGATCGGACGTTACGGCATGGATACGATGGACGATTTGGTGTTGGAGATAATGACGAATAAGAATTGTACGGGTAAATAACCGTTTTGCCGCACTCATAAATCCAAAAACAATACTGTTATTATTAAAGGCAAAAATAAAACGGCGTTTTAAGAAATTATTCTGCGTGATTAATAAAATAAAACGCCGTAAAAATATTTTTTTACGCCGTCTTTTTTCGCCGTTGTCACACAATAAGTTACAGAGGCTGTTTTTTACCTATTTTTCTGCACGGATTACCTGCCTAAATCACCTGATTCTGCAGTTTTTTATACAAACTGATTAATTTTTCTTTCTCCTTATCCCAATTATACTCCTCCTTGACGGCTTTTTTCCCGTTAATACCCATCTGCGTACGCTCTTGCTTATTGTCTTTTAGGAACTTAACGGCTCTAACACACTCTTCAATGTTTTCGGGCTTTACCAAAATACCGCAATGCGTCTTTTGCGTAACCTCAACACAAAACTTGATATGTTCCGTTGCCACAACGGGTAATTCTTCGGACATATACTCAAGTTGTTTAATAGGTATTGCGTCAGTATGATTGGGCGCCGATAAAAGCATATTCAGTCCTATGTCGGATTTTCGGTAAACCTTTTCTTTAAGTTCGCCGTGCGGCACCGTACCCAAGTATTCCGTATTCTTCCAACCGGGTAACGTTTGCATTTGTCGGAAAAACGTTTCATCGTCAAAAGGTCCTGCCAATATCAGTTTGCAATCCGCCTGACCGCAAACCGTTATCATCTCCCTGACTCCCCTTATCTCCGTAAGCCCGCCTACATAACATGCGGTAAACGGATGATCCTGCACATCTGTATGCGTACTGCTGTTTACAACATGTATTACGGGATAATTTTTTACTGCAACGGCTTTATTTTGTCCGTAATCCTCAAATTTTCGTTTGATATTGTCCGTCGCAGCAACCACTGCCGCTAATTTTTTATATGTTCTCTTTTCCGCAAATGTTGCAATACGGAAGAAAGCATTGCGTAATATTTTAGGGATATAAGGACGTTGCAACATCAATTTAGGAAAGTCCTCATGGGAATCAAATATCACTTTGCCGTATTTGCACAATTTTCCTGCAGCAATAAGCAAATCGGGGTCATGGAAATGATATATGTCGGCTTTAAGTGATGCGGCTTTGTTTACTGCACGTTTGGATGCAAACAACAAACGCTTTATACGGCTGTTGAATGCACCTATGTCAATAATATTTATTCCCTTTACGGTTTCATCACCTTTGCCGTCAGCGACAATAAGCGTCACATCCCCGAATTCCTCATTTAACGACAGGCATTCCTTATAAAATATGCGCGAATCAAACCTTTGATGCACCGTTGTTATATGTACCGTCTTCATTAAGTGTAGATTGTTTGGTAAAATCAAGCAATATGTCCGTGCCGATGCTTATTTTACGGGTATATCCGTGTTTACGTTCTTTGATCCTACAAGTGCGTAAAACAATATATACATTGCACAAGCTATTACCACAATGTAGCTCGTCAAATAGCTGCCCGACCAATCCGCCAACCAGCCCTGCAAAGCCACCATCACTGCAAAACCGCATACCATTGTCATAAAAGCACCCGATGCAAGCGCAGTATACTTACCCAATCCCTCGGTTGCCAAATTAAATATACCTCCCCACATAACGGATGAGCACAATCCCGTAAGGATAAACGCAAATATTCCGACAGGTACCTGTACTTTGAGCGTAGACAGATTGGCCCAATCAATACCGATAACGTTTACTTTGATATCTGACGGCATTGCTATACCGAATGCCAGCAATACGACCGCCAATGCGGATACTGTTGCAATCATTGCCCTTGTGGAAACCTTTCCGCCGATTGCCCCGCCGATAAAACGCCCTATTAACATCATAAGCCAATACACCGCAACAATCAATCCTGCAGTTGCCGGACTCATACCCAACCCCGCAACGCTGTCAGTAGGTTGTGAGGTAAGATATTGAAGTATATAGGTAGGGATACCTATCTCTATGCCGCCGTAAAGGAATATTGCAACCAATCCCAGCTTGAAATGACGGAAAGAAAACGCCGAATATTTTTCTTTTACAGCGGATGTCGGGTTTTGGACATCGGATTTGTTTTCTTGTGTTGTCTGCGGTTCTTTTATATCAGTGAATAAAATAACAAAGAAGCCTATAACGAATATCGCTAATGCGATTAAAAGGGCTGGTGTTGCGTCAGAAATCTTCGCTTTTGTCACATCGGCAATCAATGCTCCCATAATAATGTATATAGCAACTGCAGCTGCGGAATTAAACACATTGCCTATTTGTATCAATTGGTTGCCTTTGTTGCCGCCTCCGCCTAAAATATTAAGCATAGGATTGACTACGGTGTTAAGCATACACATACAAAATCCCGATATAAACGCTCCGATAAGGTAAACACCGAATCCCAATCTGCCGCTCGCCCATTGGACCAATATACCTACTATTCCCGTAGCCAAAGCCATCAATGCCGTCTTCTTATAGCCGTAACGCTTTATCAACATGCCAGCAGGCATACCCATAATCAAATATGCTATAAAATTACCGTAATTACCTATCTGCGAAAGCACGTTGCTTGCCCCGAATTGGTTCTTTACTATTACCGACATGGGCGAACAAAGATGCGTAACAAACGCTATCATTGCCAAAAGTGCAATCATAACTATTATAGTTCCCCATTGTTTTGTCTTATTACTCATAAACGAATGATGATTTAAATGTTTGAAAACTTGAATTTGATAATATTTTTGTACTGTTTACCTGCCAAAAGCAGCACATCAGGGAAATTACTCCTGCTTGGAGAATCCGGAAACGATTGACACTCCAACGCAACGCCGTCATAATCCTGATAACTTCTTCCGCTCTTACTTTCAGGACAACCATTAAGCCAATTACCCGTATAAACCTGTATACCGCATGAATCAGTATACACCGTAAGTTTCCTTCCCGACTTATCACAGGATAATTCCGCAGCAGGGGAAACAATACCGGACTTGTGACATCGGGTATTTGAGCTGTCAAAGGTAACGTTATTGTCAATTACCCAACAATTGTCATAACCTTTGCCGAATGTCAGGGCATCAAACCGCTTGTTTATGTCCTCCCCTATCAGTTTCCAATCGGTAAAATCCATCGGAGTGCCCTTCACATCCGCCAAATCTCCCGTAGGAATCAATCTACTGTCTGTCGGAAGATATTTACTTGCGTAAAGTTTCAGTTTATGATCAAGAATATTGCCCGCATTCTCCCCTTTCAGATTAAAATAAGAATGATTGGTAAGATTGCAAACCGTAAGAGCATCGCTTATGGCAGTAAGTTCTATTGTCAATTCGTTATCTTCGCTCCACGAATAAACAACCTGTGCTGTCAAATTGCCAGGATAACCCGCCTCACCGTCTTTTGAAAAATATTTGAACGTAACGCGGTTTTCCGATTGCTCACCTTCCCACAACTGATTGGCAAATCCTTTATCTCCGCCGTGTAAATGATTTTCTCCGTTATTAACGGGCAGACGGTATTCTTTGTCCTGTATCTTCAAAATGCCTTTTGCTATTCTGTTGGCGTAACGTCCCGGAGTTTTGCCCATACAAGGACCGTCTCCTATGTAATCTTTAAGGTTCTTATAGCCCAAAACAACATCCGCCATATTGCCTTCACGGTCGGGAACAATAACGGAAGTAATCCCCGCACCTATATTACAAAAACTGACACTCGCCTTGGATTTATTTTCTAAAGTAAAAGTCTGTATTTCCATAAACATCGGATTTTATTAAATAACATTGCAAATATACGGATTATTATTTACATAATCCGTATAATTAATGATTTTTGTAAAGCAGTGAATCCTTCTTTGTTTTTGCGAAACGGCGCCATTTATTCATTTTTATATGGTTTTATAAGGTGGAAAAATCAAGTTTTTACCACTGTTTTTCCGCCTTTATAACACACTGATTATATGCAAACAACAAAAGGGCAAAAAAAGACGGCGTAAAAAAATATTTTTAAGGCGTTTTATTTTATTAATCACGCAGAATAATTTTTTAAAACGCCGTCTTTTTTCGGCAAAATGATTTCACGGTTTTTTTATACGCAAAATTACATCTTTGTTTGGCACATTTTCCGCTTTAAATCGCCCGTCAGTCCGACTGCATTGACTCAATATTTGCATAAAACCCGTTGAAAAACGCATAATCAACGGCAATGTAATTGTTTTCTGCGGTTTTTGCAGAATAAAATAAAGTGTACGTATTTTCGTTTATAGTGATACAAAATTAATATATGGTTTATGGCAACAATAAAAACTATCGGTGTTCTTACTTCAGGCGGAGATGCTCCGGGAATGAATGCTGCAATCCGTGCCGTCACACGTGCAGGCATTGCAAAGGGATTTAAAATAAAAGCTATCTACAGAGGTTACGAAGGTTTAATCAACGGCGAAATAAAAGAGTTCACTACCGAGAACGTAAGCGGTATTATCAATTCGGGAGGAACGATATTAAGGACGGCAAGAAGCGACAGGTTCAAAACCGATGAAGGCATGGAGGAAGCTTTCCGCACGATGCAGAAAGAAGAAATAGATGCCCTTGTGGTTATAGGCGGTAACGGCTCTTTGACAGGGGCGATGGTTTTTGCGCAAAAGTATGACGTTCCGTGTATAGGTCTTCCTGGAACAATAGACAATGATTTGTTCGGTACGGATTCCACGATAGGTTACGACACTACGCTTAACACGATAGTGGAATGCGTGGACAGAATACGCGATACCGCAACCTCCCACGAAAGAATATTTTTCATTGAAGTAATGGGGCGTGACGCAGGTTTTTTGGCGCAATATTCCGCCATAGCTTCGGGAGCCGAAGCAGCCATCATACCAGAGGACTCTACGGATGTGGATCAGTTGGAACAGTTTTTAAACCGCGGTATAAGGAAATCGAAAAAAAGTTGTATAGTTATCGTTTCCGAATCCCCCAAATGCGGTGCCATGTATTACGCTGACCGTGTAAGAAAAGAATTTCCGGGATATGATGTAAGGGTAACCATATTGGGACATCTGCAACGCGGCGGCAGACCGTCGGCAAGGGACAGGATTTTGGCAAGTGAGACAGGCTACGGCGCAATTCAGGCAATCATTCAGGGACAACGTAACGTCATGGTGGGCATACGCAACAACGAGGTTGTATACATACCGTTCAGCGAAGCCATACGTTCGGACAAACCGTTTGATAAGAAACTTATAAAAATATTGGACGATCTTTCCATATAAATCCGTCAAATCATAAGAATAAATTGTATTCTTAATTTGATGATTTGTATAATAAATCGCTTCTGTTTGATTTTTTTTTCGTAAATTTGCACTTGTAAAATAATTTTTTATTGCAATGGAGAAACCGAAAGTTTTATTTGTATCCCAGGAAATATATCCGTATATGGTTTCCACACCTTTGGCTGATTTGGGCAGGTATTTGCCGCAGGCGGCTTTTGAACGCGGTAAAGAAGTCCGTATATTTATGCCGAGGTTCGGAAATGTGAACGAAAGAAAAAATCAATTACATGAAGTAATCCGTTTGTCAGGTTTAAATATCATCATTGATGATACGGATCATCCTTTGATTATAAAAGTTGCATCCATACCTACGGTAAGAATGCAGATATATTTTATAGACAACGAAGATTTCTTCACCATTAAAGCGGATGTTAAAGACGCCAAAGGGAAATATCTTCCGAATAATGACGAACGTTCTATATTTTTTGCACGCGGAGTATTGGAAACGGTTAAGAAATTGTCTTGGCGGCCTTCGTTAATACATTGCAGCGGATGGTTCTCAATGTTGCTTCCGTTCTTTATCAAACGCACCGAATATAAAAACAATCCGTATTTTAATAATGCGAAGATAGTAATATCGCTGTTCAACGATCCGTTTGAAGGAATGCTTGACGAAAACATTATAAAGAAATTGAAAACGGAGGGCGGAACTCCTAAAGATTGGAAGTTTTATAAGGAACCTACATACGAAAATATAATGAAAGCGGCAATAACTTATTGCGACGGTGTAGTGATTTCTTCGGAAAAAGTTTCAAAAGAACTTATCGAGTTTGCAAAAGAAAATAAGAAAGATATTATTCCTTATAATTCCGATAAAAAAGAATTTTATAAATCAATTAATGATTATTATGATTCAATTATTGAAATTGAAGAAGATTAGCAACCTTGTATCTTCAAGACTTACGTTGCTTGTTGTTTGTTTGTCCGTACTTACTTCCTGTGTGGATGAGAATGACAAATTGGGTCTTTCGTTGGTGCAATCTTCGGGAGGATTGGATGTGTTGTCTGCAGAAAACAGTAACGTAACTTTGCAAAGTGCAGTATACGGAACGGATTCTTTGGAAACGGCACAAAAAGATAATTTCGTATTGGGCACATACAAAGACGAATATTTCGGACAAATTACTTCGTCAATATACACCTCCATGACATTGCAGGATAACGTAGGAATAAACTTTGCCGATTTGGGAACAATAGATTCCGTTGTTTTATGTCTGGCATATTCTTCTTCGGGAGCTTTTATAAAGGACACATCATTGCGTTCGGATATAATGAACATTAACGTTTATCTGCTCAACGAAGCGATAGATTCGACAAAAAAATATGCGGGTGATGACATACCTGTACAAAACACACCGATATTTTCAGGTAATGCCGAAGTAAATCCTGCCGAAGGTGTTGTTGTAGGTGGTAAAGATACTCTTAATCCTCATTTGAGACTTACGCTTTCCGGTGAGTTCATAGAGAAATTAAAAAACAGCAGTTACGAAAACCAACAGGAATTTGCTGACGATTTGAAAGGTTTGAAAATTTGTGCAACAAGTTCTTCCAATGCTTTTCTTGCATACATTGACATGAAATCTTCCAACTCCGGATTATTCGTTTATTATCACCGCAATGATTTTTCAAGCAAATACATCATCAATTTTACGGGCAGCGGTTACAGATTCATGCATATAGACAAAGATTATTCGTCTTCGTCTCTTTCCGGTATTACATCATATGCCGATACTTTAAGTACGCAGGATTATATTTACATCGGATCGTTAGGAGTTGCCGAATCCAAGATAACAATAAACGGCATACCGGAATGGTATAATCAAGACTCCGTAAAAGGTTGCGCAATCAACAGAGCGGAATTGATATTACCTGTTGCCGATTTGCTGCCGCAAAGTCATTTATATCCATCTTCATTGCTGGTTTTGCGTAAAGAAAACGGATTGTTCGGTTATATAAGCGATGAAATTTCGGTTAATAACTGGTTAGGAAATAAATATGATGCGTCCATTAATGCGTTCCGTTTGGACATAACGTCATTTATACAAAACGTTGCATTGGGCAAAATAACCGATTGCACATTGTATTTAATCCCTGACAGCAGAACATCATCGGCTTCAAGGGTTATATTAAACGGACCTGCAAGTAGCAATCCTCCTAAACTGAACATAATTTATTCACATCCTGCATCGGATTAATAATTTTATGCATAAAATGAAAAAAAAGGCTGTTACATTCACCGCGGCACTTTGTATTTTATTTTGTTTATCAGCTCAAAATAAAGACACCGCCGCATTTAAAGAATATTTTACAAACGGAAAAATTGCAACCGACGGCTATAAAAATGATAAGAACATTAAAGTCGGTAAATGGACATGGTATTCTGAAAACGGTAAACCCCAACTGACGGGAGAATATAATGACAAAGGCTGGAAAATCGGCCTTTGGCAATGGTTCTATGCCGACGGAAGTTTGAAAAAACAGGAATATCTGACGGGAAACGGTGAAAACAAAGCTTTTTATGATAATAAACAACTCTACTACTTGTGCAAAGTTACCGACGGAATGAAACAAGGCGAATACAAAGAGTATCATAAAAACGGTAAAATCAAAATGCAGGGAAATTATAAGGATAATGAACTGGACGGACCCGTTAAATGGTGGTACTCCAACTCAAATCCCGAGATGGAAGGAACACTTAAAGCTGGTAAAAGGGAAGGACATTGGATTTATTATTTCCATGACAAAGGAAATGTGAACAGTGAAGGAAATTATAAGGATGATAAGGAAGAAGGACGGTGGGTTTATTACTACGAAACCAATGAAAAATGGCGTGAAGGTGAATATATCGGAGGTAAAAGGGAAGGTTTGTGGAAAACTTACTACGAAAACGGCAAAATTCTGCATCAAGGATCCTATGTAAACGGTAAAGAAGAAGGTATATGGACATCCTATTTTGAGGACGGGTCTGTTCAAATGAGGGGAAAATTCATTCACGGCAATATGGACGGCAAATGGGAGATGTTCAATGCCGACGGGTCGCACAAAACGGATGTTAGCTATTCTGACGGGCAGAAAAACGGCACGGAAACACTATATGACGAAAACGGCAACATATATCAAAAAGCCGATTACACCGACGGAGTACTCAACGGCCGCTGGGAAAGATATTTTAACAATAAATTGACGGAAAAAGGTACTTACAAAGACGGACAGAAAACAGGAAAATGGACGTTTTATGACGAAAACGGCAAAGAAATAGACAGCCGCAATTTTTAGTATTTCAATACGTCAAAATAAAACGCCGTTTCAGTAAAATAATCACGCAGAATAATTTTTTAAAACGGCGTTTTAATTTCACGGGAAGGCGTCTTTTTTTTACAGAACCTTAAAACACTGATATAAAGTTATGAAAGAATTTTTTGATTTATTGGGTTGGAAAAATATAATAGTTGCTTTTTTGGCTCTTGTATTAATCCGAATCAGTATAATAATACCTTTTTATGCCCAATGGTATTTACCTGTAAGCATAACATGGGAATATTTCCTTATGTTCACCTTCGGATTGTGCTTTATCCTGTCGGGAAACAATATTGCAATAAAGTTTTATGACGAAAAACTCAAAGTGTGCCGTCAGGACAAAACAAATAATTTTAATATCAAACAATACCCTGATATTGTACGCTTAAGGGGATTGTGGGTTGTAATGTGGTTCACGGGATTGGTTGCCGTAGTTTGGGCTTCGGTTGTTACAAAGAATTATTTCTACTATCCTGTCTGCGCAATTGTAACCGCACTTATCGGATATGCCTATGCAAATTCCTTAAGATACAAATTCCTTTCGGGAAATCTGGCATTGGGACTTATCAACGCCCTTGTAATCTTTTCACAACTGCCGCATGACAAATCGGCATTAATACCCGTAAGTTTCAGATTCCCTGTTGCAAATGCAATACTGTATCAGGATTTGGTAACGTTGTTCGTCTTTTTAGCTCTGATGGTATTCATTCTGACAATAATAAGAGATATTACAGGAGATGTGACTAATATTGCACAGGATACCAAGAATAACTACTCAACTCTCGCTGTCAAATCGGGAGAAAGCAAAAGCAAAACGGTGTTATATGCATTAAGTTTATTATTTATAGCTGTTACATGCGTTTTTATGTATATTTACAGTGACAAATTGGGTGCAATACAGATCGTAATAACATCCGCAATAGTTATTTTGCCTGTTATATACTATATGGTTACGCTTCAAAAAGCCAAAGTGCAGACCGATTACAATTATCTGTATGTTTTCTTGGGCATGGTGTTTATTTCGCTTTTGTTTGTAATATCTTTCTGCAAATATTTGTTCATTAATGGAAATCTTCAATAAAAAAATACTTTTGAACAGTCATTCCCCGAGACGCAAACAGATTCTGGAAAGCATGGGACTTGACGTAAAAACGGTAAGCAGCGATTGTGAGGAAACATATCCTGATAATATTCCGCCAGAAGAAGTAGCCGTTTATTTGGCAACTAAAAAATGCCGCGCATACAAGGGAGATATTCTTCCCGATGAGGTATTGGTTTCGGCGGATACGATTGTTATCAACGGCAATTCAATACTCGGTAAACCTAAAAACAGGCAACAGGCTTTAGAAATGCTGAAAAGCCTATCGGGTAACACACATAAGGTTATCACAGGGTGTTGTCTTCAGAGTCAGAATACGCTTAAAAGCTTTTATGAGACGACCGAAGTAATTTTCGGGGAACTTGACGATGAAGAGATAGTGTATTATACGGACAAATACTCGCCTTACGACAAGGCAGGTGCCTACGGAGTTCAGGAATGGATAGGAATGACGGGAATAAAAGGAATAAAAGGTGATTATTATAATGTGATGGGTCTGCCTGCAAACAAACTGTGGCAGCAACTCAAAGACCTTGACGGCTGTTATAACGAATAAAATCCATGACAGACATTTATCAGTTGGCATTGGCACGTACTGCGGGAATAGGAAGCAAAACCGCACAGGCAATAATAGAACATATCGGTTCTGCACGTGAATTGTTTGAAATGAATGAGCAGGATTTGCGTGTGATATTCAAATCCCGCGAAAAAACAATACAGGATATTCTTTCCAAAAGGATGTTCGCCGATTGCGAAAGGGAATTGGAGTTTATGCAACGCTACAATATACGTTCTTTTTTCTTTACTGACGAAGATTATCCGCTGCGTCTGAAAAATATTCCCGATAAACCAATATGTCTTTTCGCACAAGGTGATGCCGATTTGAATTATCCGCGAATTGTTGCAGTCGTTGGTTCGCGTAAATGCAGCGATTACGGCAAAGAAATGACAGAACAAACCGTGGATGAATTGCAAAAATTAGGCGCCGCAGTTATTTCAGGACTTGCTTACGGTATTGATTCGGTTGCACACCGCTGTTGTCTGAATAAAAACATACCTACGTTTGCCGTGATGGGGACAGGATTAGACCAAATCTACCCAAAAGACCATTTTGAGCTGGCAAAACAAATTTTAGATCACGGCGGATGTCTGATAACCGAATATTTCACAAAGACACAACCCTTTGCGGGTAATTTCCCTGCCCGTAACCGAATAATAGCAGGCTTAAGCGATGCGGTAATCGCCGTGGAGGCTTCCAAGACAGGCGGAGCCCTTTTAACAGCTAAACTTGCCAATGACTACAACAGGGAAGTTATGGCAGTGCCGGGCAGAATGACCGACAGGAATTCGGAAGGCTGCAATTTCCTTATAGAATCCAACAGAGCAACAATACTGTCCAACCCTTCGGTTATCGAAAAGGTTATGTCATGGAACCAACATGCCGCAACGCATTCCCTGTTTAAAGAACCCGAAGACAAAAGCGCATCTTTAATCGGTGCGGAAAAGAAAATATACTGCACACTTAAAGAAAAAGGTGAGTTAGATATTGACACCTTAATGACTTTAACGGGAATAAACATCAATGAACTTTCGGCAACATTGCTGAATATGGAACTGTGTGATTTAGTTATGGCAAAACCGGGTAAAGTCTATAAAATATTATAGCACCTTACTGCCGTCTAACGCTTATCCAATTGTTTTAATGCGAGATTGTAGAAAAAGAAAACCACCAATCCCAGAACTATTCCCAACAATGCTCCGCACAAAACGTCACCCGGATAATGATAACCGCAATATATGCGGGATATTCCCGCAACTATTCCCCATAAAATCAGAAGTCCCGAAAATACCTTGGCCTTTTGATCTTTCATTATAAGGATTAAAGAGGTTATAATGGTGAAAATATTGGCTGCATGCGAAGAAACAAATCCGTAAAGTCCCCCTTTGTTGTCATAGATCAGGTAATGATAATGCCTTAACTTCACCGTAACGGCATCATCCAATGCATGCGAAGGCCGCAATCTGCAAAAAACATCTTTAAAACATATAACGCTGATACGGTCTGCCAAAAGAAAACACAGCGCTATCACAAGAATATACAGCCACCAATGTTTAAAACCTTTTCTGTACATCACGTACAAGGTAATCAGCGTAACGATGATACCTATCGTTATATGGGCGGAAACAATACTGAAAAACCAATCCAAAAACCCGCTTCTGTGTGAATTGACTGCGCGAAAAAGTTCGGTATCTAATGACAATAATTTCTCTAACATAAATAAAAATCCAAAAATTCTACATTACACCCTACGCACTACATATTACATACTACATATCACCTACTACATATTTGTAGATTGCGTCTTTAAGTTCGGTAATACCCTTTTGGGCAACGGATGATATGAAAAAAACTCCGCAATCAACGGCAATGGTTTCTTTCATCTGCGCAATCATCTCATCATCCATCATATCGCATTTGGTAATTGCCAAAATACGGTCTTTGTGCAGCAATTCGGGATTGTAAGTATGCAGTTCATTCAAAAGGATGTTGTATTCCTCATTGATATCACGCTCCGTATCGCACGGAATCATAAACAAAAGAATACTGTTACGCTCAATGTGACGCAGAAAACGCAATCCCAATCCTCTGCCTTCGCTCGCTCCTTCAATAATACCCGGAATATCCGCCATGACAAACGATTTGTCATCCCTGTATTTCACAATTCCCAAATTGGGTACAAGCGTCGTAAACGGATAATTGGCTATTTCGGGTTTGGCCGCAGAAACTACGGAAAGCAATGTGGATTTGCCCGCATTAGGAAAGCCTACCAGACCCACATCTGCGAGAATCTTTAACTCTATTATGACCCATTTCTCAATTCCTTCTTCGCCCGGTTGTGCAAAACGGGGTGTTCGGTTTGTCGATGATTTGAAAAAATCATTGCCTTTGCCTCCGCGTCCGCCCGAAAATAAGATTTTTTGCTCTCCGTCTTCGGTTATTTCGCATAATTGCTCACCTGTTTCGGCGTCCTTGACTACACAACCCAACGGAACCTCTATTATACGGTCTGCACCGTTGGCTCCGTGACGCAAGTTCTGTCCTCCGGGCTCTCCGTTGGCAGCAAAAACATGCTTGGTATATTTTAAATGCAGTAAAGTCCACAATTGGGCATTGCCCCTTAGTATAATATGTCCGCCTCTGCCCCCGTCGCCGCCGTCAGGTCCGCCTTTAAACTCTTTGGCTGCATGCAAAAGATGCATACAACCCGCTCCGCCGTTACCGCTGCGGCAAAATATCTTTACGTAATCAACAAAATTGCTTGTCATAACAGGTAAAATTTTTGCAAATTTACGCAAAATTGCATTACTAACAGAAAATAATCCTCAAAATTCACGTTTTTGCCGCCTTACGCATAGTCTGATTGTCTTCTTACCGCTTCAAACCTATGCCCTGTATCTTTTTAACCATGCCATATGCCGCTTTGCTTACGCCCCTTGCCGCCTTATTCTGAAAAAAACTGTTTTTTTGACTCAAAAAAAGGGTTTTTTTAGGGTAAAAAAACCCTTTTTTTAAAATTATTATGCGACGGGGCGGCGGCAAAAGGGCTTAAGGCGCAAATAAGGCAACGCTCCGCATAGAAGTTTTGACGCTTCGGGGATATGAAACAACGCTTCGGATATGAATTGCGGCGGTTTGTTTTGCCGATATATGAAATTAATCTATTTTTGCCCCGAAATGAAACAGAATCAAGAAGAAGCGGCGGAAAACAACCGTACTTTGAAACGGAATCTTATCATAATTACAGTTCTGTATGATGCAGAGTTATTATTTAAATCAGTTACGGTTAAATCCGCCGCCGTTTTATCAGCCCGATCCGCCTATAACGTCCGTTAAAACATACCTTTGATGCAAAGAATCAACATACTGATGCAATTTTATGCGAAATAAAAAAGAAATTTTGTAATTTTGCACATCATTTACGTTGAAACAAAATAAAAATATAATAAAACAATGAAAAAAATAACGGTATTGTGCCTTGCAGTTGCGGGTTTGTTGACATCTTGCGGCACTAAACAAAAAGAAGTTACGGATATGACACTTACAGTTAAAGACAAAGTGGAACAGTATGCCGAAGTGGAATTGAAAACTGACTTGTCTTTCTTGTCAGAAAGTGAAAAAGAAGTCTTGGGACTGATGATTGATGCCGCCCAAATAATGGATGACATTTATTGGTTGCAGGCTTACGGCGATAAGAACGAGATGCTTTCCCTTGAAGACCCTTGGCAAAGGGAGTTCGCAATGATTAATTACGGTCCTTGGGACAGAATGGCGGATTGGAAGCCGTTTATAGAAAACGCTAAAGTGAAATTGCCTGGCGTAAACTTCTATCCTGCTGACATGACAAAGGAAGAATTTGACGCATTGGATGACGAAGCAAAAAATTCACAGTATACGGTTATCAGAAGAGGCGATGACGGCAAATTATTCGTAAGGGGATATTACGAAGAATACAAAGAACATTTGGACAAAGCCATTGCACTGATGGAGAAAGCCGCTTCAATCACCGAAAACAAAGGTTTGAAGAATTATTTGCAGAAAAGAATCGTTGCATTGAAGACAAACGAATACTTCGAAAGCGACATGGCTTGGATGGATATGAAAGACAGTAACCTGGATTTCGTTATCGGTCCGATAGAAAATTATGACGATGAATTATTCGGCTTAAAGACTTCTTTCGAAGGCTTTGTTCTTGTAAAAGATCCTGAATGGAGTAAGAAATTATCAAAGTTCATAAAATATTTACCTGAATTGCAAAGAAATTTACCTGTTGATGCTAAATACAAACAGGAAAAACCGGGAACGGAATCGGATTTGAACGTTTACGACGTGCTGTATTATGCAGGTGATTGCAATGCTGCAGGAAAAACTATCGCAATCAATTTGCCTAATGACGAAAAAGTACAATTGGCAAAAGGTTCAAGACGTTTGCAACTTAAGAACGCAATGCAGGCAAAATTCGATGCAATCGTTATGCCTATTGCAAAACAAGTTATGAACGCAGAACAATTGAAACTTGTTAACTTCAACGCATTCTTTTCAGATGTAACATTCCACGAAGTTGCACACGGATTGGGAATAAAGAATGTTGTCGGTTCGACAACTCCTGTACGTAAGGCATTGGGAAGCGAATACTCTGCTTACGAAGAAGCAAAGGCTGACGTATTGGGTCTTTATATGATAAGCGAACTTATAAAGAAGGGCGAAGTTAAGGATTTGACCGAAGAACAATGCATTGCTACTTACGTGGCAGGACTGTTCCGTTCGATACGTTTCGGTGTTACCGAAGCACATGGCAGAGCCAATATAATGTGCTTTAATTGGTTTGAAAAGAACGGTGCTTTCAAAAGAGACAATAACGGTATCTATACGATAGATTTCGACAAGGCTAAAGAATGTATCAGATCTTGGGCAGCATTCTTGCTTGAAATGGAAGGTAATGGAGATATTGCCGCAGCACAAAAATATTCCAAAGCCAACGCTGTCGTTTCCGAAATATTGCAACAGGATTTGGATAAAATAAATTCAGCAGGTATTCCTGTCGATGTACGTTTCAAACAAGGAAGAAAAGTTTTAGGTTTATAAATTATAATGAATATAGCAGTTTTCGGCGGTGGCTCTTGGGCTACCGCCATTATTAAAATACTGACTTCAACCCATGATAAAATTTATTGGTGGGTTAGGGAAACGGAAATAAAAAGCGGGGTGGAAACAGAGGGTTACAATCCGCTGTATTTAAGTTATTGCGAACTGGAAAAACAAAAGCTTGTAATATCCAACGATATTCATGAAATAATATCCGATGCAGATATATTGTTTTTTGTTATTCCTGCAGCCTTTTTGGAAGTCTCTTTGGAAAATGTAAATAAAGAAGAATTCAAAAACAAAAAGATTGTATCGGCAATAAAAGGTATCGTACCATCAAGCAATGAAATCGTATCGGATTTCTTTAACAAAAGATTTGATATACCTCTTACCTCATTGGGTGTGATAAGCGGTCCGTCCCATGCGGAAGAGATTGCCGCAGAAAGATTGACCTATTTAACCTGTGCAAGTGACAATGAAGTGTTTGCAAAAGAAATATCGGAGATAATCAATTGTAAGTTTGTAAAAACAGTTATCAGCGACGATATCGCGGGAATTGAATACGGGGCGGTAATGAAAAACATTTATGCCTTGGCTGCCGGTATTGCCAAAGGTATGGGGTACGGAGATAATTTCGTTGCCGTATTGATAAGTAACGCCATTCAGGAAACAGAATGCTTTTTGCAAAATATAGCACCGAAACAAAGGGACATAAAACGCCTTGTATATTTAGGTGATTTGCTTGTTACGGCATATTCACAGCACAGCCGTAATCGAACTTTCGGGCAGATGATTGGTCAAGGTTACAGCGTTCAATCTGCACAATTGGAAATGAAAATGATTGCCGAAGGTTATTATTCGGCAAAATGTATTCATGACGCAAACAAACAATGTGCTTGTACGTTGTCCATTGCTGAAGCAGTATATAATATATTGTATGGAAAAAAGAATCCTAAAAAAGAATTTTCCCGCCTTTTAGACAAATTCTGTTAACGGATAAATAACTGAAAGAATCAGGTTCTATAAAGAAACAGGCGGAATATACCGAAGTATATTCCGCCTGTTATTATATATATTATACATAATTAATCTACCTGTGAACCTATAACAGGGCTTTCAACCATTGCTATATTACCGTCTTTACTTACGGTCATCACTACATCAGGTACCGTTTGTGAAGATAATTTCTCATCAAAATCTATTGCATTAGGTTTAAGACTTTGAACTAAATTAACTTTACCCGCTTTAAGCAAATCGTGAATTCTTTTTATTCTATCCTGTTTAACCTCCGCTGCTTTGGAAGAAGACATTCCCTGTTGGCTGTCTGATTGATTAACCGTCTGTCCCGTTAAATCCTTCAATGACGATGCCTGCATAGGCTGCTCATACAAATTGGTCTGCGGATTGTTATTTGCTGCAGAAATAAAATCAGTTGAAGATTCCCGATTATCAAACTCTGCCTCTGTTTCATCCAAAGAAAGGACTATCGTTTGTGTTTGTGATTCGGTTTGGGCAAACTGTGCAATAATATCTTCTTTTGTTTCTGCTGCTGCAGGTTTTTTATTGCTCATTTCCTTTTGTTCATACTTTGGTAAGTCTCCGTATAAATCAAGTGTTACAACTTCAGGTGTACTTTGCTGCAAAGTATCAACAGGTTGTTGCTCATTAATATTTTTTAATTTAAATTCTGTTTCTTTTGCTTCAGGTTGCTTGGTTGCAATTTCTTTTTGCATATTGTTTACGATATCATTCGCCGTATTTAATATCGGATAATCAGCCGTTACAAATGTTTCTGTCTGTATACGCAAAGGTTCTTTTATTGGTTCTACCGGTTGCGGTATTTTAGCATCAATACTTCTTTCTGGACTGTGATATATCTCTTGGGATTCAAATCCTGTAGCAACAAGTGTAATTGCTATCTTTCCTTCCAAAGAATCATCCGTTCCGCAACCCCAAATCATATCCACATCCGCATTGGTAAGTTCCTCTATATAATTGGTAATTGTAGAAAGCTCTTCTGTTTGCAATTGATAATCTTCTTTAGATGAATAGGAAATATAAAGTAAAATATTTTGGGTTTTCTGCAGGTCATTATCATTTAAAAGATCACTCGTCGTTGCTGCTTTTATTGCCTCATACGCACGGTCCTGACCTTCTCCTATACCGCTGCCCATTAGTGCCACTCCGGAATGTTGCATTACAGATTGTACATCACGGAAATCCACATGTATATACGCATTGGCCGTCATTATTTCCGATATACCTTTAGCTGCCGTAAGCAAAACATCATCAGCAAGGGCAAATGCAGTCTTCATTCCCATATTTCCGCGGCTTTTCAACTTGTCCGTATTTACTATTATTATAGAATCTACGACCTTTTTCAAATTCTCTATACCTACTTTTGCCTGCTCCCTGCGTTTTCTGCCCTCAAAAGAGAACGGAATTGTCACAACGGCAACAACAAGTATTTCATCATTACCGCCGTCTACCTCTATCTCTTTTGCAATCTTGGCAATCTCGGGTGAAGCTCCTGTACCTGTACCACCGCCCATACCTGCAGCAATGAACAACATGTGAGTATTGGTATCAAATGCCGCTTTTATTCTGTCTGACGCCGCAACTGCTGCTTTTTGTGCAACTTCAGGTTTATTACCTGCTCCCAATCCTCCTTCACCTATTTTTATTTTAGTATTTACAGGCGATGCATTCAAACTTTGTTCATCAGTATTACAAACAATAAAATCAACACCTGTTATACCTTTATTATACATGTGATTAACAGCATTGGTGCCTGCTCCGCCCACGCCTATAACTTTAATATACGAACTCTGCACTTGTGCGGCAGGAGTTATATCAAGAAAATCATTCTCTGGCATATTCTTAATTATTTTTTATATCCGTATAACTATATTTTTCCTATTCAAATATTTCAGTTTGTAAAATTACTTATATTTTACCTATTATTTCAACCAATATTACTGTTTTTATAAACATAAAACTGTTAATAACTACTGAAATATTATCTTTTATTCACGTTTTTTTTATTCTACAGTATCGTTAAGAATCTTTGTAAAGAAATCTCCTATCCTGTTTATCAGTCTGTTACTATCGCCCTTCGGTTCCTTCTTCCTTCTTCCTCTACCTTTTCCTTTACCCTGAGTATCTTCAGGATTTTCTTCAACTTGATTATCTTCAATCACAGGATCTGTTTTCTTATCCTTATTATTCTTTTCTTCATACTCAAACCCTTTCAATACCAAACCTATTCCTGTCGAATACATAGGATCCTGACATTCCGAGGCCTTATCCCCTAACCAAATACTATCAGGTTCACCTACACGTGTCGTTATTCCTGTAATGTATTCTGTATATTGTGCAATATGTTGTAACTTACTTCCTCCTCCTGTCAATACTATACCTGCTATAAGCATCTTATCGTATGAATCATTCTTTAATTCATAATCCACCTGCTGAAGAATCATCTCAACTCTGGCCTTTATGATTCCGGCTAACATAAACAATGTTATCTCTCTGCTTTCCCTACCTCTTAATCCCGGAATTTGAATAACGGTATTTTGTTGTTTAGGTACCTGAAGACAATCTCCGTAATGTGTTTTCAAAGCTTCTGCCTGATTCTGCATTATGCGGCATGTATCTTTTATATCATTGGTTATACTGTTACCTGCAAGCTGTATAACCGCTGTATGCCTTAATATTCCGTCCTGAAATACCGCCATATCAGTGGTACCTCCGCCTATATCAACCAAACAAATTCCTGCAGATTTTTCGTTATCATTAACTACTGCCTCGGCACTTGCAATAGGTTCAAGAATCAATCCTTTTACGGAATAACCTGCCAATGATACGCTTCTGTAAATATTATGCACATTAGTTTCGTCTCCGCTGATAAGATTATAATTACATTCTATTGTCTTTCCGCTGCGGCCTACAGGATCAGTTATACCTGCTTCTCCGTCTATAATATAATCCTGCGGGACAATATCTATTATCTTATCTCCCGGAGGCATTGCTATATTGTACTGCTCTTCCAACAAACGGTCAATATCTTCCTGTGTTATGATATGGTCTTCCTCCTTTATAATAGTGGTACCGCGCAAAAGACTGTTTTTTATATTATGTCCTGCAATACCCACATAAGCTTCCGTAACTTTAACATTACACTTATTTTCTGCTTCTGCCACTGCAATCTTTATACTGTTTGCAGTATTTGTAATGTTCTTTACTTCACCGTGCTGAACACCTACCGAAGGGGTTTTACCCATACCGATGATACTTACTTTTCCTGTCTCATCTTTCTGTCCTATAAATACGGCGATTTTTGTCGTACCGACATCTATTCCCACTATCACGTCTTTCCTTACGGATGCCGAAAGGTTCTTTTCCTGCATACTTTCCATATCTTATATCTTTTATTTATTTTCCACCAATAATGTTTTTGTCCTTTTGTCTTTAACTGTCTTTTCTGCAAACGGCCAAATTATGAAATCTTAAATCAATATCAGTATAATCCGCCCAACCGTTTTGCTTAAAAGAATAGTCAAACAAATAACGTAATTTTTCAAATTCATTCTTCCAATCGGAAGAATCTCCCAAAGTAACGGTATATTCACCCTGCGAAGGCAAAAGATACCATGTTTTTCCTTCTTTTCTTATTCCGGAAATCCAATATCTTAATATACTGTCATTATCTATCATTGACGCCAAACGGTATATGACCGTACAATCCTTGTTTTTAACCGTATCTATCTTCCCAACCGGTCTGTCAGCTATATCACCCGTTGCAGTCATACATTTCGCCGTCTCATTATTCTGGGAATTTATAATATTCATCTTACTGTCAATATAAAATTGCTGACCTTTTTTATTATAAACCCTCACTATTGCATATTTCTGAAAGATTGTTATCCTCAATTCTCCCGTTAATGATACCGACACAACTGCATGTTCAATAAAATTCTTACTTTCCAGATAATCTTTAATCTCTCCTGTTTTAATCTGATTACGCTGATAGGAAGTAAATTCGCCAAATTTATTTACCAGATCCTGTTCTACTGTTGATTTATCCAAAACAACGGAATCGGCTGGATATTGAATAACCAAATCAACACCGGTCAGTTTTGTCAAACCGATAAAAAACGGTACTGCTACTGCCGTAACAATAACAACCGCAATGATTCCAGCTTTTATCAACATCCTTTTTTTCATAAGTTGCATTTATTGTTTTAACAACTTTTCAATATCCGGAACTAATCTGTCAATATCTCCGGCTCCAAAAGTAATTAAAAATTTCGGATTGAGAGCCTCTAACAAAGGAAAAAGTTGTTCTTTTGTTACAAGATACTTATCCATTTTGTTTATTTTATGCAATATTAAATGCGAATCCACTCCCGCAATAGGTTCTTCCCTTGCAGGATATATGGGCAATAAAATCACTTCGTCCAATTTCTCCAAAGCACGTGCAAATTCATCTGCCAAATCACGTGTTCTTGAATACAAATGAGGTTGAAATATTGCCGTAAGTTTTTCCTTCGGATACATTTGCCGCAAAGAATCTACCGTAGAAGCAATCTCTTGCGGATGATGGGCATAATCATCAATAAATATTCTGTCATCCGTCCTTATACGGAAATCCAGTCGTCTTTGCATTCCTTGAAATGTTTTCAATCCCTCACGAAGGATTTGCTGACGCTGCACAGTGCCAATACCTGCTGACTTTAAAACAAAATTACATACTGTCAATGCCGCTACGGCATTCTCAACATTATGCAACCCAGGATAAGTCATCTGCATGTCGTACCAAACACCGTCAGAATGTTTATAATCAAAATAATAATTCCCTTTGCTTATTCTTAAATTCCACATATAGTTATCCGCTTCTATATCGGTCAATGAATATGTATGCAAAGGTGTTACTTCTTTTAAATCTTCTATCAATTTATTCTGATCCTGCCTTACAAGCAAAAGACCGTCCTTGTTTGTCAACTGGGCAAACTGTTCAAAAGCATTATGCAGATTCTCATAAGTATGATAAATATCCATGTGGTCTTCATCAATTGCTGTTATAACAGAAGCAAACGGATTTAAACGTAAAAAACTTCTGTCATACTCGTCAGCTTCCGCAACTACAAATTCCGAATCCTTATTATAAATAAAATTACTGTTTACGCTTTTCAAAATTCCTCCCAAAAAGGCGCTGCAACCTACAGGTGACAAAGAAAGAATATGTGCAATCATTCCGCATGTCGTAGTCTTGCCGTGGGATCCTGCAACAGCCAAAACCTTTTTATCTTTAGTTATATTTCCCAAAGCAACGGAACGTTTTTCCAGCTTAACTCCCGATTGTTTTATATAATTAAACTGGACGGAATCTTCAGGTATGGCAGGAGTATAAATACATAAATCAATATCTTCGGGCACATTCTCTTTAATATCCTCGTAATTAATCTCAATGCCTTCACTTTCCAATTGTTTGGTAAGAGCACTTTCCGTACGGTCATAACCCATAACCTTATCCCCTTTCATATTGAGATAACGGGCTATAGCACTCATTCCTATTCCGCCTATACCTAAAAAATACACTCTCATAGTTACTTTACACGGTTTTGCTGTTTATTAACTATCTTCTCTATCTCATTAAAGATTCTTTCGTCCGCATCCTTAATACCCAATTGAAGAATATTCTTTCCTAACCTTTCCGCCTTATCTTTATTATTAATAATGCCGTCCAACTCCTTGACAAAATTTTGTTGCAACTCATTGTCTTTAACCATAACTGCCGCATCCTTAACAACAAGCGCCATGGCGTTTTTAGTCTGATGATCTTCTGCAACATTAGGTGAAGGAACCAATATAACAGGCTTACCGACAAGACAAAGTTCGCTTATACTTAACGCTCCTGCTCTGGCAACGACCGCATCACTAACACTGTAAGCCTTATCCATATCAAAAATAAACTCGTTTATCTTGATAAGTTCCCCTGCTTTAGGATTATTCTCAAATAACGATGCCGTTCTTTCCTTTATGCCCGCATAATAAAACTTACCCGTCTGCCAAAGAATCTGAACATTATTGTCAATAAAATACTGCAAATTGCTCTCAACGGCTTTATTTATAGTTCCTGCTCCTAAACTCCCTCCCGTAACCAAAACGGTAGGTTTATCACTGCTTAAGTTAAATTCTTTAAGAGCCTGAAGTTTCAATTCAGCCTGCTTTTCATGCAGATAAGCAATATTTTTCCTTACAGGATTACCCGTAAATACTATTTTATCTTTCGGAAAATACTTCTCCGTACCGTCATAAGCAACACAAATCTTTTCTGCCTTCTTTGCAAGCATCATATTACTTTTGCCCGCTAAAGAATTCTGCTCCTGCAAAAGGGTAGGTATGTTAAGATTTTGTGCCTGCTTCAAAGTAGCCCAAGAAGCATACCCGCCAACTCCGATAACTATGTCGGGAGCAAAATCTTTTATAATTTTTTTGGCCTTAAGCGAAGACTGCAGCATCTTCAAAGGCAAAGTAACATTTTTCCAAAGCTTTTTCCTTTGAAATCCCGCTATTTTTAAACCGACAATCTTATATCCCGCTTGAGGAACCTTCTGCATTTCCATCTTACCTTCGGCACCTACAAAAAGTATCTGCGCATCCGCATCATGATGTTTGATAACGTTTGCTATTGCCACTGCAGGGAATATATGCCCGCCTGTTCCTCCTCCGCTTATTATTGCTCTCATTTTATGTTAATTATATATTCATTCTCTCGTATCATCGTTTGATTGATATTAAAACGTCGTTTTATTTTACTGATCAGCCGTTTTAATAAATTAATCAGGCGTTTTATTTTCATCAAACGCCGTGTCGTTTTCTTCAGGTGTAATTTCCTGTAAATTTTCCTCCTTTGCCGTGCCTTCTTCAGCCCTTTTGGATATGTTAATCACCACTCCCAAAAATATACTTGCAAACACAAATGACGTTCCGCCGTAAGATATAAAAGGAAGAGTCTGTCCCGTTACAGGTATAAGACCTACTGCCACACTCATGTTTATCAATGCCTGAAGCGTAATAACTATTCCCATTCCGCAACAAGCCATTGCTCCGAAATAACCATTAACGCTCTTTGCTGTTTTAAACATACGGTACAATAATATTATATACAGTAGAATTATAAAGCCGCCTAACCAAATTCCGCCTTCTTCCAAAATTATCGAAAAGATAAAATCGTTGTGTCCTTCTTCCAAAAAACTTGACTGAATGCTGTTACCAATACCTCTTCCCAACAATCCGCCCGTAGCAACTGCCATCAATGCCTGATTGCTCTGTGTTATCTGGGAAATATCCGTTGCCGAATGACCTTCCGTACGGCTTACTATCGTTCCCAAACGTCCTACCCTGTGGGCGACATCAGGCGAAAGATATGCCATCAGTAACATCAGTCCGAAAACAACTATCAATACCGCTAAAGTCAGATATAAATACTTCTTGTTAACGCCTCCTATCCGCATAAGAAGGAAACAGGTTGCAAAAATAAGCACAGTCGTTGAAAAGTTCGACCAAAACACTATGCCGCAAACCAATCCCAAAGGTATCATCAACCGCCAGAATATTTCTTTACTGTCAATCTTCGGTTGATTTGACGCCATGACTGAAGATATATAGAAGATCATTACATATTTCGCTATTTCCGACGGTTGGAATTGCAGATTCATTAAAGGAAACGGTATCTTTATCCATCTGGCCAGCGAAAGTGGTTCATTTTTAACAAGAGCCGCAAAATAAGGAATACATATCAATGTAAGAGATACGCCAAGCAGGATGTTGAGGTATTTTGACAATTTTCTGTAATCTGACTTATGAGCGATAAAACAACATATAAAACCTATCAAAAGCCACAAACAGTGTCTTCGTAGCATTGGCACGAAACTGCCTGATGCAACTTCTTTGCCCATTGAAGAAAACACCTCAACGATACTTATAAAGATAAAAAGAATGTATACACTCCAAATTATCTTATCCCCTTGTAATATTTTAGATCTTACGATTTTCAATTTATTTATACATTATATATGTTTATTGCCTTACATTGAAAACACAGTTTGCGAATATATTTCCGCTTTTCTATGCTTGCTTTGAGGGTTCTTATCAAACGACGTAAACACAACGCAGTCATCGTTGCTTGCAATGCCGCTTGCAAATAACACACTCTGCAAAATATCTTCTTCTTTATCCGAAGTAAGGATTATTTTCTTTATTTTACCGTTAAGAGTATTGCTTATCTTTTTTATCTCACGCTCGGAAACACCCTCGGAATTAAGAATCCATATTATATTCTTTGTTATCTTTTCAAACAAAAGCCATGCAGAATTAAGATTGCCCACCTGCGTAGCATCAATATAATCAATACCGCCTACGGTTGCTATTTTCTTTGCCGTATTTTCATTTTTCCTGCACAAAAAACCACGCATAAGGGCGGCATTACGCATCTGCCGTATATTATCATACGTTCTTTGTGCCCCGATTGTATAGTTCGCATTTGTTTGCTGCGATGCCAATTCTTCTATTGTCATAATTACGTTAATGTTGTTTTATCTTAATTTCAAAGTTATTATCGTTACCACTGCCAAAATTATACTTATCAAAAAGAAACGCTGAACGATTTTGCTTTCATGCCAACCTTTCTTTTGGAAATGATGGTGTATGGGCGTCATAAGGAAGATTCTTCTTCCTTCCCCGTATTTACGTTTGGTGAACTTGAAATACGACACCTGCATCATCACGCTTACGCTTTCTATAAGGAATATTCCGCAAAGTATAGGCAACAGCCATTCTTTCCTTATAAGAATTGCCAAAACGGCTATTATACCTCCTATACTCAAAGAGCCCGTATCTCCCATGAATACCTGTGCAGGATAGGTGTTATACCAAAGAAATCCCGCCGTTGCACCGACAAACGCCGCTATAAATATGGTCAATTCTCCTATATTGGGTATATACATTATATTAAGGTAGTTTGCAAAAATTATATTACCGCTTACCCACGCCAATATGCCGAGAGTAGACCCTATCACAGCACTTGTACCCGTTGCCAAACCGTCAATTCCGTCCGTGAGGTTGGCTCCGTTACTTACGGCTGTGATTATAAGTATCACAATAGGAATAAAAATCAACCATGCCCAATCTTTGTAATCCTCGGTAAAGGGTTTTAATATTTTGCTGTAATCAAATTCGTGTCCTTTGATAAACGGTATGGTCGTTTTAGTACTGCGGACACTTTCTTTGGTGAATTGTTGTTTTGCCTTCTCGTATGTACTCTCCACCTGTAAGTTATGGGTCTGCGAATATGCCGCTACGTCCTGTTTTTCCTTAATTACTATATTCGGTGAGAAGAACATCATACTTCCGACAACTATTCCCAATGCCACCTGTCCGGCAATCTTCGTCCAACCGCTCATTCCTTCCTTATGTTTCTTGAAAACCTTTATGTAATCGTCCCTGAAACCCAAAAGACCTAACCAAACGGTGGTTATTATCATTATTATAATGTATATATTGTCCAATCTGCAGAACAATAATACCGGAATAAGAATACCCATAAGTATTATCAGTCCGCCCATTGTAGGAGTTCCTTCTTTTTCTTTCTGACCTGCCAAACCCAAATCCCTTACGGTCTCGCCTATCTGCTGTTTTTTAAGCACATTTATGAGTTTGCCGCCGAAAACTATCGTTATCAGCAATGACAATATCACAGCCGCTGCAGCACGGAATGATATGTACTGAAAAACTCCCGCTCCGGGAAAATCAAACTCTCTGTCCAACCAATCAAACAAATAATATAACATATCTTTTAATCTATTAATCTTAAATGTTTTACATCACATCAAAATAAAACGCCGTTTCGTTAAATTAAAACGCTGTTTTATTTTTTTAATACGCCGTTTTAATTTTTTTTTAAGCCTTAAAAATTTTTACATATATTTCATCAGTTCTTCCTTGTCGTCAAAATGGTGTTTAACTCCGCAAATCTCCTGATAATTTTCATGTCCTTTGCCCGCAATCAATATAATGTCGTTTTTCTTTGCCAATGCCACCGCAATCTTTATCGCTTCCCGCCTGTCGGTAACGGAGAATATTTGTTTAGAGTCGGTCATTGAAGTTTCAGTGTTGCCTTTTTTCAAACTGTCATTACCATACTCTGCGCTCTCCAATCCTTTTTTCATATCATTAATAATATCCTCTGGATTTTCATCGCGCGGGTTATCGCTTGTAAGCACAAGTACGTCACTTAATTTATAAGATATTTGAGCCATCAACGGACGTTTGGTTTTATCTCTGTTTCCTCCGCAACCGATAACCGTAAATATTCTTTGAGACAATGACGTTCTGCAATTATTTATAGTATTCAATACATTTTCCACAGCATCGGGAGTATGGGCATAATCAATTATTCCGTAGGCTCCGTTTTGCAAACGGTAAATTTCGAATCTGCCTTTAGCGGCTTTTAATAACGAAATATTACGCAACACTTCAGTTTTATCCGCTCCTAACAATACCGCAGCGGAATAAACTGCTAATAAATTATAAGCATTGAACCTGCCGACCATAGGGACAAATACTTCCTTATTGTCTATCATCAGATCCGTGCCTTCGAAAGAAGATTCCAGAATCTTTGCTTTAAAATCAGCTTTTGCACTTTGCAATGAATAAGAATAACGTTTGGCTTTGGTGTTTTGCAACATCACTTCGCCGTTTTTATCATCCGTGTTAGTCAATGCGAATGCCGTATCAGGCAAATCGTCAAAGAATTTCTTCTTTGCCTTGATGTATGCCGCAAATGTTTTATGGTAATCCAAATGATCAAGAGTTATATTACTGAATACCGCTCCCGTAAATTTCAGTTCTGCAATACGGTTTTGGACAACTGAATGCGAACTTACTTCCATAAATACGTATTGACAGCCTTGCAATACCATTTCGTGCAACAATGAATTAAGCGTTATACTGTCAGGTGTAGTTCTTTGAGTCGGCAGAACCTTGTCTACAATAATATTCTCCACGGTGGAAATTTTGCCGCATTTGTATCCAAGGCGTGTAAACAATTCATACAACAATGTAACTGTCGTTGTCTTTCCGTTAGTTCCCGTAACACCGATAAGGTTTAATTTTGTAGAAGGATTGTCAAAAAAATTGCGGCTTATTTGTGCCAATGCAAACGAAGAAGATTTTACTATAATATATGTAACCGCTGAATTATTGCCGATATAGGATTCATCTTCCAATACGATTGCTTTTGCTCCGCTTTGTATTGCTTTATCAATATAAAGATGTCCGTCGGTAAGTTCTCCTTTCTCGGCAACAAAAAGACAATCTGCGTTTACCTTACGTGAATCGAATGCAATATCCTTGATTTGTGCCGAAGGATTGTCATGAATTATTTTTATATAATCAACTCCTGTCAATATATTCTGTAATGTCTTCATCTTTCTATTGATGTTTAAGCGTAAGTTTTATATGTTTGTCTTTACCGATTGCGGTATTCGGTTTAATACTTTGGGATACCACGTTCCCGTATCCTGTAAACGACACCTTATATCCTAATTTCTCCAATGTATAGACGGCATCTGTCAAACTCCAACCTCTTACGTCAGGAACAACGTCTGATAACAAAGCCTCATTTATCTGTGCCTGTCTGTCAACCAATCGGTTTACTTTTGTTTTGTTTGTATTTACAAACGCACTTTGACTGTTTACCGTCTTATTGTCGGAAATTATCTCTGTCTTTTGGGCATTAACTCCCATAACCCTGTCGCTTATTTCCCTGAATACGGGTGCTGCCAAATCTCCGCCATGGGTTACTCCGCCTTTAGGTTCGGATATTACAACAATACAAGAATATTGCGGATTGTCTGCAGGAAAATATCCGGCAAAAGACGCTCTGTGCAAACGGTATTTACTTTCCACATCACCCTTGGAATAATTTACTTCGGCAGTTCCGCTTTTTCCCGCAATACCGTACGATGCAGACTTAAGCCTGCGTCCTGTACCGTAAAGAACAACGCGTCTTAATATATCCTGTATCTGTTTTAACGTCTCTGGTTTACACATTTGTTTCTTTAATTCAACAGGTGCGAAATTCTTTATTATTTGTCCGTCCTGCATTATACTTCTTACGAATATAGGTTTCATAACCGTGCCTCCGTTTGCAATACCGTTATAGAATGTAAGCAATTGTAACGGCGTCATGGAGGTAACATATCCGAAAGACATGCGGAGCAAATCATCGGGATAATAACTTGAACCGATTTTAGGCATAGGTTCGTGGACGTCTATATCACAATCCAATTTTTTATAATCAAAATATTTTTGCAAATCCTCTGCAAACTGTTGTCTTTGTTTTGAACTGTGTCCGTAATAATCATAAACCAAAGCACTGATACCGACATTGGAAGAAATTTCCATTGCACGGGTTAATGAAACCTGTTTGTCCGGTCCCTTTTTATTTACGTCATATATTGGTTTGGATGCTCCTGCAAATTCTTTCATACCCGTAGGAACCGATATAGAAGTATCACAAAATCCTTTATCCAAAAGCATCATGGCTGTAACCGTCTTAAACGTACTGCCCGGTTCATATGTAGAGCCTACCGCTATATTACGGTCTTCATAATACACATGCTCCGCTTTTCTTGTGAAAGAAGCCAATGCCTTTACAAAACCCGTCTTGGTTTCCATCAAAATAACCGTTCCTTCCCTTGCATCATTACTGTCAAGACACTTTTTCAATGCCGTTTCCGCCAATTCCTGCAAAGGAATATCCAATGTCGTTATAATATCTCTGCCGCTTTTAGGTTTTATTTCCAACGTATCGTCTACCGGAATCCACAATCCCGGCGCTATGTTTCTTTCCAACCGTTTGCCTTTACGGCCCTTTAGTGTCTGTGCGTAATATCCTTCTATACCGTTACGTTTTTCCACGCCGTTATCTATGTATTCTATACCTATTGTACGTCTTGCCATGTCATTATAAGGATATACGCGTTTATACTTCAAATCTGCGGCAACGGCATTGCGTATCATTCTAAAATGTCTTAACGTATCCAGATCTTCCTGTGAAGCCATCTTGGCAATTAAGGTACCTCTGTTCTGTTTGCTTCTGTTCTGCTGCAAATATGCTTTCCATTCAGTTTTGTTTCTTGTTTTAAATCTGCTTGCCAGCAATGAAGAAAGTGTGTCAAGTTTGGTTTTCCATAACGTATCGGCTATCACCCAATCTATTTTCTCCCTTTCGCCTGCCGCATTCACTCTTCCTATACCCAAATCCAAATAAACGTCATACCTTATTTCGTTTGAAGCCAACAAAAGCAATTCGCCCGTAGTATTGTCGTATGAAAATATATTGCCGCGCGGTGCATCAAACGGACGCTTCTGTACCAAACGCTCATCATTTATTACAGTAAAAACATCTTTATCACTTGTCTTAAGGATTATAGTTTTGACAAAAATTATTATAAAGGCTACTATAAACAGCCAATATAATAAAGGTACTATTATTTTAATATTTTTGTCAAATCCCGCCATCTTACTATTTAATAATGATGATGTCTTTCACTTCTTCCTTACTTATTCCTATATCTCTTTGCGAAAGTTTTTCGCTTAACTGATGCATTGAAATAGTATTCTGATATATACTTTTCATCTCTACGCTTCTGGCTTTAAGGTTTGTTATTTCCCTGTCAAGCTTGTTAATGCTTCTTATCGTAGAATAACAATTATACCTTAATGCTATGTATATTGAAAGCAATACGACTATTGTTGCTATAAACAAAAGATTCTTACTTGTTATCTTTTGCAGAAATGTTCCGTTAAATATATTTCTCGCTATACTCATATCACTTTTTATTTTTTCTCCGCCACTCTCAATTTGGCACTTCTGCTTCTTGTATTTTGTAACAATTCTTCTTCACCCGGTGTTATGGGTTTACGGGTAACGGGTATGTAAGGCGTATTGACATTGCCGTAGAAATCTTTCTCGGTCTTACCTTCCGTATTACCGCTACGTATTAACTGCTTCACCTTTTTGTCTTCCAAAGAATGGTAAGATATGATAACCAAACGCCCTTTGGGTTTTAAAAGTCCTTCACACTGCATAAGCATACTATCAAGCGAAGCCAATTCATCATTAACCTCTATTCTCAAAGCCTGAAATATCTTGGCGAAAAATTTATTCTCAATATTAGGTTTTGTAAGTGTTTTGACCGCAGAGCAAAGTTCCGCCGTAGTGGCTATATATTGCTCATCACGTTTTTTGCATATCGCCTTTGCCACCTGTTTCGCATTGGGAATTTCGGCGTATGTAAAAAACAATTTTGAAAGCTGCTCCTGCGTATAAGAGTTCACAACGTCAGCTGCCGTAAACGCATTGTCAGTATTCATACGCAAATCCAAAGGAGCATCGCTGCGGAAAGAAAATCCCCTTTGCGAGGTATCTATCTGATGTGAAGATATTCCCAAATCGGCAAGTATTCCGTCAACTTGTGTAATGCGGTACATACGCAATTGTTTGGTCATCTCGGAATAGTCCGCATTTATAAGACAGAAACGGTCATCGTCAATAGCATTGTCAAGTGCATCTTTATCTTTGTCAAACGCAAACAACTGCCCTTTGTCACTCAATCTGTCCAATACGGCACGTGAATGACCGCCGCCGCCGAAGGTTAAATCCAAATAAATACCGTCAGGATTGATATTCAATCCCTCAAGGCATTCGTTTAGCAATACCGGAACATGATAAGGTTTAATCTGACTGTCGGACATTGGCTTTTGAAAGTAAATTTTTGGCAACTTGTTTATAATCGAAGTTATCTTCGCTGACCTTTTTGTAAGTTTGGTTATCCCAAACCTCAAGGAAATTTCCCGAACCTATGATTACTATATCTTTCGTCAAATGTGCCGCAGTCCTCATTGCATCGGGGATAAGCAAACGGTCGAAAGAATCCATTTCCAACATGTTTCCTTCTATGAAACGGCGGTAAAGTTTTTTTGAATCAGGATCATAAAGATTCAAATTCCCGTTTAAAAAACTCACTTCCTGCTGAAAATTGGCGTAAGTAAAGATTTCAAGGCAATCATTGTATATACTTTTGCGGATAAAGAAACGGTTGTCGGAAGCAATATCCAACTGCTTCTTAATGGCTGCAGGCATTTTAAATCTGCCTTGGGCATCCGTTTTGCAATATTCCACGCCTACTAACAATGACATCTTCTTTAAATTTCCTTTAAACTTACAAAATCGTTGCAAATTTACTAAAAAAAGTCCAATTATTCCCTAATTTTTACTTTTTTTTCCTATTTATCCCAATCTTACGTGATTTTACAAAAAAAGTTACACGGATTATAAAATTATTTTTTTATGATTTTTAATTGTTTAAGCGTTATGTTTCACAAAAACGGCAACTTAAAAAAGTTTTCAACAATATAATTTTCGGAAAATCACATCTAAAATCATCAATCCGTCGGTTTAAAAAACCTTTTCAACGCCGTTTTTTAATATTACATCGTCCCGTAAAAATAATCTGCGACGTCAGTAAATTATTCTGCGACGCCAGTAAATTATTCTGCGACGTCAGTAAATTATTCTGCGATGTCAGTAAATTATTCTGCGATGTCAGTAAATTATTCTGCGATGTCAGTAAATTAAAACGCCGTTTTTAAAAAATAAAAACGGCGTTAATCTTTAACAGATAACAATATGTTATTTTTTATGATTTATGGTTAGTAATTTCTTGCGAAAACAACTCTGCGTTTGGACGGCTTGCCGCTGTAAATACACTTACCGTCTTCTTCAGGTGCATCCAAAGGAATACAACGTATGGTGGCCTTGGTTTCTTCTTTGATTTTCTCTTCGGTTTCAGGTGTTCCGTCCCAATGGCACATCAAAAATCCGCCTTTTTCTATCTCTTGTTTGAATTCTTCCCACGTATCAACGTTGCGGGTCATGCTTTGACGCAAATCATACGCCTTTTTAAATAAATTCTCCTGAATATCTTTCAAAAGAGTTTCGCACTTTGAAACAATTTCATCCTTATGTATTATTTCCTTTTCGCAGGTGTCGCGTCTGAAGACCTCAACCTTGTCTTCTTTCAAATCTCTTGCACCCAATGTTATGCGGACAGGTACACCTTTGAACTCATATTCGTTGAATTTCCAGCCCGGTTTGGTCTTTTCATCGTCGTCATATTTTACGGATATGTCTTGTGCCTTCAGAGAGGAGATAACATTGCCGGCAATTTCGTCAATTTGGGCTTTTTCTTCGTCTGTCTTATAAATAGGGACGATGACTACCTGTATCGGTGCAAGATATGGAGGCAATACCAAGCCGTTGTCGTCGGAGTGTGTCATGATTAACGCTCCCATCAAGCGGGTTGAAACGCCCCAAGAGGTTGCCCATACGTATTCTAACTTGTTTTCTTTGGATAAGAACTTAACGTCAAATGCTTTTGCGAAGTTTTGTCCCAAGAAATGCGAAGTTCCTGCCTGCAAAGCCTTACCGTCCTGCATCATTGCTTCGATACAATAGGTTTCAACAGCACCTGCAAATCTTTCGTTGGCACTTTTAACGCCTCTGATCACAGGCATAGCCATATATTTCTCGGCAAAATCGGCGTAAACGTGCATCATCTTGATTGTTTCAGCCTCTGCTTCCTCACTTGTTGCGTGTGCAGTGTGTCCTTCCTGCCAAAGAAATTCGGCAGTACGCAAAAACATACGCGTTCTCATCTCCCAACGTACTACATTTGCCCATTGGTTGCACAAAATAGGCAGATCACGGTAGGATTTTATCCATTTGCGGTAAGTATCCCATATAATAGTTTCGGAAGTAGGCCTTACGATAAGTTCTTCTTCCAATTTAGCCGAAGGATCAGGTATAAGACCGTTGCCTTCAGGGTTTTTAGCCAAACGGTGATGGGTTACAACGGCACATTCTTTGGCAAAACCTTCCACATGTTCAGCTTCCTTTTCGAAAAATGACTTTGGAATAAACAAAGGAAAGTATGCGTTTTGGTGTCCTGTCTCTTTGAACATTCTGTCCAACGTATGCTGCATTTTTTCCCATATTGCATAGCCGTAAGGCTTTATTACCATACAACCTCTTACCGATGAATTCTCCGCTAAATCAGCTCTTACTACAAGTTCATTGTACCATTCTGAATAATTTTCGCTTCTCGTTACAAAATCTTTTGCCATTATATTATTGCGTTTTGGTATAGTTTTTGTTAATAATATGTTAATAATTATCTTTTCGCATAGTACTTTTTTGAAAAGACGTTGCAAAGATACAAAAAGTTGAACTATCTAAAAGAATTTAAGGAGGTTATTTTTATGAAAATATTAAATTTTAGGAATCTGGCACTTTGTTTTACGGTTGCAACAGCTGCATTGGTGCTTAATTCATGCGGAGTCGAAGGAACGTTAACAAGTTATGACGATATCTATGCCGATGACGAACAAATAGCGTTTGAAGAACAAAACTTCGCTCGTCAGCAAGGCCGTCAGGTATATCAAGACCCGCGTTTCAAACATCAACCTAAACAATACACGGAACAAATAAATACGGAGGTAACTTCCGATACTGTATTGAATGATGATTTTGATATGGACGACTATTATGACTATGCTTACACTGCACGTTTGCACCGTTTCCATGATCCGGCTCCGGTTTACGGATATTACGACGACTACTATACTAATATGTATTGGTATGACAGGGATCCGCTTCTTTGGGGTACGAGTATATATTTAGGATACCGCTGGTGGTGGCCTTCTTATTCCTTCACATGGGGATGGGGTTGGAATCCTTGGCATCATTACGGATGGTACGGCGATTGGTGGGGATGGCACCACGGATGGTATGGCTATAACTGGGGATGGTACGGCGGACCTCATCACGGACATTGGGCATATAACCCGCACTACTATAATTCGCATGACCGCAATTCGGGATTTTACCGTCCGCAACATGAAGGAGGATTATTGTCAAGGGCAAATGCTTCGGGTAATACAACAGGAACAAGAAACAACTCCGGTATCTCAAGAGGCAATACAAACCAAACTTTCGGAGAAAGATATAATCAAAGATTCGGTAACAATAACACTGCAAGAGGAAACAGCAACACTATCTCAAGAACAAGCACGCCGTCCTCACGCAACACAATTTCAAGAACACAAAACCGTCTGCAAAAACCATTGCAACGAAACGGCAATACATCTGCTACAAACGGCAATTCTTCAATAACAAGACAAAACAATATAAACAGCCGCAACAATGCGGTAAACAACCAACCGCAAAGACGGACTTACACTCCTGCCGTACAGCGTCAACAAAGAAGTTCCAACACTTACAGAAACAATAATACGGTACGCTCTGCCGATATGAACAAAAGCATGAACCGTTCTCGCAGTCTGTCATCTCCTTCCAAAAGTACGGCATCATCTTCACGCTCATCATCTTCTTCAAGAAGTTCTTCCATGTCTTCTTCCCGTTCATCTTCGTCTTCAATGGGCAGAAGCGGCTCATCATCTTCAAGAGGCGGCAGAAGATAAATTTAACGCAACGAATACAATAAAAATAAAGGCTAAAAGTTATTATAAGAAATTTTAAACGCAAAATAAAATGAAAAAACTATTTGTTTTGGCATTAGGAGTCTTAACTTATTGGGGTGCAAACGCACAAAGTGAGACATTTCCGCTTTATTTCAGCCAATACGGCATGAACGGAACGGCAGCATATATAGGAAAAGCAGGTGCAACAGGAGCTTTAGGCGGCGATATTATGTCTGCACATTACAATCCTGCAGGATTGGGACTATACCGCAGCAATGAAATGACCTTCTCTTTGGGATTGGATGCCGTTTCTTCCCAATCAACTATCAACGGATTGAAATCAAAAGATTCCCACCCTACATTCAATTACGGAAACTTGGGAATGGTTTTCGATTTCAACAACGGAACCAAGAATTCTTTCCGCCACTTTCAACTTTCCTTCGGCATTAACCGCTTGATGAATTTCAATAACCGCAAAAAAATTGTAAGGGACAACCTGTCTTCTTCTTTTGTATATGACAACGTTGAACCTCAACTGATAGACGCTTACACCAACAAGATAACCGGTGATGTAGATGTAAACGGTCTTTTGGCAGATGATTGGTACCAATCGGGTGTGATAGATTTTGACACGGCAACCTACATCATGTCATCAACTTATGATAACGGAACCTTCCGTCAGATACGCACGGTCAGGGAAAGCGGTTATTTGAATGAGTTCTCCATGTCCTTAAGTACCAATTACGAAAACTGGCTTTATTTAGGTATGACCATAGGCATTCCTTTCGGTGATTATACCTGCAAAAATACTTTCACCGAAGAAATAACAAGCAGCGGAACACCTTCCAACTATACTTACTATCAGGAACAGAAGTTAAGCGTATCGGGTATCAACTTAAAATTCGGTGCAATAGCACGTCCCGTACAGTGGTTGAGATTAGGCGTTGCCGTTCATACACCTACTTGGTATAATGTAGATGATGATTACAACCAAACAATTTCCGAGAGATGGACTGCTGGAGGTTGGTTCAATACATTCTCTTACAGCATGCAGTCTCCGTGGAGATTTATAACCAGTGCCGCAGTTATTTTAGGCGGAGCAAAGGATAAAGTTCAGGGAACATTAAGCGTAGATTACGAATATGCAGACTACGGCAGTATGTTAATAACTTTGGACAATGAACCGCTGTTTGAAAACACCCTTAACACATCTATAGAAAACAACTTCTCCGGTGCAAGCACTTTGCGGTTAGGAGGCGAAATTAAATACGGAACATTGCGCGGCAGATTGGGATATGCTTCCTTTGGCAATCCTTATGACAGCAAAGACATAAACAACGGAGCATGGAATTACATAACCTGCGGCGTAGGTTACAGAGGAAAAATCTTCAGCTTTGATTTAGCGTATGCTTACGGCAAATGTTCGGACAGCAAATACAAGTCTTACGACATCTATGACGACAATACAGGCGTTTGGTATGCGGATAACAACGCTGCAAAAATAGATACCAAAAAGCATTTGATTCAAGCTACGTTCGGAATAAGATTTTAAACAAAATTAATATCGCAGAATAAAAAATTAATGTGCGAGATCAGTAAAATAATCTCGCACATTAATTTTTGCTTTCAACGTGTCTTATATTCGATAACAGTTTTGTGTATTTTATTCTGTCCATCGGCGATAATTTTCTTAATTTTTGAAACTCTTCTTTAAAGTCTCCGCCATTCTCTATCTTGTCTAACATACTGCAAACAAGATTTCTAACATCTGAATCCTGTATCTCCGCCGGCTTTGCTTTATTATTCCAGATGCAAGCATTCAAGCAAATATCACAACCGTAGATATAATTCTGTAAATTGATATTTTCGGGTATATCTTCCTTGTTTTCAATAGTTTGATATGATATACAAAGGTTGGCATTTATGTTTCCGTTAGGAAGGATTGCCCCATTGGGGCATGATGTCAAACATTTATTGCAATTACCGCAATGGCTTTTAACCTCTTGTGCATAATCCGTAGTATAATTGCACAATATTTCGCCTATAAATACCTTGTTACCAAAGTTTTGTGTAACCAAAAGAGAATTTTTTCCCTTCCAACCCAAACCGCATTTAACCGCCCAATCCCTTTCTTTAACAGGAGCCGTATCTACGAATGCTTTAGCCTGCAAATCAGGGAAGTGCGATTGCAAAAGAGATATAATATTGTTTAATTTTTGCTTTATAACATGATGATAATCCCTTCTTTGGGCATATAACGCAATCTTATAACGGTGATTCTTATCTACAGGTTCATCATTATAAGACATTAGGAAACAAAATATTGTCTTTGAATTTTCATACAGCAATGCAGGATTTTCTCTCTTATCCATATAATTCTCCAGATACGACATAGAGGCATTATAACCCATTGCAATCCAGCCTTTAAACGCAGTTAAGTCAAGTTTTTCAATCCTTGCCGCACCGCAATCACAAAAACCTTCCCTCAATGCTGCTTCCTTGACAATATTAAGCGGTATATATTTTTGCATTAAACTGTTCTGGTCTGTACGGTATATTCATAAATCTGCCCTTTTCGCACCATAGGTTTCAAATCTGCGATAAAGGACGTTATATCAACCTTATGCTTTTTGCTTTCAAGCGTTACCTGTACGTCATTCTTGCTGTCAAACACAATAAACGTCACTTCGCCGTTACCTTTATGCCGTTTGGCTACGGAAGTAATGTCGGTAACAAAATCTTCTGACAATTCTTTGCTTTCAACTTTAATCTTTACTCCCGTCGCATAATTCTTGAACATATCTTCCAATAACTCCACTTTCTCCAATTGGAAACGTATTTCAGCCTTTGAACTGTTGGGCGATACGTAATCCGAAGGTGCTACCCTGCCTTTAACATATACGTATATATTTTCCCTCAAGAATTGATTGTAAGTAAGAAAATCTTTGCCGAATAGCATAACGTCATACTCGCCGTCTTTATCTTCAAGGGTAAACCGTCCGTATTGCTTACCGTTCTTACCGGTAGAAGTTACGGCTTTGGTTATTATTCCGACAAAGGATACTGATTTTTTGTTCTTTTCATACATTGACTGCAAATCCTGCATCTCTGCAAGCGATGTGTTGGCAAAAGATTTCACTTCATCAGCATAATTATCCAACGGATGGCCCGAAACATAGAATCCTATCATATCCCGTTCGTTTTTTAACTTCTCCAACAAACTCATAGGCTCGCATTGCGGCAATGCAACGGCGGTTTCTTCTATCGCTTCGTCTCCGCCGAACAATGATACCTGTGAGGAGTTTTCCCTCTCCTTCTTCTTATTACAGTATTTAATCAGTTTATCCAGATAATCCGTATCGGTTTTGTCATCAACCTTTGCCAAATATTGGGCACGGTCTACATTCTCAAAACAATCAAACGCTCCGCTTAACACCAATGATTCTATAGCCTTACGGTTTGTAACACCGATATTTCTCATTATGAAATCCTCAACGGATTTATAATCGCCGTGCTCTCTGCGTTCCTTAATAATCGTTTCGGCAACTTGTTCGCCTAAACTTTTTATGGCATTCAGTCCGAACAATATCTGTCCTTTTTTGTTTACCATGAAATTAACGTCGGATTCGTTTATATTCGGTCCCAATACAGCAATATCATGCTTTAAACAATCCCCTATGTACTCGGTAATATTCTTGATGTTATTCGCATTATGGGTAAGTACGGCGGACATGTATTCGGCAGGATAATGGGCTTTAAGGTAACCCGTTTGGAATGCAACGTATGCATAACATGTAGCATGGGACTTATTAAACGCATATTTAGCAAATTCAACCCAATCATTCCAGATTTTTTCCGTCTTTTCTTTATCAAGATTGTTTTCCGCACATCCTTTGTCAAACTTCGCTTTCATTTTAGCCATTACATCCATCTTCTTTTTTCCCATAGCCTTACGTAAAGTATCGGCTTCACCTCTTGTAAAATTGGCAAGAAGACGTGAAAGCTGCATTACCTGTTCCTGATATACGGTAATGCCGTAAGTATCTTTCAGGTATTGCTCCATTTGCGGAAACGCATATTCTATTTTGGCTTCCCCGTGTTTACGTTTAATAAAATCAGGAATATAAGCCATAGGTCCCGGACGGTAAAGGGCATTCATTGCTATCAAATCCTCAAACTTGTCGGGTTTAAGATTTTGCAAATGCGTCTTCATCCCTTCACTTTCAAACTGGAATGTTGCCGTGGTGTTCCCCTGTGCAAATAAGTCCAAAGTCTCTTTGTCTTCCAATGAAATATTGTCAATATCTACCTTTATGCCTCGTGATTTGTATACATTTTCGCAAGCATCTTTAATAATGGAAAGGTTACTCAAACCTAAAAAGTCCATTTTTATCATGCCTACACTTTCAATCAATTTGCCTTCAAACTGCACCGCCATCATCTCACTGTCTTTAGGTTTGGCTACAGGCACATAATTGCTTATATCATCAGGTCCTATAATAACTCCGCAGGCATGAACACCCGTACTTCTTATAGATCCTTCCAAATCCATGGCATATTTAAGGACTTTCTTTTCCAGATCGGTTCCGTTGTTAAGCGTCTGTTGTAACTCGGGAGATTCTTTCAATGCCTGCTCCAATGTTATACCAGGACGTGTAGGCACATAACTTGCCAAACGGTTGGAATCAGGAATGTCCATCTCCAAAACGCGTGCAACGTCCTTTATACTCATCTTTGCAGCCATCGTACCGAAAGTGGTAATCTGGGCAACGTGGGAAGCACCGTATTTCTGCTGAACGTAGCGCAACGTCCTGCCGCGGCCTTCGTCATCAAAATCCACGTCAATATCAGGAAGTGAAATACGGTCAGGATTAAGGAAACGTTCAAAAAGTAAATCGTATTTCATCGGCTCAATCTGTGTTATACCCAAACAATAAGCAACCACACTGCCTGCTGCCGATCCACGGCCGGGTCCTATTATAACATCCAGATTGTCCCTGCTGTAATTAATAAAGTCCTGCACAATCAAAAAGTAACCCGGAAATCCCATCCACTCTATTGTGTCAAGCTCCATATCGATACGTTCCTTTACATTGTCTGGTAAAGGATCTCCGTAACGCTTTTCCGCACCTTTGTATGTAAGATATTTAAGGTAAGCAAAGTCAAATTTGGTTCTTACCATCTTATCATAACCGCCTTTGTCCTGCAAACTTTTCTCTACGGCTTGCTTTTTTTCTTCATCCGTTGCCTGATCGGATATTTTACCCCTATCACAAAGACCTTTAAACAATTCCTGCTTAATTCCCTCCTCGCTGTATTGTTGGTAATAATCTTCTATTTTTCCGAAACTCTGCGGAATATCAAATACAGGCAATATCGGTCCGCGCTCCAACTCGTACACTTCAATCTTATCAGCTATTTCCCTCGTATTAGCGATTGCCTGCGGAACGTTTTTAAACAATTCCGCCATTTCTTCTCCGCTTTTGAGATACTCTTCGCCCGAATACGCCATTTTTGTATAGCTGCTCATCTTCTGACCCGTAGACAAACAGATAAGTATCTTGTGTGCGTAATAATCTTCTTTGTTTATAAAGTGTACGTCATTGGTTGCAACCAATTTAATATCCAATTTCTCGGCCAAAGCAATCAATTTAGGATTTACATCGTCCTGCATCTCATTCTTACCGCAGAAATTCTGCAATTCTATGTAGTAATCATCCCCGAAAACCTCCTTATACTCCGATGCAACCTTCTCCGCTTCGGAAATTTTATTGGCATACAACAATCGGGGAACTATTCCGGCCACACAGGCAGAAGAACAAATCAATCCTTCGCTGTGCTCAAATAACAATTTCTTGTCAATACGCGAATTATAGTAGAATGCTTTCGGATCAAAACCCAAAGAATCCAACTTGATAAGATTTTGATAGCCCACAATATTCTTTGCCAATAAAATAAGATGGTGTCCCCTTCCTTCATCTTTATTGAACCTGTCATTGGGTACGACATACATTTCGCAGCCAATCACAGGTTTTACACCCTCTTTAACGCATGTGTTTCTGAATTCCAAGACTCCGTACATTGCGCCGTGATCCGTAATGGCCAAAGTGTCCATTCCCAAATCTTTTGTCTTGTGTACCAACTTCTTAATATTACATGCACCGTCTAAAACCGAATATTGCGTATGTACATGCAAATGTGTAAAATCCGTCATCTCTTATCAAATTTAGATTGCAAATTTATAAAATTTTAATGACATTTCAAAATCTTTTACCATGCGGATACAAACAGCACAAAAAACGCTATATTGTAATAACACCGCATAGCAATAAATTTTTATCGCACGTCAGTAAATTTTCTTCGCACGTCAGTAAAATGAAACGGCGCTTGGTTAAAATAAAGCGCCGTTTTAATTTTTTATGCTATGTAAATAAAATATTATTGTATAATCACAGTCCTTTCAAAAACGGTTTTATTGTCTGAAATCCGCAAAATATAAGATCCTTTAGGCAAATCGCTGACATCAATCCTCGTTTTAGACTGGTTTGCAAGTATTTGAACGGTCTTAACCAACCTTCCCGTCATATCAGTTATGTTTATAATTTCCTTGTTTGCAGATGATTGCATAACAATCTCTATATCAGTAGTTGCAGGATTAGGAAATATTTCAATATATTGCAATCCAGATACTTCGATTAATGAAGACGATACTGTTAAATGAAGTGTAACAATACTGTCGCAGCCGCCAATGCTTGTAAGAGTATCGGTATATACGCCCTCTTGTGTATAGGTTTTGCCGTTAAACTTGTATTTTTCACCGCTTTGTATCGTTACCGAATCTACAGTCCAATATACGGGGCTGACTACTAGTGTTATGTGTCTGATGCTGTCACAACCGTAAATATTCTGCATCTTTTCTTCATAATATCCCGACGTTGTCAGAGTTTTTCCGCAAAACTCAACGCTTTCTCCCTGACAAATTCTCACTGTATCGGAATCTGCGGACTGCACATATACAGGGTTTACCGTCAGATGCAGAATAACAATACTGTCACAACCGTTAACTGACTGCAAACTATCGGTATACACGCCCGATTCACTCTCCGTAAAACCGTATTGCGAATATATTTGTCCGAAACAAATACTGTCATAAATATCTGCAATAAGCGTATCATTAACTTTAAGATTCAGGTTAATAATGCTGTCACAGCCGTCGTCAGTAAGCAAACTGTCGGTATAAAAACCCGCTTGCGAAACATTAAAACCGTATTTATCAAATATTTCTCCGTTACATATTGTATCCACATGCGTGATATTGTAAGCGCTATTGACTTGCAGGCGGAGATTTACAATACTGTCACAACCGTTAGTGCGTTTAAGCGTATCGAAATAAGAGCCCGTTTGCGTAAGAGAGAATCCGTATTTATTATAAACTCCCCCTGCACAAACAGTGTCATATATTACTGTGTCGAATACCTCTTTTACTTTAAGATTTATTACGATTATGCTGTCACAACCGTTGACTGACTGCATGTTATCGGTATAAACACCCGAAGTTGTAAGTACGGTACCGTTATCAAGCACATAACTTCCGTCAGAACATATTTCTACATCTTTATTTACGACAAATGTATCGTAAAAGGTTACGTTATATTGAATTATACTGTCGCATCCTCCGTCGGTAATAATTGTATCATAGTAAACACCTGCCTGATTGACGTTGCGGTTATTAAGAGTTAAAATCTCCCCTTTGCACAAGGTTTTATTAATACTGCTGATTCTTGCTTTCAACTCTATATTATCTATAACAGGCGCAGGGTTTTCTTCCGTTTTATTGTCATTACGCCAAACAAATACCAGTTTTGCAGAGGAACAAGGCGCAGGATTGGCTGCCTTTGCATATACTTTCTCCGCATTTTTTAGTTTGTTAATAAAATAATTATCTGTTTTCTCAAATTTAAAGGCATTTGTGCTGTAATATTTTCCTGCAAAACCTGATGCTTCTTTAGTTGTGTTAGGTTGAAACTCGGCATCAACAGGAGCCAAAAACGCTTTTAAATAATCAGAACCTTCACCGCCGACATTCAAATACATCTCCAAGGTAATACTGTCCGAAGAGGGTAGATCTATTTCCGTATAAGCTACAATCGTAGTGCTGCTTGATTTGTAAGAAGTGTCTTTCCCGTCAGAAGAAACAAAAAGACAATAATTTTGATTATCCGACGGTTGTCCTATATACCACTTATTTTGACACGAACCGTTTTTCAATTGCCACAAACTTCTCTGATCGGCATTTTCAAAATCACAAGTAAAAAATGCAGCGGCAGTATCAGCCGTGTCAGATGCCCATGTATTATAATGGGCAGACATCAGGCAGAAAACAAATAATACATTTATAACCTTTCTTACCATAGGATTATTGTTTTCAGAAGTTTATGATGTAATCCATACGCATTTGAACGCCTTGCATTTCGCTTATATCTTTCAATTGTAAGAAGAAGGTATAAGGTTTACCCAATTCTTTGGTCAGAGATTTCATTTTAACTTCATCAGAAGAGTTATCCACAATCTGATCAAATATTCCTCTTGTTTTAGGATAAGTAACAATACCGTAAGATTTCAGATTAGCCTTGGAAGCAGCTACTTGGATTGCCTTCTTAAGTCCTCCGAATTCATCAACAAGCCCTATCGGTTTAGCATCTATACCACTCCAGACTCTGCCTTTTGCAATGGTGTTGATATATTCAGGAGTTTTGCCTCTGCCCTGCGCAACCTTTGTAATAAAGTTTGTATAGAAATTTTCTACGTTGCGTTGCATCATAGCCTTTGCTTCTGCTGTCATCGGAGTAAATACACTTATCGGATTACTGTTAGCATGTGTTTTCACCGTGTCAAAAGTTATTCCTATTTTATTCTTCAACGCTCTACCGAAGTTTGGAATTACGCCGAAAACTCCTATAGAGCCTGTGATAGTTGTTTGGTTTGCAACGATGTAAGAAGCATTTGACGACATTTCATAACCTGCCGATGCTGCCATATCACCCATTGAAACGATGACAGGTTTTTTCTTTTTAGCCTTTATCACTTCGTTGGTGATAAGTTCGCTGGCTACGGCATCGCCTCCGGGAGAATTTACCCTCAAAACAATAGCCTTTACTTTGTCGTTATTAGCCGCTTTCTCAATTGCTTTACATACCGTTTCGCTGCCTATACTCAAATCACTTCCTTTGCCTTGATTGACATTACCGTACGCATATACAATAGCAATATTCTCATTCTGTGATTTGTTTATATCAGTTATCGTTTTGCGGTACTTATTGTATGCAATGTAATTAATCTTTGTCTTTGCCGAAAGTTTATTCTGTGCAATGACTTCTTTGTTTATCGTGTCTTTATAATCGGACTTGAAACCAAGGTAATCTATTAATTTATTATTGTACGCATCCTGCGGAAGAAATCCTTGCAAAGATGCAATCAAGTCGTTGAATTTCACCTCATCAATACCTCTTGCCTGTGCCATCTGTGAAGACAGAATACTCCAAATAGAGTTAAGATACTGACGTGTCTGAACGCGGTTGGAATCTGACATATGGTTCATCGTATATGTTTCTCCTGCCGATTTATAGGCGTTGCTGACTGGACGGATTAAATCAACGTCAATGTCAAGTTTGGTAATCAAATCTTTATAATACATAACCTCGCCACCAAGTCCCGACAAAGTAACCATACCCGCAGGATTGACCATAATCTTATCCGCAACGGTTGCAATGTAATATGATTTTTGGTCAATCATATCGCCATACGCATAAATCTTTTTTCCGCTTGATTTGAAATCCTGCAATATCTCTCTTATTTCCTGTGCAGTTGCAACGCCGTTTGCCTGAAATGTTGCAAGATTAAGCATTATGGCTTTGATGTTTTTGTCATTTTTCGCCTTGTCTATCACCTGCATAAACTCCGTAAGGCCGATTGCTTTATTGTTTATACCGTCCGTGGAAAGCATTGATGAAATGTCTTCTATCTCACGGTCATATACTGGATTGGAAAGGTCAATAACCAAAATTGTGTTGTCTTTTACCTTAACGTCATCGCTGCTTTTGGAAACGGAAGCAATCATTGAAGTAATGATTCCTACGATTATGAAAAACGAAAGTATCATTGCCAAGCCACTACCTAAACACGAGGCAAAAAGGAATTTAAAAAACTGTTTCATTTTTGTATTTAATTTTTCTATTTTGTTAATTATTGATTATTAATAATTGTAATGCGTCTGCAAAGTTACGAAAATTTTGTATTTTTCTATGTCATTAAAATAAATAATCGTACTTTTGCAATAAATATTTCAGATTATGCCGGCTTTAACAATAGAAAGACAACAGACAGATATTATAAAGAGTGTTCTAAACATCAGAAATCCCGAAGTATTAAAGGATTTGCGTTCGTATATCAAGAAAAAAGACAAGCAAGAAACTCCTAAAGATGACACACTTATGACAAAAGAAGAGTTTTTTGCTATGATAGACAGACGTATGGAGGAATACGAAAAAGGAAATTACATCACCTTTGATTCTCCAGAAGAAATGGAACAATATTTTAACTCTTTATAATATGTACAAGGTTACTTATCAGAAAGGAAGCGGAGTTGGATATTCTTCGTTTGAAAAGAAACGAACCTTAGGCTTACAAAAAAGTCATTAAACTCATAAAGGAACTTTACGAACATCCGAAAACAGGGACTGGAAAGCCTGAACAACTAAAAGGAAATCGTACTAACCAATGGTCAAGACGTATAACAGAAAAGCACCGTTTGATTTACGAAATCCGCGACACCGAAATAATTGTTATAGTCATCTCCGCTTACGGTCATTATGACGATAAATAAATTTTTTCTATTGATAAAAAACATTTAGTACTTTTGCAATCATAAAATGTAAAAATGATGAGAAACAAACTAAAAACAATTATCGCACTTGTCTTTGCGGTAATAGTGAGTGTGAATGCGCTCGCTTACGATTTTGAGAAGGACGGAATTTATTACAATATAAATTCAGATTCAACAGTAGGTGTAACTTATCACCATAAAAGTGACTCTGTTTATTACTCCGATTATTCGGGTGAAGTTACTATTCCGTCATCGGTAACTTATAACGGAACAACTTACAGTGTTACTCTGATTGACTCCAATGCATTCAGAGGGTGTACAGGTTTAACAAGTATAACTATCCCGAACAGTGTTGAAATCCTCGGAATAGGAGCATTACGGGACTGTACGGGACTTAAAGAAGTAAAGATGGGCAGTAATGTTAAGGTTATCAGCCATTATGCATTCTGGGGTTGCACAAATTTGCTGGAGATTTCTTTAGGTGATAATCTTGATACGATTGATTATGCCGCTTTTTACGGATGTTCTTCTTTAAAAAATATAAGCATACCGAACAGTACTACATTTATCGGCGAATATGTTTTCGGTGAATGCACTTCATTAACCACAGTAATCATACCTGATAATGTTAAAAGCATCGGAAACACTGCTTTTTACGGATGTTCAGCCTTAAAAGAAGTAAAATTAGGCAAGAGCGTTACTTATTTAGGCAGAAATGCTTTTCACGAATGCGCTTCTCTTACAAAAATTAACATCCCCGCTGGTTTAACTGTAATAGATACCGCAATGTTTTACGGTTGCACGTCTCTTGAAACGATTACTATACCTAATAATATAAAGGTAATAAAGCCGGGAGTGTTTTATAAATGTGAAAATCTGCAGACAGTTAAAATTGGTAACGGCGTAGATACTATTGACGGAGGAGCATTCTACGGTTGCAAAGGTTTGAAAGCTATGTGGTGTATGGCAGAATTGCCTCCTCAATTACCTGCTTTTGAAGACGACGACTCAATAACTTATCCTACATTCAATGACGTACCTGCATCTATGAATCTGTATGTTGCTTGCAAAAGAGCGGACGCATATTCGGCAGCGGACGCTTGGAAAAACTTTAACATAAGCGAAGATTGTTCAATAACAGGATTTGAAGCGGAAGAAGATACAACTTCCGACAGCGGAATAGAAGATATTGCGGAGAATAATAATATTTCCGTCTATCCAAACCCTGCAAGTGTGAGCCACACAGGCATTTCTACTGTTACAATACAAGGAATTGACGGAGATGTAACTGTCTTTAACAACAAAGGACAGGTGGTTTATAAATCCAATATCCAATCTCAAAAATCCAATATTGATATCAGTGGTTGGCAAAGCGGAGTTTATTATATTAAAGTCGGAGATGCAACCAAGAAATTGATAATTAAATAACGGGCATTGATGTTTTAAAGAGGGTGTATTCGGCAAAATACTGAATACACCTCTTTTTATTATGTGTTTTGGGGCTTTTATTTCCTCTCATTCGCACTTAAATTTCGCCCTTTTATAATTTTTCTCTGCCAAATGGCAATATTTTTCCGCCCCTTGCGCAAAGAATTTCAAAAAAACCCTTTTTTTCACTCAAAAAAACTATTTTTTTACATTAAAAAAAGGGTTTTTTTGAGACTCTTTTGCGATGGGGCGGCGGGGAAATGCCACCAGGCGATGGTGAGGGCTGATTGGGCGGAAATGAGGCGTGCTTGAGCGGAGATTATTTATTAAATTGACGGATTTAATTATAAAAAAGATGAAATCAAAAGCGGGCTGAAGATTTTGTTTCATCAGTCCGCTTTAATTATTATCAGTTATTTTTGTTTATCTTTAAAACAAAGAATTGATAAGTGCGTCGTCGGTCAAGTTCGGCATGGTTACAGTCAGATTAGGGTTCATATCCATTGCACGTTTTATGGCAAACATTGCACCTTCGTTCCTTGCCCAACTTCTTCTTGAGATTCCGTTGTTAACATCCCAATAAAGCATATTGCTTATTCTGCGGTCTGCCTCAGTTGTTCCGTCAATAGCCATTCCGAATCCGCCGTTGATTACTTCTCCCCAACCAACGCCACCGCCGTTGTGGATACTTACCCATGTAGCACCTCGGAACGAGTCGCCGATAACGTTTTGTACCGCCATATCTGCACAGAATTGCGAACCGTCGTATATGTTGGAAGTTTCTCTGAACGGAGAATCAGTACCCGAAACATCGTGGTGGTCGCGTCCTAACACGATAGGAGCCGATATTCTGCCTTCACGGATTGCTTTGTTGAATGCTAACGCTATCTTTGTACGGCCTTCGCAGTCTGCATACAAGATTCTCGCCTGTGAACCGACTACTAAATGATTTTCTTTCGCACCTTTTATCCATTGGATGTTATCACGCATCTGCTGTTGGATTTCCTGCGGAGAGTTTTTCGCAATCTCTTCCAATACTTCCATTGCAATGTGGTCTGAAGCGTCCAAATCCTCAGGTTTTCCGCTCGTACAAACCCAACGGAACGGACCGAAACCGTAATCAAAGCACATAGGACCCATTATATCCTGCACATAAGAAGGATACTTAAAGGTTCCGTCTTCTTTCATTATGTCCGCACCTGCACGGCTTGCTTCCAAAAGAAAAGCGTTGCCGTAATCAAAGAAGTACATTCCCTGTGCAGTCAATTTGTTTATCGCTGCAACGTGACGGCGTAAGGTTTTGGCAATTTCTTCTTTGAATTGCGTAGGATTTTCCGCCATCATCTTTTGGCTTTCTTCCAATGTAAGACCCACAGGATAGTATCCGCCTGCGTAAGGATTGTGAAGCGAAGTTTGGTCAGAGCCTAAATCAACTTTAATATTGTTTGCTGCAAGATATTCCCACAA
>JAGBOF010000010.1 GCA_017633985.1 Bacteroidales bacterium
TGCAAAACGCGTACATGGGTAAAAATTGCCGTGAGCATCCACACTGAGCATTTTTCCTGCCCCGCACCAGTTTTGATTCATCAACACCTTATCCAAAGGTTTGCCTAAACGTTCGCTGAAAAATGAACACGCATAATCCTTGTAATATCCTTTGTCAATGATTTCATCTGCCAGACTCATCAATTGCTCTTCGAATCTCTTGTCATCGCCTTCCTGCCAAACGTCTTCGAACACCACGTTGATATTTACCTGTTTTATTCCCAAAGAATACAGATGCAGTACACTTTCTTTGATATAAGGTATGTCGGCAGAGGAAATCGTTACCTTGGTGCCTGCATTTGGAAACTGCTTCAGCCATAAAGGAATATTTTTCACCACATCCTGATAAGAGCCTTTGCCTGTTACCTTATAGACACGGTTTAAATCGTGCTTTAATTCGGTTCCGTCAATGGTTATTCCTATACTCAAATGTGTAAGATTCTTCTTTATGTATTCCTGTACGGCTTTGGTGGAGTAGTTTATGCCGTTTGTGGAGAAATTGAAGCGGTAAGAATTGAACCAATGATGATTTAACTCAAACATTCTCAGTTTTAAGTAGTCGCAAATCTTATCTATCAACTCTATTTCCAAGAAAGGTTCGCCTCCGATGAAATCCCACGTTACCGACTGTTCACTAAATTCCTCTTCTCTTGCTAAAATATAGTCTATGGCCTGCTTTGCTACCTCAAAGGTCATACGTTCTTTTTCGTTTTTCCCCACAAGGTAGCAATATTTACAAGCCAACTGACAATCTTTCGTAACAATAAAGGTAATACTTTTCACATTGCCCTCTTGCCACTGCGAATTAGTCTTTTTGTTAGTCATGAAAGATTTCTAATATTAATAGGAATAACCTCTACATGAGCCACTACAAGAACCACTGCAACTTTGGTAACAGCCACCTTTACATCCACCAGAACAAGAGCCTGAGCAAGAACTTGAACATGATGTAGAACAAGAGCGACCACACCCATAAGAACAACTTCCACTACAATCTTCAGGAGTTTTTCCTTCTTCCATTGCATGAGATAACAACGGAACGTTTGCTAATGCGATTGCACCTAATACAGGCAATACACCTTTTGCTGCTTTTTTGAAGAATTCGCGTCTTGTCTGCAATTCTTCCTGTTTGTTTTTCTTTTCTTCCATCTCTTTAAGAATTTAAAGAATTAATAAATATGTTAATAAACTGTGCAAAAAGGCTTGTTACAGAATTGTAACCAAGATTTCATTTTCGGATTGTGCAAATAAAAGAGGTGTAAACTCTTCTACTCACATCCGGGTTAAGACCTAGGAATAAGAAACCCTTCATTGTCCCCATAGAAAGCTTACACCAACAGGTGTAAACATAACTTAAAAGGGGACGTTTCCGTTCCTAAAACTTAACTCCGAATATTATTTCCCGAAAATTCCAAAAGAGATTTCCTAGGTCTTTTTTGGATGTGAAATAATAGTTACTTTTAAGTTTTAAAGCACTATTGCAACTGCAAAAGTACAAATAAATTTTGAATTACAGATAAAAAATTTGACAAATTCAACAAAAAACAAATGTTATTTAGTGAAATTTCCGCCGTAAAGTCTTATGAAATCTTGTGTGATAGAGGATTCCTGCGGTTATTAAGCCGAACATAAAGCCTGCGAAGATACTCCATGTGCCTAACTTAAAGACAAATCCGCACAGATAAGCACTCGGCAGAGCCACAAACAGATAAGCAATCACTGCGTACATCATCGGACGGGTTACATCGTTGATTCCCCTTAATCCCGCAAGACCTGAGACCTGCGTTCCGTCAATTAGTTGAAATACTCCCGCAACCAAAAACAACGAAGAGGCTATTTGTATTACTTCGGGGTCATCGGAAAACAACATTGCTATATATCTGCCCAAGAATATGAAGATTAACGCCACCGTTCCCATAATCAGCAAGACCATTTTCCATCCCGCATAAAACTGATGCTTGATTTCTTTTTCGTCATTCAGCCCGTAGGCATGCGAAACCAGCACCGTGGTTGCCGAACATATACCGCTGGCAGCCAGAAATGATGTGGAAATCATTGTATTTATAATCTGATAGGATGCAAGTGCCGCCGTAGAAACCCAACCCATCATAATAGTTATGCCGAACAGCGAAAAAAACTCAATAAACATCTGTCCCGCAATAGGAATGCCTATTTTCAAAAGACATTTATGCATATAAACCGACAGTCTTTGCCATTGAAACTCCCGGATATACATCTTATAAGCCTTACTTACCCTAATATATATAAGGAATGCGATAGGGGACAACAGACGTGAGATAAAAGTGGAAAGACCTGCCCCGAAAACTCCCATAGGAGCAAATCCCAGTTTGCCGAATATGAAAACCCAGTTAAGGAATATATTCAAAATATTTGCCGATATGGTTATTATCATTGCCGCTTTCGTATTGTCAATGCCTTCAAGGAATTGTTTGAAAGTTAAAAAGCATAACATCGGAATAAAAGACAAGGTTACAATGATGTAATAAGGTTTGCATTCATTGATAACATCAATTGGTTGTCCGAAAAGATGCAGAAATGGAATAATGCCCAGCAACAGCGCAACCAAAAGCAATGACAGCAGGGTATTAAGCGACAAAGAGTTTTCAAAAAGGTTAATCAATACGTCTTTTTTGCCTTTGGCGTAATTTTGCCCCGTCAGCGGCGTAAGCGCCATCGATATTCCCATGCCGATAACCAATGCGTTGTAAGTAAGTGCGAATGCGAACGAAACGGCAGCCAAAGATATTGTTCCCAATCTGCCTACCATTAAAGTGTCAACCATTTGTACCAATTGCTGACCTAATGACGAAAGCATAATAGGCAGCGCCAGCTTAAGATTTTGTGAATACGGATTGTTTTTGTGCATTATCCTTACGGTATCCCTCGTAATTAAATGTTTAAAGTTTGCGGTTTAATGTTTAAAATATTTATCTAAAATTATTAAAAATGCAATTTGATTTTGCAAAGTTACGTCAAGTTTTCTTATATACCAAATTTACGGATTTTATATGTTGTTTAAATAATTGTTATACAGTGTTTTATTATGTGCGTGCGGTGTTTTGAAAAATTTTTTATTCATAGCGTCAAAAAAAGACGGCGTTTTAATAAATTTTTATCGCAGATTAATAAATTTTCATCGCAGATTAATATTTTTTTACGGCGTTTTATTTTTACGGCATATCAGGGCGTGAAAATAAATTGCAATATTTTTGCTATAAAGGGTAGCGGAAAAAGAAAAATTTATTAACTTTGCACTTTGAAATTTTAAAGAAAAGTCAAAATTTAATGGTAAACAGACATTTTTTAAGGCAAAAGGTATTGCAATCATTGTATGCATACTACAGTTCGGGTGCAGAAAGTATTGAAAAACAGGAAAAGTTTTTGTTTGAGAATATTTACAAACTTTACGACCTTGAAATATATTTAATGGCAGCCGTTTTGGAGATACGGGATCTGGAAGAAAAGAGAATAGAGGAAGCAAAAAATAAATTTTATCCTACCGAAGAAGAACGGAATCCTAATATGCGGTTTGTAAACAATGCTTATCTTAAACGGTTGGGAGAACATGAGGAATTAAAAAAGGCAATTGAAAAACTGCATGTGAATTTTGTAAATGACAAAACCCTATTGTTTACCATATTGCAGCATTTCCGTCAGAGCGAATCCTATTTGGATTATATGAATAAAGAAACCAATTGTTTCGAAGACGACAGAAAGATTATCGTTCAATTGTTCAAAAACTATATAATAAAGAATGAAAATCTTTATGAGGTTCTTTGCGAACACGGATTTACGTGGGAATGCGATTATGAATATGTATGTCAGGTCGTATTGCAGTTTTTGAAGACTTGGTTGGAGGACGATTATCCGCAAAAAACGCTTCCTTATCCGTTTGACAAGAGTATGGAAGATACAACGGAGAATGACAGGGAGTTTGTCAAGAATGTTTTCCGCAATACGATAAACCACGGATTTGAATACGAAAGTTATATAGAAAAAAGGAGTCAGAATTGGGATAAAGAACGTTTGGCGGTGATAGACGTGTTTATTATCAAGATGGCTATAACCGAATTTATATACTGTCCGTCGATTCCTATCAAGGTTACGCTGAATGAATACATTGAGCTTGCCAAAGAATTCTCTACGGATAAGAGCCGTTTGTTCGTTAACGGGGTTTTGGACAGAATTATAACGGATTTGCGTGTTGATGATAAGATACATAAGGAGGAAGAAGAAGATTTGTTGTTCTTTGAATCCAATGATGAATTGCGGGAAGTTTATTCGCATAATTTTCATATAAAGGACGAAAAATGAAAAGGATATTGCAATTAACCGTTATTGCGGTTTGTTTGACGGGGATGTTATACGGATGCAGCAAAAAGAGTTCTGACGAAATTGATATATCTGTCGTATCCAATCAAGCCGTGATTAAGTTTGAAAATGATATATTGGATTTCCATACTTTGACTGCGGGAGAAAAGGTTTCTGGCAGTTTCAAGTTCAAAAATACGGGAAAAAACGATTTGGTTATCTCGGAGGTTGCCTCAAGTTGCGGTTGCACGGTAGCTGATTATCCTCACGGAGCTGTAAAACCGGGTGAAGAAGGAATGATATCCGTAACTTATGATTCCAAAGACAGTAAGGGAATGAGAATACAAAAAAACATAACGGTAGTTGCCAATACCAATCCTTCGAAAACCGTTTTGAAAATAGTTGCAACGGTTGAATAAACCGAAAGATAATTGGTTTAAAGCAATAATATAAGACAGTAAAATAACAAATAAATAATAAAGGATATGAATATGTTGACTCAAATTTTGATGGCAGGCGGTCAAAATGCCGGTGCCAATTCGGGTGGATCGGGATTGATAATGATAGTTTTAATCATTGTCATATTTTACTTTTTTATGATACGTCCGCAGACAAAAAGACAAAAAGAAGAAAAGAAATTCCGTGAAGCACTTTCCAAAGGACAGGAAGTTGTTACAATCAGCGGTTTGCACGGAAAGATTAAAGAAGTTAAAGAAGCAACAGTATTGTTGGAAATAGCAAACAACGTCGTTGTTGAATTGGAGAAATCATCCATAGCGATGAACACTGCAACGGCAGCTCCTGCATCGGAGAAAAAATAAGTTTTACGGTAAAGTTAGGAAATCCTGACCGTGAAAAAGTTTTTAAACAGTATTGTTTTATACATTAATAAGCATAGGCAGATAAATTTGTTTGTTATCTGCCTATGTGTCAGTATGTTTTTATGGCTTTTTATCACTTACGGAAGGGATTATCAGCACAGTATAAGCTATTCTGTTACTTTCACGGACAGCAATAACAGGGCGGAATATCACACATCAGACAGTGTGATAACGGTAGGTGTCAAGACCAACGGATTCGAATACTTGGTTAAAGGGCGGACAAGACACAAAAAGCATATAGTTGTGGATATTGATAAATTGAACATTAATTTGTCAAAAGGCAAGGTGACTATTCCTACTTCAAGATTGAAGCCGCAAATAATGCAAATACTCGGAATAAGGGGTACGGATATAAGTTTGTCGCCTTCAAATATAGAGCTGACGTGGAATAAATTGTACTCCAAACGTATTAAGATTGTAAATAAGTGTACGTTTAAGTTTGAAAAGCCTTATGATGCTTATTATCCTGCCGATATTCTCATAGACGAAGCAATCATTGAGGGTAACGAAAAGGATATTGCAAAGATTCAATCCGTCAGTACGCAACAATTGGTGTATAATAACATAAACAAGACTTCTGTTTTTTTAGTTCCGCTCGATTTGTCACAACTTCCAGATGGTGTTACTTGCCGGTTGAAAAACGTTCCTATAAAGATAACGGCGGAGAAATATACGGAAAATGTCGTTTCATTGCCTGTTAAGGTTGTAAGGTACGAAGATTACAGGAATATTAAGGTATTACCTAAAGAAGTGAAGTTGCGTTACCGTATTGCCGTTAAGGATTATGCAAAGGTAAACGACAAAAATTTTAATGCGTTTGTTTTATGTTCCGATCAGGCCATGTCCAAAAGCAAGAAGTTGAAAGTAAACATAACAAACGTTCCCGAATATGTCAGAATAACGGATATATACCCGCAAAAGGTGGAATATATCTTGTTTAAATAAGGTTTTAGCAATGAAAACGGCGGTAATAGGACTTACGGGAGGAATAGGAAGCGGCAAGACATTGGTTTCGCGTGTTTTCATGCATTTGGGAGTTCCTGTCTATTGTGCCGATGAACAGGCAAAAAAGCTTTATGACAACAAAGACATCTTGCAGGCTTTGCAAAAGATATTTAAAGAACCTATTATAGCTGACGGCAAACTTGATAAAAAGAAATTAGCATCCGTTGTCTTTAATGACAAAGATAGTTTAAACAGACTCAATGCATTTATCCATCCGCTGGTTAAGGAAGATTTTATTTCTTGGTCGGCAAAAAGCACGTATCCTTACGTAATTATGGAAAGTGCAATCATATTTGAAAGCGGTTGGAAGGATATGTTTAATAAAATAATCAGTATTTGTACTCCTGAGAATCTCGTTATCAAGCGGACAATGGACAGGGATAATATGACAAGACAGCAGGTAATGCAAAGAATAAGCAATCAGATGCCGCAGGAGATTAAAAATAAACAAAGTGATTATGTAATTATTAATGACGATGTGCGTCTTGTCGTTCCGCAGGTGCTGGATATTCATAAAGAAATATTACAATTATGCGGTAATACTAATTAAAAGTAATTTGCAATTATGAAGAAATTTATTTTTACCATATTATTTTTATTGGCGGTTACTTCCCATGCGCAGATAAGTACAAGACAAAACCCGAGATCCTTCAGCTATAAAGCCGTAAACACGGAATATATAAATAAATTGGAATTATCCGTTCCCGATATACCGTCATTATTGATTAAGCAGGAGAAAGAATCCCATAAATTCAAACCGCAGAGTTGCGCCGTATTGATTCCCGTAAATGAAAGTTTGTTTGATAGATGTCAAAAGATATCCTGCGGCGATGCGGAGATATATTTACTGAAAATTCATTGCGAAGGAGCTTTGGCGTTGAATCTTTACAGCGATGATTTCTTTATTCCTCAAGGCGGTGAATTATATCTGTGGAACAAAGACAAAAGTAAATGTTTGGGAGCCTTTACCTGCGACAACAACACTTCTGACGGACGTTTTGCAACGGACTATGTGTATAATGATGAAATGATAATAGAGTATTACCGACCCTTATCCGTAACCCAAAAAGCCAGATTGAACATACAAAAGATAGGATATTTTTACAGAGATGTAATTGACGATGAGATTCCTTATAAATCCGGATTTAACAGCGCTGAATCCTGCAATGTAAATGTTAATTGTTCGGAAGGAAACAACTTCCGAAACCAACAAAGAGCCGTTGTAAGAATGTTAATACCCATAAACTACTATGAAGCGGCGTGGTGCAGCGGAACGTTAATCAATAATACCGCCAACGACAAGACACCTTATGTTATCTCGGCAGCCCATTGTATAGAGGAAGTGGATAATAAAAGTTTGCTTTCCCAAGTCGTATTTTCTTTTAATTACGAGTCATCGGGATGTGACAATGTAACACGGGAGCCTAAATATCAGACAATGGAAGGTTGCAGCCTTGTGTCTTACGGCAAACGCTACGGATACGGAGATACTGATTATTTGCTGTTAAGATTGAATAATAATATTCCTGACAGTTACGGTGCTTATTGGGCAGGTTGGTCTACAAGCGATCAGGCAGTGTCAGGTGCTGTTTGTATACATCATCCTGCGGGGGATTTGAAGAAGATTTCCACGGTTGACGGTGCATTGCAAAGCATGGGATATGCAAAAGGTATCTGGGATTATAACACGCATTGGATGGTAAAGTGGAAAAAAACACAACACGGTTACGGAGTAACGCAGGGCGGTTCCTCGGGAGGAGCGCTTTTTAATGCGGACGGACTTATAATAGGCACTTTATCGGGCGGAGAATCCTCTTGTTCGGCAAGCGATGATAATAAGGTGGATTGGTACGGACGTTTTGACGTGACGTTCAAAGAGATTAAGAAATGGATAGACCCTGATAATTACAATTATACCTATTTTGCAGGAATGGATTGCACGGACAGTGCTTCGGTTGCGGTGACAGACAGTTTGAAAATATCATTATATCCCGTTCCTGCGAAGGATAATATTACCGTTGTGACGGAAAATATGGAGCAAGACGGTGTTTTAACCGTTTTGGATGCTATGGGCAGATGTTGGTTCTCAATAGAGGTTACAAGTGAGGACAATCCCATTCATATAGATATATCCGGATTGACGGCGGGGGCATATTATGTCAGGCTTTATGTAAAAGGCAACTCCGTAATTGAAAAATTTATAGTTCAGTAATGAAAAAAATAAACACAAAACACATATTGGCGGTATTAACCGTATTGTTGGTTGCATTAACCGTAAGTTCATGTTCATCATGGCGTAAAACCAAATGCGGGGAATGCCCGAGATGGACGTACAATACCACATTGCAGGACAATGATACCAAAGCGTGAAAATAATCACGCAGATCAGTAAAATAATCTCGCAGATTAATAAAATAATCACGCAGATTAATTTTGAAAGAAACCGTCTTGTAAAATTTTTATAAGATAATCATGTTATAATTGAAAATTATATTAATTTTGCATGGTATTAACGGTAGAAATATTGGAGTGAAAATAAAATGGAATTGAACAAAAATAATTATTGTGTGATAATGGCAGGGGGAATCGGCTCAAGGTTTTGGCCTATGAGCAGAACGGATAAACCCAAACAGTTCCTTGATGTTATGGGAACGGGGGAGAGTTTGATTCAAATGACATATCACAGATTTGAAAAAGTTTGTCCCAAAGATAATATATACATAGTTACCAACGGAATGTATAAAGCTCTGATAACGGAGCAACTTAAAGGCATCAAAGAGGACAGAATCCTTTGCGAGCCTGCACGCCGCAATACTGCACCGTGCATTGCTTATGCTAATTTCAGAATATTGAAAGACAATCCGCAGGCTAATATTATCGTTGCACCTTCCGATCATTTGATTTTGAAAGAAGACGTGTTTTTGAAGGTGATAAACCAGGCTTTGGCGGCATCTGCACAGAATGATATACTGATAACCTTGGGTATAAAGCCTTCTTATCCTAATACGGGGTACGGATATATTCAGTATGATAAGACCCGCGGTTTGGAAACCGACGGTGAGTTCAGAAAAGTGAAATTGTTTACCGAGAAACCGAATGTCGAGATGGCAAAGAAGTTTATTGACAGCGGTGATTTCTTATGGAATGCGGGTATATTTGTATGGTCTTTGTCTGCGGTGAATGATGCAATGCGTGAATTTTTGCCTGATGTTTTCGGAGCGTTCAATCAAGGCAGGGAATTGTTCGGAACTGACAAAGAGGAGTTGTTTATCAATGAAACATACACATCCTGCCAATCCATTTCAATAGACTACGGTGTTATGGAGAAAGCTCCTAACGTTTATGTAATGCCGTGTGATTTCGGTTGGAGTGATGTAGGTACGTGGAAGGCATTGTATGAGGTAAGAAAGAAAGACGGCGAGCGTAACAGCGTAACGGGTAAGAATGTTATGTTGTATAATTCTTCCGACAATATAGTTACGGTTGATGATGACAAACTTGCGGTCATTCAGGGTATGGATGATTACATTATTGTCAATACTTCGAACGTTCTTTTGATATGTAAGAAAAGTGAAGAGCAACGGGTTAAACAGTTTTTAACCGACGTGGAAGTTAAAATGGGTAAAGAATATCTGTAAAATATATATTGCAAGCAGTGTTTAGTGTAATGTATATTTGATACGGAATAATAATAAAATAAATAATGGAAACAATAAGAAGAACTGAAATAAAAAACCTTTTTTGTGACAGTGCAAAAGAGTTAATAGGCAAACAAGTAAGAGTCAAAGGCTGGGTCAGAACGAAAAGAGGCAATAAGAATGTTGCGTTTATTGCGCTTAACGACGGCAGTACGATAAAGAATATACAGATAGTAGCCGATGTGGCGGATTTCTCGGAAGATGTTTTAAAGCAAATAACGACAGGTGCATGTTTGTGTGCTGACGGTTTGTTGGTTGAGTCCATGGGTAAGGGACAATCGGTGGAAATCCAAGCCAAACAAATAGAAATCTACGGTACGGCGGATGTTGAAACTTATCCTTTACAGAAAAAAGGACATACATTGGAGTTTTTGAGAGAGATTGCGCATTTGCGTCCGCGTACAAATACATTCGGTGCTGTTTTGCGTATAAGACACAATATGGCTTATGCAATACACAAATATTTTAATGACAGAGGTTTCTTTTATTGGCATTCTCCGCTTATTACGGCATCGGATTGCGAAGGTGCGGGTGAGATGTTTCAGGTTACAACGCTTGATATAGACAATCCTCCGCGTAATGATGATGGTAAAATCGATTATACCAAAGATTTCTTCGGTCAAAGCACGTTTTTAACCGTATCGGGACAGTTGGAAGGAGAATTAGGTGCGACGTCAATAGGTAAGATATACACTTTCGGTCCTACATTCAGAGCTGAAAACAGCAATACGCCGCGTCATTTGGCTGAGTTTTGGATGATAGAACCCGAAATGGCATTTTACGATATCAATGACAATATGGATTTGGCGGAAGATTTCATTAAGTATTTGGTACGTTACGCCCTTGATAATTGCAAAGATGATATTCAGTTCCTAAACGATATGTACGATAAGGAATTAATCGGACGTTTGGAAGGTGTATTGAAAGAATCATTTGTACGTTTGCCGTATACACAAGCCATAGAGATATTGGCATCAAGCAAGCAAAAGTTTGAAGTGCCCGTATCGTGGGGAATGGACTTGCAGAGTGAACACGAAAGATATTTGGTTGAAAAGCATTTCAAGTGCCCTGTTATCTTGACAGATTGGCCTAAAGAAATCAAATCATTCTATATGAAACAGAATGATGACGGAAAGACGGTAAGGGGCATGGATGTTTTGTTCCCTCAAATAGGTGAGATTATAGGCGGCAGCGAACGTGAAGCAGATTATAACAAGCTTGTTACCCGTATGCAGGAGTTGAACATGAATATGGAACATTATCAGTGGTATTTGGATACAAGACGTTTCGGCTCATGTCCACACAGCGGTTTCGGATTGGGATTTGAAAGATTGTTATTGTTCGTTACCGGTATGAGTAATATAAGGGACGTGATACCGTTTGCACGTTTTCCTAAAAATGCAATGTTTTAATTATGTAATATGCAGTACGTAGTATGTAGTAAATACAATATAATAAAACTATATGCTGCGTACTGCATACAAAATACTAAATAAATAAGATTATGGTTTCCAATTCTCTTACAACGAAGATGCAACAAAAGTTTGCACCCTCTCAAATTCAATACATGAAACTTTTACAACTTCCTTCATCACAATTGGAGGACAGAATAAAAGAAGAAATTGAGAAGAATCCGTTGTTAGAGGAAGAAGAGAAGAAAGAAGAACCGATAGAAATACCGAGAGTTAAAACAGATACCAACGGAAGGGTAAGAACGAAGAATGCAGAGAAAAAAACGGAAGGATTTAAGGCAGATCCGGGTTCATTCAATGCGTTTGAGGCTTCAATGTACGACAATCTGATGGAGCAATTGGGCTTTGCCGATTTGACGGAAACGGAGTTTGAGATAGGCAAAGAGATTATAGGCAATATCAATGAAAACGGTTATTTGACAAGAAGTACCGATGCTATTGCCGATGATTTTTATTTTTCACATTCCGAAGAAATTTCTGCCAATCAGGTAGAGAAAGTATTGAAGGAGATTCAAGGATTTGATCCCGCAGGTGTTGGAGCCAGAGATTTGAACGAATGTTTGACTTTGCAGATACAAAGAACACGTTTGAAAGGGAAAGAAATAGATTTGGCAAAGAAAATAATACTTAATCCGAATCTTTTCGAATACTTTAAAAATAAGCAATACGTTCAGTTGCTTGCAAAACTTTCTTGTTCCGAAGAAGAATTGGAGAAAGCAGAAAGTATTATAAGGCAATTGAATCCAAAACCTTTTTCGGGAAATGAAGGTGTGTATGAAAACCTTTATATAACGCCTGATTTTTATATTTGGAATAATGACGGAAAGATAGAGTTTCAATTGACAAAACCGTTTAACAAATCATTGAAATTATCATCCCATTATTTAAATATGCTTGAGGATTTGAAACAAAACGGCAATACACGTGATAATAAACAAGCCATAGCATTCATAAAGGAAAGGATGGATTCGGCAAATGAATTTATGACAGCCCTTGCCCGAAGGGATGATACGCTGAACAGCGTTATGGCGGCTATTATTAAGTTTAATTACGTGTACTTTCTTGACGGGGATATAGATAAATTAAAGCCTATGCGGTTGGTGGACATTGCCCAGATGACAGGCAATGATATATCCACAATATCAAGAGTTGCATCCAATAAATATGCACAAACCCATTTCGGATTGTTTTTGCTTAAAAAGTTCTTCTCCAATGCTGTTGAGGACGGGGAAGGCAATCAAATTTCTTCGGATACCGTAAAAAACGCAATAGAGAAGATAATTGCAAAAGAAAATAAGCAAAAACCTTATACGGATGACAAAATCGTGGAGATGCTTAAGGCAGAAGGGTATGTACTTGCAAGAAGAACAGTTGCCAAATACAGAGATCTTTTGCATATTCCTGTTGCACGTTTGCGTAAGACAATAAAATAAGAATTTGTATTCGGCAATATGGCATTACGTTGGGAGCAAATATCAGGCAAAATCTTTTCAAGGCTGTTTCATCCTTTGTTAGTGCCTACATATATATTATTATTTCTGACGTTTGTCAATCCGATCGGACGGTTATATGTTCTGCTAAATTTCCCTTTGTTTGCAGTAATCTTGTTTACGCAGATGATAACGACATTGGTTATACCGTTAGTTTATCTGCAATATCTGAAGAAACAAAGTATTAAAGTTACAAATAAGGAAGTTTTGATGTTTTTCTTAATTATAAATATAATAGGGTTCTTTTTTATCAGACGTTTGACATTATATATGGCACATATTCCTTATTTGTATTCATTTATTATAACTTCTCTGTCTTCGGTTATGCTTATTTTGATAGATTACATAACAAAGATAAATACATATACCGCAGCAACAGGAATATTGACTGCCGTTTGCCTGCTACTGAACCATGCAATTAATTTTTCAATTATAAGCATAACATTATTGGTATCGGGTTTAGTCTTATCAGTATACAACGCAATCGGAAAATCATCTTTGAAGCAAACACTGACAGGAGTAATTGTCGGATTTGTTTCAGTAATTCTTTGTAAAATATTTATATGAAAATAAAAGTAAATAAATATTTTTACGTCTTGTTTCTTATTTTGTGCTGTACACCTTATTATATGCATGCACAAAACACTAATAGTTCACTTCAGGATGATAAGAGAACTAAAAACCGCCGAATTGCCGATTCCTTATATTATGTTCACACATTGAAAAAACAGGAAGACAGTTTGAAACAATCTGCACTCAAAGATATAAACACAGATACTAAAACGGAAAAGAAGAAACAAAAGAATATGAAGTTGTCGGTTGATACTGTAAATACGAACGTGAAAGTTACGGTTGTTGATAATAAAATACCGAGCAGGACTTTATATCAAAACACATGGTTTTCCGAAAGAGTGAAATCACAAAAGATTTCTTTAAACGATATTCCCGATGAAGTGATGTTGCGTCTTTGTGGTAAAAAAGGAGAAGAAAATTTTTGTTTTCCTTATAAAGGTATCAAAACTTCTGGTTACGGTTGGCGGTGGGGGCGTGCCCATACGGGTTTGGATATTGCATTGAAAACCGGAGATAAGATTTATGCAGCTTTTGACGGTGTTGTGAGGGTCGCAAAGTTTAACGGCGGATACGGCAATATGGTTTTAATACGCCATTATAACAATTTGGAAACTCTTTACGGTCACATGTCGGAGATAAAGGTAAAACCCGGACAGGAAGTTAAAGCAGGAGACGTTATAGGGTTAGGAGGATCAACAGGACATTCCACAGGTCCGCATCTTCATTTTGAATGTCGATTGCTTTACGCATGTTTTGATCCTGAATGGATTGTTGATATGAAAAATTATAAACTTAAAACCAAGTTTGTGCGAATTGACAAATCTTATTTCGGTATTCCTGCCTCACAGGCGGCAAATGACAAAAAGGAGAAGATAACCAAATTGGCTAAAGTGGATAAATTGTTGGACGGAACAAAGTATGTTTCACCTAAAGAATTGGATAAAATGATTTTGGACAAACAGATGCAGCGTGATAAACCCGTTACCGTCAACAATGAAGACAGAAGCACATGGCGTTATTATAAAATAAAGGATAAGGATACGTTGGAAACGATAAGCGAAAAGTATAATATAAGAATATCCGATTTGATTGAAATCAACAATATCACGGATAATAATCTTAAAGTCGGAGAAAGAATAAGAGTAAGATAAAAGACATATAAAAATTATAAGAATAAAATGGCAAGTGAATTAAAAAATTTATCGTCTTATAATAAAGACGAAGTGCCCTCGGGTGAAAAATGTTCATTCGGTATAGTTGTTTCCGATTGGAATGATGAAATTACCTCAAAGTTGTTGGAAGGTGCAGTAAATACATTATTGGAACATGAGACAGACGAAAAGGATATTTTAATTGAGCATGTTCCAGGAGCATACGAACTTCCTTACGGGGCTAAATCATTGTTTAACCGCAAAAGATTGGACGCTATTATTTGTTTGGGTTGCATAATTCAGGGAGAAACACGTCATTTTGATTTTATTGCCGATGCCGTGGCAAACGGAATAATGAAAGTTTCTTTGGATGAAGATATTCCTGTTATATTCGGTGTTTTGACAACCAACAATATAGAGCAGGCACGGGAAAGAAGCAGTGGAAGATTGGGCAACAAAGGCGTTGAAGCTGCCGTAACTGCATTGAAAATGGCGGCATTATAGAGAAATAAAATTCATTTGATGAACAGTAAAGACTTAAGAATAGTTTTTTTCGGAACACCTGAGATTGCTGCCGTTGAATTGCAGCACTTGGTTCAGTCGGGATATAATGTTGTGGGAGTGGTTACCAATGTGGATAAACCGCAGGGCAGAGGTAAGCAATTAATGGGTTGTGAGGTTAAACTGAAAGCAGAGGAATTGGGACTGAAGATACTGCAGCCTGTAAGTATGAAGGATGAAAATTTTTTAAATGAACTTAAAGGCTTACAGGCTGACGTTTTTGTAGTGGTGGCTTTCCGTATGATGCCAAAGGTTGTGTATTCCATGCCGCCGATAGGCACGTTTAATCTGCACACATCGCTTTTGCCCGAGTACAGAGGGGCAGCCCCGATAAATTGGGCGGTGATTAACGGCGAGAAAACAACAGGTATCACAACATTCCTACTTAATGATAAAATGGACTGCGGAGAAATCCTTTTGCAAGAGCAGATAACCGTAACGGACACTATGAATGCCGGACAGTTGTATGATATTATGGCACTCAAAGGCAAAAAACTTATAACCGATACGCTTGAGATTTTGGCAAAAGGCGGTTTTAAAACAATAAAGCAGGATTTGAGTCTGCCGAGTAAGCCAGCCCCTAAAATTTTTAAGCAGGATACTTACATAAATTGGGAAAATACCTGTGAAAATATAAGAAATTTTATACGCGGATTGTCTCCGTATCCTTGCGCAAAGGCTGTTTTTTTTGACATTAATACAAAAAAAGAGTATGAATTTAAGGTTTTTGAAGCCTGTATATACAATAATTCAAAGCAAAAATCGACGGGAGATTTTTGGATAGAACAAAAAAAGCATATTTTGGTGCAATGTTCCGACGGAATCTTGGAATTAACTGATTTACAACTCAATGGAAAGAAACGTATGCCGTCATCCGAATTGTTGAAAGGCTTGAGATTTGAAGGGGTTTTGAGAAAAAAGTAATATTTTTTCAAAAAAAATTGTTAAAAAGTTGTATAACAATAAAAAAAAATTTATAAATTTGCAGTCGTAAAACATTTTAAAACATTTTAAAGCTATGACAAAGAAAGAATTTGCAGACAAAATGTCTGAATTAAGCGGTTTGACAAAAACTGATTCTATGAAAGCATACGATGCTTTCGTTGCAACGGCACAGGATTATTTAGTAAAAGGCGAAAGAGTAACTTTGATGGGATTCGGCACTCTTTCAGTTCAGGAAAAACCGGCAAGAACTGCAAGAAACCCTCGTACGGGCGAAACGATTAAGGTTAAAGCTAAAAAAGTCGTTAAATTCAAAGCAGGAAAAGAACTTAGTGAGAATGTAGCTGCAAAAAAGAAAAAATAATTTCTTTTTTTACAATCTTTAAGCGGTCAATAATTGACCGCTTTTTTTTGTTTTACTGTTTTACATTTGCAAAATGCGGCATTTGGATATTGAAAAATCTTAATTGCTTTACAAAACGTCTGACGGAAGCGGATATTAATTCTTCCGAAAGCATGTTTTATTATTGCCGTATATCAAAAAATCTCCGCCTTTAATCATCTTGCCGCCGCCCCGTGGCGTTTTATTTCCGAAAAAACAGTTTTTTTTACTCAAAAAAAGGGTTTTTTTAGGGTAAAAAAATAGTTTTTTTCGGATTAATACGCCATGGGGCGTAGGCAGCTTTGCCAAAGGCGTGGATTTTATACGATAAGGCAGAATTTTTATGTCAAATCGAATGTTGAAAATGCAATGAAAAAGTGACGGATTTGTTTAAAATTCCCTTTTGTTAAAAAATAAATGGCATTTATTGACATGTTCTTATATTTTTTTCGTAATTTTGTAACATATTTAGGTAAAAAAGGTTTGATAAAGAATAAAAATAATAAAATAATTAATATATAAAGTAATGGATTTCAACTTAACAAAACAAGAAAATCTGTTTCTGCAAATGATAAGAGAGTTTGCAGAAAACGAAGTTAAGCCATTGGCTGCCGAAATTGACGAGCAGGAAAGATTTCCAATGGAAACGGTAGAGAAAATGCGTAAAATAGGTTTGTTAGGCATTCCTATCCCGAAACAATACGGCGGACAGGGCGGCACAACTCAAATGTATTCAATGGCAGTTGAGGAATTAAGCCGCGTATGTGCTACAACGGGTGTCGTAGTTTCGGCACACACTTCACTTTGTGCGGAACCTATCTTGATGTTCGGTACGGAGGAACAGAAAATGAAGTATTTGCCTAAATTGGCATCGGGCGAGTGGATAGGAGCATTCGGTCTTACCGAACCTAATGCAGGTACCGATGCAGCAATGCAGCAAACCACTGCCGTAGATGCAGGCGACAAATGGATACTAAACGGAAACAAAATCTTCATTACCAATGCTTCCTACGCAAACGTATATGTTGTTTTCGCAATGACGGATAAGAGTCTGGGAACAAAGGGAATCAGTGCGTTTATTGTCGAAAGGGATTTCAAAGGATTCTCAATCGGTAAGAAAGAAAAGAAGCTTGGTATCAGAGGTTCGGCGACTTGTGAGTTGATATTCGAGAATTGCGAAGTTCCGAAGGAGAATTTGCTTGGCAAAGAGGGCAAAGGATTCAAGATAGCAATGATGACCTTGGACGGCGGCCGCTTGGGAATAGCATCACAAGCCTTGGGAATAGCACAAGGTGCGATGGACGAGACGGTAAAATACGTAAAAGAAAGAAAACAATTCGGAAAAGCTATCGGACAATTCCAAAATACGCAATTCCAACTTGCAGACATGGAAACAAAGATTAATGCTGCAAGATTATTGGTACGCAGTGCTGCGGCAAAAATCGATGCAGGTCTTCCGCACAGCAAAGACGCTTCAATGGCTAAACTGTTCGCTGCCGAGACTGCAATGGAGATGACAACAAAAGCCATTCAGTTCCACGGCGGATACGGATACACGAGAGAATATCCGGTAGAGCGTATGTTCAGAGATGCAAAGATTACCGAGATTTACGAAGGTACTTCAGAGGTTCAACGAATGGTTATCGCAGCTCATCTGTTAAAATAGTCGGTAGCACCGACAGGCAATTTGCACAGGCGTGCAGAAAATTTTAAATTAATAAAGAAGATAATAAAAAATGAATATAGTAGTTTGTATAAAGCAAGTACCTGACACAACTGAAGTGAAGATTGACCCAAAGACAGGTACTTTGATAAGGGAAGGCGTTCCGAGTATAATGAATCCTGACGATAAAGGAGGATTGGAGCTTGCCTTGAGAATGAAAGACGAATTCGGTGCACACGTTACGGTTATCACGATGGGATTGCCGCAGGCTGAAGCCATATTACGCGAATCTTTGGCAATGGGAGCTGACCGTGCGATACTTTTAACCGACCGCAGATTGGGAGGAGCTGATACCCTTGCCACATCTTATGCATTGGCGGGAGCATTGCGTGAATTAGGTTACGACTTTGTGATAACGGGCCGTCAGGCAATAGACGGCGATACAGCGCAAGTCGGTCCTGAATTGGCGGAACATTTGGACATTCCGCAGGTTACATACCTTGAGGACTGCAAATTTGACGGCAACAAAACCTTAACGATAAAGAAGCAATTGGAAGACGGTTATCAGACCGTGCAAGTGGATTTGCCTTGTTTGGTATCCGTATTGGCTTCGTCATATAAGCCCCGTTACATGTCAGTGTCGGGTATCGTTGAATGTTTTGACAAAGAAATTGAAGTGTGGAGCGTAGATAATATAAAATGTGAGGAAGAAAGATTAGGTAAGAAGGGTTCTCCGACAAACGTTAAGAAATCTTTTGCAAAGGGATTGAAAGCTAAAGGCGAGGTATTCGAAGTTGAGCCGGAAGAAGCGGTAAATATCATAGTCAATAAGCTAAAAGAAAAACACATCATATAGTCGGTAGCACCGACAGGCAATTTGCACTTACGTGCGTTAGATTTTTATATTGCCTGACAGGTGTTTGAAGTTAGTTTTATTATAACTTTTAATAACAGAAACAAATGAATAAAGAAGAATATAAGAATATATTTGTATTTGTTGAGCAAAGAGAAGGCAAAATACAAAACGTAGGATTGGAACTCTTGGGAAAAGCAAGAGAATTGGCCGACAATTTGGGACAGGAAGTACACGCACTGTTCTTGGGACACAACATAAAGTCACAGGCACAGGCTTTGATTGCTTACGGTGCTGATAAAGTTCTTTTAGTTGAGGATGAATGTTTGGCGGTTTACACAACCGAAGCCTACACACAGGCAATAGCACAATTGATTAATGATAAAAAACCGTCAATCGTGCTTATAGGCTCGACGACAATAGGCAGGGATTTGGGCCCTCGTGTATCTGCACGTGTCAATACGGGACTTACCGCCGATTGTACCAAACTTGAGATTAACGAAGAGGATAAAGAACTTTGGAGTACGCGTCCTGCATTCGGCGGAAACCTAATGGCGACGATTGTTTGTCCTAACCACCGTCCGCAGATGAGTACCGTACGTCCCGGAGTTATGCAAAAAATGGCTGAAGATACAAGCCGTAAAGGTGAAGTGATAGAAGAAAAAATCAACTTCAATAAAGATAAATTCAAAGTAAAGGTTTTGGAAACCGTTAAGAAGGAATCCAAAGTTGATATCACCGATGCCAAAATCCTTATATCAGGCGGACGCGGTGTTGCCAATAAAGAAGGTTTCAAGAAGTTGGAAGATTTGGCTGGTGTGTTGAAAGGTGAGGTTTCTTCATCAAGAGCAATGGTTGATGCGGGTGTTATAGACCACGAACGCCAAGTCGGACAGACGGGAAAGACCGTAAGACCTGACCTTTATATGGCATGCGGCATTTCGGGAGCTATCCAACATATTGCAGGTATGGAATCAAGCGAATATATCGTTGCAATAAACAAAGATAAGTTCGCTCCTATAATGCAGGTTGCGGATTTGGGTATAGTAGGTGACTTACACAAGATAGTGCCTATGCTTACCGAGAGATTGAAAGCGGAAATGAAATAATTTTTTGTCGGTAAAAAATGTCAAAAATCAAATAAAAATTCTGCCTTATGCGAAAAAACAGATGCCTTATATGATATTGACGCCGCCCTGTCGCATTTTATTTTGAAAAAAACAGTTTTTTTTACTCAAAAAAACAGTTTTTTCGGGGTAAAAAAACAGTTTTTTCAGAAATAAAATGCGAAGGGGCAAAAATAAAGTGCGGTAGGGCTGGTTTTAGAAGATAATGGGCAAAGGATTTTTAACGGAATACAAAAGACATTGAGCATAAAAATACAGTAAAAATGAAAAGTACAAAAGAATTGCAGGATATTGCAACTCAAGTAAGAAGAGACGTTTTACGTATGGTTAATTCCTGTCAGTCGGGACACCCCGGCGGCAGTTTGGGATGTGCAGATTTGTTCACCGCATTATATTTTAATACGATGAACGTCAGTCCTGACAATTTTACACGTGAGGGCAAGGGCGAAGATATGTTCTTCCTTTCCATAGGTCACATTGCACCTGTTTGGTACAGCACTTTAGCCCGCAGAGGTTACTTTCCTGTTAAGGAATTGGCGACTTTGCGTCAGTTAGGTTCGCGTTTGCAGGGACACCCTTCGTATAGCAGTAAATTACCTGGCGTACGTGCTGCATCGGGATCGTTAGGACAGGGAATGAGTGTGGCTATAGGTGCGGCGTTAGCGAAGAAACTTAACGGCGATAGTAATCTTGTCTACTCTTTGCACGGAGACGGCGAAATAGAAGAGGGTCAGATTTGGGAAGCAGCCATGTTTGCAGGAGCCAACGGCGTAGACAATTTGGTAAGTATAATAGACAATAACGGCGTTCAGATAGACGGCAGATGCAAAGACGTGTGCGGTGTGGTGAATTTGAAAGAAAAATTCCTGTCTTTCGGTTGGGACGTATTGGAATGTGACGGCAACGACATGCAAGCCTTACTTGATACTTTAAAAGAGTGCAAACAGCACGCCCATAAGGGAAAACCTGTTATGCTTGTTATGAAAACCAAGATGGGTAAGGGTGTTGATTTCATGGAGGACAACAACGGCTGGCACGGCAAAGCACCTAATGACGAGCAAACGCAGAATGCCCTTTCGCAATTGAAGGAAACTTTGGGTGATTATTAATAATAAAGTATGAAATTCTCTTTTCCGAAATATAAGTTGATAATTGCATTGCTTGTATTGCCGTTTTGTGTGATTGCGCAGACTGACAAAAACTCTGTAAGCGGGAATAAAAACACAGAAAAGACAAGAATTCTTTTTGTCGTTGATTGTTCCCACAATATGAACGAGAAATGGCAAAGCGATACGAAGATTAAGATTACGCAGGTGTTGCTTTCCAATATTATAGACTCGCTTGCGGGATATGATAACGTGGAATGTGCTTTGCGCGTGTTCGGAAATGAGAAGGAATACACATCTGCAGATTGTGATGACACACATCTTTTGGTTCCCTTCTACCGTCTTAACGGCGATAACATAAAAGCCAAACTGAAAACGTTGATTCCAAAAGGTACTTCGGCTGTTGCAAAATCCCTTGAAAAGAGTGCGGAAGATTTTCCCAAGGATAAATTAAGCCGCAATATAGTTGTTATGATTGTTGACAACATTGACAAGTGTGACGGGGATATCAACCAGATTTCCGCAGCAATGCAGAAAAGCGGTAAGTACATTAAGCCGTTTATTATAGGAATCAGTAAGGGTATGAAGAAGAATTACGATGCCTGCGGGACGTATTACGAGGCTAAAGGCGAGATAGATTTCTCCAAAGCGTTGAATACGATTGTCAAACAGGCACTTCACAATACCACGGTGCAGGTTAATCTGCTTAACAACAAGCAAGAGATTACCGAAACCGATATTCCGCTTATGTTTTACGACAATGAAAGCGGTCAATTGCGCTATTCATTCGTTCATACGTTCAATTCATCGGGACAAAGCGATACATTGCAGATAGATCCTTTGATAAAATATGACGTAGTTGCGATGACAATTCCTCCTGTTGAGAAGAAAAACGTTTCTTTTGAGGCAGGGGAACATTCAGTTGTGAATTTATCAACTCCGCAGGGTACGTTATATATTAAATACGTTAATAACTCAAAGACGTATTCGCCGAAGATTTATCCCGTAGCGGTTAAGAAGGTTGCAAATAATGAGATAATCAATGTGCAACCGCTTAACAGTAAGACGAAATACATTGCCGGTACCTACAATTTGGAGGTTATGACATTGCCGCGGCTTATTATTGATTCGGTTGAAGTATCGCAAAGTTCGGTTACCACAATTGAAGTGCCGGAAACGGGTGTTGCAAGAATAGAAAAGCAAAAAAGCGACATTATCGGCAGTATCTTTGTTGTGAAAAACGGAAAAACGCAGTGGATTAAGGATATTGAGGAGGGGAATTTGAAAGAAAATATAGATTTATTGCCGGGAGAATACTTGATTGCGGCAAAAAGTAAGAGTTCATTACGTTCTGCGGATACTGTTACGCAGGAATTTAAAATAGAATCAAACAAAACGACAAACATATCGCTTGTTGTCAAAACAAAATAAAGAATAAGAAAATGAAAGAATATAAAATCCTTGGAGAGAAAGACACACGCAGCGGATTTGCTGAAGGACTTTTAGAAGCAGGAAGGGAAAATGAAAACGTGGTTGCCCTTTGTGCCGATTTAACTCCGAGTGTAAGAATGGATTTGTTTGCAAAGGAATTTCCTGAACGTTTCTTCCAGACAGGTATTGCCGAAAGTAATATGGTAAGTATTGCTTCGGGTATGGCCTTAAGCGGAAAGATCGCATTTGTAGGTTCGTTTGCGGCATTTTCTACGGGAAGGGTTTACGACCAAATACGTCAGAGTGTGGCGTATTCCGATTGCAATGTAAAGATTGCGGGTTCGCATGCAGGTATTACCCTTGGTGAAGACGGGGCTACGCATCAGATTTTGGAGGATATAGGACTTATGCGTATGATGCCGAATATGGTTGTTATAAATCCTTGTGATTTCAATCAGACAAAGCAAGCTACATTAGCCGCTGCACGTTACAAAGGACCTGTTTACCTGCGTTACGGACGGCCTAAAGTACCTGTTTTCATGCCTGAGGATATGCCTTTTGAGATTGGCAAGGCCATTACTTTGAATGAAGGAAAAGATGTGTCATTATTCGCAACGGGACATTTGGTATGGCAAGCCCTGGAAGCATGCAAGCTTTTGGAAGCCGAGGGTATAAGTGCGGAAGTGATAAACATCCATACCATTAAACCGTTAGATGAAACGGCTGTATTGGAATCGGTAAAGAAAACGGGTTGTGCTGTATCTTGTGAGGAGCATATGTATAACGGCGGTCTTGGTGATGCTGTTGCCCAACTTCTTGTAAGGAATTATCCAGCTCCGATGGAGTTCGTGGGAATTGATGACCAGTTCGGTCAGAGCGGAAAGCCTATGCAGCTTATGCAGCACTATCATTTGATGGCTGAAGATATTGTTATTGCGGCTAAAAAAGCAATTAAGAGAAAGTAATAAGATAAACATTATAATAATATATAATATGAGTAAATATCCGAAGATTGGTATACGCCCTACAATAGACGGGCGTCAGGGCGGAGTGAGGGAAAGCCTTGAAGAAAAGACTATGCTGCTTGCCAAAGCGGTTGCTGATTTGATCTCAAGTAATTTACGAAACGGTGACGGCAGTGCAGTGGAATGCGTAATTGCTGACGGAACTATCGGACGTGTTGCCGAAAGTGCTGCATGCGCAGAAAAATTTGAACGTGAGGGAGTGGGAAGTACTATTACCGTTACTTCATGTTGGTGCTACGGATCGGAAACTATGGATATGAATCCTTATTATCCGAAAGCCGTTTGGGGATTTAACGGAACGGAGCGTCCGGGTGCCGTTTACCTTGCTGCAGTTTTGGCAGCCCATGCACAAAAAGGTCTGCCTGCATTCGGAATTTACGGACATGATGTGCAGGATTTGGCAGACAACACCATACCCGAAGACGTTAAGGAAAAAATCCTGCGTTTTGCCAAAGCAGCGCAGGCTGTTGCTACAATGAGAGGAAAGAGTTACCTTTCGCTTGGTAACACATGTATGGGAATTGCAGGAAGTATCGTAAATGCCGATTTCTTCCAGAATTATCTCGGTATGCGTACGGAATATGTTGATTTGGTTGAGATATTGCGCCGCGAAGAACTCGGTATATATGATAAGGAAGAGTTCAAAAAAGCAATGGATTGGACTGAAAAATACTGCAAAACTAACGAAGGACACGACTATAACGAAGAAAAAGGTAAAGCCAAGAGCAGGGAAGAAAAAGATAACGACTGGATTTTCACTGTTAAGAACATGATGATTATCCGCGATCTGATGCACGGCAATCCTAAACTGTTGGAAATGGGATTTAAAGAGGAATCTTTGGGACACAATGCATTGCTTGCGGGAGTACAAGGTCAAAGGCAGTGGACGGATTACAAGCCTAATTTTGATTTTCCAGAATCTCTGATGTGCACATCCTTTGATTGGAACGGCATACGCGAAGCGGAGGTATTGGCTACGGAAAACGATTCATTAAACGGCGTAGCTATGTTGTTCGGACATCTTTTGACCAATAAGGGTGTGATGTTCTCCGACATAAGAACCTATTGGAGCAAAGAGGCTGTGCAGCGCGTGACGGGCAAATCGCCTATGGGTATGGCAGAAGGCGGATTCATCCATTTGATTAACTCCGGCGCTACAACTTTGGACGCAACGGGTGCAATGAAAGATGAAAACGGCAATCCGACAATGAAAAATCATTGGCAAATGACCCAAGAAGATGTTGAGAGTTGCTTAAAAGCCACGACTTGGTATCCTGCAGACAGAGACTATTTCCGCGGCGGCGGATTTTCTTCCAATTTCCTTACAAAAGGCGGCATGCCTATGACAATGATGCGCGTTAATATGATACACGGATTGGGACCTGTTATGCAGATAGCCGAAGGTTGGTCGGTTGACTTGGATCCTGAAATCCATGATATACTAAATAAGCGTACCGATAAGACATGGCCGACTACTTGGTTCGTACCTCGTTTGGACAAGACGAAGGATGCGTTCAAGGATGTGTATTCCGTGATGAACAATTGGGGTGCTAACCACGGTGCAATAGCATACGGACATATCGGAGCAGATGTTATAACCCTTTGCTCATTACTGCGCATACCTGTTTGCATGCATAACATCAATGACAGCGATATTTTCCGTCCTTCGGCATGGAATGCTTTCGGCATGGATAAGGAAGGTGCGGATTACCGTGCATGTCAGAACTTCGGACCTATATATAAATAGACATTATAGCAAAAAAGGCGTTGCCCGCAGATTTGTCGGCAATGCCTTTTGATAAAATATTTCCGCCCTGTCGCACATTAATCTGAAAAAAACTGTTTTTTTGAGTAAAAAAATCAGTTTTTTTGACCCGAAAAAACCCTTTTTTTGAAATTAAAACGGCAAGGGGCGGCGGTAAAACGTCAAAGGGCTGTAATATACGGCTGTTTGGCTGTAGTTTTGAATCAAAATACAAAGACATGATAACTGAAAAACATTTCGAGGAGTTTATTAATTTCGCCCATAAGGTAGGTGATGCCAATCTTACCGTATGTAGCAGCGGCAATCTGTCATGGCGTATAGGCAATGAAGTGCTTATATCCGGTACGGGGTCGTGGGTGCCTGAAATTACGGAGGATAAGGTGGCTGTTTTGAATCTTGAAGACGGCAGGATGCTAAACGGCGTGCGTCCGTCAATGGAACACGGTTTTCATTTGGGGGTTCTGCGTGAGCGTAAGGACGTTGATGTCGTTCTTCACTTCCAATCTCCGTATGCGACCGCTATTGCCTGCCGTAAGGTTATGCCTGCAACTTTCAATTTCACGGCGGAAGTTCCTTGTCACGTAGGTGATTCGATTCCCATGGTACCTTATTACCGCCCGGGGTCGGAAGAATTGGCTAAAGGGGTGACTCAAGCAATGAAGGAGCATAACAGCATATTTCTTGCAAAGCACGGACAGGTTGTTTGCGGTAAAGATTTTGCCCAGGCATTTGAAAGGGCTATGTTTATGGAGATGGCATGCCGTATAGCAGTACTTAACGGCGATAATTTGAATCCTTTTACCGATGAACAGGTGCAGGAAATCAATAAAGTCTTTTTAGGGAAATAGCATATTATGAAAGAGGCATATTTAGCGGCTGATTTCGGCGGTGGAAGCGGAAGAGTGATTGTCGGATGGGTAAATGACGGACGTATTGAGTTGAAAGAGATACACCGTTTTAAGAACCGTCAGATTTTTATGGGGAATCATCTTTATTGGGACGCACTTGCTTTGTTTGAGGATATGAAACAAGGGATTAAAAAGGCGGCAGATGAAGGTTATTACATAAAAAGCATCGGTATTGACACATGGGGTGTGGATTTTGCGCTTATTGACCGCCGCGGCAACTTGCTTCAAAATCCTGTTTGCTACAGAGACAAACGTACGGAGAGTGTTTTTAACGGTGATTTTACTTCACAGGATAAGCAGAAGATATATCACTCAAGCGGATTGCAGAGTATGAACATCAATACATTGTATCAACTTTGCAGTTTACTAAAGGAATGTCCTGAAATATTTGATTATGCCGATAAGTTGCTGTTTATGCCCGATTTGTTCTCCTATTATTTGACAGGACATGCGTTTAACGAATATACAATAGCATCTACTTCCGATTTGTTGTCGGCTCAAAACCGTGATTGGAACTTTGATTTGATTGAATCGTTGCATCTGAAAAAGGAGATGTTTTGCCGTATTGTCAAACCTGGCAAAGAAAGATTTTTAATCAAGAAAGATGTCCGTAAGGAGTTGAATCTGCCCGATGATTGTGCACTTGTGCCTATTGCTTCGCATGATACGCAAAGTGCGGTGTATTCTTTGCAGAACAAAACGCAAAACGATGCTTTTCTTTCATCGGGAACGTGGTCGCTTTTGGGATGCGAGATAAACGAGCCGATACTTACCGATGATGCTTTCGCAAAAGGTTTCTCCAACGAGGGAAGCGTGAATGATAAGATATGTTTTCTGCAAAATATTACGGGACTTTGGACGCTTCAGAGGTTGATTGCACAGTGGCAAACAAGGGGTGAAGATACGGATTTAACGCTGTTGAACACTCTTGCCGAAAGATCGGATTTCTATACCGTAGTGGATGTTGACGATAATATATTCCAAGCTCCTGACAATATGGAGCAGGCGTTTGAAATGTATTGTTCTTCCCATGGATTACAATCTCCGAAGACCAAAGGGGAGTATGTACGTTGTATTTTCATGTCATTGGCGGAGCGTTACGCAAAAGGTATAAGTGAAATGAATAAACTTTTGCCTGAAAAGATAAAGCGTTTGACTGTTATGGGAGGCGGTTCCAACAGTGAGTTACTTAATGCTCTTACTGCGGACAAATGCGGCATTGAGGTCGTAAAAGGCGAGAGCGAAGCCACTGCCGTAGGAAATATTTTATTGCAATATCAGGCTGATAAATAATATAACAACAGTATTTTAATGAATTACGGCAATGAGTCAGAGTAAAAATCCCGAATTGTCGCTTGCAAGGCAATACATTGAGCAAACCAATCAAAACGTATTCCTTACAGGTAAGGCAGGAACGGGTAAGACGACTTTTTTGCGTAATTTGACCAAGACAACATCCAAGCGTTTCGTTGTTTTAGCACCTACTGGTGTGGCGGCATTACAAGCTGGCGGTGTAACACTGCATTCCTTTTTCCAATTACCTTTCCATGTCTATCTGCCTGGGACTGTCCCTCAAACTAAACGTTTCCGTAAGACAAAGATCAACCTGATACGTTCATTGGATTTGATAATCATTGACGAAATATCGATGGTTAGGGCGGACATTCTGGATGAAATTGATTATTTGCTGCGCCGATTTCGGTACAATTCGTATAACAAGCCCTTCGGCGGCGTGCAGATGTTGATGATAGGCGATTTAAGCCAATTGCCGCCGATTATCAGCAGCGAGGAGTCGCAAACGCTTTCGCCGTATTATCAAAGTTTTTATTTTTTCGGCTCACATGCTTTGCAACAATCCAATTATATTACCATAACCTTGCAACATATTTACCGCCAAAGGGATGAAAAATTTATAAATATACTTAACGCTGTACGGGATAACCGTATTACGCCAGCAATTATCCAAGATTTGAACGCAAGGTATCGTCCCGATGCAACAAAACATGTTCCTGACGGATTTATTGTCCTTTGCACGCATAACAATCAGGCAGACGAAATAAATTCTTCGAAACTTGAGGCGCTGAAAACAAAAGAAAAAACATACGGTGCGGAGATTGACGGCGATTTTCCCGAAAGTATTTTCCCTTGCAACGAATACCTTACCTTGAAATTAGATGCGCAGGTGATGTTTCTTAAAAACGATTATTCTCCTTCGGAAAACGGTAAAAAAAGATATTACAACGGTAAGATAGGGCGTATAAAAAAACTTGAGGATGATTATATTGTCGTAGCGTGTGATGAAGATAAGGAAGATATTACTGTAGAAAGATTCACATGGGAGAATATCCGTTACACTATTGATAAGGACACAAAAGCCATTACGGAAGAAATTACAGGCACGTTTAAGCAATTTCCATTGAGACTGGCTTGGGCGGTAACCATTCACAAATCGCAGGGACTGACATTCGATAATGTGGTAATCAATTCCAATAAAGCTTTTTCGCATGGGCAAGTCTATGTCGCATTGTCGCGTTGCAGGACATTGGAAGGGGTAGTGCTGACAGACAGATTTGATTCCGCCAGCGTGATTCTGGATAATAATATCTCAAGGTTTAATTACGAAAAATCCTTGAACCCACCCAACGAAACGACATTGCATATTGCTGAGCAAGATTTCCTTATTGAGAACATCAAAGAAGTGTTTGATTTTACGCAACTGAATGAAAATCTCTTTGAATTGGAGAAACTGACAAAGGATTCGCTTCAAAATGTATTCCCGCGCAAAGCCGAAAAGACATTGTCAATAATCGAAACATACAAATCGGAAATAGGGGAGGTGGCATCCAAATTCCTTACGTTTATATCCCATGTTGCGGCATCGGATGCTGATAAAAACGCAAAGATATCAAAGATTATTACAAGGAGTTGCGATGCCAGGCAATACTTTCTTGAAAAGATTGCCAAGATAAATGATTTGGTGTTTTTGTTGCTTGATATTGAATTGGATAACAGCGATGATAACGATCAGTTGCATGAACTTATTATAACCGTTGCAATAGAGAAGGAAATAAAATTCCGTTTGCTGTCATTTTTTTCGGAAGATTTCTCTTCGCAAGCGTATTTGAAATTAAGAAATTCGGTTCTTGTGGAAGGTAATTCACTTGATCTTACCTCAATATCCGATAAAAAATCCTCAAAAGCGGACAACAAAGATAAGAAATCCAAATCTGCCAAAACAACAACCAATGACGATGTTACCGACGCTCAACTCTTTGAAATATTGCGCCAATGGAGAAGAACAAAAGCGGAAGATAGGGGCGTACCTGTATATGTTATTTTGTCGCAAAAGGGTTTGATATCGCTGGCTAACGAAAAACCTTTAACCAAACAGGAATTTATTGCATTGAAAGGGTTAGGTAAGAAAACGTTTGATAATTACGGCGAAGAAATTTTACAAATCATTAGCCAATATCTGCAAACGGAAACATTTTAACAATGTAAAACTGTTGTTTATTATTATTTTGTCTGACAAAAACAATGCGGTAAAAAAGTAAGACGCCGTTCTGTTTTATTAATGTGCGATAAGAATTTACTGATCTGCGATGAAAATTTACTGATCTGCGATAAAAATTTATTCAAACGCCGTTTCATTTCGGCAAAGTGCAGGTTGTGATAAATAAACCGTTTATTTTGTCGTAAAAAGAGTTGATTTCCGCACCTTGTTTTATATAGGATTGTTGCAAAACAAAGTCTTCGGGAGATAAGTCAATATTGCTGAAATGCCCCGCTATGCCCGTACCCGTCATTTTGACGTATGCTTCCTTTATTGTCCACAGTTGGGTAAATGCCTCATCGTACGTATTATGTAATATGTATGATGGAGTATGTAGTATATTGTTTAGGTAGTTTATTTCGTTAGGGTGGAAGAATCTTTCGGCAAGTTGCCGCTTTCCTTTGCGCAAATACTCGATGTCAATGCCTATACGTTTGTCGTGAATTGCAACGGCAATATAATTTTGCGTGTCGGAAACGGAGAAATGCACCTTATCATTATAAAGAAAATACGGTTTGCCTTTTTCTTCCTTGGCAATGGTGAAATCAAAACTATAACCGCTTTGTTTAAGTACGGAGATTAAGAATTTTTCTCCTAATACGGATATATTCTTATGGCTGTTTCGTTCATCATTCCAACCGAATTTTTCTTTTAATTCATCAACAGTTGCTGTTTTTATGAGTGGCATTGTCATATCTTTGCTTATCTTCTTTGCGGATAACATACTAAAAAAGAAAAAGACCTTAAAGAATGCAAGGTCTTTAAGGTCTTAAATGAATGAAAATACTATTCAATTCCCAAAAGCTCCACTTCAAATACTAAAGTACTGCCTGCAGGAATATTTCCTATTGCCTGATCGCCGTAAGCCAACTCCGAAGGGATGTAAAAACGGGTTTTACCGCCTACTTTCATCGTTTGCAAACCTTCTGTCCATCCTGCAATAACTTGATTCAACGGAAAACTTATAGGTTCTCCCCTTTGAACGGAAGAATCAAACACGGTGCCGTTCAAAAGTGTACCGTGATAATGAACTTTTACCGTATCGGTGGCTTTAGGTGAAGCTCCGCTGCCTTCAGTTAGGACTGTGTATTGCAGACCTGACGGTGTTTCCGTAACATTAGGTTGGTTGCGGTTGTTAGTCAAGAATTCTTTGCCTTTTTTCTTCTGCTCGGCGGATTCTTTTTGCATACGCTCGGCTTGTTTATGCTGCATCTCATGTTGCCATGCATGCATAACTCGGTTTTTCTCCTCATCGGTCATTGTGTTTTGGCTTTTGCCTGCAAGTTTATCACGCATTGCTTCAACCAATACATCAATGTTCAAATCCATATCCTCTTTGATAACACTCATTGCTATATCTTCGCCAATAATGAATGATACCTTGTCTCTGTCGTTATTTAATTGCATCGTATTTTGTTATTTTTATGTTATAAATAAAGGGAAAAGCACCCGCACACGGCAAAATTGCCCGCAGGTGCTACCTGCTATTTAACTATTTTTAATTCGTCAATCAATCTTTGGCAGTTTGCGAACTTGTCGATGATGAATAAGACATATCTTGCATCAACGCATATCGTTCTTTGCAGTTCAGGTTCGAATGCTATGTCACCTGACATTGCTTCCCAGTTGCCGTCAAATGCCAAACCGATAAGTTCGCCGTTTGCATTGATAACAGGGGAACCTGAATTACCGCCTGTAATATCATTGTTGGTAAGGAAATTTACTATTAACTTACCGTCTTTGTCTGCATACTGGCCGTAGTCTTTCATTTCGTACAAATCCTTAAGTTTGGAAGGTACGATAAACTCGTCATTTGTAGGATCTTCTTTTTCCATTACGCCTTCGATAGTCGTAGTGTAGTCATAATGGATAGCATCTGCAGGATAATAATCCAAAACAGAGCCGTAAGTCATACGCATTGTAAAGTTAGCATCAGGATAACGAACCAACGACGGATCCATTTCGCGCAATGCCATTACAAAGTTCTGACGTGCATCGGCAAATTGAGTTCCTGCCTGTGCGGTTGCTTCATCCTGTCCTGTCAATGCTTGATATATTGACATAACCACTTGACTCATCAAATCCTTATTCAAAGTCTTTGCTTTAGGTTTCGCCATAAATTTGTTATAATTGCTTTCGTTGGCAAAAACACTCTTTTTGAATATCTGTTCAGTTAATTTATCCACTCCGCCTGCCTTTGCAATCAATTCTTTTATAGTCTTAACCTGGCAATCTGCAGGAAGGTCGTTTTCCATTTGCAACAAAGCGCGGAACAAATCCTTCTCGGTTTCTTGGTCATAGTTTTTGAAATGTTCCTGTGCGGAAATCTTCAAATTTTCAATCATATTCTTGTCAAGTTTATTCATTGACTCGGCAAAGATTATGTTCAGAGACTGACGGAATGCCAACATACCGCGTTTAGACATATAAAGACCCAAATTGTGATACCATCCTGCTTTGTTTTGCGGAGAATTGGCAACCGTATAAGAGGAGTTGCGCAAATCCTTTATCACGTCTTTGTATTGGGAAGTCTTATCACCGCCGTTTTCAATCCAATCTTCCAAACGGTTTTCGATAGCTTTCTTTTTATCATACACATGCAAACGTTTCAATCCTCTGCTTTCGCCTTGTTTATTCTTCCACATATTCATCATTGATGCGTAATCGGAAGCATATTTCAAACGAACGGCTTGAGATGCGTCCATGTGTTGTTTCATTACAGGAAGCATATAACTACCAGCCTTATAGATAGCAGGATTTGTGTTTTGAAGCGTATTTTCTATCTCGTAAGAAGTCATATATCGCTCCGTGCTGCCAGGGTATCCCCAAATCATGGCAAAATCATCCTTTTGAATACCTTTTATATTGACAGGAAGATAATGTTTAGGTTTGTAAGGAACGTTATCTTTGCTGTAAGCAGCAGGATTGTTGTCCTTGTCGGCATAAACTCTGAAGATAGAGAAATCACCTGTGTGTCGAGGCCACATCCAGTTGTCAGTATCGCCGCCGTATTTGCCTATAGAAGACGGAGGTGCACCTACCAAACGGACATCATTGAAAACCTCGTAGATAAACATGTAATACTCGTTGCCTTCAAAGAATTCCTTGACTTCAACGCGGTATTTGCCTTCTTCGCTGTACTGTTTAACCAATTCGTCTATCTTATTCTGAATGTCTTGTGCAAAGCGGCTTTTGTTCATAGCCTTTGCATTATCGCCAAGCACTTCATTGGTTACGTCTTTCATTTCTTTAAGAAAAGAAACGTACAATCCCTCAATAGGAATCTCTTCCTCATAGCTGTTAGCCCAGAAACCGTTAGCCAAATAATCGTGTTCAACGGTTGAAGACGTTGCAATAGCGTCATAACCGCAGTGATGGTTGGTAAACATAAGTCCGTTAGGTGAAACAATTTCGCCTGTACAGAAATTACCCATCTGAACTATCGCATCTTTAAGCGAAGAATGATTAACGGAATATAAATCCTCTGCCGTAAGTTTCAATCCCAAGGCTTTCATATCCGTATAATTCAACTGTTTGAAGAACATCGGCAACCACATTCCTTCATCGGGAGGGGTAACAGGTTTTGGTGTAGGATTGGCAACTGACATCAGTGATGCCAAAGCTAATGCTGCCAAACTAAAAACTCTTTTTTTCATGATTATTATTGATTTTGATTTTATAATTTTGTTTACTTATTCCTTATAATAACAATTGATTGATATTATTATTCCTTATTAAAATAGTTTTTCAACAATTCCAACTGTTCGGCGGTGAATCCCTTTTGTGCAAGTAATTGTTCGGCATTCTTTAACTTCTCTTCCTTATCTATTTCCGCCAATCTCATCTCGCAGTTAGCCTTATTAATAACATCCGCATGGATTTTCTTGCTCAATTCATACAAAAGATTTATCGCTTCACGCTCCGAAAGGGAATCAATATCCGTATTGCCCGAATATTTCACCGTTTGTTCTTCCGTTTGCGCAGTTTGGAATGTATTAAACAGCGGTTTGTCTTCTGTTTTGTAGTCATGGGTATAATCCCTTAAGTCAAAATCATCGGAAATATTAATGCCTTTGAAGCCTTCACCTAAATCTTCTTTCAATTTATCCGCCGAAGAATTGCCGTTAAGTGTTTCCAATCTTGTAAGAACGTCCAATTGTTTTTGTGCAGGCTCATATCCGTTATCCACAGCCTTTTCAAACATCTCACGTGCTTTGTTGTAATCCACTTCAACGCCTTTTCCGTACATATAACATAAGCCTAATTGGTATTGGGATACATAATGTTTTTGTGCAGCGGCTTTTTTGAACCAATAAGCAGCCTGTTCCAAATCCTGCAACACACCTTCGCCTTTCATATAGCAGAAAGCAAGTTGGTTTTGCGCAATTGAATGGCCGTTTTCAGCACCTTTCTGATACCAATAAGCCGACATATCATAATCTTTCTTTACAACAACACCTCTTTTGTAGTAATAACCGAGTTTGCTTTGCGCAAGAGCCTGATTGGCAGATGCAGCCTTTTCGAAATATTCCAATGCAAGGTTTTTGTCTTCCTCAAGAATAATGTCATTTCCTTCATAGCATACTCCAAGCTTATAAAGAGCGTTGGGATTTCCCTGTTCGGCTGACAGTTTCAGCCAATAAACGTGGTTTTTCTCCAAATCAGTTTCAAAAGTCGGGTATTTCATCAAAATAGATCCTATTTTGTATTGGGCAACGGCATCATTATATTCTGCAGCCTGCATATAATATTCCAAAGCCTGCGGAATATCGCCTTTTTTACCGAAAGAATCTCCCGTAGCGATAAGTTCCGCTACATTCACTTCATTATATTCTGAATTATCCATACGATTAATTAAATTGTTTATTAAAATAAAAATTACTTTATATTATTTACAAATTAAGAAGAATCCTAAAAAGAGTTGCAAAGTTACAAATATTTTTTCAAAACGCAAAATAACGGATTTTATATGCGTATAAAATGTTTTTTTGATGTTTGTTTACTGATAAAAACAGACGGAAAGAAGAGATTCGGAACCTATTGAAATTAACCGCATAACATAAGGCAAAAATAAAACGCCGTTTTAATAAATTTTTATCGCTGATTAATAAATTTTCGTCGCAGATTAATAAAATTTCATCGCAGATCAATAAATTTTCGTCGCAGATTAATAAATTTTTATCGCAGATTAAAAAAATAAGGCGGCTATTTAATTTATTTTCCCGCCTTATTAAAAGATGCTGTTACAGTGCATATAAATTTTTATGAAATAAGATTAACCGCTTTACGCAGTGTTACCAGTTTTTCCAATAGATTTTCCGCCTTATCAAGCTCCAACATATTGCTGCCGTCCGATTTCGCATTTTTACAATCGGGATGCGTTTCCATAAATATACCGTCCGCTCCGACGGCTATTGATGCCTTTGCAATGGTTTCTATCATTTCCCTGTCGCCGCCCGATACGCCTGAAGTTTGGTTGGGTTTTTGCAAACTGTGTGTAATATCCATCACAACGGGAACATTATTTTTTTGCATGATAGGTATGCTGCGGAAATCGACAACCAGATCCTGATAACCGAAAAACGTTCCCCTGTCGGTAAGAATGATATTGTCATTACCGCTTTGCGAACATTTTTGACAGACATGTTGCATGCTTTCGGCAGAAAGGAATTGCCCTTTTTTGATATTAATTATTTTGCCCGTCTTTGCAGCAGCCGTTAAAATATCAGTCTGTCTGCACAAAAAAGCAGGTATTTGCAGTATATCGACAAATTGTGCCGCCCTTTGGGCTTCCTCACCAGAATGAATATCTGTCACAACGGGTATATTGTATTTATCTTTTATTGCCTTAAGTAGTGATAATGCTTTTTCATCACCTATTCCCGTAAAAGAATCAAGCCTTGAGCGGTTGGCTTTACGGTAAGAGGCTTTGAAAATAAAAGGAATGTTAAGTTTGTTTGTAATGTTTATAAGTTTTTCTGCGATGATAAACGGCATTTCTTCATTCTCTATAACGCAGGGACCTGCCATCAGAAAGAAATTTTCTTTATTTGTTTTTAATTTTTCGTATAATGTCATGATACTTTAGTGTTTTGAGAGTGCAAAGATATGAAAATTTTTATTACTTTTGCAAAATGAAAAATTTAAACGGCAAAATAAAAACAAAGAAACCGCAAATTATAAAACTGTCTTTAAGTGAAAAAGACTTTATTTTGCTGGACAGGTATGCCAGATTACATGATATGACAAAAAAAACGGCTGTTAAGAGAATTGTAAAGGATTTTCTTTCAGCCAATGTGTCTATGCCCGAAGATATTTCAAAGAATCAATTGGATTTATTCACCAGCCGCGAAACTGATTTATTCGATTACACCCGTTAATTAGGTAGTACGTAATATGTAGTATGTAATACGTGTTATGTAGTATAGAAAACGTAATATAAAATATGTAGTACGTGTCGTTTTTGTGCGTACTACATACTTGTTTTTATATTCTGTCCGGTATAAATTATGACAGTAAAAAATTCACATCCGTATTCGGACTGTTTACTACATACTACGTACTACATATTACATAGTTAAAAGTTGATAGGTATTGATATACCGAAACGTTCCTTGTATTGAATCTTCGTAGAGAAGTCTTTGTCTATTGCAGCCTGGATACTTACAAACGCATTTAAGTATTTGTTGATTTTCATGCTTACAAAAACTTCGCCGTTTATATCAGTATCCGCAATAGGTTTCTCATAATCCCAGAAGAAATCCAGTTTTGCCAAAACGTTTACGTTAGTCCAGACATCTTTTTGGTAGAATAATTTAATGTAAGAACCTAAAGAGAATTTCCATGTTCTGTCCCAATCATCCGCACCGAATACTCCGCGTCTTATTGTCTCTCTTTTATCAAGGCAATAGGTGGTTTTACCCGTTATTACCGAAAACAAAGCCGAGAAATGCGGGATCTTGTATTCCATACCGACGGAAGATGTCAATACTGCAGGCGAAAGACCCGCCGAAATCAGCACCGTGTCTTTGTCATAACCGTTATCAAATTGGGATTTCATGTTAAGCAATCCCGAATAATTCCAATTGCCTACCGCTTGATATCCGTAAATGGAGTTTAATTCTATTTTGTCTTCGGATTTTATCCAACGGTTGCCGCTGTCCCATATACCTTCTCCGTTTTGGTCCTGACGGGTGCGGGCATAAGAGGCTTCAGCCGTGTTATCCACCTTATGCTTACCGTTTTTGTAGTTATAAAATCCTTTGAACAATCCTCCGAACGAGAAATTGGAGTAACCTCCCGCAGCCCAATTGCTGATCTGCGTTTGTTCAAAGGTCAAAATCATGTCGTTCTTAACAGTCCAATGCTTAACAGGCGGTGTTACCGCAGCAGTATCACTGTCGGCATCCGCATCTTGGCTGATAATTTCCCCAGGGTTTGCAAATGATATGCTGAAAGTGCATAAGGCAAACATCAATGTGATTAAATTTTTTTTCATATTATAGTATTGATTTTATGTTATTTTCTTTTGCTAAAATAAAACGCTGTATTATTTTACTGAAACGCTGTTTTAATAAATTTTTACGCCGTATTAATATTTTTTTACGCCTTCTTTTTTCAGTGCAATTATTTTTTAAGTTTATAAATTATGAAACTTTCCCCGATAAGACATATAACTATCAAAGCCAGAAGTAAAAAGGTGAAGTCAAAACCTCTTTGCGATTGATTGAAATAAGTCTTTATCATTTTTCTGTCGTTAAAGACCGAAAAATTTTTGTAAGATGAGTTCTTAAGCAGTTTGTTTATATCCGCAGAATTGAAAAACGTCAAATCGGATTCCGTTCTCGGATAATTCAGAGCCAATGTTCCTATAATGTTTTCTCCGCTTTTGATGTCATAAAAGCCCGCTTGTTTTATTTGGTTGTGCAGATAAAAACCGTATTTACCTCTTAAAGACTGCATTTGCGGTATAATGCTGTTTTGCGAACCTTGTTTAACAAGCGAAACATACTCTTGTCTGTCTTTATCAGTCAAAACGGAAATATCAATCAATTCTTTGCTGTCCGTAAATATTGAAGCAGGCGGCAAAACGGAAGAATACAAAACGATATTCCACATTAAAGGCACGAAAACCGATTGGTTGACAAAATCGGACCATGCATCATTTAAAGGAACAGTGAAAATGAAAGCATTTGATGTATTAACGGTGTTTTCCGAAAGGAAAGCATCGTTATTATTCATAGTCATTATGTTTTGAACCGAGGTACTGCCGCCGTAAGTAATCTTATAGTACTTTTTACATGAAGGCATTTCCATATTTTCCGTTACCGAAGTAAACACATTTCTGAATATACGGTTGTCAGTATCGGTTTTGGCGACTTTTGACGGTTTATTGACAACATTACTATACAAAGGCATCTGCAGAGTTTGCATTGCATTGTTGTAAGAAGCTATATCAATGTTTTCTCCGGGGATAACAACCAAACAAACACCCTTTTCGCGCAGATTTTTCAACTCATTGGTCAGACCGCTTGATATTTCTTTCAACTCATTCAATATAATGACGCTGTAAGACGCAAATTCGGAGAAATTAATGTTGTTTTCATTCATATTAACCAACTCCGCTTCGGAAGAATTCTTGAAAAGACGGTTCAAATATGTGTTTTCACCCTTACCGTTTATTGAAAGAACTTTTATTTTCTCCCCGACATTGATTGTAAAATAGAAATCATCGTCGTATGTTACCGGATTATCCAAAATATTTATTCTGGCATTGATACGGCCTGCGTTTTCAATGACAAAACCCATCGGAATTTCAAACGAAGAATTGGCTGGAATGTCACAAGTTGCCAGACTCTGTTGCAAACCGTTAATATAAAGTTTTACGGTTTGCTTTTCGGCAGGCTCATCGGATGCATTCTTGATTCTTACCGTCAAATCAACCGTCTGTCCTTTGAGAAAAATATTTTTGTCTATCAATACCGAATCAACATATACATTATTTATATTATTAACTTCCAATGGCAGGAAAACCTCACGTATCAAAGAATCCTGTTTGATGCGTTGTATGTCGGTGAAACTCTTTTGAAAATCACTGATAATGAATACTCTTTTACTGTTTTCATTTCTCAAAGACAGCAGGCGGTGCGCCGTATTGACAAGTTCGCTGCATGTGGAAGTAGAAGGGGAGATTTCCGCTTCTTTAAGCAGGTTTAAAAAAGTTTGTTTGCTCACAAAATGTTTGTGTTTGCCTTCCAAATCCGAAGTAAGCAAGCAAAAAACATCATTATCCGAATATTCGTTTACTATTTCCTGTGCTTTGGCTTTGGCAGATGCTAATAATGTGCCGTCGGAGGTTACATTTTGCATTGAGAACGAGTTATCCAAGACTATAACCACTGCATTATTACCTTCATTTACGAGTTTGTTTTCCTGATTTTTGATATACGGTTGTGCAAACAAAAGTGCGAGAAACAATACTGTAAGACATCGCATTAACAATAAAAGACGTTCCAACAGTTTGTTCTGTTTCTTACTTTCGGTTGCTATTGACTGCAGAAATTTAACATTTGTGAACAATACTTGCTTAAAACGGTGGAAGTTAAACAAGTGAACGGCTATCGGAATTATTATTCCGAGACCCAACAACAAAAACCAAGGATGTAAAAAGCCCATTTATTTCCTTTTTTTCTTAAAAACAGTGCGAAATTACAAAAAATATTTATACCTTTGCACTAATTATTAAAATAAAGTGCCGTTTTAAAAAATTATTACAGCGTTTCAGTAAAATAATACGGCGTTTTATTTCAACGAAACGCCGTATTATTTTCGCAATTTGGAATGATTGAAAATTAACATGTTATAATAACGAAATAAAAGCACAAAATCATGGAAGAAAATAAAGATTTTCAGAGTAAAATTCCTGACATACCGCAGGAGAACAAAGACGTGATAGAATTAACCCCTACATTAAGGGAAGATTTGACCGTTTCGGTAAAATGGAGTAAGTTTTTAGCCGTTGCAGGTATAGTTGTAAGTGTATTAACCCTTATAGCAGCAATTGCAATGTTCGTAGGCTCTCCTGCATCTGCAGACGAAGAAGATGTCATCAACCCTATTACAATGTTGGCAGGCGTAGGCACTGGTATAGCATATCTTATTATGGCAGTTATTTACGGCGGTATTTCGATAATATTGCTTAAAACCGCTAATAATTTGAAGGTTGCATTATCTACAGGCGAACAAGATAAATTCTCTGCAGGTTTCCATTACTTGAAAACATTTGTTACTATAATGGGAATCATGACTGTTATCGGTCTTGCAATAGCATTGTTCAGTATTATAGGTATTTGCTTGATTTAAGCGGCGCAAAGTACGGAGTTTTTGAGAATTGAATAACATAAAAATGCTAATAAAAATGGACAAAAGAAATCTTTTGCTTATAAGTAACTCAACCAATGCAGGTGAGAAGTATTTGGATTGGTGCAAATCGATGATTGAAGATTTTTGCAAAGAGAATAAAGTTACGGATGTGTTGTTTGTACCTTATGCGGGGTTTGCACAGGGATATGACAAATATGAAGAAAAAGTTGCAAAAGTATACGGAGAGTTCGGCGTTAAGTTGCACAGCATTCACAGGGAAGAAAATCCTATTAAAGCGGTAATGGAATCGCAGTGTATAGCAATAGGCGGCGGCAATACGTTTTATCTTGTGCAGCAGATGCAGCAATCGGGCGTTATGAAAGCAATTGCCGAAAAAGTAATGACGGGTACGCCTTATATGGGATGGAGTGCAGGAAGCAATGTGGCAGGATTGAGCCTTAAGACAACGAACGATATGCCTATTGTTGAGCCTGAAAGTTTTGATACGATGGCTTTGGTTCCTTTTCAGATAAATCCTCATTATACAGACTTTGTTGATCCGAAGCATGGGGGAGAAACCCGTGATGACAGAATAAATGAATTTATTGCAGCTAATAAAGAAACTTACGTTGCTGCAATACGTGAGGCTACGGCGTTGAGATTAAAGGACGGAAAACTCTCTTTAATCGGTCGAGACAACAAAATGAAAGTTTTTCATTACGGACAGCAAACAAAAGAATACTCCTTAACTGACGATATTAATTTCTTAATGTTGTAGTATTTGACATTGGATATTGGACATTTGATATTGAATTTACCTTACGGTAGCCGGAATATCCAATGTTCAATATCCAATGTTCAATATCCAATTTATGAAAGACAGTATTATTTTAAAAGAGGGTAAGGTGTTGGTTTATCCGACTGATACTATATGGGGTATCGGTTGCAATGCTCTTGACGTTGCTGCAATAGAGAAAGTCAAAACTATTAAAGGAAGGGACAATACCAAAAGCCTTATTCTTTTGGTTAAAGATATTGATATGTTGGGTAACTATGTAGAAGAAATCCCTAAAGTTGCACTTGATTTGATTAATACGTCAGAAAGTCCTGTTACCGTTATATATAATAATCCTAAAAACTTACCCATTGAACATCTTTCCTCAAACGGTAAAATCGGAATACGTATTCCGAAGAATGAATACTTGCAGAATTTATTTGAAGAGTTTCCTTATCCAATTGTTTCCACATCTGCCAACTTCAGCGGGAAGCCTTCGCCTGTTAATTTTGCGGATATTGATAAGGATTTATTGCTTAAAGTCGATTATGTGAGTACTTTTTGCAGGCAAGAGGTGAATCATTCTTGTGCCTCTGCCATCTATTTGATTAATGAAGACAATTCTTTGACAAAAATAAGATAACGGTCTAATCAATTATTATTATGATTAAACCGTTATCAGTTTTATTGCTTCGGATTATTTACTTTCTTTATCCAAAGATATACATTTCCATATCAAAGCAGCCAAAGCTCCGCCGATGAAAGGACCTACGATAAAGATCCATACATTGCAAAGAGCCGTTCCTCCTTGGAAGAAAGCAGGCGCTAAACTTCTTGCAGGGTTTACGCTTGTTCCCGTGTAGCGTATGCAAACCAAATGAACCAATACTAAAGCCAAACCGATAGCCAATCCCGCTAAATTGTTGGTTGCACCGTTTGTCTTGCTTGTTGCGCCCAATACGACAAGAACGAATACGCATGTGAAGATTATTTCCGCCAATAATCCGCCTACAACGCTTACGCCTTCCTGCAAATCATTAGCTCCCGTACCGCTTAATCCTGAATTGGAAGTCAACAGCCACAACAAAGCGCTACCGATAAAGGCTCCGATAACTTGGAATAGCATATACATTCCCGCATCCTTACCTGACATTCTTCCGCTTAACCATACGCCTAACGTTATAGCAGGATTGATGTGACAACCCGAAATTCCGCCGATGGTGTAAGCCATTGCAACAACCGCCAAACCGAATGCCAATGCCGTTCCTATTACGGATGATGCGTTAACAACTTCTGCACAGTTTGAAGTGCAGTTCAAAGATACGGCAACTCCGCATCCCATCAGTACCAATACCATTGTACCGAACATTTCTGATAAATACTTCTTCATAGCTTTAATTAAATTATAAAGTTAATAATTATGTTTGTTTAATGTCTTATCTTACTGCTGTCAAATATAAAACAATCCTATTTAATCAATTCCTCGATCAAATCATTAACCGAAGAAATAAGGACAGTCTTTATTTTATACTTTTCGGTTAAGTTATCTTTATTGTATTTGCTTAAAAAGATTTTTTCAAACCCCATCGCCTGGGCTTCGTTTAATCTTCTGTCAATATAAGGTACGGGGCGTATTTCACCGCTTAATCCTATTTCGGCCGCAAAACAGTATTTGTTATTTACGGCTATGTCTTGGTGCGAGGAGATGATAGATGTTATAACCGATAAATCAATAGCCGGATCATTAACATGCAATCCTCCCGCAATATTAAGGAATACGTCCTTATTGCTTACTTTAACCCCCGCTTTTTTCTCCAATACCGCAAGCAACATGTTCAGTCTACGTATGTCAAAGCCGTTGCTTACCCTTTGCGGAGAGGAATAATAAGAAGGTGAAACCAATGCCTGCGTTTCTATTAATATGGTACGTCTTCCTTCCAAGGTTGCACAAACCGATACTCCGCATAATTGTTCTTCCCTTTGGGAAAGAAGAATTTTCGAAGGGTTGTCTACGCCCGTCAAACCGTAGGATGTCATCTCGTATATGCCTATTTCGTTAGTCGAACCGAAGCGATTTTTGACTGAACGCAAGATTCGGTAACCGTAGTTCTTGTCTCCCTCAAACTGAAGCACAGTATCAACCATGTGTTCCAGTATCTTCGGACCTGCAAGCGTACCGTCCTTGGTTATATGTCCCACCAAAATAACGGGAACATTATACATTTTGGCGTAATCAGTCAGTTTGTCGGCACATGCCCGCACTTGGGAGATACTGCCCGCAAAAGAATCCACTTCCTTTGCCGTCATAGTTTGCACGGAATCTATTATAACCATTTGAGGCTGCACTTCTTTTGCCGTTTCTATCACGTCATCGGCATCGGTTGCTGAAAGAACCAAACAATTATCCGAAGAAATCTTCATCCTCAATTGACGTAACTTTATTTGTTCCGCACTTTCTTCGCCCGATACGTACAGCACTTTTTTGTCCGCACATTTCAAAGCCACCTGAAGTAATAGCGTACTTTTGCCTATGCCGGGTTCTCCGCCTATAAGCACAACGCTTCCCGTAACCAATCCTCCGCCTAAAACCCTGTTAAGTTCTTTGTCATTGACATCCAATCTGTGCGATTCGCTGTATCGGATCATTGAAATAGGTTCGGCTTTGGGTCTTACGGTATTGTGATTGGTTTTGGCAGACAGTCCGCTGTTTACAGAATGTTGCTCCAAGGTTCCCCACGAGTTGCACTGCGGACATTTACCAAGGTAAGATGCGGAATGGTAACCGCAATTTGAGCATATATATACCGATTTTTCTTTTGCCATAAACTGTTCTTTTCCGACCTTTATATAAACCGTCAAAATAAAACGCCTTTTCAGTAAAATAAAACGCTGTTTTAAAAAATTTTTAAGCCTGATTAATATTTTTTTACGCCGTTATTTTTTTGCGGTTTGTAACTTCAAGCAAATCATTAGCTTGGACGTACGTTTATTTTGTATTTAACTTCCCTTTCATTGGAGAATTTCTTACGGTCTTTTTTGTATTTTTTGTGATAAGGTCCGTAAGGAATATCGCGGAATGCATATATCTGCATCTGCTCCATAACTCCCAAATCATAAACCTGTTCTTCGTCCAATTCCATATCCTTGTCATGGTATTCTTTAGGCGGGATAGGAGTGTCATAATTGAATTCCACCTGACGGTAGAACAATGTATCCAATGTTTTGGTTGATATCAATGTGTAATGAGCCACCGCCTTTGTCGCACTTGACCAATAAGGATTGTCAAACCTGAAAACGGTTACCGACATCACCGCATCGGCTCCGTATTTTTTCCCTAAATTTTTTATATCCGACAATTTGGTGTAGCGGGATGAGAATGTGCTGTCATTTTTATGAGTCTCCATCGAAGAAACTGCCGAATAAACATAATAACCTTTCTTTCCCAATTCTTTGGAAGCCATAATCAATAGCATATCCGACGCTTTGTCATAATCACTTCGGTTCCAAGGATAGAGAATCAATATATTTTTAGGTTCTTCCTTATATATATTTGCGTAAGGTATGTCTCTGTCCACATGTTTAGGGAACATTTCGTTCCAAGTCTTCTTTATAAAGTTGCTTTTCTTTGTTTTGTTTTTACCGTTTGAGGCTTTGGCGGAAGATGATGCGTTTGCATCGCCATCCATCATGGAAATAATCTTGTCCATAGGCGTCAATTCCTTTTCAGGCTCCGCTTTAACGGTATCGGCAGTCTTATTCTTTTTCCTTAACGACGTTGCTTTTTTCAAAAACGACGGCGTGGTGTCATCTTCTTCCTCTTTGTCGTATTTAACAATCTCAAGCGTATCGGTTTTACCGTCTTCTAACAAATCCTCAAGGCTTATTTGTACGCTGTCTTTGCCTATAAGCGTATCAACAGGCACATTCACCGTCTTTTTAACATCGTCTTGATAGTCGGAATCGTCCGTTTGGTTTTTGTTTCCTTTGATAGAATTAAGCAATTCTTCCCTTTCTTTTCTGCGCTCTTCCTCTATACGTTTTTTTTCTTCCTTTTCGGCATTTTTTATCAGATCGTCCTGTTGTTTTTGCTTAAGTTTCTTTTCTTTATCCTGCTGTTTTTTCTTTTCAAGAGATTCTTTTTCCTGTTGTTTCTTCTTTTTAGCTTCTTCTTTTTTCTTTTGTTTAGCTTGTTTATCGGCTTGAGCTTTGAGTTGCTGCAATTGCTTTTGGTCAGTCTGCACAAGACCTTTTTCCTGCTTTGTCTGATCGGTTTTATCAGCCGTTTCGCTTTTTGAAGTCTGCAGTTTACTCATTTGAGGCTCCACTTTATTGAGTTTTTGCTTCGAAGAAGAGCATCCTGCAATCAAAAAAACAGCAAGAAGTATGTATATGTAATATTTTTTCATAGACCCAATTGTTTTTTAAGGTTGTTTACATAAACCGAACTCTCGGGATAAAGATGTGTTTCTTTGTCAAAAAACGTCAAAGCCTTGGTTGTGTCACCCTGCATAAGAAGTAAGTATGCGTAATCGGCACATAATCCCGGCGGTATTCTGTTTTTTGTTTTTGAATCCTGTTTTTTGCTTTTTTTCTTATCCGTTTCCACTATTGCTTTGTAGCCTTTGAGAGCTTTTTTGATGTCTTTGGCATCCGCAGCGGTTGAATATTTGAATGCAGCCTCGTCATAACTTTTGTATTTGTAAAGCGGTTTTTGGCAGGCTGCACAAAGTACGGTTAATATTATTAATAAAGGTAATTTTTTCATATTTCACCCGATTTAATTATCATCAGATTGCAAAGATATGATTTTTTATCAGAAAAATGACGTTATTCAGAAAAATATTTTGCAAGCCCGTTGAAAAATACCGTTAATATAAGCGATCGCCATGCCGTAATTGGTGACGGGAATACCCGCCTGAATGAACGGTTGCAACCTGTTGGACAATTGTTTCTTCGTTGCAACGCATCCGCCGCACTGAACAACCAAACTGTATCTGGTTATGTCTTCTTTTAAATCCGTAAGACCCGCACAAATACTGAAATTAAGTTCTTTACCCGTGTATTTTCTGATCATGGCAGGCAGTTTTACACGTCCGATGTCCTCACATGTAGGCTGGTGGGTGCAGTTTTCAAGCATCAAAACATTGTCCCCGTCCTTCAAATTGTCAATATGCGGAGTTCCCAACAGGTATTTGTCAAATTCGCCCTTCTCTTTGGCAAGCAAAACGGAGAACCCCGTCAGATAAATATCCTCGGGAACAATCTGACTTACCTGTTTAAACGCCTGCGAATCCGTAATAACCAATTTAGGCTTTATTGCAAGCATGTCAAGCGTTGTTTTGAGTTGTTCGGGCTTTACAACAATGTTTACGGCATTCATGTCAAGCACCTGTCTTATCATCTTGACTTGCGGAAGTATCATACGGTCTTTGGGTGCCGACAAATCAATCGGCGTAACCAACACCACAAGGTCATTTTTCGCTATTATACCATCCAGAACCGATTTATTAGCACCTTGGTCCGTCTCAATATTCTGCCTTATAAACACAGTGACTTTTTCTTTGCAGTCTTTGTCAAACTTACTTACAGTTAAAATCCTGTCGGTATACTCATTAACCGACTTTTTTGTTGTTTCATTCAAAGCGGACACGTCCTGCTTATTATATATAATAATGTAAGGAATCTTTTTCGAGGTAAAAATACTTATCAACTCCTTTTCGTTTTCCCCGAATGTGTTGTCACTGATAACAAGTATTGCAAAATCAGTCAGGTTTATCGCCTCAAGGGTTTTTTGCTTTCTCAAACCGCCCAAAGAAGTAGTGTCATCCGTTCCCGCAGTGTCGATAAGCACGCAGGCACCTATATTAAACAATTCCGCAGACTTTTTGACTGTATCGGTCGTCGTTCCGCTTTGCGGAGACACTATTGCGGTTTGTTGTCCTGTCAGAATATTTATCAGAGTGCTTTTGCCGGCATTGCAACGCCCGAAAATACCTATATGCAACCTGTTCTCCCTGTGTGTTTGTGTCATTTTAGTGCTGTTGTTTACGTATTTAAAGTTGTTTGACGGTGCAAAAATACCGAAAATTTTCTTTTTATCAACGCTTTGAGGCACAAAATAAACGCCTTAAAGCATGCCGCTGCCGCCCCGTGGCGTATTATTTTCAAAAAAAGGGGTTTTTTGACTCAAAAAAAGGGTTTTTTTAGGGTAAAAAAACAGTTTTTTTTAGATTAAAACGCCACGGGGCGAAAATATTTTGCGATAAGGCTTTGTCAAATTGCAAAAAGGCACTATCTTTGCAAATTATTTAAAAAATTTTTTACAACATGAGCATGTTCACTATAGACACCAAGGAAAAATTCAATCCTTTGAGTAAAGACTTTTGGGTAAAGATTCTGATAATGACTATTGCCATTTGGATAGTTTCGTTTACTTCTTTGGCAGATGTGCAAGGCGGTCCGCTGTATGCGGTATTGGCTGCGCTGATAATCAGTTTGCTTAACGCCTTTTTGCGTCCGCTTCTGTCGTTTATATCAATGCCGCTTATAGTTTCCACATTCGGTATTTTTATGCTTATAATCAATGCCATAATAATACTTCTGACAAGTGCATTATTACGTCCTAATTTCATGGTGAGCGGATTTTGGAATGCGTTTTTCTTTTCCATAATTGTTACGCTATTGACCTTTTTGATGAATTTGCCAAGAAAAGTCAAAAAAGTGCAGGATCATGTCTTCGGCGGCGGTGAAAACCAAGACCATTTGCATAAACAAATGAATGAGAATGCAAGACAAAACAATAATACCGCATCTTCCAACCGTTTTGACAACGATCCTTTTAACGACAATCCGCATGAAAAGAATTATACGGACTACGAAGACGTTGATTAGATGATATGCAATAAACATAATGCGGTAAACAAGGCGTAGGACATAATATACAATACGTGTTTTAGCAATTAAATATAAAAATACTTCTTTAAAGACTGATAAATTATAAGAACAAAAAATGAAAATTTGCAGAACCATCAGTGAATTGCAAAATGCAGTTGATGAAATTAAGCAACAAGGCAAAACTATAGGCTTTGTGCCTACAATGGGGGCTTTGCATGACGGACATGTGTCGCTTTTCAAACGTGCTGCGGAGGAAAATGATATTTTTGCAGCAAGCGTTTTCGTCAATCCCGTACAATTTAACAACAAAGAGGATTTTGAAAAATATCCGAGGACTGAACAGGAAGATTTAAACATATTGGAGCAAAACAATTGCGCACTTGTTTTCATTCCTTCGGCGGAAGAAGTATATAAAGAAGGTACTCCCGAGCATTGGTCGTTCGGTCAGCTGGAGCAGGTGATGGAAGGTAAGCAGAGACCTGGGCATTTTTCAGGTGTTGCCAACATTGTTTCCCGTCTTTTCACATGGGTGCGTCCCGACAGGGCTTATTTCGGAGAGAAAGACTATCAACAGATAGCTATTATTAAGGATATGGTGCGTCAGATGAACAGTAATGTAGAAATAGTGCCTTGTCCTATATACAGGGAAGCAGACGGTTTGGCTGCCTCTTCGCGTAACAAACGTCTTTCGCCGCAGGCACGGCAGATTGCACCTAAAATTCACGATATTTTGACAAAGTCTTATCAGCAAAGGGAGTTTCTTTCGCTTTCGCAGATAAAGTCTTTCGTTGAAAACGAGTTTAAGAAATATAAAGAGTTCGAATTGGAGTATTTTATATTGGCTGACGGCAATACTTTGCAGCCTGTAAAGGTTAAACAGGCAGGTCAATCCGTTATAGGGTTCATTGCCGTTTGGCTTGACGGTGTGCGTTTGATTGACATACAGAAATATTTTTAAGAAAAAAAGTAATTGGATTCTGTATCGGCGTATAACGGCATCAATATTATTAAGCAAGAGAACATAAAATAATAAAATTACGGTAAATTTATCAAAATGAAACAGATTATTGAATGTGTGCCTAATATTTCGGAAGGCAACAACGATGCGATAATAAACCAAGTGGTCAGCGAGATAGAAAAAGTTGAAGGTGTGAAACTTTTGGACGTTGATCCGGGTAAAACAACTAACCGTACGGTAATTACTTTCGTAGGTGAGCCTGAACAGGTTTGCGAAAGTGCATTCCGCGTGGTTAAAAAAGCACAGGAACTTATTGATATGCGTAACCATCACGGTGATCATCCGCGTTTCGGTGCTACGGACGTATGTCCTTTGATTCCTGTGGCAAATATAACCATGGAAGAAGTGGTTGAGTACGCCAGAAAGTTGGCTCAAAGAATCGCCGACGAATTGGAAATTCCTGTTTATTGCTATGAATCCGCTGCATACAAGCCTGAAAGAAAGAATTTGGCTGTTTGCCGTCAGGGTGAGTATGAAGCATTGAAAGAAAGAATATCGCAACAAGACCAAGCACCTGATTACGGTCCTAAAACATGGAGCGAAAAGGTTGCCAAGTCAGGGGCGACTGCCGTAGGGGCAAGAGATTTCTTGTTGGCGGTAAATTATAACCTTAATACCACATCCACACGCCGTGCAAACGCAATTGCTTTTGACGTAAGGGAGAAAGGACGTCCTAAAAGAGAAGGCGGCAAACCTAACGGAAAGCCTGTATTGGATGAAAACGGAAAGAAGATTTGGATTCCGGGTACATTGAAAGGTACGAAGGCTATCGGTTGGTATATTGAAGAATACGGTATTGCGCAGGTATCAATGAATATTACCAATGCTACGCAAACTCCTTTACATGTATGCTTTGACGAAGTTTGTAAGAAGGCTGAAGCAAGAGGCGTGAGAGTTACGGGAGTTGAAGTAGTGGGTTTGGTTCCTAAAAAGACACTTATTGACGCAGGCAAATACTATTTGGCAAAGCAACAGAGGAGTCTCGGCGTTAGCGAAGAGGAGCTAATCAAGATTGCAATAAAATCCATGGGTCTTGATGATTTGAAACCTTTCAATCCGCAGGAAAAAGTTATTGAATACTTGATAGAAGACCATAGCACGAAGAAATTGGTTGATATGACATGCAAAGAATTTGCTGATGAGACTGCAAGCGAAAGTCCTGCACCCGGCGGCGGAAGTATAGCAGCTTATTGCGGTGCTTTGGCAGCTTCTTTGGGCACAATGGTGGCTAATCTTTCTTCGCATAAGCCTGGTTGGGACGACAGATGGGAAGAATTCTCCGTTACGGCGGAAAAAGGTCAGGCTCTTAAGGACGAATTGATTCATCTTGTGGATGAAGACACAAATGCTTTCAATAAAATAATGAATGCATTCGGATTGCCGAAGAAAACGGACGAAGACAAAGCCGCAAGAAAGCAAGCTATACAGGATGCAACGAAATATGCAATTGAGGTTCCTTACCGTACGCTTCAAAAGTCAAGAGAAACCTTTGAGATATGCAAATTGATGATTGAAACGGGCAATCCTAACTCAATAACAGACGGAGCGGTAGGTATCTTATGCGCAAAGGCTGCATGCGTAGGTGCGTTTATGAATATGAAAATCAATTGTGCAAGTTTGGAAGACAAGGAATTTGTTGATGATATATTGAAAAAGGGTCAGCAAATAGTAAACGAAGCTTGTGAAATTGAGAAAGAATACACCGAAATGGTTCTTTCGAAAATCTAACCTGCGTACAATATTTATTTGTATAGGAATTATTTAATCAAATCAATCGGTTAGTAAACTATTTGTATAAACGGATTTATTAACCGATTGATTTATTAATATAAAGCAACCGTTTGTTAAACCGATATCAGTGATAACAACCTGTATAAAGCCCTTTTGCTTATGGAAGAAGATATTTTGAAATATTTGACAGAGGAAGAAGTACGGCAATTATCCGCCTGTGAATTGTGTCCCCGCAAATGCAGGGTAAACAGAATCAAGGGAGAAAAAGGATTTTGCAATACAGGGTTGTCATTAGCGGTTGCATTGATAATAAACCACAAAGGAGAAGAACCTGTATTGAGTAAAAACAAAGGAATAACCAACGTGTTTTTCTCTCATTGTAATTGCAGATGTATATTCTGCCAAAATTATAAGATTTCCGACTGCAAAACCCAAGTAAAAAGCCTTTATCCGACAATGCAGGAGGTGATAGACAAGATAGAGGCTACGTTGCAGACATCGGAAAACGTACTCGGTTTTGTTTCGCCCACACATCAGATACCCGTTATGAAGGCTGTTATCCGTCAATTGCATTTACGGGGAATTTATCCGAAGATTGTGTATAACTGCGGCGGATATGAAAACGTACAAATGCTAAAACAACTTGAAGATATCGTGGATGTTTACCTTCCCGATATGAAATATTCCGATAATGAGCTTGCCAAAAGGTTTTCTTCTGCACCTGATTACCCTGATATTGCAATTGCGGCACTTAAAGAAATGTACCGTCAAAAAGGTTCGCCTGTTTTGACGGATAAAGACGGAAATATAGAAAGCGGATTGATAATACGCCATCTTGTACTGCCTTCCTATGTAAATAACAGCAAAAATGCTTTGGATGCAATAGCATGGGAATTGTCCCCAAATGTGACTTTGTCGCTTATGTCGCAGTATAACCCGCCTTTTGAAATGAAATATCCCGAATTGAACACCAAAATTTCGCAACAAGAATATGATGAAGTGACGGATTTTGCATTCGGATTGGGTTTTCATAAGATTTACTTGCAGGAATTGTCTTCTTGTGACAGCGTAGTGCCTGATTTTGACAACAATACATTCATCAGAAACAGCTAAACAATATACCCTTGAAAAAAGACGCCGTTAAAAAAAATTAAAACGGCGTTTCAGTAAATTTTTATCGCTGATTAATTTGCTGAAACGGCGTTTTATTTTTGCGCAATATTATTGCTGAAATTTTTTGCTGCAATTTTGCGGAATATAATCGGATAAATTCGTAATTTTGCACCTTGAAAAACGGAAATAATAAAACATAAAAATAATATGAATTACGACATAATAGTAATAGGAGCAGGTCCGGGAGGATATGTTGCGGCAGAAAAGGCTGCAAAAGCAGGCAAGAAAACATTATTAATAGAAAAAGAACGTTTGGGCGGTATATGCCTTAATTGGGGATGCATTCCTACCAAAGCTTTACTGAAATCGGCACAGGCATATCATTATGCGGAAAAAGCAGTTGAATACGGCGTAAGTATAGAAGGCGAAGTAAAGCCTGATTTTGCTAAAATGGTGGAGCGCTCACGCGGTGTTGCCGATCAGATGAATAAAGGCGTTGAGTTTTTGATGAACAAAAGCGGCGTGGAAGTCATGTTCGGTACGGCAAAACTTAATAAGGATAAATCCGTAGCGGTTACCATGGCTGACGGAAGCCAAAACACAGAAACGGCAGACCATATCATTTTGGCAGTCGGTGCACACAGCCGTCAATTACCTAATTTGCCGCAGGACGGAAAGCATATCATCGGTTACAGAGAGGCAATGACTTTGGCAGAGCAGCCGAAAAGCATGGTAGTTGTGGGTTCGGGTGCAATAGGAAGTGAGTTCGCTCATTTTTATCAGACAATAGGTACACAGGTTACGCTAGTTGAGTTTATGCCTACGATAGTTCCTAACGAGGATAAGGAAGTTGCTTCCACTTTGCAGCGTTGTATGAAGAAAAACGGCATGAAAGTTTACACGGCAACGAGTGTTGATAAAGTTGAAGTGGTTAATGATAAATGTATAGTAACTCTTTCTGGTAAGAAAACAGAGACTTTGGAATGCGATGTAGTACTTTCGGCCGTAGGAGTGGAGACTAATTTGGCAGGATTGGGATTGGAAGACGCAGGCGTAGCATTTGAAAGAGGTAAAGTAACAGTTGACGATTATTATCAGACCGACGTTGCGGGTATTTACGCAATAGGTGACATTGTTAAAGGACCTGCATTGGCTCATGTGGCAAGTGCCGAAGCCGTTGTATGCGTTAATCATATTTTGGGCAGGGAAACAACTCCTGTAAACTACAACAACATACCGGGTTGTACCTATACAACACCGGAAATAGCTTCCGTAGGACTTTCCGAAGACAAAGCAAAGGAACAGGGCTATGAAATAAAAGTCGGAAAATTCATGTTCATGGCATCAGGTAAGGCAACGGCGGCAGGAAACCGCGACGGATTCGTTAAGATAGTCCTTGACGCAAAGACGGATATGATATTGGGTTGCTCAATGATAGGCGACAATGTAACGGAAATGATAGAGGAGATAGTGGTTGCACGTCAGATGAATTTGACAGGCAAACAGATTCTTTCAACCGTACATCCTCATCCGACAATGTCCGAAGCCGTAATGGAAGCACTCAACACTTGTTATATGTAATACGTATTATGTAGTATGTTGTACGTAGTATGTTATATGTACTACATACTACGTATTACATAATACATACTACATAATTTTTTGTCAGAAAAATTAAAATGGAAGTAAAGGATACATTTATCGAAGGGTTGAAAGTTATCACTCCTGACGTATTTCATGACAACAGAGGGTATTTTTACGAATCTTACAACCGTAAACGTTTTTTTGATGCGGGGCTTACAATGAATTTCGTGCAGGATAATGAATCCATGAGCACAAAAGGCGTACTCCGCGGACTGCATTTTCAAAATCCTCCGTATTCACAGGGTAAACTTATACGGGTTATAAAGGGTGAAGTGTTGGATGTGGCAGTGGATTTGAGAAAAAATTCACCTACATACGGACAACATTACAAACTTTTGATAAATGAAGACAACAAACTTATGTTTTACATTCCCCAAGGGTTTGCGCACGGATTTCTTACAATGAAAGACAATACTGTTTTCTCTTATAAATGCACTGACTTCTATAATAAGGAAAGTGAAAGCGGTATAATATGGAACGATCCGCTGCTTAATATAGATTGGAATATAAAAGACCCTGTTATTTCCGAAAAAGACAAACACAATATTGCTTTCAAAGATTTTGTTTCGCCGTTTTAATTTGCGGAGAAACTGTTTGACAAACCTGACACGGCATAATATTCTTACCTGAAATCATTTTAACCGTTTGCTGTATGAATGAAAATCCGCAAAGTAAGGATATACTGAAAAAATATTGGGGTTATGATACCTTCAGACCCAATCAAAAGGAAATAATATCTTCAGTGCTTGAAAGAAAAGATACTTTTGCCGTTTTGCCTACAGGCGGCGGTAAAAGTATTTGCTATCAGGTGCCTGCAATGCAGCAAAGCGGTGTATGCATAGTCGTAGAGCCGTTAATATCACTTATAAAAGATCAAATAGACAACCTTAAAAAATCGGGGATAAGGGCAGTTACGGTAAATTCCCTACAATCCAATGACCGCAACAGCGCAGCCCTTAATGCCTTGTATAATCATCAGGCAAAATTTCTGTTTATTGCCGCAGAGAGATTGCAGAATAAGGATTTTCATTATCATTTAAGGAATTTGAAAGTAAGTTTCGTCGTAATAGATGAAGCACATTGCATATCACAATGGGGTCACACTTTCCGCCCTTCCTACCGCAAACTTGCGGACATTAGAGAAATTATACCGAATGTACCGATTCTCGCCCTGACAGCCACTGCCACGGCAAAGGTAAGGCAGGATATTGTAACCAACCTTAAACTGAAAAATCCGAATATATTTATCGGTTCGTTTTACCGCCCGAATATCAGTTTAAGTGCAGTAAAGACGGCGGACAAATTGCTTTACGCTTCCAAACTGTTGCAAGATAATACATCAAGCGGTATCATCTATTGTTTAAGACGCGCAGATACGGTGATGATTGCCAATATTCTGAAAAAGCGTTATAATATTGACGCATTGCCTTATAATGCTGCATTGACCTCATACGAAAGGGAAAAAGCACAAAACAGTTGGATCAGCGGCAAAACGCGTATTATTGTAGCAACGACGGCTTTCGGTATGGGAATCAATAAAGCCGACGTAAGATTTGTGCTGCATTTTGACATACCGCATGATATAGAGAGTTTTTATCAGGAATTCGGCCGTGCGGGAAGGGACGGCAAACCTGCCAAAAGCGTGATAATTTATAACGACAGGGATTTGGAGTTGCACAAATACCTAACCGCTTACACCTATCCCGAAAAGGAAATTGTAAAAAGCATCTATACCCAGCTGTGTTCGCTTTACAGAATATCGTTCTTAAGCGGCAAAGGAGAAAGATTCCCTTTCAATTTCGACAGTTTCGTTGTCGGCACAAAACAAACTGATATCATTGTCCGCAGCAGCCTGAAAATTTTGAAGAATGAGGGTTGGATTGATTTTTACAGGCAGGACAATCCGCAAAGCACGGTTAAGATTTTGGTGGACAATCAACAACTCAACCGCTTTGTCGATGAGTATGAGGAGTATTGGTATATCATTGAGATGCTTTTGCGTCAATATCCCGTCGTTCATCATGATCAGGCGGAGATAAACGAAATGCGTATTGCAAAAAACGGTTTTGTTTCCGAAACTCAGGTAATTAAAGATTTGCAACAGCTGCATAAAAAGAATATCATATCATATACGCCCAAAATAAAGGGAGATTGTATCGTTTTCAAGCAAAACCGTCCGTTTTCAACAGCCAATCTTTTGAGCAAAGATATTTATGACGGTCCTAAAGCGGCGTTTGAGAAAAAAGGAGAGTTGATGCGGCGGTGGATTACAACTGATAAATGCCGTTGGCAATCGATTCTGGCATATTTTGACCAAAAACAAGACGTTTGTCATAATTGTGACAATTGCTTTAACAGAGATAACGGAAGCTTTTTCGCATAATACCGCCGCCCCGTGCGGTATTATTTCAGAAAAAACAGTTTTTTTACCCCTAAAAAACCCTTTTTTTGAGTCAAAAAAACTGTTTTTTTCAAAATAAAACGCCACGGGGCGGCAGCAAAACATCAAAGGGCTGGAAAATCATATTAAGGGGCGGATTTTTTACGGTATATTACATCATAATTACGGCGAATTACAGATTTTTTGCAATTATATGCAGAAATTTTACTTCTGATTGAAAAATTTTTATTAAATTTGCAATCTGCAATTTAAAGAAAACAAAAAAGCGGATTAAATAAAGTAATATAGAATAATATTTATACGGTATGAGACAACCTTTAGTTTCGATTATAACGGTTTGCTATAATGCAAAAGATACGATAGAATCTACGATAAACTCCGTACGTAATCAGATTTACGAAAACATTGAGTACATTATTATAGACGGAGCATCTACCGACGGTACAAAAGAAATTATAGAGCAGAACAGGGACTGTGTAACCAAGTTTGTATCCGAACCTGACAGGGGATTATACTTTGCAATGAACAAAGGTTTGGATTTAGCAACGGGAGAATATGTCTGGTTCTTGAATGCCGGGGACAGAATACCGCACAGTAATACGCTATTTAAGATAATGGATTCATCTTATATATTACAGGATATTTACTACGGGCAGACTAAAATAATTGATAAGGACGGTCATACAAAAGGAAAGCGCCGTTTGAAACCGCCTCACTACCTTACAAAAGATTCTTTCAAATGGGGAATGTTGGTTTGTCACCAAGCGGCAATCGTAAAGAAGAGTTTGACCAGACATTACGACACAAGGTATAAGGTTTGTGCTGATTATGATTGGTTGTTAAGTGCAATTGAACGCGGGGATCCGACATTGATGCGGCATTCTTCGCGTACTTATGTAAAATTCCTTGAAGGCGGTATGTCGTCCAAGCGTATGAACGAATCCAACAGGGAAAGATACAGAATAATGATTAAGCATTACGGCTTTATAAAGGCTACATTCTATAACTGTTTGTTGTTTTTCCGCTTTATAAAATCAAAAATAACGGGTGAACTCTGATAAAACCAGAAAATAATATAAAATTCGGAATATGAAATTACTTGAAAATAAAGTAGCTCTTGTAACGGGAGCATCCAAAGGTATAGGAAAATGTATAGCTTTGGCATACGCACAGGAAGGTTGCCAAGTTGCTTTCACGGACTTGAACAGAGACGGTGTTATGGAGGCAACGGAAAAAGAACTTTTGGCATTAGGTGTTAAAGCAAAGGGATATGCTTCCAATGCCGCATCGTTTGAAGACAGCGAAAGGGTAGTGGAAGAAGTTATAAAGGAATTCGGACGCATTGATATATTGGTAAACAATGCGGGAATTACCAAAGACAATCTGTTGATGCGAATGTCGGAAAAAGATTGGGACGCTGTGATTGCCGTAAACTTGAAATCAGTTTTCAATCTTACGCACGCAGTTCAGAAATATATGCTTAAACAGCGTTCGGGCTCGATAATAAACATGTCAAGCGTAGTCGGCGTGTCGGGAAATGCGGGACAGGCTAATTATTCAGCTTCCAAAGCAGGTATAATAGGCTTTACCAAATCAATAGCAAAGGAATTGGGCTCGCGTAATATACGTTCCAATGCAATAGCTCCGGGCTTTATCATCACCGATATGACTGCCCAGATTCCTGAAGAAGCGCGTAAGGCTTGGGAAGCAACGATTCCTATGAAACGCGGCGGCAAACCGGAAGAAGTAGCAAAGGTTGCGGTATTTTTAGGCAGCGATTTGTCGTCTTATGTAAGCGGACAGGTTATACATGTTTGCGGAGCGATGAATTGTTAAGGCTTTTTATCGGTTTGTACTGCATGATTGCGGTATTTAAATAAGGAAACATTAATTGAAAATTACATAATAAAACTGTAAGAAGGCTTTTGGCTGAATTAAAGTGTCGTTTTATTTCACTGAAACGGCGTTTTAATTTTCTGAAACGTTGTTTCAATAAGGCATTGTTTCAGAAACAAAAACCGATATTAACAAATACTAAAATAAACAATAAAATGGTAAGAGAGAAATTTGATCCTGCAATGGCTATCAACAGCGTTGCGGAAATATCAGCGGAAAAGGGAGTCAATCCTAATATAAACGATTCGGCAACGTTTTGTTTCCCTAAAGGACAAACGATGACTGACACATTCCACGGCGAGACCGAAGGATATTTCTTATATTCCCGTCATTGGAATCCGTCAAATATGTCACTTTGCAAGGCTTTGGCTGCAATGGAAGGCACACAGGCAGCATGGGTTACGGCATCAGGTATGGCTGCAATCACATGTACGCTTATGGAATTGGCAAAAGCAGGCGATCATATAGTTGCATCAATGACCGTTTACGGCGGAACATTTGCTTTTTTGAAGAATTACATAGTTAATTACGGTGTTGAAGTAACTTTTGTGGACACTACAAACTTGGAAGAAGTTAAAGCGGCTTGCAAACCTAACACAAAAATCATTTACACCGAGACGATGTCCAATCCATTGCTGAGAATATCCAACATAGGTGAGTTAAGAAAGATAGCAGACGGCTGCGGAGCAAAATTAGTCGTGGACAACACCTTTACACCAATGGTATTTTCTCCTTATAAATTGGGTGCACACATCGTAGTCTATTCAATGACCAAATATGTTAACGGAAAGAATGATTGCGTTGCAGGTGCAATATGCGCAGATGCGGATTTCATCAACGGATTGATTGACGTAAATAACGGAACAGCCATGTTGTTAGGTCCTGTATTGGATTCTTTCCGTTCGACAAGCATTTTGAAGAATTTATACGACCTTCACATAAGAATGAAAAAGCATTCGGAAAATGCGATGTATTTGGCTAAACGTTTCAATGAGATAGGTATTAAAGCAAATTACCCTGGTCTTGAAGAACATATCGATCATAAGTTAATGGTTGAGCAATACAACGAACAATTCGGATTCGGAGGTATGATAGCTATTGACTTGGGTACTTCTGAACGTGCCAATGCATTTATGGAGCGTATGCAGGAGAAAGGCGTAGGTTATTTGGCTGTATCCTTGGGTTACTTCCGTACTTTGTTCTCATGTTCTGGTAAATCAACATCAAGTGAAGTTCCGGAAGATGTACAAAAGAAAATGGGTATGTCAGAAGGTTTGGTAAGATATTCGGTAGGTCTTGACAACGATATGGAGATGACATTCCAAAAGATAGAAGAGGCTTTAAGAGAATTGAAATTCATTTAAACAATATTTGATATTTGGCATTGGATATTGGATTTCACCTGATAGAAAAGGCAAATATCCAATGTCAAATAATCAATATCAAGTGTCAAAAATCATTATTATGTTATTATTAGCTGACAGCGGTTCGACAAAAGTTGATTGGTGCTATGTGGATAAGGATAATAACCGCAGGACATTCCAATCCCGCGGAATGAATCCGTATAACATAACCCACGAGAACTTACTTACGGAAATAGAAGTTAATGTTCTGCCAAATATAAAGGGGGCTGACATTAAGGAAATGTATTTTTACGGCAGCGGATGCTCAACCGATCAAAAGAAAAAGGAGATGACGGAAGTTTTCAGGCAATATCTGCCCGATACTGTCATACATATAGAAGATGATTTGCTTGGTGCCGCCCGTGCTACATGCGGACACAAAAGCGGAGTGGCTGCTATCTTGGGTACGGGGTCCAATTCCTGCCTTTATGACGGAGAAAAAATTACGGAAAACTTACCTTCTTTGGGTTATGTGCTTTGTGACGAAGGTGCAGGGACGAATATAGGCAAATTGGTCTTAAGAAATTATCTCCGCGGACAGTTTCCGCAGGATTTGCACGAAGAATTCAAAGCCGAAAACCCCGGAGAAGAAGCCGATTTCTTAAACCGTTTGTACCAAGGCGAAGTTCCGAACTATTATTTGGCATCTTTTGCCAAGTTTGCCATAACCCGTCAGAAACATCCTTATTGTTACCGTCTTATTGCGGAAGCTTTTGACAATTTCTTCAAGATGCAGGTTACCCAATACACGGATTACAACAAAGAACCTATCAATGTGGTCGGCAGTGTGGGTTATCATGCACAGGAGGTGTTTAAAGACGTGGCTAAAAAGTACAATATGCCTGTTAATAAGGTAATTAAGGCTCCTATGGAAGCCTTGATAGATTATCATTTAAGCAAATGATAACAGTCAGTTAATGACATAGTTAAAAAAGACGCCGTTAAAAAAAATTAAAACGGCGTTTCAGTAAATTTTTATCGCTGATTATTTTACTGAAACGCCGTTTTATTTTGACGTCTTATATTTTTGAATTTTTGTTTTCCAAATTCCCTGAAATATATTCACACTTCACTGCAGGTAACAATAATCCTAAAAATTTTAAGTTATAAAATAAGAGACTTAAAAAGCGGAAGATAATCATGAGGTGTAATATAAATAAAAGAATATGGTTGTTTGCGGTGTTGTTGTTGCAATTGGTAAGCGTCAGTTCGCAAACCTCGGAATTTATAGGAACTATGACAACCGAAGATGTGCGCCGCGACAACATAAAAGTTAAGGTTATTGAAAATGGCGGGTATGTCAGCGGGACTATTTATTCTATGCGTGTGTCGAAACATCTGGATATTACCGTTGATGTGGATATTGATTCCCTTACATTGACAAAAAACGGAAACAAAAAGATAATTACCGGTAAAAATATTGTTCCCCATGTGAACGGTAAGAAGATTGAGAGAATTAAAGTCAATGATTTTTACGGTATTATAGAGAATAACAAACTTAATTTCAAGACTTCTTTCGGTAAAAAGAAGATGCAATACAGCGGAGTAAAGCATACTGTCAGCGGTACATAGCCGCAAGGGCGTACTGCGCAGCATGCAGTGTTACATTTCCGTGATTGTAAATTCCACACGTCTGTTTTTGGCTCTGCCTTCGTCGGTTTTGTTATCCGCAATAGGATGTTGGGCTCCGTAACCGCGGTATTTCAAACGTTTTTTGTCAATGCCCCGCGATATAAGATAGTCATAAACAGCTTTGGCGCGTTCTTGCGAAAGTTTTTCGTTATATTTGTCCTTGCCTTTATTGTCCGTGTGCCCCGAAAGCTCTATTTTCATTGACGGATTCTCTTTTAACAAATTTGTGAGGTTTAATAAAGCCACGTAGGATTGAGGTAAAAGTACGCTTTTATCAAAATCAAAGAAAATATTCTCCAAAACTACCGTTTTACCGACGGAATATTCTTCTTTTTCTTCGTTTGTAACGCTGATATCATTCTCTTCGATTGCTTTATCAGAGCAAGTAAGGCAGTAAAGCTCCACATCGTCGATATAATAATACGCACCCGGTAAAATATTTTGCGTATTGCGGGGATCAATATGGTTACTTTGTTCTTCGGGATAGAAATTACCGATAGTCAAATACCTTTCACCGCCTTGGGCAACGAATGTGCCTTCCACCTTTTGCCAATTCTCCGTATCAAAAAGCGGATTGTCAAAATTATTAACCACTTGCGGTTTGTAGAATGTTGCAATTACCTGACGGATTCCCGAAGGCAATATCCTGACTTGGTTATCCGTCAACATTTGGCGTGTAGTATCTTCAATGCGGTACGATGTAAACAAACCGCCGAGCGTAGCCACCGCACCTTTTGAATATTCGCTCAAAGAAACATAAAAACTTAACTTATATGTTTCGCCTTTTTGCAATTCTCTTTTCAGTTCTGTCTGAATATATTCGCGGTAATCGGTCAATGAACAGTATATTCCTACCATTGATTCGCCCGTACGCGGCATTTGTATACCGAGTTTGTTTTTCGGCACATGGCATTGTTTGCCTCCGCAGTTGTTGTAATAATCCGAAGAACCGTGCGAAGGTTGCCACCAAGCATCCACTTCGTCCATAATGCCGTAAGGATCTATTCTTTGCGGACATGAAGAATGTGACTCAAAGGAAGGATTGTATATCAAGTTGCTGTCATTGTCCAAAGCATATATTTGTCCGACTGTATTGTCTGTTTGGCAATGTACATTGTATGTTTGCCACAGCGGGATAACAAATAAAAGCAATATTTTCTTATTTATATGAATCATCTTTACTTTTTTCTTTAATTATATGCTGTATTCTGAATTTTATATGCCGTATCTTTGTAATGAATACCTCATAAAGTCAGCCATTGTACGTTTTCTGTTTTTCTGAACCATGTCATCTGCCGTTTTGCATACTGTCTGGTGTGGATTTTTATTAATTCTACGGCTTGGTCAAACGATATTTTGTTGTCGAAATAATCAAACAGTTCCCTGTAACCCACAGTAGACAGAGCGGGAAGTGATTTAAAAGGAATAAGACTGCGGACTTCTTCCGTTAAACCATCTTTTATCATAATATCCGTGCGTTTGTTTATCCTCTCTGTCAGTTCCTCACGGCTGCGTTGCAGACCTATTATTTTAATATCGAAATTCCGCACAGTATTTTCATTCTTACGGAAAGAGGAAAACGGTTTTCCCGTCAGCCGTATCACTTCCAATGCACGCAGTACACGTCTTGGATTTTGCTTATCAACTTCTGCGTAATACTTTTCATCTTTGGCTTTAAGTTCTTCGAGTAATATTTCAAGGCCTTTGCTTTTTAATTCACCGTTAAGCGTATTGCGCAGATCCGTAGGGGTATCCGGCATATCGTCAATGCCGTTTATTACCGCATTTATGTACATTCCGCTGCCGCCGCAGAGGATTACGTCATCGTATTTGGTAAACAGTTGATTGATTACGGCTATTGCTTCTTTTTCATAGCGTGCTGCGTTGTAGTTCTCCGTAATTGACCACGATGCAATCAGATGATGCTTCACAGAACTTAATTCTTCTTCACTCGGACGTGCAACACCGATATTCATTTCTTTGAATATCTGGCGTGAATCGGCAGAAACAATCTCGGTATTTAGCTTTTTAGCCAAGTCAATGGCATAAGCCGTTTTGCCGCTTGCCGTTGCACCTATTACCGTATAAAGAGTTTTTCGCATAAAGTGATATTACCGTTTACTGATAAATGATTTTAATCCGTTATTATTACTTGCTGTTGCACCGTTAAGTGTTTTTATGCAGCCGTATTGTTTTGATTTTGCAAAGATACGGATTATTTTTATAAAAATCTGCTGCTTTAGGGAGAATTATGACCGTGTGCGGTGGTTATTTTGTTGATAAATTGTCTGTTTGCAATGAATTTGTCTTTACAAAAAGTCACAACAATCAATTTTTGTTATATAAAAGTTTGACTTGATGATGTTTTAAGAGGGTGTTTACGGTTTCTATCTGCCGCAATTGCAGGGATGGTCTTTTCTTATCTTCGCAGCGGGAAAAATTTGCTTGATTGCTTTTTGCTCTTTACGCGTCATAAGTATTGCACGCAAGTCAAGAAATTTCAGAGGCAATGATTTAAAGCTTTCAGAGAACTTCCTAATTTGATTATCCCATAAAATAAGCGTATCAATCGGCAGAAAAGCCATTTCTTCGGGCAACTCGGTTAAATAATTCTGTGCAAAATTGACGTAATGCAGCTTTTTAAGTTCCCCGATTGCCGCAGGAATTTCTTTAATTGAGTTACGGGACAAATCCAACCGCTCAAGATTTTTCATTTGCAATATTTCCTGCGGAAATTCCTTCAAATGCTGCTTTTTTAAAGTTAAAGAAATAACGCTGTCAGGCTGTTTCATTGCCTGCTCAAGCGAAAAGAAAGTATGCATGCCGCCGTTTGCCGTACTGTCTTGGCTGTATACATTAATATATATTAATAATGTACATACAAAACCCAAATTTACAGAAACCTTATGCCAAAATCTTTTTTGCATCGGTTATATCAGTTTGCATTTGTGCGGTCAAATCCTCAATGTTTGCGAATTTAATTTCCTCACGCAGAAAATCAATGAATTTAACCGTTATCTCTTTGCCGTAAATGTCGCCTTTAAAATCAATGATATGCGTTTCTATGGTCGTGTTTTGTGCATTGAAGGTAGGATTATTGCCTATATTTGTTACGGAATCATATTCCGTGCCGTCAATAACGGTTCTTGTCGCATAAACTCCCTGTTTTGGTACGATCTTATCACTCGGCAGCGGAATATTTGCCGTAGGAAAACCTATCTTTATACCGTTTTGCAAACCTTTTACTACAACGGAAGTTATGGAATATTCACTTTTTAACATTGCATTAGCAAGCGAAACATCTCCTTTGTCAATTGCTTTGCGTATCTGGGTTGAAGAAACTTCTATATCCTTATAATATATTCCCGAAATGTCTTTTTGTATTTTGATATTGCGGTATTGTCCTTCTTCCAACAGTTCTTCGTATTCATTATTGTTAGGATTACCGAACCTATTATCGTAACCGAGAAGCAGTAACTTGATATCAAGTTTTTCAAGTAAGAAATCAAGAAACTGTTTAGGCGAAAGAGATGCCAATTGTTTGGTAAAAGTGACTGGTAATATGTAATCAACGCCGTAAGATGCTATTTTATCGAACCGTTCCTGCGTTGTCTGCAGAAGTTTAACGGGATTGGAGTTATCTTTATCCAAAATCTGCCGCGGATGATTGGCAAAAGTTATAACGATACTTAAACAGCCGAGTTTTCGAGCATATTCGTTAAGTTCGTTTAGCATCTTTTGGTGACCGATATGCACTCCGTCAAACATACCGATAGTAATCACGCACAGTTTTTCTGATTTTATAATATTTTCTAATTGCAGTATTTTCAATTTATCTGATTCTGTTTTCCAAAAATTCCTTATCCATTCTCATATCCCCAATATCCACAATATGAAGGGTTGTCTCGTCGGCATAATATATAATCCTTCCCCGTCTGTTTACCGGAAAAGACCTGTAAATATGCTTTTTATCGGAGATATTCAACTCTTCTTTGCCTATAAGAGGGTTAGTTGCCAAAAGCATTATCTCTTTTTCATATTTCTGCAGAACTTTCCTTGAAGTGTCTTCACTGAAAAATAATATACAATATGCAATTATTTCTTTGAAAGACGATTTTGCCGTTTCAGTCCATTTAACTTTTAGCATAAGACGCAGAAATCATATTGTCAATCTCTTTAAAAAACACTTCATGCGGAGTTTCCTTACCTTCGCTTATGTCTTTACGGGCTTGTTGCAATCTTTGCATTGCTTCCTGTGGGTTCTTCGGACCGAAAGACGGTATACTGTCCCATGCTTTATCCGTTTGCGCATCGTTTTCATGCAATAACCCCTCAATGTCAAAGTATGTTATTGTCCTGTTTATCCTTTCCGCATCGGTACTTAAGCGGAAACGGGCAATAAAATCCTCTTTCCTTTTTTCCAATTCTGAAGCCGTCATAACAAAAACATATTTCACTCTATCAGTTTGCAAAATTACGAAAAAGATACGTAATAATAAAACGGCTTCTTATAATTTTATCACCGCCCATAGATGTTCGGTTGCCGCCCCGTGGCGTATTATTTCTGAAAAAAGGGTTTTTTTGCCCCGAAAAAACCCTTTTTTTGACTCAAAAAAACTGTTTTTTTCGGATTAATACGCCACGGGGCGGCAATAAGTGGGCATAAGGCGTAAATATGACATGAAAAGGCGGCGGAGAAATAAAATATAAAAGAATTAATATCTGATTTGTAAGACTTTATAAATAGCGTTGAAAAAATAAGTCAAAAAGAAAACTTATTTTAATGAAAAAATATGTAAATTCGCAGTCTGAATAACTGAAGAAAAACTGTATTAAAAAGAATATACTATGGAAATAGTAAACGAAGGTAAGGTTTCGCAGATTATAGGTGCCGTAGTGGACGTACGCTTTAATGAGGGCGATAAATTACCTATAATATACGATGCCTTAAGAGTTAAAAAGGCTGACGGCAATTACATAATACTGGAAGTACAACAGGATCTGGGTGAAAATACCGTGCGTTGCATTGCCATGGATTCCACGGACGGATTGCAAAGAGGTGCATCGGCCGAGAATTTGGGCGGACCTATCACCATGCCTGTGGGAGACGATATAAACGGAAGGCTTTTCAATGTAATAGGACAGACCATTGACGGAATAAAAGACGTGAAAGGGGAGAAGAGATACCCTATCCATCACGACCCGCCGCAATTTGAAGAATTGGCAACCGATAACGAAGTATTGTTTACGGGTATTAAGGTCATAGATTTGATAGAACCTTATTCCAAAGGCGGAAAAATCGGTTTGTTCGGCGGTGCAGGCGTAGGAAAGACGGTGCTTATTATGGAGATGATACATAATATTGCAATGCATTATTCAGGTCAGAGCGTATTTACGGGAGTTGGTGAAAGAACACGTGAAGGCAATGATTTGTTGCGCGATATGCTTGACGGCGGAGTGATTGATTACGGTGAGGAATTCAAGAAAAGCATGCAGGAAGGCGGATGGGATTTGTCCAAGGTGGATATGCAGAAACTTAAAGACAGTAAATGTACGCTTGTTTTCGGACAAATGAATGAGCCGCCGGGATCACGTGCCCGCGTTGCGTTAAGCGGTTTGACTTTGGCTGAATATTACCGTGACGGTGAGGGCGAAGCGCAGGGTAAGGATATACTTTTGTTTATTGATAACATATTCCGTTTCACCCAAGCGGGAAGTGAAGTAAGTGCATTGCTCGGACGTATGCCTTCGGCAGTGGGTTACCAGCCTACGTTGGCAAGTGAAATGGGTGCTATGCAGGAAAGAATTACTTCGACAAAAAGAGGAAGTATCACTTCGGTGCAAGCCGTTTATGTTCCTGCCGATGATATAACCGACCCGGCGCCTGCGACCACTTTTGCGCATCTTGACGCACAAACGGTGCTTTCCCGTAAGATCAGTGAGTTGGGTATTTATCCTGCGGTGGATCCTTTGGAATCTTCATCGCGTATTCTTAAAGCCGATGTGCTTGGTGAGGAACATTACAACACGGCTCAAAGAGTTAAACAGATACTTCAGCGTTATAATGACTTGCAGGATATTATTGCCATATTGGGAATGGAGGAATTAAGCGAAGAAGACCGTCTTGTAGTCAACAGGGCAAGGAAAGTACAACGCTTTTTATCTCAACCTTTCTTCGTTGCCGAACAGTTTACAGGCATGAAAGGTGCGTTTGTTGATATTGCGGATACGATAAAAGGCTTTAAGATGATATTGGACGGTGAAGTTGATGATTTACCGGAGGCTGCGTTTATGATGGTAGGCACAATAGAAGAGGCAATAGACAAGGGTAAGAAATTATTAGCGGAAGCAAGTAAATAAATATGTTATATCGGATTTCGGATATTTGACATGGGATTGTCATAATAAGGAATGCGTTTTTTAAGTCAAATATCCGGACTCTGATATCAAATATCAACTTTATGAAGATAAATATCATAACACCTGATTCGACAATATTTGAAGGTGAAATAAAGGATGCGAAACTTATAGGGCTTGACGGACATTTTGAGTTGCTTGACAATCATGCACCTATCGTTTCGGCTTTGGCAAAAGGCGATATAGAACTTGTGGATATGCAGAATAAAGTTCATAAGTTCGCAATTAACGGCGGTTTGTTGGAAATGTCGGACAATAATATTGAGATTTTGGCTCAATAAATAAGGTAATATGATGTTATAATCATATTTCAGACATTCGGACAGATATTAAAAATCAGTCATGTTAATTATGTTGTTGATAATTTGTTCAATAATCTTATTGCGGGTATTGATAAATTTAATATCTTTGCACGGTAATCCAAACATAGGTAGGTTTATTGAAAAGACATGGTGTTTTAATCAAACAATACCGCAAATGTAAGGATTACGGCATAGAAATGTTTGGATAATAAACTAAAAAATATAAAAGATATATGAAATTTATAGTTCACGGCAGTACATTGTCACGTTCATTAAATTCTATAATGGGTTTAGTCTCCAAGAACAATACGATTCCTATTGTAGAAAATTTTTTATTTGAACTAAACGGAAAGACATTGAGCATAACAGCTTCCGATTTGGAAACGGTGGCTAACGTAAATATAGAATTGCAGGATGCAGAACCGATAGGAATAACAAGAGTATGTATTCCGGGTAAAGATTTGAACACATTGGTCGGACAATTGACCTCTTTACCGCTGACAATATTCGTAAACGAGGATTTTTCCGTTGATATTGCCACTGATAACGGCGGTAAATATAACTTCAAAGGCATAGACCCTGAAGATTATCCGCAGATGATTCAGATAGAAGATAAGAATGAATTTACAATCAAATCTTCTACATTGGTTAACGGTATATCCAAGACGATATTTGCAACATCCAACGATGAATTCCGTCCGCAGATGGCAGGCGTTTTGTGTGAATTTTCACCCAAAGGACTTACTTTTGTAGGCACAGACTCACATAAATTGGTGAGATTGCGTAATACTTCATACGCAACTGATGACGAAAGAGCGTTTATCCTTCCTAAAAAGACGTTGAACCTGATGAATAAAATATTATCGGGTATTAACGAAGACATTGAAGTAAAGGTTGAAAACAACATATCAAACATTGCATTTTATTTCCAGAATTATCATTTTGCATGCAGATTGATTGAAGGTAAATACCCTCAATATGATGCAGCCATCCCGACTGATAATCCTAACAAATTGATTGTTGCCAAAAATTCATTGTTGGAAAGCGTTAAACGTATATCTATATTTACCAATCAGGCAACAAACCAAATACGTTTCGAGGTAACACCGAAAGAAATAATCATTCAGGCTGAAGATGTGGATTCACAAAACAAGGCACAGGAGAGAATAACCTGTTCATACGAAGGTGAAGAAATGACAATAGGTTTGAATGCAAAATATCTTACCGAGATATTGAATAATATTGAGACTGAAAATGTATGTTTTGCCATGTCAAGACCTGACAGACCTTGTATAGTAACTCCTTTTGACGAAGAAAGCAAAGACAGCGAACAAACGGAGACATTACTTATGCTGGTTATGCCTGTAATACTTATGAATTAATAATTAAAACAAACAAATAAAATTTCTAAAATGAAAAAAGTCGTATACATATTGGCTGCATTGATGCTTATGTCATCAGCATCTTTCGCTCAAAAGAAAGACAAGAAAGCCAAAGATGAAGAAAAAGGGTATAAATTTACTCTTGTAAAAGAAAATCCTGCAACAAGCGTTAAGGATCAGAACCGTTCCGGTACGTGTTGGGCATATTCGGGACTTGCTTTCATAGAAAGCGAACTTTTAAGAACGGGTAAAGGTGAGTATGACCTGTCCGAGGCTTGGATTTACAGAAATGCTTACACTGACAAGGCAGAAAGATATATCCGTGCACACGGTTCGGCTACTTTCTCCGAAGGCGGTGCTTTCCAAGATATACCTTATATAATTAAGAAGTACGGTATCGTTCCTGAAGAAGTGTACAGAGGTTTGAATTACGGAACAGAAAAACCTGATTTTACCGAAGTTACTCCTGTATTGAGCGGATACATCACGGGATTGGCAAAAGGAAAGAGCCTTTCCACCGCATGGAAACAAGGATTTGAAAGTTTATTGGATTCTTATTTCGGAGTAAAACCTGAAACTTTCTTTTACAAAGGCGTAGAATACACACCTAAATCATTTGCTGCATCTTTGGGATTGAATTGGGACGATTATATTGAAATAGGTTCTTATACTCATTACCCTTTCTACGAAATGTTTGAATTGGAAGTACCAGACAACTGGTTACATGCCGATATCTACAACGTGCCTTTGGATGAAATGATACAGATTATAGACGATGCTATAATGGCAGGTTATACTATCGGATGGGGAAGCGATGTCAGCGAAAAAGGATTCTCATGGAAAAACGGCGTTGCCATTGTTCCTGACGAAGAAAAGAGAGATCTTACAGGTACAGAGAAAGAAAAATGGGAGAAATTGACTGCTAAAGAAAAAGCAGACGCTGCTTATTCTTTCGACGGCACAACCAAAGAAAAATATATCTCACAGGAAGAACGTCAAAAGGGATATGACAACTTCTCAACAACCGATGACCACGGTATGCAGATAGTTGGTATCTATAAAGACCAAAACGGCAACAAGTTCTATAAGGTTAAAAACTCTTGGGGTACGGATAGCGGAAAGTATGACGGATATTTCTTTGCTTCGGAAGCATTTGTACGTTACAAAACCATATCTATACAAATTAATAAGAACGCTTTGTCCGCTCAAATGAGAAACAAATTGCATATTAAGTAAAGCCCACGATAAAGTATTTACTGATCCGGCGGCAGAGAGTTACTTCTGCTGCCGGATTTTTATTAGTGCATTCTTACAATATAATTTTACATTAAGCCAAGAGGTTTTGTTAAGGATTTAATCAGTGATATTAATCTATTGATATACAGAATAATTCTATTGATGTAGCAAGACGTCAAAATAAAACGCCGTTTTACGAAAATAATAAAAAATTAAAACGCTGTTTGAGTAAAATAAAACGGCGTTTTATTTTTATGCGTCATTAATTAGGAAAAATCTTGTATCTTTGCACCGTGAAAAAACAGAAAGAAAATACATCGTTTATTACTCTTAAGGGAGTTAAAGTCAATAATCTTAAGAATATTGACATAAAAATACCGCAAAATTCCTTTACCGTAATCACGGGAGTGAGCGGAAGCGGTAAATCATCATTGGCTTTTGACACTTTATTTGCCGAAGGACAACGGCGTTATATCGAATCTCTGTCGTCCTATGCCCGTCAGTTTATCGGAAGAATGAAAAAACCTGACGTGGAAGCGATAGAAAATATTCCGCCCGCTATTGCAGTAGAACAAAGAACGATGAACCGCAATCCGAGAAGTACTGTCGGTACGACAACAGAGATATACGAATACTTAAAATTGCTTTTCACCAAAATAGGACGCACATATTCACCCGTAAGCGGTCAGGAAGTTAAACGGGATTCCGTTTCCAATGTGGTGGATTCCGTATCGGATAAGTTTAACGGGCAGAAAATTTATATATTGTGTCCAATCGTTATGACAGATGGCGAAACGGCGGAAGAAAAACTTAACATCCTTTTGCAAAGCGGTTATACCCGTTTGCTGTATAAGCAGGAAATAGTGCAGATAAGCAGCATTGCAGATAATAAACGGTTGAAAAACACCGACGGCATGTTACTTCTGATAGACCGATTGACAGTTAAAAAAGGTGAAGAGGAGAATTATCTTCGTTTAAGCGAGAGTGTTCACACCGCGTTCAATGAAAGTAACGGCGATTGTATAATTTATCCTATTGATATTGCGGAAAAAGAGACTAAAGATACAAAAAACACCAATACGGCAGCGGGTAAATTGCCTGCAGGCGCTGTTTGCTATTCCAATAGGTTCGAACGGGACGGTATTACATTCGTTAAACCGACGGAAAACTTCTTTTCGTTTAATAATTCTTACGGCGCATGTCCGCATTGCAAAGGTTTGGGAATGGTAGAGGGCATAAGCGAGGATTTGGTTATCACCAAACCGTATTTAAGCGTATATGACGATGTGGTAAACTGCTGGAAAGGTGTGGTGATGAGCAAGTTTAAGGAAGATTTTATACGTAAGGCTCACAAAATATTCCCTGTGCACCGCCCGTATAATGAACTTACCGAAGACGAAAAGCATTTGCTTTGGTACGGAAGTGAACCACACGGGCAAAACAACCTGAAGGCAGGAAAAAGTACTAATGATATTATAGGTATATACCAATTTTTTGAATTAATACGCAAAGAGAGTTACAAGATTCAATTCCGTGTTCTTTTGTCACGCTATACAGGCCGTACGGCATGCCCTGAATGTCAGGGAACACGTCTGCGTAAGGATGTGCAATACGTGAAAATTAACGGCAAAAGCATAGTTGATTTACTGTTGATGCCTATTGATGAACTGAATGACTTTTTTAATAACATTAAACTTACTGATTACGAATATCAAGCATCGGAGCGTATAATTAAAGAGATAAAATCCCGTCTGCATTACCTGCTTGAAGTAGGTTTAAGTTATATTACGCTCAACCGTCAGAGTTCAACGCTTTCGGGAGGCGAGAGCCAAAGAATCGTTCTTGCCACTTCAATAGGTTCTCCTCTTGTCGGAAGTATGTATATATTGGATGAACCGACAATAGGACTGCATACTATTGACACCAACCGCTTGATAGGCGTATTGAAAGCACTGCGCGATGAAGGCAATACCGTTATTGTTGTTGAGCATGACGAAGATGTTATACTCAATGCCGATTACGTTATAGACATAGGACCTTTTGCAGGCAGAAACGGGGGAGAGGTCGTATTTGCAGGCACGGTTAAGGAATTGTTGAAGGATAAAAAATCATTGACTGCTAAATATCTCCGCAAAGAGTTGCAGATCCCTGTACCCAAAAACCGTCTTACTTCCAAGGAATACCTTATGGTGGAAAACGCATACGAAAACAATTTGAAGAATGTGAGTCTGAAAATACCTTTACGCCAAAAGGTTGTCGCATGCGGCGTATCCGGTTCGGGTAAGAGTACATTAATCAATAAGGTATTTATAAATGCATTGAAAATGCACTTTGATATTACGCCCGATATGCAACCTAAATGTTCCGAAGTGACGGGTTCGTTTTCCGTAATAAAGGATATTCAGGTTGTGGACCAGAATCCTTTGGGTAAATCCTCACGCAGCAATCCTGTCTTGTATATCGGAGCTTTTGATGAGATAAGGGAATTGTATGCATCGTTGCCTTTGGCAAAGGCAAGGGGTAACAAAGCGGGTTATTTCTCTTTTAACGTCGAAGGCGGGCGGTGCGAAACCTGCAAAGGCGAGGGTAAGGTGGATATTCACATGCAATTTATGGCCGATGTTACTTTGCAATGCGACGAATGCCACGGAAGACGTTACAAAGAGGATGCTTTGGAGATAAAATTCAAAGATAAAAATATTGCGGATGTATTGGAAATGACGGTGGACGAAGCCGTAGAGTTTTTTAATGACAAAACAAATCCTTATTGCGTAAAAATAAACCATAAACTTTCGGTTTTGCAACGCACGGGATTGGGTTATCTGCAATTGGGACAGTCTTTAAGTACGGTATCAGGCGGAGAGGCTCAAAGAATTAAACTTGCTTCTTATCTGCAAAAGGAAACCAATCAAAAACCTACGCTGTTTGTCTTTGACGAACCTACAACGGGACTTCATTTTGATGATATCAACAAATTGAACCAATGCTTTGACGATTTAATCCGCTTCGGTCACAGTGTTTTAATAATAGAACATCATTTGGATATAATCAAAACGGCGGATTGGTTGATAGAACTCGGACCAGAAGGCGGAAAACGCGGAGGAAAAATCATTTTTGAGGGAACTCCGGAGGAATTAATCAAGACAAAAACGCCTACAAGTAAGTTCTTGAAAGACAAGATGAAACAATAATATATTTTTTCGCTGAAAAAAGACGGCGTAAAAAAATATTAATCAGCCTGATTATTTTTTTAATCAGGCTGATTAATTTGCTGAAACGGCGTCTTTTTTTTGCGGCATGTTTTACCGCTTTTTTTTGATGCGGATAAATTTCCGTAAACCGTGAAATAAAAAACTTATAAAATGTTTTCCCGTTGCTGAAGGATTGCAATAATTTTATTATCTTTGCAGATTATTTAGACAAAATCAGATGAAGTTTAAGACAAAAGATATATTAAAATTTCAACAATATATAGCAGAGTGCAACAGGATAACAATAATTACACATTACAATCCTGACGGCGACGCAATAGGCAGTACGGTTGCTTTGTACAATTATTTTAAACTGATAATGAAGGATGTCCATTTGGTAATTCCCAATTATTTGCCTTACAGTATAGAGTTTTTGGTATCCCAAACGGAATACACCATTGCCGAAGCGGAGTTTAAAAAGGCTAAAAAGCGATTGCAGGAAACCGATTTGCTGATTATTGCCGATATGAATGCCAATCAGCGTGCGGGGGAGAATTTAGAGAAAGTTTTAAACGAAATGCAATGCCCCAAAGTGTTGATAGACCATCATATAGGACCGCAACAATTTGATTTAAACTTTTCTTTCCCCGATGCTTCCTCCACATGCGAAGTCGTTTGGAACGTATTGTACCGTTTAAGTAAGAAAAAAGTTTTTCCTATCAATATTTCCGAACCGCTTTATGCGGGTATAATGACGGATACGGGCTCTTTGAGTTTTTCTTGCAATGCTCCCGAGTTATATATTGTCATTTCCAATTTGCTTAAAAGCGGCATAAAGGCCAATAAAATAAACCAAAAAATATTTGATACCTATACTCATGACCGTCTTAATCTGCTTGGATTTGCAATAAGTAAGAAACTGCGGGTTTTTGAGAAACAAAGGGCGGCTTTTATCAGTATTTCCGCCGCTGAATTGAAGAAATTTAATTATAAACCCGGGGATTTGGAAGGTGTTGTCAACTATTGTCTGAAATTGGAGAATGTAGATTTTTGCGCACTGTTGAGTGAAAGGGATAATAAGATAAGAATGTCTTTCAGAAGTAAGAGTGAAGACATTGATGTCAACAAATTTGCCAATAAATACTGGAAAGGCGGTGGGCATATAATGGCTGCGGGCGGTAAAAGCTTCCTTTCGTTGGAGGAAACGGTAAAAATATTGACTAATCAGATATATAAAAAGGAATTTATTGTAAAATAACAGTGTAGAATGAAGATAAATCCGTTTCTGATATTGTTGTCGTTTTGTTGTTTTATATCTTGTTCCAAAGGATATAACGAAGATTTTGCCGTGGGCAGGGATGAAAAATCCAATGAGGCTGATCAAAGAAACAAGCAGCTGCAAAAATCCCTTGAAAACGCAAATAAGATAATTAATATCAAAGAAACCGAGAATATATTGTCGTATATAGACCGCAGAAAGTGGAATATGCAACATAAAGACGGCGTATATTTGCAGATTGTGAGAGAAGGTGTGGGTGATTTCATACAATCTGGCGATATTGTGACAATGCAGTATGATTGTTTCTTGTTAAACGGCACTAAAATCAATGATTCGTCCGACAATGTGATAACTTTCAGCGCCAAAGGTGACACAAAAGTTCCTTTCGGTGTGATTTCGGCGGTAAAATATATGAAAAACAATACATCGGCACGGCTTATCATTCCTTCGGAACTTGCATTTGAATTGACTGATGAGGGTGAAAAACAATCTTCAAACAATACATTAATATATATAATAGATATAAAAGACGTACAGAAAGCAAAATGAAATTAAAAAGAACAGGTATCATATTGTTATTAAGTGTAGCTGTTTTGGCGGGATGCAACAAAGACGGAGCATTGCGTGAAAATGAATTGGGATTTGCATTTAAACGTTGCACTAAACATGATTCCGCTCCGAAAGCAAACCCTGGTGATGTAATATTCGGGCAAATGAAGATATTGCTTAACAACAAAACGCAGATATTTTCCAATTACGGTACACCCGACAGACTGTTTGTCATCGGCGAAAACAAAGAAGGAAGCATTGATGAGTTTCTTATGACATTGCATATAGGTGATTCGGCTGTTATGACTGCACCTGCGGACAGTATGTCAAAGTATGTGAAAGACATTCAGACACGTCCCGAAGATAAGATATATATTTACCTTACCGTATCGCAGATTATTTCGCATAAAGAGCTCTCAGGTCAGGAGAAAGAGACGGCGGACAAACAGAAAAAGGAAGAAGAAAACCTTACGGAGTATGTTTTGGAACATTTTGAACGTGCCGAGAAAAAAGAAAGCGGATTATTTTATCTTTCTTTGGCGGAAGGCAGTGGTAAGAAAGCCGAATACGGCAAACGTCTTACGGTTAATTATACCGTTAAGGATACCGCAGGAAATTTGTACGATACAAATATTGAACAAATAGCACGTCAGTATGATGTATACAAGCCCCGTTCGGTGTATAAGCCTTTTGACTTTATTTTAGGTGATGATGCCTTGATTGCGGGTTGGGCGGAAGGATTGTCATACATGAGAGCAGGCGGACATTGCAAACTTGTGGTGCCTTCAAGACTCGCTTACGGCGAAGCGGGCTTTATGGAAATCAAACCTTATACGCCATTGGTCTTTGATATTTACCTTTTAAAGGTTGAAGACGCACAGTAATTGAATCAAAATAACAAAAACACGATAAAACAATGAAAAAACATCTGATTATAGCATCGTTGCTTACAATGGGATTGGCACTTAATGCCCAAAATAAGATAGAAGAATTTGTAACTTCGCCAGAAGGTGTGATGTACAAGATTGAAAAAGCCAATCCTGACGGACAAAGAGTAAAAGAAGGGGATTTGGTAATAGGAAAATACGCAATATATTACGGCGATACATTGGTTTTTAATGGTTTTAGGAAACCTTCCCAACCTATGTTTCCCGTAAACAAAGAAAACAATGTGTTCAAAGGCGATTTGATTGACGGTTTGCGTTTGATGCATTGCGGAGAAACGACGGTATTTGCATTTGACAAGGACACGATGGTGAAGTATCCTACGGGATTGAATAAAAATATTCAGGCACAATACATTTTCTACCGCGTGCAGATAGATTCTGTAACAACCATTGCTGAATATCAGAGACAGCAACAGCAGGAAATTATGGCAAAACAGAAAGAAGCCGATTCGATGCGCGTTATTGAAAGCAAAATGATAGAAGATTATTTGACAGAGAATAATTGGGATAAAAAAACTGTGGAAGGTATTTTCGTAAAACATCTGGTAAGCGGAAAGGGTGCCAAAGTCAAAAACGGCGATGTGGTGAAAATTAACTACACGGGACAATTGCTTGACGGAAAAGTATTCGATACTTCATTGGAAAGCGTTGCCAAGGAAAACAACAAGTATTATCCAAGCAGAAATTACGAACCTTTGGAATTCAAAATAGGAGAGGGTAGAATGATTCGCGGTTTTGAGATTGCGGCAAGGCAATTGAGTAAAGGCGGTAAGGCTGTTGTTTTGTTGCCTAGTTATCTGGCTTACGGCGACAGGGATATGGGTGATATAAAACCTTATTCTCCGCTTCTTTTTACGGTGGAATTAGTGGACATCTCAACTAAATGATAAACAGGATGTTCTGATTAGTAAAATAATAAGGCGTTTTATTTTACTGATCAGGCGTTTTAAAAAATTTTTACGGCGTAATAATTTTTTTTAACGGCGTCATAATAAAACCAATCAAAATAAGGCTTAAATAAAAATATAAAAAATAAAAATGGAACTTAATTTAAACAAACCGATAGTGTTCTTTGATCTTGAGACTACGGGTGTAAATGTAGGCAAAGACAGAATAGTTCAGATAGGAATGATAAAGGTTATGCCCGACGGCAGCCAAAGTGAATATACACAACTTATAAATCCGGGCATGCATATTTCGGAAGAAAGTTCACGCCTTACGGGTATTACTGATGCGGATGTTGCAATGTCTCCGAAGTTTAAAGACGTTGCTATGGAGATAAAAGAGTTTATAGGTAACAGTGATTTGGCAGGTTATAACTCCAATAAATTCGACGTTCCTATGCTTGTAGAGGAATTTTTGCGGAACGGATTGGATTTTGACCTTGCGGGAAGAAATCTTATCGACGTTCAGAATATTTTCCATAAGATGGAACAGCGTACATTGATAGCCGCATATAAGTTTTATTGCCACAAGGATTTGGAAGATGCCCATTCGGCCAACGGAGACACCAAAGCAACTTTGGAAGTCTTGAAAGCACAGTTGGATATGTACAAGAATGCAGATTTCAAAGACACTGACGGTCAGATTACGCAGCCTGTTAAGAACGATATGCAGGCATTGGCAATATTTTCCAAGACTAATACATGGGCTGATTTGGCAGGACATATCTATTATAATGACAATTTGATTCCTTGTTTTAACTTCGGAAAGCATAAAGGCGAACCCGTAGCGGAAGTATTTAAGAAAGAACCTTCGTATTATGCGTGGATGATGAATGCGGAATTCCCTTTGTCTACAAAGAAAATCATTAAACAGATAAAGGAACTGAATAATTTGTAGAATCGAAAGCATAAAAACACTTTAAGACGATGAAAATACTTTGTATAGGGCGTAATTACACCGAGCATATACGGGAATTGGGCAATGAAGTGCCTGAAGATATAGTTTTTTTCTTAAAACCCGATACGGCATTGACCAAAGGCGATGAAGATTTCTATTATCCTGATTTTTCCGATGACATCCACTATGAATGTGAGGTTGTAGTAAAGATAGATAAGACAGGAAAATGTATTCCGGTAGAGTACGCAAAGAATTATTATTCGCAGATAGCGCTGGGAATAGATTATACGTTAAGGGATATTCAAAGTAAATATAAATCCAAAGGGCTGCCTTGGACATTGGCAAAGGGTTTTGACTATTCGGCACCAGTGAGCGATTTCGTATTGCTTAAAGATTTGGGCAAGGATATACAAAACATTAATTTTTCTTTAAAGAAAAATTCCGAGACTGTGCAAGACGGCAATACGGCATATATGATACATACGGTAGATGAGATTATTGCTTACATATCACGGTTTATTACTCTAAAGACAGGCGATTTGATATTTACCGGAACGCCTTCGGGAGTTGGACAGATAGCGAAAGGTGATGTTTTGGAGGCTTATTTGGAGGATAAATTGATGTTAAAACAGACTGTTAAATAATCTGTCTTTGACGTCTTGTTAATTATACATACCGATTAAAACTTTAAATTAATGTTATTGTCATTAAAAATTGAGAATTACGCACTTATACGTTCTTTGATGATAGAATTCAAGAATGGTTTTTCAGTATTGACAGGTGAAACGGGAGCAGGTAAGAGTATTATATTGGGTGCGTTGTCGTTGGTGCTGGGAAACAGGGCGGATACGCAGGTTCTGTCGGATAAAGACAAGAAATGTATTGTCGAAGCCGTATTTGAAACCGATGATAACCTGAAAGAAATTTTTAATGATAATGATTTGGATTTTCAAAAGCAAAGTATTTTCCGCAGAGAGATAACTCCGACGGGCAAATCGCGCGCATTTATCAACGATACGCCTGTCGGATTGCAGGTAATGAAGGATTTTGCAAATTATTTAATCGATATACATTCCCAATCCTCCACAATAAATTTGCGTAATCACGCTTACCAATTGTCGGTTATAGATTCATTGTCGGAAAATCCCGAAGTATTGGCTTCATATAAGGATTTGTATAAAAAATATAAAGCTTTGAACAAATCAATAGCGGATTTGCAGCAACGCCAAGCAGAGTTATTGAAAGAAAAATCGTATAATGAGTTTTTATATAATGAATTAAATGATGCCGCTTTGCAGGAAAATGAGCAGGAAGAACAAGAAAGGCTTTCGGAACTTATTTCCAACAGCGAAAAGATAAAAGAAAATATAACGGAATCGCTTAATATTTTAGACAATGAAAGTGATGCCAATATATTAGGCTTACTCAACGAAACATCATACCGTTTGGGCAGGATAGCTTCGCATAATAAGACATTATCGGAGCTTTACAAGAGGTTGGAGTCTGCAAATATTGAACTGAAGGATATTTACAGCGAATTGAATTCGTTTAATAATGAAACGGAATTTGATGCGGGAAAACTTCAGGAGATAACCGACAGACTGAATCTTATTTACGCTCTGCAAAGAAAACATAATGTCAAAACAATAAGTGAATTGCTGACAATAAAAGATGATTTGCAACAGAAATTGCTTATATCTGACAATATAGACAGTGATATTGAAGAAAAAATATCGCTGAAAAACGAATACATACGCCAGTTGGATTCATTGGCTGATGAGATTCATGCATCAAGACTGCAAAGTGCAGAATTGTTACAATCGGAAATATTGCCGCTGTTGGCATCCATGGCTATGAATGATGCTGTTTTGAAAGCGGAAATAACCAAAGAAGATGATTTTACATCTGACGGTAAAGACAAGGTGCGGTTTCTATTCAATGCCAATAAGACAAAAAGTAATCAAATGCAGGAACTCTCACATGTGATATCGGGAGGAGAGTTATCAAGGCTTATGTTGGCAATAAAAGCGGTTACGGCAAAGAAATATTCAGTACCTACACTTATATTTGATGAGATAGATACGGGAATAAGCGGCGATATTGCATCAAAGACTGCCGATATTATGCTTATGATTGCTTCGTCCAAACAAGTAATAGCGATAACCCATCTTGTGCAAATGGCTGCCAAAGCGGATAATCACTACAAAGTGTTCAAACAAACATCGGATAACCAAACCGAAAGCAATATTACGTTATTAAACCGCGAGCAAAGAATAGACGAATTGGCTAAAATGCTTTCGGGTGATATGGTTACAAAACAAGCCGTAGCTAATGCCAAGGCTTTGTTATCAAAAAACAAATAAGATATAATTGAATAAAGTCTGCGTTAAGGATTTAAATCCCGCAGATATTAATGCTGATTAACGGGTTGGTCTTTAAATTCCCGTTCTCTGTTAGTTGTTTTCTCTACTTCGTCTTTTAACACTCTTTTGGTATCAAAATCTTTTTGGTCTTCATAGAAATGCGTTTTGTCAAAGTATTCTATACTGCGTACTTCCTTATATTTGACAGCCCAAGAGTCGTACATAATACGCTCGGTCCAGTTAAAGAATTTGTCTTTCTTATATTCATAAGAATAATCTATTGATTTGACATTTTTGGCATCAGTGGCAATTTCGCTGATTACGTTAAAATGCTCGTCATACTTGTAAACGTAGGTAAGAAGCAGTTTGTTCTGATTGCTGAACACCTGTTTTTGTGAAAGCATACCGTTATTATTGTAATCATAAACCTCCCTGCGGGTCATTTTATCGTTTCTCGACCAAATTTTCTCCGTTGCCAAGTTATTGAATCCGCGTTTAACGGTAAGTTTATCCACGTTTGCATTATTGCCGTATGTCGTTATCGTGGAGATAAGCGAATCAGCAGGACCGTAAAAGTATTGTATCGTTTTGTTACCGTATGCATTATCGCTGGTTATACGTTTTTCTGTAAGCAATCCCTTGGTGTTATAAGTATTCTCCTCTTTGCGTTCCACTCTGTTGGCTCCGCCGCGGCTGTTAGGGTAGGATATTTCCGTTAAAGTAGCCAAACGTCCTATATTATTATATGTATATAATGTCTGTGAGGCTATTCTGCCGTCGGCTTCGGCAATCGTTTCGCTTATCAATTGTCTGCGTTTGTTGTATTCGTATTTCGTCGTTCTGTCTCTGTTGCCGTTTATGAAGTTAATGCGTTCTGTCAGCAGTCTGTTATCGTCAAACGTCAGTTGATAGTCTTCTATGTAGGACGTACGTTGTTGTTTTAAAGACGTATCGGCTTCAAATTTCATATAACGCACTGTTTGGGGATAGCCTTGCAAATTAAAATCCGTTGTTCTGTAAGAAGGCATTTGTCCTTTTGCGGAAAACAACATCAAAACGGATAAACCTAAAGATAATATGCTGATTTTTTTCATCTTTAATTATAAATAATTAATTTTAATTTACAAAAATACAATAAAATTTAATAACTGCAACGGTTTTTATGAAATTTCAGAACATTTTGCATGCTTTTTCCAAACTTTCCATCCTGCCTGCATCAATCCATTTGCCGTTATGTACATACGGTTTGATAATATTGTCGGTGCATAATTCCAAATACATTTGCGTAAGCGAGAATTTACCCCTCAACGTTATCTTGTCAAAAATGTTTTCATCCGTTATTTGTATTCCGGAGAACGCATAAAGATGCTCGACATTGCATTTACGTTTGATAATCTTCTCATTGGTTGAAGTATTCGTCCATCCGCAAAGTTCGTCATTCTCATTGAAAATCAAATACCGCGAAGTCTTCCGCTTTTGTACTGCCAAAAGTGCCGTACAACGCAAATCAATGAATTTTTGCTTCATTTCATTGAAGTCTATATCGCTTAAAATATCCACATTGTGCAAAAGAATTATTCCCTTATCGCTGTCTGCCGAAATGTTACCGCACCTCAAAAAAATAATCTGCGATAATATTTTACTGATCTGCGATAAAAATTTATTAATCTGCGATGTTATTTTACCGACACGGCGTTTTGATTTTTTGTCACGTCTTAACAATTTTTCGGCATTAAGAAATCCGCCTCCCGTATCAAGTAATTCCTGCCTTTCATCAGATACTAATATCTTGCAACCGTATTTCTTTTCAATTTTTTTCAGCTTATCAATAACCATATCGGGAAAGTGATGCACATTGACGACGATTGTTCGTATATTCTGCTGAACCATCTTCGCAATATTCCTTTCCAACAGACTTATACCGTTAACCTCCGCCAGGGCTTTGGGTTTGGTATCGGTAATAGGCTTAAGACGCGTTCCCAAACCTGCGGCAAAAATCATTGCTTTCATAAGAAGGTTATTTCTTGTTAATGTTCGTTTGATTGACAGGGTATTCTATGCGGACGTGATAGATACTTTGCAGTTTCTTTTTGAGAATGTTTTTTATACGCTGCACGTCGGCAAAGGTAATATTCGCATTCGAAAACTGATTGTCCTTGATTTGTGCATCTATGATGTTGTCCACCAGATTGGAAAGGCTCTGTTCGGAATGTTCCTTCATGCTCCGTGATGCTGCCTCTACGCTGTCAACCATCATTAACACCGCCGTCTCCTTGGAAAAAGGCTTCGGCCCCGGATAAGTGTACAAACTCTCGTCTATTTGCATATCGGGATGTTCGTTACATTCCTTGTTGTAGAAATATTTCGTTTTAGAAGTGCCGTGATGGGTGCGTATGAAATCAATAATAGGCTCGGGGATATTGTATCTGTGCGCCAATTTGATTCCGTCAATTACATGGGCAATAATTACCTGCGCAGATTCTTCGTTGCTTAAGTCATTGTGAGGGTTTACGCTCGTGTTTTGATTTTCTATAAAGTACATCGGGGAGGTTAATTTGCCTATATCGTGATACAAACTACCCGCTCTGACCAACAAAGCATTGCCTCCTATTTCGTGAATCAAATCTTCGGCAATATTAGCAACTTGTATGCAATGTTGAAACGTCCCAGGAGCTTTGACGGATAACTCCCTTAATATTTTGGAATCGGTGTTTGAGTACTCCATAAGCGACATCTCGCTGACCAAAGAGAATATCTTCTCAAGCACGAATACTATCGGAAAAGCAAACAGTATCATCACCGCATTTATTGCGAAGTAAACGAATCGGTAAATGTCAAGTTGTTTGAAGTTGTTGTCCTGTATAAGTGTCATTGCTAAATATATGGCGGAGTAAGTGAGGAATACCACCACCGCAGTGTTAAAGAATTCTGATCTTTTCTCCAAATGCTCAACCGAAAGTATCGCCATCATACCCGCAATCAGTTGATAAAATACAAACTCGAAGCTGTTGGGTACGGAGAATCCTATGATTATTATGCTTACCAAGAAGACATACAACGATACCTTGGTGTCAAAAAACGTTCTTACCAATATAGGAGTCAGACAAAGCGGCACTGCATAAAGATATTTAGGATTTATATGCAATACACCTACCGTCATGCCGACCATCATCAGTATTATAAAGAAAATAAGTATTATCTTGCGGTTATTGTAAAATATTTCTTTGTCCGTATTGTATAAAAACAACACCATTGCACCCAATGCTATTATAATAAGCAGGTATTGTCCCGTAAGGGCTATGTATTTCGAGCTGTTGCCGCCGCTGTTATTTATGCCTTCGTATTCGTTTTTCAAAGACGAAAGGATTTGATATTTGTCCGCTGTAATCAATTCGCCTTTTGTAATTATCTTTTGATTTTTGCTGATAAGTCCTTTGGTTAAAGAAATGTCGTCTATCTGGGATTGCAATATGTTTTCGGTCTTTTCATCGTTGTAAACAATGTTCGGAGCAATAACCTTAATCATCATATCGGCTACGGAAGTTTCTTCTGCTTCCGATATATGCAGATTCTTCTTTATATCGGCTTTGACAACGGCTTCTATATCGCTTATATTGTAGAATTCCCCCGATTCATGTTCCTGTGCCAAATTGTTATGTATGACTATTATTGTGTTTTCGTCGCTTTTTACGCCCGCATAATCTGATATTATCCCGTGCAAAATAATGTTGTGCAAAATCTTGTCGGCATTGTTGTACAATATCTCCTTTTCTTTGCCGCTTAAACGGTTCTTATCGGCGTATGAATCTATGTTCTTGTCCAATTCCGCTTCCATTTTGGTATTTGCGGCATCACTGTAATCAAAGTACGGCTTCTTTTGCGACATTATCTCGCTTTTCTCGTCGGCTATCTCTTTGTCTGTCTTGTTTATTGCGAAATCAAACGGAGATTCCAACGTCTCATGCATCCAATAATGCCCCAATTGAAATTCATATTTAAACGAAGATTTTGTCGGAGTTATCAAAACAATCAATGCAGCGGCTGCCAAAACCTGCAAAACCCTGTTTATTATCTGCAAAATATACTGCTTTTTATAATCGGAAAACCTGTTCATGGCAATATGTTTATTTTTGTTTCAATCTTTTGGTCAATGCACTGCAAAAGATGAAATTATTAAGTTCTTCGTTATCCGTTTCAAGGATGTTATTGTGGTTACCGCTCCAATGCAAACGCCCTTCGTGTATGTAAATTATGTTTTCGCCAATCTCCATTACCGAATTCATGTCGTGGGTATTGACAATAGTTGTCATGTTAAACTCTTTGGTGATGTCCATAATCAAGTTGTCAATCAAAATTGACGTCTGGGGATCCAAACCTGAGTTAGGTTCGTCGCAGAACAAGTATTTCGGTTGGGCGGATATCGCCCTTGCAATGGCAACTCTCTTTCTCATACCACCACTTAATTGTGCGGGGAACATTCTGTTGATGCCTTTTAAATTCACTCTCTCCAAACAATAATTCACCCTGTCCAAACGGGCTTTTCTTTTCATTGAAGAAAACATCCGTAAAGGGAACATAATGTTTTCTTCCACCGTCATGGAGTCAAACAAAGCCCCTTCCTGAAATATAAACCCTATGTCCTTTCTCACATCAATCTTTTGCGTTCTTGACATATTGGCTAAAATTCTGTCATCGTACGATATGAATCCTTCTTCAGGTTGATACAGTCCTGCAATGCAACGCATCAATACGGTTTTTCCGCTTCCCGATTTACCTATTATAAGATTGCATTTTCCGGGAAGGAATTCCGTGTCTATGTCTTTGAGAACCTGCCTTCCGCCAAAATATTTCGATATGTGGGAAACCTTTATCATTGTTGTCTGTAATTAACTTAATCCCTGCAAATTATAAACCATGAAAAAAAGACGGCGTAAAAAAATATTAAAACGGCGTTTCAGTAAATTTTTATCGCATTTTATTTTATTAAAACGCCGTCTTATTTTTACGTCATTACATTCTCTCATTTTTATATAACCAGCAGTTGTCATCATCAATTGAATAATTCGGTTATCAAGATGTTGAAAATCATTATAACGATTGAACTTTGCACTACGGCTTTGGTTGATTGTTGTCCCACTTCCACGCTTCCGCCTTTTATGGTGTATCCGCGGTAGCAGGATATGGTTGAAATGATTATTGCATTGACAACGATTTTTATCAACGCATACCAAAGTTCGCCCATGTGAAATTCCAATCTCAAACCTTCCACATAATTAAATAAAGAGAGTTTGCCCAAAAGCAATCCGCCCAAATAGCCGCCTATCAAAGCAATAAATATACTTTGTATGGCTAATAGAGGAAAGAAGATAACACATGCGAGAATTTTTGGCATAATTAAATACGATGCCGTGTTTACTCCCATGACTTCCAAAGCGTCTATTTGTTCGGTTATGCGTTGCGTGCCTATTTCAGAAGCTATCTTTGATGCGCATTTGCCCGCCAATATCAGTGAAATGATAGTAGGGGAGAATTCCAACATCATTGCTTTACGGGAAACGAAACCGTAAATCCATTTAGGGTACAACGGACTTTCCAAATTCAATAAAATCTGCATCACAACGGCAGCTCCGACAAATATACTTATCACAAGAACGATTGTAATACTGTCAATACCCAGTTCTTTCATCTCAAAGATGATCCTTCTTGCAAATACCTTAATATTTTGCGGCCGTTTGCAAGCATCTTTCATCAAAAGGATATACTCCCCGAATGCACTTATGAAATTTTTGCTTGTTTTCAATATTATTATTGCTTAATTAAGTTCAAATTTCAATTCTTTATTTTTGGCAGAACCTTGCTTTACGGTAATATGACGTTTATCTGTGTTCTGCATATTATTCAACAATATGTCGCTAAGCGGATCCTCAATAGCCTTTTGTATAGCCCTTTTGATAGGACGGGCTCCGAATTCACGCTTATCGTCCATGTTTAAGATATATTGTTTAGCTCCTTGGGTTATATTGATTGTATAGCCCATTTCTTCCACACGTGATTTCAATGATTTGAGTTCCAAATCCACTATATGCAGCAAATCTTTTTCCTGCAAAGCGTTAAAGAAAACTATATCGTCTATACGGTTGAGAAATTCAGGTGCAAAAGTCTTTTGAATATCCCTGTCAATCACGTTTTGCTCCAGCAAGCGGTCGGCTTCTTGGCTTTTTGACATTGCAAAACCGACTCCCGTTCCGAAATCCTGCAAAGTTCTTGAACCGACATTGGATGTCATGATGATTATCGTGTTTTTAAAATCAACCGTTCTGCCCATTGAATCCGTTAGCCTGCCTTCATCAAGTATTTGCAACAACAGATTGAACACGTCTTTGTGGGCTTTTTCTATTTCATCAAGCAAGACAATGGAATAAGGATGCAAACGCACCTGTTCGGTTAATTGTCCTGATTCTTCGTATCCCACATAACCTGGAGCAGCACCTATAAGACGCGATACATTGAACTTCTCCATGTATTCACTCATATCAATCCTTATGATGCTTTCCTTGCTTGCGAACATATAATCGGCTAATGTTTTGGCTAAATAAGTTTTTCCTACACCCGTAGGTCCTACAAAGATAAATGAACCTATAGGACGGTTAGGATCTTTCAACCCTGTTCTTGCACGTCTTACGGCTTTGCATATTTTAGTCACCGCTTCATCCTGACCGATAACCTTGGACTTTATTACTTTTTCCATATTGATGAGTTTTTGTGTCTCATCCTTTGAAACTTTATCCACGGTTATTCCAGTCATTGACGATATTACTTTGGCAATGTCGTCTTCGGTTATGATAACAGGATGATCCGCCAAATATTTCTCCCATTCCTTCTTGCGTAAGAAGTAACTGTCCTGCAATGCGGCTATCTTATTTTTAACCGCATTGGCCTGTTCGTATCTCTGCGTGCTGACAAATTGTTTCTTCTCGCGTTTTGCCTGATCTATGCGGGCTTCCAATGCCAATAAATCCTCGGGAACGCTTATGTTTTTTACATGGCTTCTTGCCCCGGCTTCATCCAAAGCATCTATTGCCTTGTCAGGTAAATATCTTTCATTGATATATCTGTCTGTCAGTTTGACGCAGGCTTCTATTGCATCATCCGAATATTTTACTTTATGGTATTGTTCGTAATAGCCTTTGATATTGTGCAATATCTCAACAGTCTGTTCAACCGTTGTCGGGTCTATAAGAACTTTCTGAAAACGGCGTTCAAATGCCGAATCGCTTTCGAAATATTTTCTGTATTCTGCATTTGTCGTTGCCCCTATGCACTGTATTTCTCCGCGGGCAAGTGCAGGTTTGAAGATATTTGATGCATCCAATCCGCCTTCCGCATTGCCTGCACCTATCATTGTGTGTATTTCGTCAATGAACAGTATCAAGTTAGGATTCTTTTGCAATTCGGAGATAAGCCCTTTCAATCTTTCTTCAAATTGTCCGCGGTATTTTGTGCCTGCAACAACCGATGCCAAATCCAAAGTGAATATTCTTTTGTTCAACAACGTGTAAGGGACTTTCTTATTGGCAATGCTTATTGCCAAACCTTCGGCTACGGCACTTTTACCTACGCCTGCTTCTCCCACCAATATAGGATTGTTTTTCTTTCTGCGGGACAATATCTGTGCAACACGTTCAATAATATCCTCCCTGCCTACAACGGGATCAAGTTCTCCGCGTTCGGCAGCGGCAGATAAGTCTTTTCCGAAATTATCCAAATATCTTGTGGAATTGTCTTCCTCTTCCGGTTCGCTTTCTTTTTGTTTTTTTTGAATAGGTACAGGACCTATTGCCGTAACACTTACTCCCGATATCTTGCCAAGTATTTCCGGAGCATCGCCAGGCATATATATTTCAATACTTTGTATTTCCGTCTTATTATTCTTACCAGTATCGAAATCCCTTACATTGGACAATGTGATATTGTTATCAATCAATAAATCCCTTACTTTATTTCCTTGCTCCAAACGTAGTATTCCCGCCAAAATATGCTGCGTTCCTACTTTCGGTAAATGTTTTGACAAAGATTCCAAGAACGCTAACTGAAGTACCCTTGCCGCATTATTGCTCAAAGGGGTGCTTCCGCTGTTAGGAACGACGGTAGGGGAGAATGTTTCGTTTTTTATAATTGTTTCAATTCCGTCTTTGAATGCCGATAAATCCTTTACATAGTGACTGATGATTTGTGTGGCAGTACAGGATTTTATTCTCAACATTCCCAGTATTAAATGGCCGGTATCAATCACGGGACTTTTCAACCTTGTGGCTTCATTGGTTCCGTTGGTTATTACCTCTTTTGCATTATCACTGAAATTATTGTTCATATTTCTGTTTTAAATAACTTTTTTCACTAATTACCGTAAACTTTGCAAAAATAATATATTCTTTTATACTCAATACGCATGCTTAAAGATAGTTTTCAACAATTAATTGTTTCATTCACACATGACAAACAGGTCATCCCTTTGGTTTAACAGCAATACAGGTACATTGTCCATCCTTAAAAGAACCCTCTTTTCCGTAAGTCCTGTAAACCATTCTATGAAACTTTTGTTCTTTGTGGTTTGAAATATACAAATACCGCATTTATTTTGCTCCGCATAATCAATTGCCTGAACGTCCAAAGCCGTTTTTCTGTTCAAAGAGTGCGCATTTTTGGTTTCAATATTGAATTTACGGAACATTTTCCGCAAAAAACCTATGTTAAGATTCAATTGCCGTTGCATATACTCGTCCCTGTACCGGTGATAGTATATATGAGTCACCGAACCTGCGAACCTGCCGAGATAAGATGCCCAAAGAATCTTCTCTTTGCACTCTTTCAATGAATTCATAGATACGACTGAATCCCTGAAATTATTATCTGCGTCAAATTTCTTGAAGACAAAGTAAGCCAAACGCGATGTATAAAAGTTTTTTATTATGTTATCTATGTTTAGCGGAGAGTTTTTATCCGCTTTGTCATCCGCTTTGGTTACAATCATTACACCGTTAAGCAAATCACCGAGGTTATGGATAATATCTTTGGTGTTTCCGCTTAATGCCGCATACGAATGAATGTAAGAAAGCCGTATTTTGTTGTTTATCTCTTCGAGTTTTATTTTGGCATCTTGCGTAGAAATGCAGTTATAACGCTTATCCGATATATACAAAAGGATAAGTCCCTTTTTCAATATATTACAAAACTTTACCGACCACTGCAAAACGCCGTTGCAATCATCGAAATCCGTAATATATGCTATAACGAATTGGTCCCTGTATTCCCCTTTTTTGTAATGATGCATCAAATTTTAGATTTTTTTCTCCACAAAAGGACTAAAAACAGTCCTGCCAATGCTCCTCCCAAGTGTGCAAAATGGGCTACACCGTCAGATGTGGTAAACACTCCGTTGAATAATTCTATCAAACAGTAGCCTATTACAAACCATTTGGTCTTAATAGGAACGAGGAAGTATAAATAAATATATTCGTTGGGGAACATCATGCCGAAAGCCAGCAAAAGACCGAAACAAATACCCGAAGCACCTATCGTATTGAGCTGATTAAGGAACGCAGACTTTGAAACAATCATGCTTCCGTTGAGATTAACCGTTTGATAATCCCCCAAAATCAAGTCTTTATACATAAAAAAGTATGTCAACTCCTGCATTAATGCCGCACCGAGGGCAGTTACCAAACAATAAAGCAAAAAACGTTTACTGCCCCATATATTTTCTATCGTATAACCGAACATCTACACGGCAAACATATTGAAAAACAGATGCGAAAAGCTGCCGTGGAAGAACGCATAGGTTATTAATTGCCAGATATGGAACTTTTCGGAAGCAAAAACATGCAAACCGAAAGCCGAAGTCAAATCAATACCCCTTAATTGCAGCACTACGGTTAAGAAATATAACAAGACATTGATTATTAGCAGATTCTTACATATCGGAGGTAAGATATTAAATTTTTGCGGTGCGTAATTATAGTTATCCGAATACATATTATTTCACATTTATGATTTAAGATTGCAAAGATAAATAATTTTTTTGTAATAACTTACCATTTGCAAATCCTCATGATGTAAAAAAATAAATTTTTAATAATTTCTCACTGAAATCTTAAATAATTACGCATAAAAATGCTATTTTTTAGCGTGAAAAATACAGAAAAAAGCGTGAATTTTTAGGCTTTTGTATGTATTTAATTTGCAAATTGTTACAACAAGACGCCGTTTGGTGAAAATAATCAGGCTGATTAAAAAATTTTTATCGCTGATTATTTTATTTTTATCGCTGATTAATTTATTAAAACGCCGTATTAATTTCGAAAGAAGGCGTTATTTTTTACCGAACCGATAAGATGAAAAATTTTTAAGCAAAAGTATTAGTATTTTATGTCGCATTTAAAGTTTTCTTTCAGCGTCTCAATGGCAGGGGAAGACTCCATAATGAATTTAAACTTATCAATAGGGGAGTAAAGCATTTTCTTCATTCCGTCAGGATTGACGGTAAAGATTTCAAGCTTCATGTGCGGATAATGGTTTCGCTGCATGATAAACTGTGTCAATTCTTTGCGTATGTTGTCAATGCAATCCTTTTGCTCCTGCGTTTGGACAAAAATTTGAGCCAGGAACGCTTCGTCTTTATAAGGTTTTATCTCCGCCTGTGTCAATGCGATATTCAAGTTAATCAACTGTTGGTTTCTGTCACCTGCATCGGGTATAGGATTTTCCTGCATTCCGCCCTCTCCGTCAGGCATTGATACGGAATAATCCTCCGCATCCTCCGTATCGGGAATGTCTTTAATCTGCTTACGTACGCTTTCCGTGTAAATTTTAATGCTTTTGCGGACATCATCCATCGAGAAAACGACAGCCTTTTCGGGTTTCAGGCTTTCATTACGCAATCTTGTTGCATTGGATAGATTTATTGCAAAAGGAGATTGGAATTCCGCTGCTTTTTGCAGTTGAATCTCCGGTTTTTGTTCACTTACGGAGTTTTTTTTTCAGCCGTTGGTTGTATTGGCTGCGCAGGCTGTTGCACTGAAGGTATGGTTTGCTGCGGTTTCGGGGCAATCTTGTTCATTATATTGCACATTTTCATCAGCATCAACTCAACGCAAAGCCGTTTATTGCCTGCTCCTTTGTATTCCATGGCGGATGTGTTGGCAAAATCCAAACTTCGAAGAAGGAAAAGCATAGGTGTGCGGGCGCATTGGTCGAAATATCTTTTCTTTATATTGTCCGAAACGTTCAAAAGGCCTATTGTCTTGGCGTCTTTGCCCACAAGAAGATTGCGTAAATGGTTACTCAATCCGTCAATAAATATGTCGCCTTGGAAACCTTTGGATAAAACTTCGTCAAAAAGCATAAGAGCCGACGGAATATCGGTCTGAAGCATGTGATCTACGAATCTGAAGAAATAATCATAGTCAAGAATGTTCAAAGATTCGACAACTTCTTTGTAAGTTAGGTTGCCGTTGGTAAAAGATACCATAAGGTCAAACATACTCAAGGCATCCCTTAATCCTCCGTCCGCTTTCTCGGCGATAATATCCAATGCGTCTTTTTCAAACTGTATGTTCTCCTGATTGCAGATGTATTCCAGATGATCGGATATGTCTTTTACAGTGATACGGCGGAAATCAAATATTTGGCAACGTGAAAGTATTGTCGGTAAAATCTTATGTTTTTCGGTTGTTGCGAGTATGAATTTTACGTATGCGGGTGGTTCTTCAAGTGTTTTCAGGAATGCGTTGAACGCCGCTTGTGAAAGCATGTGTACTTCGTCTATAATATAAACTTTGTACTTACCGTTCATCGGCGGAACATTGATTTGCTTAATCAACTCCCTCATATCTTCAACGGAGTTGTTACTTGCAGCATCCAATTCAATGATGTTCAACGATGCGCCGCTGTTAAACGAGGTACAACTTACGCATTCATTGCAAGCTTCCGTATCTTCGGTTATATTTGTACAATTGATTGTTTTGGCCAGAATACGTGCGCAGGTAGTTTTACCGACACCTCTTGGACCGCAAAATAAGAATGCTTGGGCTAATTGGTTTGACGCAATGGCGTTTTGCAGGGTGGAAGTGATATGTTTTTGTCCCACTACACTTTGAAACGTTGCGGGACGGTATTTACGTGCAGATACTATGTAAGAAGGATTTACTGACATAAGTACTTGGTCAATTTCTGCGTCTTTTCGTTCTTTCTCAATCTGGTAAGGGCACGTTCTTTGATTTTGCGGACTCTTTCCCTTGTTATATTGTTTCTTTCCGCAATCTCATCAAGCGTAAGGCTGCGCTGATGTCCCAATCCGAAATATTGATACAATATACCGCGTTCCATATCATTCAATGAAGACAACACATCAGCTATATCATCAGTCAAAGATTCCTTCATGACGATATCATCCGTATCGGCGACACTGTCTTGTTCGATTGTGTCTATCATAGTCATTTCTTCATCCTGTAACAACGGGGCATCGACACTCAAAGTATTGGAACCTGCAATAACCGTTTCCATAAGTTTTTCTTTCGGAACGTCCAAAGCATCCGCTATTTCTTCATCCGAAGGCGGTCTTTCATATTTTTGTTCCAATCTTGCGCGTTCTTTTTTGACTTTGTTAAGCATTCCGACCTGATGAAGCGGCAATCTTACCATTCTGCTTTGCTCGGCAATTGCCTGAAGTATGCTTTGTCTTATCCACCACACAGCAAAAGAAATGAATTTAAACCCTCTTGTTTCATCAAATCTTTCAGCTGCTTTGATAAGTCCCAAATTCCCTTCGTTAATCAAGTCCTGTAAAGGTAATCCTTGGTTTTGATATTGCTTTGCGACCGAGACAACAAAACGTAAATTACTCTTAACTAATTTCTTTAAAGCAATTTTGTCGCCGTTTTTAATCCGTTGGGCCAAAATTACTTCTTCGTCCGCAGTAATCAACGGTTCTTTACTTATATCTTGAAGATATTGATAAAGAGAGTTATCGTTTCTGTTAGTTATAGACTTTGTTATCTTAAGTTGTCGCATACAATTAAAAATTTTATCGGTGCAAAATTAGAAATTATTGCCAGAGTACGCAAATAATACCATACAAAGTTTTCAACCGTTAATTGTTGATTACTGTCAGGTCTTGTGTTTACTTTAAGCAGAACAGGTTAAAATCCAAATCTCTACCCATATATTATACGGAATGATTACCGTAATATATGGGTAAGGCGGATTTTTTGTAATTGTCAGAGAAAACTAATTATTTCTCAACACAGTCGATTCTTGCGACATAATTAGCCAAGTTGCCAAGATTTAAATCAGCAATGGTTATGTCTGCGCAGTTTCCTTTAAAGTCGTTGACTTCTGTTGTGTTGCCGCCTATTGTTGCTACACCGTCTTGGTAGGTAAGTGTACAAACACAGTTTTTGCCGTCGTCGTCATCTCCGCAAGATACAAAGGTTAATGTTCCTGCTGTTAAAAGCATTGCGAAAAGCAATTTTTTGAAATTCTTATTCATTTTTGTAATGGTATTAGTTTATAAATTTATTTGTTTAAATTAAAACGGCGTTTTATTTTATTAAACAGACGTAATAATTTTTTAAAACGCCGTTTTAATATTTTTTTACAGCTTTATTTTTTACTCGCTTAATTTCTTGTATTCTTCCAAATCCTCCTCGCTGAAATTGTCTATAAATGCCTTTCTCTCATTTATCTTTTCCCATGCATGCTTTACGAACAATTTAGCTGAAGGTAAGAACATTTCATCTCTGTTAGCATCTATAATCAACAAGTGTGCCATAATCAAATAGCCTGCAATCTCCACCAAACGGCGGGAATTGAATTCATGAGCTTCACTTGTAGATCCGAAAGCGTTAATCTTCTCAACGCATTTTTCAAAATCTTCTCTCAAGGAAATAAGAGTGTTTCTCATTCCTGTAAATTCAGGTTTTACTTCCATTGATTCGTATTCTTTGATACGTGCAAGGTAACCTCCCTGAACGACACCGCGTATTGCAGCCACAACCTGCAACTGCGAGGTTCCTTCATATATGGTTAAAATTCTCGCATCTCGGTAAAACCTCTCACAAGGATAATCTTTCATAAATCCCGAGCCGCCGTAAACCTGTATGCAGTCATAAGTGTTTTGGTTTGCGTATTCCGAAGCGAACATCTTGACAAGAGGAGTGAACATATCGGCTAAACGCGAATATTTCTTGGCAATTTGTTTTTCTTCCGCCTCAAGTTTTCTTTCTCTTGCTATGTCTTCGTAGATTTTGTACATATCTACGCAACGTGCGGTTTCGTATAACAATGCTCTTGTGGCATCGGTTTTTGCTCTCATAATTGAAAGCATTTCTTTTACCTGGAAGAAATTGATTACAGGCTTACCGAATTGTTCTCTTTCTTTAGCATATTGAAGCGCCTGGCGGTATGCAGCTTCCGACAAACCCACCGATTGTGCGGCAACACCCAAACGTGCTCCGTTCATCAATGACATGGTGTATTTTATCAATCCCAACTTTCTTTCACCTACCAAATAAGCTTTGGCATCAGTGAATACAAGTTCGGCAGTAGGGGAGCCGTGGATACCTAATTTGTTTTCGGTACGGCGGATAGTAACACCTCCGTCACGACGGTCGTGTATGAAATAAGAAAGTCCTCTTCCGTCGGTCGTTCCTTCCTCACTGCGGGCTAAAACCAATTTTATATCGGCGTCACCATTAGTTATAAAACGCTTAACTCCGTTCAAAACCCAGCAATTTTGCTTTTCGTCAAACGTAGCTTTCAATCTAACAGACTGAAGATCGCTTCCGGCGTCAGGTTCGGTCAAATCCATTGAACAAGTATAGCCTTTATTAATTAAAGGTAAGTAAGTATTTTTTTGTTCATCGTCTCCGAACTCGTAAATAGTCTCTGCACAATCCTGCAATCCCCAAATATTTCCGAAACTGCAGTCTCCGCGTGATACAACCTCGGCTGCCATAACGTAAGGTACGTAAGGGAAATTCAGACCTGCATATTTACGCGGCAAAGACAGTCCGTAAACTCCCGCATCCGTCAAAGCTTTGTGGTTTTCGTATGTTCCGTCGGCGTAAATTATCGCATTGTTTTCTATTCTTACGCCTTGACTGTCCACACTTTCGGCATTTACGTCCAAAACATCACCGCTTATTTCACCTATAAGCGACAACACTCTGTCGTAAGAATCCTTTGCGTCCTCAACATCTTTAGGTGCGTAGTCATATTCGCCGTAATCTTTGAAATTTCTTTCTTTCAGTTTAATGATTTCATCCATTAAAGGATTGTCTAATTGAAATCTTAAAGCCTTATTGTCATCAAAAAAATTAGCCATGATATTTATATTCTTTAATGGATTATTTACTGTTCTTTTTGTAATATTCTATCAATTTAGGAACAACTTCAAACGCATCGCCTATAATTGTATAATCGGCAATTGAGTTAAGCGGTGCATTAGGATCGGTGTTTATAGATATTATCTTGGAAGATTGGTCCATTCCTGCACGGTGCTGAACCGCTCCCGAAACGCCGCAGCCTATATAAAGCTTTGGACGTACGGTTACACCAGTTTGTCCTATCTGTCTTTCGTGTTCAGCTAAACCTCCGTCAACTGCTGCACGGGTTGCACCCACTTCCGCACCCAAGGTATCTGCTAATTGCTGTAACAATTTGAAGCCTTCAGGTTTGGAGTTCATACCGTAACCTCCGCAAACAATGATTTGTGCTCCTTTTATATTAACTTTCTGCGCTTCTATCTCACGGGAAAGAATTTCTATGCAAAAATCACTGTCTTTTACATAATTCTTAACAGGTATTCTGGAGAATTCGCCCGAATAATTCTTGTCGTAAATTTCTTTTTTCATAACTCCCTCACGTACCGTTGCCATTTGCGGACGGGTATCAGGGTTTACGATTGTTGCTATAATGTTTCCTCCGAATGCAGGACGGATTTGATACAACAAATTGTCAATTACACGGTTGTTTTTCTTGTCTTCGTATTCTCCTATCTCCAAAGAAGTGCAGTCTGCCGTCAATCCGCAACGCAGATACGATGCAACTCTCGGTGCCAAATCCCTTCCGACTGAAGTAGCTCCGAAAAGACAAATCTGCGGTTTCTTTTCTTCAATCAATTTAGTAACTATGCTAAAATGCGGAAGCGTTTGATAAGGGAACAATCTCTCATCCTCTGCATAATTAATCACATCAACGCCGTAAGGATACAAAGTGCTTTCCAAATCCTTTACTTCATGTCCGCAAACAATTGCTTCAACTTTTACATTAAGTTTGTCAGCCAATTTTCTTGCCTTTGAAATAAGTTCTAACGATACGTCGGCAATATAATTTTCCTCCGTAATTTCGCAATACACAAATATATTATCCATAACTCTTATCCTATTATATGTGCGTTAATAAGTTCTTTTACCAGATTATCAATTCCCGTATCGGTAGGTTCCACCTGAACGTTGTCTTTATGTGTCAAAACCACGCTGTCTATCTTTTTAACCTTCGTAGGCGAGCCCGTAAGTCCCAAACGCTGGTCTTCGGCTTGAATATCCGCAGCATTCCATACTTTAATATCGGCATTTTTGTAGGCCATCAACCGTTTAGCGTTATAAAAGCGGGCTTTAGGTGCCGACGAATGCACGGTGATAAGTACGGGATACGCAGCCTTGACGGTTTCAACACCTCTTTCCAAACGTCTTTTGATTGTAATGTTCTTATCATTTATATCAATCAGTTCTTCGGCGTATGTAATTTGCGGGAACTCCAATTTCTCGGCTGTTTGAGGTCCTACCTGTGCGGTATCTCCGTCAATAGCCTGACGGCCGCCGAAAACGATATCGACTTTTCCCAATTTCTTAACTGCCTGTGATATTGCGTATGAAGTGGCAAGCGTATCACTGCCTCCTAATTTTCTGTCAGAAACGACGATTCCCTCGTCAGCCCCGCGGAACATAGCATCGCGTATAACTTCTGCAGCTCTTTCCGGACCCATCGTAACAACGGTAATATGTGTATCTTTTATTTTGTCTTTGATAGCCAAAGCCATTTCCAAAGCATTCAAATCCTCAGGATTGAATATAGCGGGAAGGGCTTGTCTGTTTACCGTACCTTCCGCAGTCATGGCATCCTTACCGACATTTCTTGTGTCAGGAACTTGTTTTGCCAATACAACTATTTTCAAACTCATTATATTCTTTTTTTAGTTTGTAAAAATATTTACTAAACACTTTTTAAGAATGCAAAATTAATAAATTTTTTCAATACTGCGTCCGATTTTCAAAAATAATGCACTATTTATATTTTTTAAAAAGTGGTTTACAGGAATGTAACAAATGAAAAAATCAGCCTTGAGGGTGTTTTCGCAAAGAGTTTTTGCAAAATATTTTTACAATAAATTACCGCGAAAAAATAAGACGGCGTTAAAAAAAAATAATCAGCCTGATTAAAAAATTTTTATCGCTGATTAATTTCTTAAAACGCCGTTTTAATTTTTTTTAACGCCGTCTTTTTTTATTTAAAAACAGACTTTGATAAATTACTGTGCTATAACGGATTGGTAAAGTGCGGAAATTTTGTCTGCAATATGCGTATCGGAGAATTTTTTTATGTATTCTTTGCTTTTGTTTACCGCAGTCAAACGTTTGTCTTTACTGTTTAACAGCATGTTTATCATATCTGCCGCATCTTTTACATCAAAAGGATCAATGTAAAAGGAATATTCTCCGCCTGCTTCCTCCAAACACGAACCTTTTGCGGCAATTACGGGCAGATTATTGGCAATTGCTTCGATTACGGGGATGCCGAAACCCTCGTAAAGCGAAGGATAGACGAATATCTCGGCAAGCGAATAAACGGTTTTCAGTTCTTCGTTTGATACATTATTATATATATGTACTCTTTCATGCAGATTATGACTGTTTACATAATCAATAACCTTTCTTGTATACGCAGTGTTTTTGCCGACAATCACCAAATGAACGTCATCACTTACTTCCTCCATGGCTTTTACGCATAACAAAATGTTTTTACGGCTTTCCACCGTACCGACACTAAGAATAAATCTGTCGGGAAGCGACAACCGCCGTTTAATCTCCGCTTTCTTTTCTTCACTTACGGGATTGTCGAAAATTTTATTGTAACTTTGGTAAATGACTTGTATTTTGTCTTCGCTAACCAACGGTTTTATGCCTTTAGTATTGCCAAAACGCAAAATATCACGTTTGGTACATTCGCTGATTGCGATAATTTTGTCAGCCTCTTTCAGCGCCGAGAAAAATTTCTGCTTATATATCCAAACGTCAATGGGATTGTAAAATTCGGGATGCACAAAGAAAATCAGATCATGGATGGTTACCACACTTTTAATGCCACTGGCTTTGATACCGTGCGGCAATTGTCCGCTCAAACCGTGGAATATATCCACCTTATCACGTATCAAATCCTTGACAATACCTTTCTCCCGCCACAAATCACGCAGAAGTTTCATCTTATATTGTTTCGGGTAGACGAATTGCAGATTTGTGTCCTTATTTATTTGACTTACCAGATTTTCTTTGCCTTTGTCGGGAGCGTAAAGTAAGAATGAAAAATCGTTACCGCTATTTGTTTTTGTAAGATCGTTGATTAACGTACGGGCATATGAACCCAAACCCGTGGCGTTGCTTACCGCCCGTTTGGCATCCAGTCCCACTGTTATTTTATGCTCCCTCATACAAATAAAAAGGCAGAAATTCCTATCCTTTCAGGATGAAATTTCCGCCCGATGTTTAAAAAATTTTGTTAAAGTGATTAATCAACAAAAACATTCCAGTTATGTTTGTCTTCGATCGTTCCGTCTTGGATTCCTTTCAATGTATTGTAAAGTTTTGTTGAAACAGGTCCCGGTTCAGCACCCCATTTGTAAGTTTTTCCCGTCTCTCTGTCTACTATTTCATTGATAGGAGATACCACTGCAGCCGTTCCGCATGCAGCAACTTCCTCAAATTCCGCCAATTCTTCAACAGGAATTTTTCTTCTTTCCACTTTCATTCCCAAATCTTCGGCAATCTGGCACAAAGACATATTCGTAATTGAAGGAAGTATGGAACTGCTTTCAGGAGTGCAGTAAGTATTGTTTTTAATTCCGAAGAAATTAGCTGCACCTGCTTCGTCAATGAATTCATGAGTAGCCGCATTCAAATAAATACAGTTAGAATAACCTTCTTTTGCTGCTCTTTCGCCGGAAACCAATGATGCAGCGTAGTTACCGCCCACTTTGTATTTTCCTGTTCCGAACGGAGCTGCACGGTCATAATCTTTAGCAATTTGGAACTTAACAGGTTTGAATCCTGATTTGAAATAAGGTCCTACAGGACATGCGAAAACCATGAATAAATACTCTTTAGCTGGATGAACTCCCACTTGAGCACCCGTACCTACCAATATAGGACGCAAATACAATGATGCACCCGATCCGTAAGGCGGAATGTATTTTTCATTCAATTTAACGCATTTTTTACATGCTTCTACAAATAATTCCTCAGGCGGTTCAGCCATAAGAACACCCTTTGCAGAGGAGATCATACGCTTTGCATTTTCGTAAGGACGGAACATTCTTACTTTACCGTCCACTCCGCGGAAAGCTTTCATACCTTCGAATGCAGCCTGACCGTAATGTAAAACCGTAGCAGCCATGTGCATCGTAATTTCTTCCGAAGAAGATACTTCCAATTCGCCCCATTTGCCGTCACGGTAGTAACAGCGTACGTTGTAATCTGTTTTGTAGTAACCGAAACCAAGGCTACCCCAATCTATATTTTCCATTAGTTTATCGTTTTTATTGGTTAAAAATTTTAAATTATCTAAAAAAACTTTTGCAAACTTACGACATTTTCTCCAAACGGCAAAACAAAATGATGATTTATTGCATCAATGTCTTCTCTTTACCAATCAAATAACTTACGCGGGAATATCTTTTTGTCATATTCTATTTCCTCTAAAAATAATCCCTGTGCCTGTGCCGAAGCACCCGCTTTACCTCTGCTTTTTGCTTTGATTACCTCCGAAAATTCGTCAACCGTCATATTTCCTTTGCCTACCTCGACCAAAGTTCCCACCGTCGCTCTTACCATATTGCGCAAAAATCTGTTGGCACGTATGGTAAATATAAGGAATTCGTCTTTTTTCTCCCAATGTGCGTACAATACCCTGCAATTATTGGTAAGCGTTTGCATGTTGCCTTTGGAAAGCGATGTAAAATCATCGTATTGATACATCACCCTGGCAGCCGTATTCATTTTCTTTATATCCAATTTCTGCGGAACATGCCATGAAAAATCCGAACGGAAAGGTTGTTTGGCTGTTGTTATATAATATCTGTATGTTCTGCTCAATGCATCAAACCGTGCGTTGAAATCATCGGGCACACGTATAATATGATTAACTCTTATATCGTGCGGAAGATAAGAATTGATTTTCCACAAAAGCCAAGCCTTTTTGTCTTCCGTCAAATTGTTGCTGTCAAAATATGCCACGTAATTTTTGGCATGTACCCCCGTATCCGTTCTGCCGCATCCGAGTACCAAAATATGCTCCTGCAATATGTCGGAAAAACATTTGCACAACGTACCCTGAACGGTGGGAGTGTCATCGTTTTGACGTTGCCAACCGTGATAATTCTTTCCGTTATATTGTAAAACCAAACCCCATCGCATAGATATAACTTTTCTGTTTGAAATATTAAAATTCCGTTTTGCAAAGATACGATATTTATTTTTAACGGCAATATTAAGTTTGATTTTTATCATAAATATGCGCTGCAAAAATAACACGGCGTTTTGATTTATTAATCACGCAGAATAATTTACTAATCACGCAGATTAATTTATTATTATCGCAGATTAATTTTTTCAATCGCCGTATTAATTTTACGGCTTATTACTCTAATTCGGCAAAACTTCGTATCTTTGCATCCTGAAACAAATACAGAGATGACATACAAGGATTTAAATATAAAGGAAAAGGAACTGATGTATGCAATGTTATGCGGAGTCATAACGGAAGAAAGAAAACAAAAAATAGAAAGCATTCTTGATTTACGCACTGACAGATTTATCCCCGTAATAGAGAACATACACAAAGCACAAAATGCTTCGGCGGTATTGCGTACATGTGACTGTTTGGGTATTCAGGAAGTAAGGATAGTGGAGAATAACAACAAATTCTCAACTACCGACGATATTTCATTGGGTGCCGATAAGTGGCTCAATATACGTAAATACGGCGTAATAGATAAGTATGCCAGAGTATCGGCAAATGTCCCCGAAAACGGAAAATCAAATATTGAGCAGTGTTTTGATGATTTGAGAAAAGAAGGATATAAGATCATTGCCACAATGCCGTACAAAAACGACATAGATTTGCAGGATATAGACGTAACTCAAAAAGCTGCGATAGTTTTCGGCAGTGAAGTGGACGGTATCTCGCAGCAGGCAATAGACAATGCCGATTGTTTTATGAAAATTCCTATGTACGGATTTACCGAAAGCTTTAATATATCGGTTGCGGCAGCAGTTACATTGCATTATTTGACAGATAAGATGCGTAAACAATCCGATGATTGGCATTTGCCTGAAGAAAAACGGTTGGATACGCTTATCAAATGGGCATTACAAAGCATAACAAGCAAAGAGAAAATAGAAAGGGAATTTATCAGCCGCATTTTAATTGCAAAATAAAATCGGTTTATTTGCGTTTTATATGCAAAAAAGTCATTAAAATGAAAAACTATAAGACTGCGGCGTTTGTTTTGCCGTTTTTGTTGATAATTATAACTTTTTTACCGTCATTTAATGCAAACGGACAGATATTCAAAGCCTCTGTATCTTCGGGTTTTGTTATTTCGCAGATAGACGGAGACGAGCTTTACGGCTTTAAACATGTCGGATATACGGGAGGATTGGGCGTTATGGTACCTTTTTCCGCCGACAAACCCAATGAAGGTTTTCAGGTTTCCACCGAAATTTTGCTTACACAACGAGGCGCAAAAAACAAATGGATTTTGGATCCGTTCGGATATAAATGCAATTTAAATTATATCGATATTCCTTTTATGATTCACTATGTAGACAAAAGGGCAGGGGCTGCTTTCGGCATAGGTGTGCAATACGGAAGACTTATAAGCTCAAAAGAAGAATGGATACTGTCAGATACAGTGATCCGCGGTGCGGAACGTCCGCTTGTTACGACCGATCATTCGTTTATTATGAATGATTTTTCCGTTGTTGCGGATTTCAGATTCAATATTTGGAAGAACCTTAAGTTTGATGTACGGTACCAATATTCGCTTGCACCGATAAGAAAAGATTTTTGGTTTTATAATTCCAACGATCCCGAAGATCTGGATTACCTTACATGGAAAAGGGATTACAAATCCAATTATATTTCCTTTAAATTGATATACGTAATCAACGAAGTGCAGGAAACTTACCGCACCAAACCCAACCGTTTGAGGCGGTAGTTGTAAACGTTTAACCTATTAATTACATTATGGCAACGGCATTATTCCCCGGATCGTTCGATCCCGTAACCAAAGGACACGAAAGCATAGTCAAAAAAGCATTACCCATGTTTGACAAAATAATCGTGGCAATAGGGGAGAACACTTCCAAAAAAACGATGTTTTCTTTGCAGATGCGCAAAAAATGGTTGCAAGATACGTTTAAAGATTATGATAACGTCGAAATAGATTCATACAACTGTTTAACCACCGATTATTGCAAACTCAAGGACGTACGTTTTATTTTAAGAGGTATACGCGATACGGCGGATTTTCAATATGAAAAAAATATTTCGGATATAAATACCGTATTGGACAGCAGCATTGAAACCGTATTTTTGCTTGCCGACAAAGAAGAAAGCACTATCAGTTCATCGTTTGTACGCGAGATGTTGCTTTTCGGCAAAGATGTAAAAGCATTTATACCCGATAAGGTCGTAATAACCGATAAAGACATCTGCAGACAATAAGCTAAACGCCGTTTTTTATTTACTTTTGCAAAATAATGTCAAAATCCGTGTCTTAAATACTGTAATGGATATAAGCGACAGGGAAATAATTGAAGGTTGCATAAGAAAAGAAGGAAAATATCAGCGTATGTTGTATGACAAATATGCTGACGTGCTTTTCGGAGTATGCCGTAAAAACAGCAGAAGCAAAGAAGACGCCGAAGATATATTTCAAGACGCTTTTATCAAACTGTATTCATCACTTGAGAAGTATTCTTATTTGGGAAGTTTCGAAGGATGGATGAAAAAATTCTTTATGCGGTGTGCTTGGAACTACTATCGGGACAAAAAAGACAAATATCCGAAGACGGAAATAATGGAAAACATAGTCCCTGGTGTTGAAAACACTGTGCTTGATGAGTTCTCCAACCAACAATTGATTGCCTGTTTGCAGCAATTGGCGGATAAAGAACGTTCGATATTGGTTATGAGTGAGATAGAAGGCATGTCTTGGAACGAAATTGCCCAAACGGTCAATCTCGAAATACCAACCGTCCGTTCAGTATGCTCCCGTGCAAAGAAGAAGTTATTGAATATTTTTGCGGAATTTGATAAAACTGGGAAATAACGGAATATGACAAACGAAGATAAGATATTTGAGCAATTAAGACAAAGAATGGTTGATTACAAAGAACAACCTGATGAGGCATTGCGGCAAAACATTGAAAAGAAATTGCAGGATGGCAAAATGCCTGTGCTGAAAATCCTGACCGTTGCAGGTGCTTTGGTTTTAATATCGGGTATTGTTGCATTGATTGCGGCACCGAAAACTGTTAAAACGGAACAACAGTCAGTAGAAAACACGGAAAAAACGGTTGTTTTAACTGATGATAACACCGATACGGCAATACAAAAGGCCGAGCCTATAACAAAAAATACTTTACCTACCACCGTAAGCAATCAAATTACGGAAAGACCGCAGAGGGAAGATAATTTTGCACAGGAAAAAACCGAACCTGCGGTTGTAAAAGACAATCCGAAAACGGAAAACAATTCTTTAAAACAAGAACAGCCCGTAAAAATTAATCAAAACGTCACCGTAAAAGAACAGACAAACAATCAGGAGAATACAAACGCCGTAAATGAATTTTTGGTTGAGGAAAACGGAAATGATACTGACGCAGTTGCGGAAGAAAAATTGTTTATTCCTAATGCGTTTGAGCCTTTAAGCAATGACGACAGGCTCCGCATTTTCAAGCCTGCATACCGTGAAGTAAAGAACTACGAAATGCAGATTTTTTCAAGAAACGGTAAGAAAATATTCTCATCAAAAGACATCGCTTTGGGTTGGGACGGTAAGATAAACGGCCGTTTAGCTGACAAGGGAACGTATATTTATTACATTAAATATGAGGATATTAACGGCAAAGTGCATAATCAAAACGGTACTTTGTGGTTAAACAGATAAAATAACGCCGTAAAAAAATATTAAAACGCCGTAATAATTTTTTAATATGGCGTTTTAATTTATTTTTACGGCGTATTATTTTACCGGACCGTTGTTGCAATAAAACAATAAAACTTCTTACAAATTAATATCGAAATACAGTGCAAACGGAATCTCCTTTTTAGGTTCCCCGTCTGTCTTAATCCAGACCTCATACGAATATTTATAGTTCTTACCCGTTATCCCCGTAATATAATAATGTACAGTCTGATGGCAGACACAATTAGCCGAAGCACCGTCCCACAGTTCCGATACATATATAGTATCGTTTGACACCCTTACTTCCGATATTTCAGGATCGTAAATGCCGCATGAATAGTACCAAGGTCCTTTTTCCAAGAACAAAGTGTCGCCGTGTTTGTAATAATTCAATTGAAAATTAGGATCATCGTTCAAATCGGGATAATCAAATTTGGTTTTACTTTTACAACCGTCGTAATAGGTAACTTTTCCCTCGGGTATAATATCCTGCATAGGTTTATCATGGTTTGTTCCCGTAATCAAGGACGGATAGGACGGATCATCGGGGATATTGCCGTGATTCTGTTCAATTCGGTCATCTGTTTTTACCGTTACTTGCAAAGTATCCGTACCGTTTAATACCAACTTATCGTCCTTTAATGTTTTTACAGGAGCGGAAGTATTTGTGTTAAAATCTTCTTCGTCCGTACATTTTACAAACAAACACAAGCAAATCATTGCCGTAATGCCTGCAAATAATAAAAATTTGTTCTGTTTTTTCATGACCACGCAGTTTTATTAATATTTAATATATGTTAAATAATTTCTGCAAAGGTATAAAAAAAAACGAGTTACAAAAAAATAACAGAAAAATTTAATTGAGACTATAATATTTTATCTTCTGATTTCCGAATTATATGTATTTATTATTTCATTCTGTAGAAGTGTACAAAATACATTTGTTGAAGAGTTCTGTAACTACAAGGACCGTAACCGAATAATATCATTTCATCATGTGATATTGTATCTGTAATAAACATGTAGAAACTGGGGAAATTTTCATGGGGAACTTCAATGGTATCATTTTTGACTCTGTAATAAACACCATCATAATGCCCACTATAGCAATTACTATATGTATATAAGGAATCTCCTGTAAAAACTAATGTGTCCGATGAAAAATCTGTACGGAATTGTTCTTCTACTTCCCATGAGCCTATAATATATTCGTGATACGTATATATCTTCGGAGGGTCAGGTATCAAGGACGGATCATCGGGGATATTGCCGTGATTCTTTTCAATTCGGTCATCTGTTTTTGCTGTCACTTGCAAAGTATCCGTACCGTTTAATACCAATTTATCGTCCTTTAATATCTTTGCAGGAGCGGAAGTATTTGTGCTAAAATCTTCTTCGTCCGTACATTTTGCAAACAAACACAAGCAAATCATTGCCGTAATGCCTGCAAATAATAAAAATTTGTTCTGTTTTTTCATGACCGTATGATTTTTTATTTAATTATCAGCTGCAAAGGTATAAAAAGTTATTTATTAAACAAATTCAGACAAAATATCTTCTTACGACAGCGTTTTTTTCTAATTGCCAATCCACACCTTCGGGGCAACTGATGTTCACATGACAGTCGTCATTATTAGATTTAAGTCCGATGTCTTTTCCCTTAGGTATTCTTTCTTCATGTATAGTTTTGATTGTTATTGTTCCTTGCTCCTTAGTACTTGCGGGGATATTATATTCCAAAACTAAAGTGTCAGCTTGTTTGTTAAACATTATGGAATTGTCAATAGAAGTGTCTGCAGGAGCATTGATTTTATATTTCTTTGATATTTCAATATGCCAATTCCAACGTTCCATTAGTTTTTGATAAGAAGAAATGCCAGTGAGTAACTCCTTTTTAGAATAATTATATATAAAGAAAAAAGATTGTTTGGAAAGTAAAAATGTATCAAAATATATATGAGATATTTTCATTGATTTGGGAAGTATCAGAGCTAGTCTCCAGATTCTACTTCCGTCTTCTAGAGTGTCCCATTGTCCTGAATTTAGTAAATTATATTCAACTTCATGACGGTATAGATATAATTTAAATTCAGCATTATCCCATTCTTCAGTCTTTTTCTTTATTACACTGTCGGGTAAAGGTTGTATGAATTCAAATTTATCAATAGGTCGTAATTTTTTTGCGTTCCAACTCATAGGTTGTTCTTCCTGTCCGAATGCTACTGTGCTGCATAATACAGACACTAACACTAATGCAAAGATCTTTATTTTCATATCGTTTATGTATTAAAAAAGTTAATTAATAATTCACAACAGCAAAGATATAAAAATTTTGAAATAAATAAAAAAAATCACTTATTTTTATTTGCATATCAAAAAAAAGTAATAAATTTGCACTTCGTAAAGCAGGGGAGCGGTATCCCTTGAAAATAAGGAAACATTAGTAAAACAACATTTTAAAATTAAAAGAAAAAATGGCAAAAGTACATATCTTTAACGCAGGTCCTTGCGTTTTACCGAAACAAGCAACTCAAGCAACAAGAGATGCTATCGAAAACTTTGACAATACAGGCGTAGGAGTATTGGAAATATCTCACCGTACTCCTGGTTGGGAAAGAATAATGAGCGAAACCGTTCAATTGTGGAGAGACCTTCTTCATATACCTGACAATTACAAGATTTTGTTTTTAGGCGGCGGTGCTTCAACTCAATTCTTTACCGTTCCTGCAAACTTGTTGAACAAAAAAGCTGCTTATTTGCAGACAGGTGTTTGGGCAAAGAAAGCTGCAAAAGAAGCTAAAATATTCGGAGAAACCCAAATAGTTGCTTCTTCTGAAGACAAAAACTATTCATATATCCCTAAAGGATATGAGATTCCTAAAGATGCTGACTATTTCCACATCACAACTAACAACACAATCTATGGTACCGAAATAAAATATGACATGGATTGCCCTATTAATTTGGTTGCCGATATGTCTTCCGACATTATGTCACGTCCTGTTGATGTTTCAAAATATGCTCTTATCTACGGTGGTGCACAAAAGAACGTAGGCCCTGCAGGCGTTACTTTCGTTATCGTAAGAGAAGATGTTTTGGGTAAGATAACAGACCGTAAAAACCTTCCTGTTCTTCCAACAATGGTTGATTACAGAACACATATCGAAAAAGAATCAATGTTTAACACTCCTCCTGTAATTTCTATATTCGTTATGCACGAAACATTGAAATGGTTAAAGGAAAACGGCGGTGTTGAATGGATTCAAAAACGCAATCAGGAAAAAGCTGACCTTCTTTACGGAGAAATCGACCGCAACAAGATGTTCGTAGGAACTGTTGAAAAAGAAGACCGCTCTTTGATGAACGTTTGCTTCGTTATGGCTAAAGGTTACGAAGACAAAGAAAAAGAATTTATGGAATTTGCAAAAGCTCACGGCATGATAGGTATCAAAGGTCACCGTTCAGTAGGCGGATTCCGTGCTTCTTTGTACAATGCCTGCGAACTTGAAGATGTTCAGGCTCTTGTTGATTGCATGAAAGAATTTGAAGCAAAGAACGCTTAATAAAGAATAAAGAAATGACAAAAGTATTGGTTGCAACGGAAAAACCTTTTGCAAAAGTTGCCGTTGACGGAATAAGAGAAATAGTAGAGAAAGCAGGATTTGAACTTGCATTGCTTGAAAAATATACGGACGTTAATGATTTGTATAAGGCAGTTGAAGATGCCGATGCATTGATCGTACGTTCAGACAAAGTTACAAAGGAAGTTATCGACCACGCAAAGAATTTGAAAATCGTGGTACGTGCAGGTGCAGGATTTGACAATCTTGATTTGGAAGCATGTACAGCACACAACATCGTGGCAATGAATACTCCCGGACAGAATTCAAATGCCGTTGCAGAGTTGGCATTAGGCCTTATGATATATATGGCACGTACTAATTTCACTCCTGTGGCAGGTACTGAATTGCAAGGCAAAAGAATAGGTATCCATGCATACGGTAATGTTGGCCGTCTTGTCGGAATGAAGGCTAAAGCATTGGGTATGGAAGTTATGGCATTGGATCCGTTTATTCCTGCAGAAAAGATTGAAGCAGACGGAGTTAAGGTTGCAAAGGACGTGAATGATTTGTATTCTTCATGCGATTACGTTTCACTTCACATACCTGCAAACGACCAAACAAAGAATTCCATCAATTACGAGTTGTTAAGCAAGATGCCGAAGGGTGCATGTTTGGTAAACACTGCAAGAAAAGAGGTTATCAATGAGGCTGATATGGCTAAATTGTTGGCTGAAAGAGAAGATTTCAGATATGTAACCGACATTGCTGCAACAAACGACGAGGAATTGAAGAAATTTGCACCGCGTTATTTCTCTACACCTAAAAAAATGGGTGCGCAGACAAAAGAAGCTAACGTTAATGCAGGTTTGGCAGCTGCACGTCAAATAGTTGATTTTATTTGCAACGGAGTTACCAAATTCCAAGTAAATAAATAAAATTCTTTTTTAAGAATTATTCGGAAGTTTCATTTCAATAGACTGTTTTTCAATAAAACAGTTTGTTGAAGTGAAACTTTTTATTTGTCTGTCATAGGCAATTAATTCTTCTTTCTAAATTTACACCTGATAAATCATCCGTTATTCCTTATATAATATACTGATAATTACAAATCTACAATAAGCGATAGGGGAGAATGGATATGTTTTTTCTCTGATATTAATGTAAGATTTTAATTTACTGAAAAAACACACTATTTCCCTAAAAAAATCACGCTATTTTATTAAATTTTTACGCTGTTTTAATAAATTTTTATGGCGTATTAATAAATTTTTACGCCGTTTTATTCCAATGAAACGCCGTTTTAATTTATTTAAATATTCATCAATTAATTGGGATCATTCAAATGATCTATCCAGATACTATTGTAATCATGAAGAATATTTTTTAAACAAATTGATGCATCATATTAATTTTTTGAAACAATATATTAAATCATTGTAACGAAGTTTTAGATTATTGCAACGAAGTATTAAATCATTGGTACAGCGCATGAAATTATTGATACGACGTATAAATGCTTTCATGCATATCAATATTTTGTTTTTTCTTACTTACATTTCAAAATTCTGAAATAATTTCCGCACAATATAATTTATTTAATTCTCCGCACGGAGTTCTGCAAATAATTTGTCAGCAACATTTTATACAGAAATCTGATAAGAATTCACCGTTTAAACACTTCATTTCTTTAAAACCAAATTACAACATAATGACAATTATGTAAACTAAATATTTTTATTGAATTTATAGAACGGAATACCTACTACTATATTTTATGCACTCTGTTAGTATATATATTCCTGGCATTTTTAATGCAATATTGCACAAATTTTTCGTTCACCACACAGCATTTTTTTATTACACAAAGTCTTATGTTTTCTTTTCTGTGTATCAAAGCCTAATCTTGACACACTTTCTGTTTTTTCTATCCGTGAATCCTTGATTTGATACACATCTGTTTTATTTTTTGTTTATTAATCACAGTCTGATCATATGGCCGCCTTCCTTTATCTGTCCATTAATTCTTTCATTCAATCACACCTTAACCAATTATCTGCCAACAAAAAAACCGCCTGCAATTTGCAAACGGTCTTCATTTTGAAAAAAAACAAATCAAAACAACTCTATTTCTTTAACAATTTATCCAATCTTGCACTGACATCCTTCAACTGCGTATTGTATTCCTGTTTCTTGGCCGCATCCACGGTAGCACTGCCGCCCAAACGTGAATATATCGTCTTCAATGCTTTTAATGAATTGAAGTCATCATCCTTGATTTTCAACGCATTCTGGAAGTGAGGAATTGCTTTCTCGAAATATGAAAACGATTCGGCAATTTTCTTATCATATGCTTCCTGTTCCTCTGGCGGAATGTTGTTTGCCTCCGTAATCAAATCCACTGCTTTATTGAAGTTTGCAAGTCCTATTCCTCTGTGTGCCTCCAACTGATTGTTGTTGATTGCCAAAGATTTCGTATACAATTCCGTTGCCTTCTCGGTCGCACTCTGATCTACGTAAATACCTGCAATTGAATTCAATGTCCTTACGTCATTCTGTCCGTTTGCCAACAAATCTTCCAATATCTTATCAGCTTCCTGCGGCTGTTTTGCCCAAAGATATGCCGAAGCCAACGAAGATTTCATTATAACGTTGTTTTCCGGATTGTTTGCCGTCATTTTAACGCCTTTTTTCAATGCGTTTATTGCCTTCGTCGTATCCCCTGCCTGCTTATTTGCTGCATAGATTTTCAAATATACGTCGGCTTTGTCGGTATTCAATTTTGCCATCTCCCTGTACAATGCCAATTCCTTATCAGATTGTTTCAACATTCTGTAACAGTCTGCTTCGTAATACATTGCATCCATAACAACATCATTATGATGTGCCACCTGCGCATCCTCTATAACCTTTTTGAACATCTCCGATGCTTTTGCATAATCACCCGCATTGTAAGTATTTCCTGCATACATGAACTCATAACCGCACAAAACCTTTAACGCATCTATCGAAGATTGTGCAAATTCATGCGTACCTTCCTTATCCTCTATTTCCAAACATTTTCTCAAGCTGGCTATACCCGTAGCGCACAATTCCTCAACAGGCGTATCAATCTTCTGTTTTTTAAACAATTTAGGATTGTTATTCGAAGCATCCACCAACTGCGCGTAGATAAGACCCGCATAATTCCATGTCTTTGCCTCGTTCATCGTCTTTTCGTTAAGACATGCTTCGTCAATATTTTTCTTTGCGTTTGCCAATCTCTCATTCTTCATGTCAGAATAAGCACTCTGGACTTTCATCGATTGAGCCGAAGCCCCGAATGTTGCAGCCAATGCAACAGCCAAAACTATACTCTTTTTCATTGCTCTTTTTATTTTTTAAGTTTTTTATTCTGTCATACCCTCATGATCGCCGCCGGCGGAACCTTCATTCTCCTGATTAAGTGCATCCTCCCCTTCCGTAACTTCCTCATGCTGCACCTTGGTTACCGAAGCAATCACGTCTTTCTTCTTCAAATTTATCAATCTGACGCCTTGTGTAGCCCTGCCCATAACACGCAATGTATTGACAGCCAAACGTATCGTTATTCCCGAACGGTTCATTATCATAAGGTCGTCATCATCGGTTACATCCTTTATAGCAATAAGTGTACCCGTTTTATCAGTTATGTTAATTGTTTTTACACCTTTTGTACCTCTGTTGGTTTTGCGGTACTCCTCGCTGTCACTGCGTTTGCCGTATCCGTTTTGCGAAACAACCATGATGTTTCTGCTCATGTCGTTCATACAAACCATGCCGATAACTCCGTCATCCTCACCTGCTAACGTAACGGCTTTAACACCCGATGCACCCCTTCCCATAGGACGGATAAGTTCTTCGTTGAACCTTACGCATCTTCCGGCTTTGGTACCTATATATATTTCGTTCTTACCGTCAGTCAGTTTAGCCTCAAGCAATTCGTCGTTTTCGCGTATTGTTAAAGCGATTATTCCCTTGGTTCTCGGACGTGAATAAGCCTCAAGCGAAGTTTTCTTGATTATTCCGTTTTTCGTGCAAAGTATTATGTAATTGTTGTTTACGTAATCTTCGTTCTTCAAATCACCCGTATTGACAAATGCCTTGATCTTCTCCCCTTCTTCTATTTGAAGCATGTTCTGTATCGCACGTCCTTTGGAGGTCTTATTGCCTTCAGGTATTTCGTAAACACGCATCCAATGCACTTTTCCTTTATCGGTGAACATCAGCAGATAATCGTGCGTCGATGCTATATAAATATGTTCTATGAAATCGCCGTCCCTGGTTACCGAGCCCTTGGAACCCATTCCGCCGCGGTTCTGCGTCTTGTATTCAGTCAAAGACGTACGTTTGATATATCCCAAATGCGAAACCGAAATAACCACTTCCTCGTTTGCAATCATATCTTCGATCACAAAATCTTTGGAAGAATACTCTATCTCGCTTCTTCTTTCGTCGCCGTATTTTTCTTTTATTGCCGTAAGCTCGTCTTTTACCACCTGCATCAAAACATTCACGTCGGAAAGTATTTCCTTGCAACGGTTGATAAATTCGGACAATCTGTTGTGTTCGTCCTCCAATTTCTCACGTTCCAAGCCCGTCAATTGTCTTAAACGCATTTCCACAATGGCAGACGCCTGAATGTCGGTAAACTGCCATCTTTCGATCATCGTATCCTTTGCCGCCTGAACCGTCTGTGAAGAACGTATCACGTTGATAATCTCATCGATAATGTCCAATGCTTTAAGCAATCCTTCAACTATATGCTGACGCTCTTCCGCTTTCTTAAGTTCATAACGGGTTCTGCGTTCTACGACCTCTTTTCTGTGTTCAACGAAATTGTATATTATGTCTTTAAGCGTAAGAAGTTTCGGTCTGCCTTTGACAAGGGCTATATTATTGATTGAAAACGAGGACTGCAACTCGCTGTATTGGTACAACTTATTAAGCACTACCCTGCTTATTGCATCCTTTTTCAATTTGTATACGATACGTATTCCGTCCTTATTACTTTCGTCCTTTATCTGTGCAATGCCTTCTATCTTTTTGTCGTTTACCAGCTCGGCCTGATGGTGAATCATATCACTTTTGCACACTTCGTAAGGAATGGAAGTAACCACTATTTGCTCCCTGTCGTTTCTATCGTCATGCTCAATGGTCGCATGTGCCCTTATGACTACCCTTCCGCGGCCTGTATTGTAAGCATCTTTGACTCCGTCATAACCGTAGATAACGCCGCCCGTAGGAAAATCAGGGGCTTTTATGTATTGCATCAATTCGTCTGTGGTTATGTCATTATTATCTATATAGGCAATAATACCGTCGATACTTTCGCTCAAATTGTGCGGAGCCATGTTTGTGGCCATACCCACCGCTATACCGTTGGCACCGTTGACCAAAAGATTGGGTATTCTTGTAGGCAAAACAACGGGTTCTTTCAACGAATCGTCGAAATTGTTCTGAAAATCAACCGTATCTTTATCTATATCCTGCAACAGTTCCGATGCTATTTTGGACATTCTGGCTTCGGTGTAACGCATTGCTGCAGGCGGATCGTTGTCCACCGAACCGAAATTACCCTGTCCGTCCACCAATGGGTAACGCAGCGCCCATTTCTGTGCCAAACGTACCAAAGCACCGTAAACGGAAGAATCGCCGTGCGGATGGTATTTACCCAATACATCACCCACTATTCTGGCAGATTTCTTGTGTTTAGTATTGTAAGTCATTCCCATATCGCCCATTGCGAACATTATACGGCGTTGTACGGGCTTCATTCCGTCCCTTGCGTCAGGCAACGCCCTTGCAACGATTACGCTCATTGCATAGTCGATATAGGCTTGTTTCATTTGGGTCTCTATATCAACCCGTTGTATTCTTTCGTTTTCTTCCATAGCCTTATTAAAATAATGTGCAAAGATACGAAAATTTTCCGACCCGCCAATGATTTTAACCATGATTTTTTTCAAAAAACAAGGCGTTTTAATAAATTTTTACGCCGTTTCAAGAAATTTTTACGGCGTTAAAATATTTTTTTACGGCGTTAAAATTTTTCAAGCCGTTTTTCGCTCTGAATTTTTTTCGAACCTCAAAAGTACAAAAAACGCTCAAAAAAATATTTCGTTGTGTATCAGTGTTTTAGAATTTTACTTAAAAACGTCCGTCCGTCCAAACATATATAAATGGACGGACGTACGAAATTTTAACAGGAGATGGAAGTAGTATATTTGAATATATATACTACTCCCACTCCCTCAACTGTTAATTTCCCGTCCCTACTGTACGGTTTTTACTCTTTGATAGATATTTCAACTCTGACAGGAAATTTCTGCGGCTGATAAACTGCGGAAAAACAAAACTTTGAGCCAATGAAATTAAAGCAAAAATTTAACTTTTTTTGAGACAAAAACACAAAAACGCTTACGGAAAATTGTTTTAATTGACGGAAAAATACTATTTTTGCAACAAAAATTTTACGAAAATGGGAATAGTGTTCACAGTCCGTAAACCACGGCAATTCAACTACAAACCGCGGTTTTACGATCCGAAAAAAGACGAATTGGAGCAGCTGAAAGCCAAATACGGCCCTATCGGCGAGAGTTACAACCGCAAAATCAGTTTCCGTAAGGCTATGGAAGACAAAAAGGAAAAGAAGATTTCGAAACCTTTTCCTATGACGAAAATTCTGTTAGGAGCCTGTATCATAGTGGCTTTGCTGTATTTTTTAATCTCTTTTGTGGAAAAATGGCAATAAACGTTCTGCCCGAAAATATAGCCAATCAAATAGCGGCGGGAGAAGTCATAAACCGCCCTGCAAGTGTTGTTAAAGAGTTGATAGAAAACGCAGTGGATGCAGGTAGTTCAAGCATCACTTTAATAGTCAAAGATGCGGGAAGAACGCTTGTGGAGGTTATGGACAACGGCTGCGGAATGGACGAAGAGGATGCTCAAAAATGCTTTCTTGCGCATGCAACGAGCAAGATAAGCAGCGAAAGCGATTTAAGGAACCTGACCACTATGGGATTCCGCGGCGAAGCCCTTGCTTCGGTTGCCGCCATTGCACAGGTGGAACTACGTACAAAACAGGAAGATGAGCAACTTGCCAATGAGATTATCATCGAGGGCGGAGACATCAAATCGGTGAGCAAAACCACCTCGCCTAAAGGCACGGATATCAAGGTAAAAAACATTTTTTTTAACGTTCCTGCACGGCGTAATTTCCTCAAAAGCGACAGTGTGGAAGCGGGGCATATCAACGATGCATTCGTCCGCATTGCTTTAATCAATCCGCAAATTGCTTTCACTTATATCAAAGACGGTGTAACCGTTTATAAATTAGACAAATCCACGTTTAAAAAGCGTATAACGGATATTTTCGGCAGCAGTTTTAATAAAAATCTTTTAGAAATTAAAGAAAAGATTGATTTAGTAGAGATTACGGGATTTATTTCAACAATAGATTTAACTAAAAAGAGCAAGAACTATCAGTACTTCTTCGTCAATAACCGTTATATGAAAAGTCCGTACTTTGCCAATGCGGTTGAACGGGCTTATTCTTCGCTTATTCCGCCGAAGACTTATCCTTGCTTTTTCATTCATTTACAGGTCAATCCCAAGGACATAGACGTGAATATCCATCCGACCAAAACGGAGGTTAAATTCATTGACGATAAGATTATATATTCAGTATTGAACGCCGTGGTAAGAAAGGCGTTAGGTCAATTTACTTCAAGCAATACTTTAAGTTTTGAAAAACCGCAGATGGATTTCCCTGCGTATGACAAAAACTATGTTCCCAAACAGCCTAAACTGAACTATAACAGCAGTTTCAATCCGTTTGCGGCGCAGAACGCCAATCCGTCGTTTGATTTCTCCTCTGCGGTCAATAAAGTCAAGGTTCAGACCGAGATTTCCTTTAATAACGACAATATTCCGCCTGTTGAGCAGATACAAAACAGCAGCCCTCTGGCGCAAAAACAAATGTTTCAATTTTTAAATAAATACATTGTTTATCAGTCTGATAACTCCATTTACTTAATCCATCAGTTTAATGCTTCGAAGAAAGTAATTTATGAATACCTGCAGGGCAAAATTTCGATAATTCTGCCGAAAGAAAAATTGCTTCTGCCCTACACCCATAAGTTTGCTTCTTCCGAAATCATTTCCTTGCAATCCAAGGCGGAATTGCTGCGCAGTATCGGCTTTGAATTCACTGTCAATGAAGACAATAGCGTAGATTTCACGTTTATGCCTAAGGACATGACTACGCTTAACGCCATGAATTTGGTAAACGAAGTGATTGACGAGTCCGTAAGCGATGACGACAAGCCACTATTGATTGCTGACATTTTGGCAGTACAATCCGGTAAAGTATTGTCGCAAAGTGATATGACAAGTTTAGTTAATCAATTACTTCAATGCGATAACCCGGAGTTTTTACCACTGAACGAAAGAGTATTTTTACGTTTAGACAACACCTTTTTAAACAAATTCTTCTTCTGATATGAAAAAGATAAAATAAATTAACAATAAACTGCAAAGATTATTGCTATTCTCTGCCGTTTCATTTTAATTTAGTCTGTTATTATATCTGGGGACAATTTGTCCCTATGTGAGATTTTAAACAAGTCTAATTTCCGTAAATTATTGTGTGTTAAGTTAAAAATAAAGTGGCGTTTCGTTGCCACGAAACACCACTTCGTCAGATTCTTTTCGGAAAACAATCTCACCAAACGCCGTTTTATTCAGAAAACTTGTTATTTGACAGTTTTGTCTTGGTTCTGCATTATTCTCAAATCAACAAATTTTCAATAAAAATGACAAATTTCAGACAAGAAGAAATAACTTTAAATTCTGTAACTTTGTAAAAAAGTTGGATAATGTATTAACAACTTACTTAATACATATTATTTAAAGCTACAACTAACATTTTTACAAAATCTTCCTTTGCTGCATCTTTATCTTCTTGGCTATTACTCCTATCAGAATATGTCAATGAAACATAACATCTCATTTGAACAGTACTAATTTGGACAGATATCATTCCTTCTTCAAAATAGAAAACAGTTTTATACTCACATCTTTCCATTTGTGCTTCATAAAATTTACTTTTATCGTCTCGAGGTTCAACAGTAGAATTAAAACGTTCCGTACAAAACAAAGGTTTTCCATATTTTTCCAATAGCATATTTTTAATAGATAGATAGTTGGAATACAATACAGTCCAACTACTACTTGTTGGAAAACATACGCCTGCCATATACACATTACCCTTACCATTAGGGTAAATGTATAGATTACAATCTCTATATCCAGCAAAATTTCCATTTAAAATAGCCACCTCACTTGACTCTCCAATATAGGTAAAGCCCTTTTGTTGCATCTTTGAGACAAATCTATCCAAAGTCCCATCAATTTCAACACCTTTAAATGTAAGATGCTTTGCATTCTCTTGTGAAAAAATATTAGAAACATTGAAGACTAATACCATTAAAAAAAATAAACTTCAGCTTTTTCATTTATTTTTAGTTTTTTCTTCCCTTGTGATTTCTGAAAGGAACGGATTGCCTTTTTCAATCCAAATTTTAACTATATAAAGAAAGCGTGAAACCACATAAATGATTTATATCTTCATGTGAAGGTAAACCTGAGAATTAAATAACCTGAATCCAAGATATAATTATAGTAAATTCACGCCATATTGGCGTATATGAAAACTACCATGCTTAACTTGTGGATTCAAAGTTTCTCAGGCTTTTTAATTCACATACAAGTTATAAAGCAAAACGCTTTCGCTTATCACCCGATAAGCATTTGCAAAAGTACGAAATGTTTTTCGAATTGACAAGTAAAACAATAAAATAAAAACGGCAAAGAATTTTTTTTCTCTGCCGTTTGTTTGTATTTAACTAAAAATAACCTCTCAAGTAAAGATACTTTTTCTTTAATGTGCAAGTGTAGGTTGGGAATTGTTTTGATTTTGTGCTATCAACACCCCTATTTGGTCAGATAAACGGTTCAAAACTTTCAGTAATTCTTCCGTATAAGACGGTTGCAATATTGTATTTTCCTGTGTTACCGTTTTCTTTTCTCTCTGTGATATTATCTTTGTGTCATAGTTGTAATTAGATTGCATATTTAACCATACTTTAGCATTGATATTTAAAGCCTTTTCTAATTTCTCCGCCAAAGATACCGATAAATTTCTCCGTCCGTGAATAAATGACGACAGATTTGCAGGAGTTAGACCTATCTGTGCAGCAAAATCCTTTTGCTTTATGCCTCTTTCTTCAAGTTCAGCCTCTAATAATTCACCCGGATGGGTTGCTTGTAAACCTACAACGTAATCTTTATTTCTTGTTTCCATAGTGTGTATTATCCAATTCTAATAATGTTATTTCTATTTTATTATCGTTTTGTGTAAAAATCAATCTCTCAACTCTATTATTAAATATCCGTACGGAATAGTAACCGCTTAAATTTTCTTTCAATTGTTCGTAGTGCAGAAAACTAATATTAAACAATTCGTCAGTATAATTCTGTGCCTTAATAGTATTGATAACCAACCTCAAACGTTTCAAAAACAATGCATCTTTTGAATATTTTTTATACTTTTTATTAATACCTGTTTCGTATAGTTCTTTTAAGTCCGTATCTTTAAATATTACTGTTATCATTAGTTATGATATTCAATTTTTACGCTGCAAAATTATAAAAAGTTTTCAAAATACGAAAACTTTTACCGTAAATTTGAATAATTTTTCTTGAAAATATATTCACTATTTAGCATATCAATATGTCTTTTCTTACCGTCCGCAGCCGTCAACTTGAAACCGTGACAATTTGTCACGGTTTGATTACCTTCTTCTATCAACCTCTGTTTTAATTTTCTCCAATATGCCTGTGGATTCACGCTATCCGTCAGTACAGCGACAACATCCACCACGGCAAAATACCATTTCTCTTTTTCGTTATCCCAAACAGTGCGGACTTTCTTTGTTTCAAACAGTTTTAATGCTTCTTGTTGTGACATAATATTATCATTATCTTGTGTTCATTGTGTCTTATTATAATTATGTGCAAAGTTACGATTTTTTCACGTCTTACAGTTGGTTGTAATCAAAAAGATGTAGGAAACTATTTCCCACACCTTTTCTTTTTAACTCTTGCTATATTTTTTACGGCTATTCAACTATGAATTTACCGGAATTATTACCGTAACGGTAAATATAAACGCCCTTTTTATAATTGGAAGTGTTTATATTAACTTGCTTTTGTGATGGGTCAAGCAAATAGTTTGCAACAACTCTACCTTGCATATCCATAATCTGCATTTCTTGCATCTGTCCTTGTATGTCATATTCCAAAATAACAGACTGCCGTGCAGGATTAGGATATAGTTTTGATGGATTTTGCTGCTGAACAGGAGGAACAGAAGAATTAACACTACCTTGCAACGAAAAGATGTAAGATTCGTGCCAATCCTTTTCTGCTGTTGAGTGATAGGCATCAACAAATAATTTATTACTGTTTATAAATATATTGATTGTTGTGTAACCTGATTCTATTTTAAAGAAGTATAAACATTCTCCGTCTTCATTATAGATACTTATTTTTACATAATCATCGTCTTGACTTTCGATTACAACAAATTCATACTTCCCGCTGTTAGTAAAAACGTTCTTTGTAAGACAACTAACCTTTACATAACTTTCTTGACTAAACCTAACAGTTTTGTAAATATCCATATTGTCATCATAAATATTAACTATATGCCAATTAACAACACCGATAAATGCATCAGTACAATATAATGACGGAGTGAATTCTGCATTAAATTTTTTCGGAGCTGATATTTGTGCCGTAACACTGCCACCAGCAATCATTAATGCAGCAAGAGTTAAAAGTTTGATAGCTTTTCTAAACATATTTAGAAAGTTCTTCCCTTTTGATTTCTGAAAGGAACGGATTGCCTTTTTCAATCCAAATTTTAATTACTAAAAGAAAGCGTGAAACCACATCTGTGTTATACCTTTGTTTGAGGTGTGTGAGAATTGAATAACCTTTGCAAAAAGATATAATTATAGTAGAATTCACGCCAAGAAAGGCGTAGGCGAAACTACTTAAACTTGTTTGCAAAAAGTTCTCACACTTTCAAACACAAGTTATAAAGCAAAACGCTTTCGCTTATCACCCGATAAGCATTTGCAAAAGTACGAAATGTTTTTCAATTGACAAGTAAAACAATAAAATAAACGGCAAAGAATTTGTTTTCCCTGCCGTTTGTTTCTATTTATTTGTGTTTATAAATTCAAATCGTCTAATATCTGTCTTATTTCTTGCTTGCTTATTGAATCACGTTCTTGTTTGTCGTATATAAATATAAGATTTATTATTCCGCTGTGTTCATCTATTAAATAGGTATAAGTTATCACCCTTGCACCGTGACTTTTGCCTTTGTTTTTATCACTTATAGACATTCTAATTTTACGCAATCCTCCACCAAGATCTGTTCCTACCAAAGGATTTGCTAATAATAAATCATTAAACTCTTGTAAATCCTTTTTCAAGTTACGGTATTTTTTGAGCAAAGGTTTTAATTCTCTTAAGAATGTAGGCTGTGGGATGATTTTATAATTCATTGATGACATCTTGTAAAGTTTTGGCTTCGGATAAATTCATTTGCTTGACGTCTTGCAATCCGCTTTTAATACCGTTAAGCAATTCGTCTTTTGTAATGTACTCCATATTCTCTTGTTGTGTTTTCTGAATAACAAGATTCTTTATAAAAGCCATCACTTTTTGCATATAAGTTTCATCGTCCGCTAAATAACTTAACTGATGAAACAGTTCCGCATTCAATTCCATTGTTGTCATAACTTTATCTTATTTATCACATTTGCAAAAGTACGAAGAAATTTTGAAATACCGTCGGTAGGCAGATGTAAATTATTGAATTTTTTGTAATTTTGCAAAGTTGAATAGTTAAAAACAATAGCACAAATAAATTACAATGCCGCTAAAGAAAATTAATCACGCATGAAAATTTATTAATCTGCGATAAAAATTTACTGATCTGCGATAAAAATTTATTAATCTGCGTGATTATTTTCGCACGGTGCGCTGCAGTGAAAATAAAGTATATAATTGAATAAACATCATTACAAAATGAAGAAAAAACTTTTAATAACATCAATGCTTATGGCTACAACATTATTATCAGCACAGATGTCAAAACAGGAAATGGATGAAATAAGGTCTTCCAATCCTTTGGTTATGCAGTGGGTTACCCCGCAACAAACGCCGCCTTTTGATTTGATCAAAACGGAACATTACAAACCTGCCATGCTTTACGCAATAGAGAAAGCAAAGGACGATATCAACAAAATTATTTCCAATACCGCCGAGCCGACATTCGAAAACACTATCGTGGCATACGAACAAAGCGGAAAAATATTGGACAGGGTTTCTTCCGTATTGTTCAATATGAACGAGGCATGCACATCGGACGAAATGCAACAAGTAGCCCAAGAACTTACTCCGATACTTACCAAATACAGCAACGATGTCAGTATGAATCCGCAGTTGTTTGCCAAAATCAAAATGGTCTATGACAACCGCGATTTCATTAAACTGACAACCGAAGACCGTATGCTTTTGGACAAAGTATATAAAGGATTTATCAAAAACGGTGCGCTTTTAACGGGAGAAGCCAAAGAAGAATTCCGTAAAGCAAGCGAAGAGTTAAGCGTGTTGTCTTTGAAATTCAATCAGAATGTTTTGAACGACCAAAACGCATACGTACTCAATGTTACCGACAAAAAAGACGTTGAAGGTATGCCTGCCTACGCTTTGGAGGCTGCACAGCAAGAGGCAAAGGCAAGAGGTATGAAAGGTTACGCCTTTACGCTTGACCAGCCGTCATACGTTGCCGTTATGTCCTATTGCCCTAACCGTGAGATAAGGGAAAAAATCTGGCGTGCGTACAATTCCATGGGTAATCACGGCGATACTAACGACAATAAGCAGGTAATAAAAGATATTGTCAATTTGCGATTAAAGATAGCCAACCTTTTGGGTTATCAATCCTACGCTGAATACGAGTTAGAGGACAAGATGGCGGAAACACCTGCCAAAGTAAATGATTTCCTTAACGATTTGCTTAACACAAGTATGCCTTACGCAAAGCGGGATCTGAATGCCGTACAGGAATATGCGAACAATCACGGCTTTGATGGCACATTGAACCGTTGGGACTTCTCTTATTGGAGCAAGAAACTGCAAAAAGAAAAATACGACATATCACCGGAACTGTTAAAACCGTATTTCAATTTGGAATATGTGAAAAAAGGAATCTTTGAATTGGCAGGAAAACTTTACAACCTTGAATTCCGCGAAAACAAATCCATACCTGTTTATCACAAAGACGTACAGGTGTATGAAGTTTGGGACAAAACTTCCAATAAGTTCATGGCTGTGCTTTATATGGACTTCTTCCCGAGAGACAATAAGCGACAGGGTGCATGGATGACATCGTTCCGTGAAGAAAGCAAGGTCAATAACAATGAGATAAGGCCGCTAATCCAACTTGTAACCAACTTCTCCAAACCTACAAGCAAGACTCCTTCCCTACTTACCTTTGATGAAGTAACTACGTTCCTGCATGAATTCGGTCATTGCCTGCACGGCATAGTTACCGAATGCACTTATCAATCTCTTTCTGGAACGAGTGTTGCCCATGACTTCGTTGAGGGAATGAGTCAGTTTATGGAAAACTACGCATACGAAAAAGAATTCCTTGATATGTTTGCCGTGAATTACAAGACGGGCGACAAGATTCCGCAGAAGTACATCGACCGCATACGTGAGGCACAACAATACAACGCAGGCTGGCTTTCCATCCGTCAGTTGTTCTTCGGTATCCTTGACATGACATGGCATTCGATTGAGAAACCTTTTGACGGTGATGTTTTGGCTGTCGAACAATCGGCAAGCAGGAAAGCCGAACTTATGTCTATGATTGACGGCTGTATGATGAGTACGCAGTTCTCACATATCTTCGGCGGCGGATACGCAGCGGGCTATTACGGTTACAAATGGAGCGAAGTTATTGCCGCAGATGCTTATCAAGCATTCACAGAACAAGGAATCTTCAATCCGGCAGTCAGTTCGTCATTCCGTAAGAACGTTTTATCACGCGGAGGAAGTAAAAAACCGATGGAACTTTACAAAGCCTTCCGAGGACACGAACCAACCAACGAAGCATTCTTGAAACAACAAGGTTTTATTAAGTAAAACCAACACTGAAAGTGATAATAACAAGAATCGGGCTGAAGAAAAAATTTCTTCAGCCCGTTTCTTATTATAGACTGCAAAAGAATTTATACTAATCCAATTTTATTGAGTATTGCCAATGCGGGAGATTGCACTCTATTTTTTACATAATCTTTTAAGGTATTAGTATTTATCTCCTCTAATTCTTTATATCCTGAATAAAGATTATCTATCTTTATCTTAAAAGTATTGTTTGTAGTGCTTCTGATACCTGTTATATAACCATTACTAACGGTTATATCTTTATAAACAATACCAGTTACACTTGTTGCTGTTTTTACATCTTGAAGTTTTCTTATAAACTCTTCTTTACTTATTTTTTCCATTGTTTTGTTTTTTTATGTTTTTTAATAAATCGATAGCATCTGCATTACCTTGTCCAGCAGATAGTTCTAACCAATAAATGGCTAATTTTCTATGTTCTTCTTTTCCCCTATCTGAAAACAATTGATAATATATCTTACCGAGCCAATACTGTCCTTCTGGATTATTATTTCTTGCAGATAATTCTAACCAATACAATCCTGTATTATAATCTTGTCTTGTTCCTAATCCCCCTAAATAGCATATTCCTAATTGATATTGTGCATCTGGATTGTTTAATTCTGCAGCCTTTTTCCACCAATAAACAGCTTGTTTATAATCTTGTGTAACACCTTGTCCATCATGATAACAACTTCCTAAATTATATTGAGACTGTCCATCACCTTGTTCTGCAGCCTTTTTCCACCAATAAACAGCTTGTTTATAATCTTGTGTAATACCTTGACCAACATAATAACAAACTCCTAAATTACACTGTGCACTTGCATAACCTTGTTCTGCTGCCTTTGTATACCAATAAACAGCTTGTTTATAGTCTTGTGTTATGCCTTTACTTTCAGCATAACATGCACCCAAATTGTTTTGTGCTTTTGCATTTCCTTGTTCTGCTGCTTTGTTATACCAATACACAGCTTTCTTATAATCTTGCGTTACACCTTCACCTTTAGCATAACTTTTACCTAAATTGTTTTGTGCATTTGCATATCCTTGCTCTGCTGCTTTGTTATACCAATACACAGCTTGCTTATAATCTTGCGTTACACCTTCACCGTTATCATAACATACTCCTAAATCGTTTTGTGCCTTTGCATCACCTTGTTCTGCTGCCTTTGTATACCAATAAACAGCTTGTTTGTCATCTTTCTCAACACCTTCACCTTTAGCATAACATCTACCTAAATTGTTTTGTGCCTTTGCATATCCTTGCTCTGCTGCTTTGTTATACCAATACACAGCTTGCTTGTAGTCTTGCATTATGCCTTTACTTTCAGCATAACATGCACCCAAATTGTTTTGTGCTTTTGCATTTCCTTGTTCTGCTGCCTTTGTATACCAATAAACTGCTTGTTTATAATCTTGTGTAATACCTTGACCAACATAATAACAAACTCCTAAATTACACTGTGCACCTGCATAACCTTGTTCTGCTGCCTTTGTATACCAATAAACAGCTTGTTTATAGTCTTGTGTTATGCCTTTACTTCCAGCATAACATGCACCCAAATTGTTTTGTGCTTTTGCATATCCTTGCTCTGCTGCTTTTTTCCACCAATATACCGCTTGTCTATAGTCTTGCTTTACGCTTTCACCGTTGTAATAACATAGTCCTAAACTAGATTGTGCTTTTGCATTTCCTTGCTCTGCCTCTGCTCTAAGACTATCTATATTGATTTCTTGTGCATAGTTGCTTATTCCTATAAAAAGGAATATTATAAAAATAAATTTTTTCATACTGTCCGTTTATTTTTATATTTATACCTTTATTATTTTCTTACATGTGATGCCGTGACCCATAAAGCATGCCCTTGTTGAGTTCGTACTCTCATACTTGTCCAACTTGACTCTATAACCTTTACTCTTGTTCCTGCCTGCAATACTTCAACTCTTCCTTCATACATCAGTTGAAGTATTCCCATTTCATCTCTCGCTACAGACGACTTTCCGACCTCGTCCATTGTACTTTTATCTATACATCCAAACGTTTCAGTGGTAATAGTTCCATATTCACCGATTCTAGGATGAGAAGAACTACCATCCCCAAGACTTCCCACTATTGTTATAATGACAAGTATGACTACTAATGTAAGACAACCAACATTTTTTGGTTTGCTAAAAAATTGTTTAGCTTCTGTTTCAAATGAATTGTTACTCATAGTTTGTTATTGCTTTGTTATATCCCATCAAGCCCGTCGGTTTATTTTATTTTACAATTAATTTTATAACTAAAAAACTTGTAATAAACCTTTAAAGGATTTATTACAAGTTCTTATATTTTCAAAAAGAGTTAAAAAGGTAAAAATTACATTTACCCCCCCCCGTATATAATTCTGAATAAGGTTGTTAGAGTATTATTTTGTGAGTTTGTATGTAATTTTTGATTAGTCATAAATTATATTTCCTTTAATTGATTTTGCAAATGTACGAAATGTTTTTTGAATTGGCAAGTAAAACGGAAAATTTATGTAATTTTGCAGTCGTAAATGCTGAGTTTACTATGGATTTTTAAGATCTGAATCTTATCAATGCCCATGAAAGCGTTTGCAAAATAAATAACAACAACAATTACTGCGATGAAAGAAAATTTAAAGATAACAGCCGTTGAACCTATAGGCATAAACGAAGCAAAAGAACAGGAGTTAAAAGAACTGTTTGCGAAATTCAATTGCACTTTTACCCTTTACAAAGACCGTAAAGAAGACCCCGAAACGCTTATCTCACGTATTGCTGACAGCGATGTGGTAATCATTTCCAACATCCCGCTGAAAAAAGAAGTTTTGCAACAATGCCCTAACGTAAAGTTGCTTGCCGTCGCATTCACAGGCATAGATCATATAGACGTTGCCTATTGCAAAGAACACAATATTGAAATCATAAACGCCGCAGGCTATGCTACCGAAGCGGTAAGCGAATTGGCGATAGGTTTGATGCTTGACGTTATGCGTAAGCTAAGCGAAATGAACTGTAATATAAGAGATAACGGCACGAGAAATAATTTCCTTGGAACGGAACTCAAAGGCAAAACCGTAGGCATCGTTGGTATGGGGGCAATAGGCAGACGTACGGCATTGTTACTGAAAGCTTTCGGCTGCAATGTGCTTGCCAATTCCCGTAAAGAGCATCTGCAATACATACGTCAAGGAATAAATTACGTAGATCTGCCAACGCTAATGAAAGAAAGCGATATTATTTCCCTGCATGTGCCGTTGACGGACGAAACTTACCATTTGATTGACGCAAAGATGCTTTCGCTTTGCAAATCTTCGGCAATTATTATCAACACTGCCCGCGGCAATGTGGTGGATATGGATGCTTTGGCACAAATGTTAAACGAAGGCAAATTGGCAGGGGCTGGTATTGACGTCTATGAGAAAGAGCCGCCGCTAAATACCGACCATCCTTTGTTGAATGCCAAAAACTGCGTCTGCGTTCCGCATATCGCCTTTGCAACACGCGAAAGTTTTGACGCCAGAATAGAAATCGTCAAAAACAATATCGTTTCTTGGTTAGAGAAATAATAAGCCGTAAAAACAACACTGCGTTTAAAAAAATTAATCTGCGTGATTAGTAAATTAATCTGCGTGATTAGTAAATTATTCTGCGTGATTAATTTTTTGTAATGGCGTGTTATTTTTGTACGTTATAATTTTTGACGGATTGAGGCGGTGTATTAAAAATTTGTTATACCTTTGCAAATTATTTTAAAACAACAAACAACTATGAAAAAAGCATACGTATTCCCGGGTCAGGGAGCCCAATTTATAGGAATGGGCAAAGACCTTTACGAAAGCAACAGCGAATGCAAAGCAATGTTTGAAAAAGCCAACGGAATACTTGGTTTTAATATAACGGATATCATGTTCAGCGGTACGGAAGACGAATTAAAACAAACAAAAGTCACCCAACCCGCTGTTTTTTTACATTCGGTTATTTTGGCAAGCGCTTTAGGTGAAAAATTTCAGCCTGATATGGTTGCTGGACATTCACTTGGTGAGTTCTCGGCGTTGGTTGCATCCAAGGCGATGAAGTTTGAAGACGGTTTGAAGTTGGTTTCCATCCGTGCCAATGCTATGCAAAAAGCATGTGAAGCCAATCCGAGCACAATGGCAGCCATCATAGGTTTGGACGATGCCGTTATAGAAGAAGTATGTGCTTCAATAACCGACGAAGTTGTCGTTCCTGCTAATTATAACAACCCGGGACAATTGGTAATCTCCGGTTCAATTGCAGGAATCGAAAAAGCATGTGCTTTATTGAAAGAAAAAGGAGCCAAAAGAGCTTTACCGCTTAAGGTAGGCGGTGCATTCCATTCTCCGCTTATGGAAAGCGCACGTATAGAACTGGCAAAAGGTATCGAAGAAGCTGAAATCTCCGCCCCTGTCTGCCCTATATACCAAGACGTCAATGCAATGCCTATGACGGATGCTAAACTTATAAAAGAAAACCTTATAAAACAATTGACATCTCCCGTTAAATGGACGCAGATCGTCAAAAACATGATTGCCGACGGCGCAACTACGTTTATAGAAGTAGGTCCTGGTACGGCATTGCAGGGAATGATCAAAAAAGTTTCCGCAGAAGTTGAATTAATGTCAGCAAGCATTTAATTTTCTTCGGCACTTTATACTGAATATGCAGTATGTAATCCGTTTACGGAGCAAATAAATTCTCCTTGGATTATATACTGCATATTTTATATTGCTTATCAGGCAATTTAGAACTCGTATTGCAGACGCAAAGTAAAGTGATTGTCTTTTCTGTCGTATGAATATTTGTACGGATCGGCAGTTAAGATATTTTCTTTATTGTATGACGGATTGGAGTTCACATCAAACAGTGCCGTCAGCTGTAATCCTTTAAATATCCTCCACTGGCAGCCTATTCCGAAGGTATTATACGCCACCAATTCGCCTTCGGGAAGATCTTTTTGCTTAATATCTTTGTCAGGAGTGATATGTGTGTATTTCAATAACACTCTTAACGGCAATTTGCCCAGATCCTGGAACAAATAAGCGTAACCTCCGTAAAATTTTCTTTGAGTATCGAAAACTCCCGTAGTGTATTCATTGCCGTTTGGGGAAGAAAAACTGTTTGCCTGCGAAACTTGATTGCCGAAAATGTATTCTCCTTTTATTTCCGTAGTACCTAATGATGTCGGTATCTTAACCTGCGCATCCAATCCGTAGTATGTGCGGTTCAAAGTCTTGTTTACGTTTTTTGTCTCCGAATAAGACGCACCTGCTTCACCGTATGTGTAGGTTTTCGTTTCAACATGCGAAACCGTACCCGCATATAGCGAAGTTCCTATGCCGAATTGTATATCGTTAATGCGGTTATTATATTTCAAATGTCCTACAAAATTCAATCTTCCGTCGGAAGAAAGATTTATTCCGTCGCCTGTTACCAATCCTACATCCAATTTCAAACCGTTAAACGCCGATTCCTTGGGCGCATAAAGCGAAATCTTCAATCCCAAATCCCTGTCAAGCGGAAATAACTTACGCAAAATCTCACAATGTTCCAACGTCTCCTGTTTAGGCGTCGAATAAGGCACTTCTTCACCGAACCATACGGTTTGCAGACCCGCATTGATTTCCATAAAATCCCATGGGCGGTAATTAATTGTCGCAGCTTTAGGGTATATGTCGCCGTTATTCAAATCCAACTCGAATATTCCCTGAATTTTTCCCTGAATATACGCCATCCTTATGCCGCCGCGTCTTACTCCGTAGCGTAAAAAATAATCCTTATCAGCGTTATCAATTCCGTCGGTATAGGTTTGGTATTTGCCGTTATTGCTTTTACCCTCCCATTGTGTGTATTCGAATTCCGTTTGTATGAATCCGTTTACCTGCAAACGGTCTTTAAAACTCTCCTGTGCTTTAAGCGTCAATCCGCCCAGCATAACAAGAGCCGACAATATAAAAACATTTCTTTTCATTATAATATTAAGAATTTATGATTTGCAAAATTACGGCTTTTTCTTCATCTGACCAATGCCCTTACGCATAATCTTCATGCCTTTTTGCTTTTTTCTGCCGCCCCAAGCCGTATTAATCTGAAAAAAACTGTTTTTTTACCCTAAAAAAACCCTTTTTTTGAGTCAAAAAAAGGGTTTTTTCTGAAATATTACGCCACGGGGCGGCAGTTTTATGCGATAGGGCAAAAATTTTCAACAACAAAGCAAAAAAATAAACGCTTTTCGGAAAAATATTTAATAATTATAGGTGTTTAAAGCGTATGAATTGTACGGAAAACAGTCATATAGGCGTTATTAATGGTGTATATGGTATAATAAATTGCAAAAATTTGCGGTTTTTTATGCTTACTGTGTCCGTAATATGTAAAAATGTCGTAATTTTGCAAGCCTGTAAAGTTGTTAAGTGCGGTTATTTCACCGCTAAATAATGAAAAATGGAATATAAAAGCTTTATTGCGGATATAGAACAAAGTATTATTGATCATTGGGGACGGCCTGCCCTGAGCGATTACAAATCAGGTCCGATTACATTCTCACAAGTAGGCGAAAGAATAGCACGTCTGCATATTCTTTTCGAACATTGCGGCATCAAAGAAGGTGACCACATCGCCCTTTGCGGAAGAAACTGTGCCGCTTGGGCTATCTCCTATTTTGCTGTGCTTTCTTACGGAGCCGTTGCAGTGCCTTTGTTGCACGAATTCAAGGCCCAACAGGTGGAACACCTGGTCAATCATTCGGATTGCAAGCTTGTGATGCTGGGCGACGTTGTTTGGGAAGGCGTAGATGCGGATAATCTGCCCGACATACATGCCGTGGTTGTCATGCAGGGATTTCAATTGGTTTATTGCAAAGACGATAAGTACCAACAGGCGTTTGACAATCTTACCAAGCTATTTAAAAAGAAGTATCCGCAGGGATTTTCTGCCAAAAACGTAAAATACCGCAGGGAAAAGCCCGAAGATTTAGCCCTTATCAACTATACCTCGGGTACGACATCGGCTTCCAAAGGCGTAATGGTACCTTACAAGGCATTAATGGGCAACCAAATCTTTGCCGACAGGGTGATAACCAATTTGAACGAATACAGTAATTCAATCTGTATGCTGCCTATGGCTCACATGTACGGTATGAGTTTCGAATTGATAACCGAATTCCGCCGCGGAACGCATATCCACTTCCTTTCGAGGGTTCCTTCGCCTAAAATAGTAGCACAAGCGTTAAGCGAAGTTAAGCCTGATATTATTATCTCCGTACCTTTGATTATAGAGAAGATATACAAAACCAAATTGAAGCCTATACTTGACAAAAGGTTGACCAAAACTCTTTTACGCACGCCTTATATTGACAAGATGTTGCTTTCCCGTATACAAAAGGAATTACATACGGCTTTCGGGGAGAACTTCTACGAGGTTATAATAGGCGGTGCGGCAATTAACCAAGAGGTGGAAGCGTTTTTGAAGAAGGTCGGTTTCCGTTATACGATAGGTTACGGAATGACGGAGTGTGCTCCTATAATTTGTTATGCTGATTGGAAAGATACCAAGCTTTATTCATGCGGAAAGGCGGTCGATGAATTGGAGATAAAGATAGACTCGCCCGATCCGTCAAACATTCCCGGCGAAGTATTGGTTAAGGGCGATAACGTAATGCTCGGCTATTACAAAAACGAAGAAGAAACAGCCAAGGTAATAAAAGACGGTTGGCTGCATACGGGAGATTTGGCTGTCATGGATGCTGACGGATATATTTACATAAAGGGCCGTATCAAGAATATGATTCTCTCGGCTAACGGGCAGAATATATACCCTGAAGAAATAGAAGACAAACTTAATTCCATGGAATACGTCAATGAAGCGTTGGTAATAGAGAAAGAAGGTAAGATAACAGCACTTGTAAATCTTGATTTGGAGAAATTGGACAGAGATAAGGTGGACAGAAACTCCTATAATGAAATTTTGGAACAAATACGTAAGGATACAAATGCCGAACTTCCCGCTTACGAACAAATTTCACAGATATTTATTCAGGTGGAAGAATTTGAGAAAACACCTAAACGTTCCATCAAACGTTACATGTACACACACAGAAACAATTCTTAACTTAATATTATATAACAAAAAAGAGATTTTTCAATTATCCTACAAACGCATTTATTGAAAAATCTCTTTTGTTTTGGCTTATTATGCCGCCGTGTCTATTTCTTATTACCTTTTAATACGGCTTTATAACGTTTTTCATCCTTAAGCAATTTGACTGCTTGTTGCATAGTTTCGTCATTTTGCTGTACTGCTTTGTAATAGTATCTTATGCCGTAAAGATGACGTGCTATATTGCCTTTCAAATTAGATTCAATGTATTGATTTGACGATTGGATATACTGTTTTTGCTTTTCGTCTTCCTGCTTTGCCTTTTGCAAAATGTCTTCTATCATTTTACCGCCGTCATTAAGATCATTGGCATAATCTTCGTATGAGATATAAGAATTTATCTTCGTGCTGTCTTTCTGGAATTGGGTAAGATAATCATTTATAATATTATTAACCCATTGCGTTTTCACTGTATTAGGATTTACTCCCTTGTCAGAAGCATATTTTTGAAACTTATCCATCAATCCCAATGTGTTCCAAGCCTTATCAAAGGCATCATAATCCGGATATTGTTTCAACATCTCATTCCTATGCTCCTCTACCCAAGACAATGAGAACTCATTAAACAGATTTTTGCTCCTCAAATTGATAAAATAATCGCTTGCACGGGTTGTATCCATAGGAATAAATATGTCCGGCATAACCCCGCCTCCGCCGTATACCGTACGGCCGTTGTCTGTCTTGAATTTCAAACTGTCTGGGAACGATATACTGTCGGCAGAAAACATTTCCTTATGCTGATACCGCTTCTGATAATCTTTATAATACTCATCAACGCCGTCATTATACGGTTTTTGTATGCAACGTCCCGAAGGAATGTAATATCTGGCTATTGTAAGACGTACCTGTGAGCCGTCGGTCATGTTCATAGGTCTTTGCACTAAACCTTTGCCGAAAGTTCTTCTTCCCATTATCACTCCCCTGTCCCAATCTTGCACCGCTCCCGAAGTAATCTCGCTTGCCGATGCAGTATATTCGTCAGTAAGGATAACCAAATCGCCTTTTTCCCAAACGCCTTTATTTTTTGCTTTGAGTTCCTGACGCGGAGCTTTGGAGCCTTGCGTATACACGATAAGTTTATCACCGTCCAAAAACTCGTCAACTATCTTCTGTGCCGCATCAAGGTACCCTCCGCCGTTGCTGCGTAAATCGAAGATAAGCTTCTTCATTCCCTGTTTTTTCAAATCCTCAACCGCATTGCGGAATTCTTCATCCGATGTTTGGGCGTAACGTCTTAAGGAAATATAACCTATTTCCTTATCAACCATAAACCAAGTGTCTATACTGTTAAGCGGAATCTTATCTCTGATTATATCAAAAACCAAAACGCCTTTATTTGCACGTTCAACGGATATTTGAACTTTCGAACCCTTTTTACCGCGCAGATGTTTAAGTACCCAATCCTGATTAATATTCTTTCCTGTTGCAACGGTGTCATCCACTTTTATTATTTTATCACCCGGTAATATTCCTACTTTGTCACTCGGACCGTCAGCAACAACGTCTACCACATGAATTGTATCGTTCATCAATTGGTAAGTTACGCCTATACCTATAATATTACCCTGCAAAGGTTCATTGGCTGCCTGTACGTCTTTTTTGGCAATATAAGTGGAATGCGGATCAAGTTCTTTGAGCATGGCAATGATGCCTTTTTCCGTAACATCCGGCATATTCGCCGTATCAACATAGAAATTGTCTATCATCCACATCATTTGCATCATCTTTTTGGTTGTCATTTCTTCCTGTTTTTGGGCAAATAACGGTAAGCCCAAAGCAAATGCCGATAATAAAATTACGATTTTCTTCATAGTTTCTGTTTAAATATATTTCAGTCTATAGATACGTTAAAATAATCAGCCTTAAAAATTTTTTAAAACGCCACGTCAGTAAATTAAAACGGCGTTTTAATAAAACGAAACGCCTTCTTAATAAAACTATATCATTTTAGCCTCATTTTAAGGGTTATTTTGCATAACAAACGTAAAAATATTTCTTTGTATTGTTTTTTTTGTGTAAATTTGCACTTTAATTTGTGAAATTATTTTAATACAGCATTGGAATGGATACGTATTTATTGATATTGGCGGTACAAACCGTTTTAGTTTTCTGCGGTTTATGGAAAATATTCACGAAAGCGGGTTATCAAGGTTGGCTTTGTCTTGTACCTTTTTATAATATATGGTTGGCAACTAAAATAATTAACAAAAAATTCTGGTGGTTCATTTATATGTTAATACCGTTTATTAACGTATTTGTGGTAATCCTTATTTTTATTGAGTTTGCCAAATGCTTCTCACACCGTTCGCTCGGATACCAAATACTTGTGGCTTTGTTCCCTTGGGTTATGCTTCCTTTAATGGGATGGGGCAAAGACGTATATATCAATCCTAAAGATGCGCCTGAATACAAAGTTTCGGCGGCAAGGGATTGGGCTGATGCCATTATATTTGCCGTTATAGCGGCTACTATAATAAGAAGTATGTTTTTCGAAGCCTACAAAATACCGTCGTCTTCGATGGAAAAAAGTTTGCTTGTCGGAGATTTCTTATTTGTAAGCAAATTGGCATACGGACCGCGTATTCCTATGACACCGCTGGCTGTTCCTTTGACACATCATACCGTGCCTATTATAAACACCAAATCATACGTTGAATGGATACAACTGCCTTATCATAGGCTGCCCGGGTTCGGTAATGTGAAAAGAAACGACGCCGTTGTGTTCAATTTCCCTGACGGGGATACGCTTTCTACGGTTTATCAAAGCAATCAAAGTTATTATTCATTGGTACGCGAATACGGAAGGGAGAATGTATGGGAGAACAAAGGCAGATTCGGAGACATAATAGCCCGTCCTGTCGACAAAAGGGAGAATTTCATTAAACGTTGTATAGGATTGCCTGGAGAAACCGTCAAATTGGAAGACGGAGTTGTATATATAAACGGCAAAAAACAGCAATCGCCGAAAGATTTTCAATTAACCTACTGCGTAAAAATCAAAGACGGATATTTCTTTAACGAAAAGGAATTGTTGAATATAGGTGTAAGCAAAGAAGACATGCAGATGATGGGGCTTTATTGCTATATGAACCTTACAAAAGGGCAAATAAAGATGTTGAAAAACAATCCTTATGTAATAAGTATCGAGCCTACGTCGGCAAATCAAGGGGATTATTCACTAATTGCCGATGACAACACATTGCTTTATTGTCAGATTCTCTTCCATCCTGAACTTATGGACGTAAAATCCTTTTTAGCGCAGGCAGGTATAGCACCCGAGCAGATAAATTCCGTAAAGAATTATTCCACTCTGCCGTTGGATTCGGAGATTATAGACAAAATAAAACAAATGGAATATATTGAAGCGGTGGAACCCGTCATTGCTATGAAAGGTTACAAAAACCGCGATTTGTTCCCGTACAGTGATAAATACAATTGGAATGTTGATAATTACGGAGAGGTGAAGATTCCGTCAAAAGGCATGACTATTGAACTGAATGATGAAAATGAATTATTATACGGACGTTGCATAAGGACATTCGAAGGAAACACTTTGGAAAAACAAGGCAACGTTTGGATGCTTAACAATAAGCAAGCAACGGAATATACCTTTAAAATGAATTATTATTGGATGATGGGAGACAACCGCCACAACAGTGCCGATTCACGTTATTGGGGCTTCGTACCGGAGGACCATATCGTGGGAAAAGCATCATTCGTTTGGTTGTCACTTAACAAAGATCAAAAAGGGTTGAAGAAAATACGATGGAACAAACTATTTAGAAGTGTAAAATGATGAAAAGAATTTTAAAAGGTAATGTTTTGTTGGTTATAGACGATCAAACATTGACACGGGTATTGGGTTTGTATTTCGAAAGAAAGCATTTTAATGTTTTTTCTCCGGTAAATACGAAGGAAATACCGCAAATTATGAAAAACAACGCCCTGACTTTTGCAATTTTTTATAATAACAGTCAGACAGAGGGCAATATTGATGCAGCACGGCAGCTTATCAGTTTTGACAACCGCATTGCCGTAATATTCATTTGCGAAGACAAGCAGCAGAAAACAGAGATTGAAAACGCCGATCCTCTTTTCTTTACCATCCAGAAGCCTTTTGCCATGCGGAATCTGTATTCCAGACTGACGGCAATGTCAAACAAACTGAAAGAACAGCAAAACGGCATCACAAGTTTCCTTATCGGCAATTACAGATTCAATACCGCAACAAGCAACCTTACTTATAGTCAAGAGGGAACGCTTATTGAACAACATTTAACGAAAAAGGAATCCGCAATACTGACTATGCTGTGCCGCAACATCGGAAAAACCGTTTCAAGACACCGTTTGCTTACCGACATATGGCACAAAGACAATTACCAAGCGGCAAGAAGCATGGATGTTTACATAACAAAATTGCGTAAATATCTGTCTTTGGATGACAGTGTAAAGATTGAAAACACCCACAGCGTAGGATTTTCACTTAAAATAACTGATAAATAAACCGGTTTGCTGAACTAAGGCACGAAGACTATAATTCGGACAGATTGTTAAGCAAAATCTCAAAATCAGTCTTCACATTCCAATTATTAGCATAGATAAGATTCAAACGGTGCGCAGTCGCAGCATCGAGATTCTTATTTTTAATGTTTTCGCTTGAAGAAAACAAAGAATCTTTAAGCTTCGGTAATTCTCCTGCCCTGCTGTCCGTTTTGTTGTAACCCACAAATGTTTTTGATGAAATAAGTACCATGAAATTATCTCTCACTGCCGCAAGATGTTTTTTGCAAAATACGGCAACCAATGGCGTAAACACCAACAGTATAAGCGATGCGGTAAAATCAAACAAACGTTTCTTTCTTTTATTGTCCTCTGAAATTATACTGCTTACGCTCATTACGTAAATATCAGTCGGTGTGTTTATCGTATTGCTGCCTATTATAAAATCGGTAACCTCGGGTGCAATTGTAAAACGCACATTTGCCTTGGACAAATCAGCCATTACGGAAATGATTTTGCTTTGCGGCAGAGATTTACTGCAAAATATCACTTCGTTTACATGATAAATTCTTATTATATCTTCTATCTGCGACAAATTACCCGCAAAATAATCGCTTTCCTGCGTATCTTCAGGACTCACTATGCCTATAAATTCGGGTTTTAAGTCCGTTGAACGCAATAAATCGGTAACACGTTTGGTTTCCTGTTTGTCTCCTACGATTATATACGAAGAAGAATTTTCGTTTACAGTCCAATGTCCCGTTTTTATGTAATGCAAAAGATATCTTTCCGCCAAAAGAATGAAAAATGCGAGTATTGAACCCATTATAACCATTGCACGGGAATATCTTAAGGCTGCTGGCATCAGTGAATAAACGACCGAAATGGCTATCATGCCCGAAAAAACTCCCGAAATCAATTTATACGGACGGAATTTGCCGTATCCTCCGAACAAATAAATAAAAAACAACAGTATTATTATATAACAAGGTATCGCAACTACAATATAATGCAGCGGATAGTAGTCCGCAGTTCCCCAATAGTAGGTTGCCCAGAATTTTTCCAAGAAATAAAATCCTGCATAGACGAGTAAGAAATCCAAAACGGGAAGTGCCGCTTTTTTGAATATACGCGACAAAAACGACAGGGCTGCCCTGCCCCATATTGCAAGTTTTATAATAAAGGAAAAGATTTTTGTCTGCTTTGAAGACAGATGTTTTTTGGCGAATATGTCCATTGCATTGTAGAACGTATAGACATAATTCAACGAACCCTTCTTCGTGCTTTCGCCTTTGTAGTGAATGATGGAAGTATCGGCAAAATAATAATTTTTGTATCCCCCTTGGGTTATGCGGTATGACAAATCAATGTCTTCACCGTACATAAAAAACGTTTCGTCAAGCAAACCGACTTTATCCAACGCCTGTTTACGCATCAGCATGAACGCACCGGCCAAAATATCCACCTCATTGGTTTTGTTATACGGCAGATGACCCATATAATATCCGCAATACTTTTTACTGTGCGGGAAAATCTTCGTCAAACCCGTCATCTTGCAAAAACAAACCCACGGCGTAGGAAAACCGCGCTTGCTTTCTTTGAGAATTTTACCCTGTCCGTCAATCATTTTTACGCCCAAACCGCCAGCATCAGGATGTTTGTCCATAAAATCCAGGCACTTTACGAAGGTATCTTCCTCAACCACCGTATCGGGATTCAATAACAGGACATATTCACCGCATGACAAACGTATGGCTTGGTTATTGGCTTTGGCAAAACCCACATTTTCTTTGTTTTCTATGAGTTTTACTTCGGGGAATTTGCTTTTGAGCATGGCAACGGAGCCGTCTACCGAGTTGTTATCAACAACGAAGATTTCGGTATCGATGTTTTTTACAGCCTTACGGACACTTAACAGACAGTGTTCGAGAAAGTATTCAACATTATAATTAACTATGACGATAGATAACTTCATTACCCTGTTACCGTATTGATTCAAGGTTGCAAAGATATAAAAAATTTCAATACGAATGCGTAATTATCTTCCGTAAGATTAAAAAATTTGTGCCTTAAGCGGTTTTGAAAATGCCTTAAGCCTCTTTGCCGCCGCCCCGTGGCGTTTTATTTTCAAAAAAACAGTTTTTTTGACTCAAAAAAAGGGTTTTTTCAGGGTAAAAAAACTGTTTTTTTCGGATTAATACGGCAAGGGGCGGCAGCAAAAGGATTTAAGGCGTAGTTTTTACACAATAAGGCAAAAATATCTTGCTTATTTATTCCTATATCTTATAATGCTATAAAAATATCTTAACAGTTTATAAAAACATCTTACGATGCTTCAAAAACATTCCGCCTGTTTATAAAAATATTTTGCGATGGTGCTTTATTATAATGCAGTGTAAGGGAAATTTTTCAATTTTATGCACCCGCTTTATGCGTTTTAACAATATTTATTCGTAAATTTGCATCCGCAAAATTTTGTATCAATATATTGACATACTTTATGAGTGCTAAATGGATCGGTGCGTTAATAGGATTCTTCGTTTTCAGAGGAATGGGTGCGTTAATCGGCTTTCTTATCGGCTCGGCTATAGACGCAGCAAGGAGTATTAATCCGTCTCAAAGCGAGAAAAAACGCATTTATTTCATTGATAATTTGCTTGTTTTGTTTGCTTTTGTCATGAAAGCGGACGGCAGGGTTACCAAAACAGAGGTTTATTACGTCAGAGAGTTTTTGCAAAAAAATTTCGGGACTGATCAGGCGAATATAAAGATGTTGGAACTGCGTGATTTACTGAAAGATGACACTCTTGAGTTAAACCAAACCTGCAACAACATAAACCGACAGCTTAATTACTCGCAAAAACTTGAGCTTCTGCACTTTCTGTTTGGCATTTCGTCAGCCGACGCCGAAATATCTAAACAAGAACTTAACTTAATCCACACAATAGCTTCATATTTACGTATTTCCGCATGGGATTTCGGTACAATACAAGCCATGTACTTCAACTCAAATTCGTCAGGCTACAACTACGGCAATTCTTACGGCAATGCGCAGCAAAATTCACAGGCGCAAATTGACAATGCTTACACTATATTGCAGGTAAATAAGGATTCAACTAACGATGAAATCAAAAAATCTTACCGTAAACTTGTCGTAAAATACCATCCTGACAAAGTGGCGTCATTAGGTGAGGACATACAAAAACAAGCAAATGAAAAATTTCAGCAAATCAATGCTGCGTACGAACTAATTAAAAAAGAAAGGAATTTTAGTTAATGTTTACCGAATATTCTCTGTGGTTTTTACCGTTGATATTGCTTGTAGCATCAGGTTTTGCCTATTTTGTTTACTTCTTTAAACAAAAGGATAAAGCGGCATTCACTTTAAGGCAAAAATATCTGCTTGCGGCTCTGCGGTTTTTAGGAATCTTTTTAATTTTGTTCCTTCTTATTTCACCCGTTAAACGAATAAAAAACAAGACAATAGAAAAACCTGTTGTAGTATTGCTTCAAGATAATTCATCTTCGCTTTCCGCCGTAAAACAATCGGATTATTACAAAACGAAATACGTTGATAACTTACAGAAATTAAGCAACAATCTGTCCAAAGATTACAATATTGTCCGTTTGTTATTAGGCAGCAAAACCATTCAACTAAAAGATGAGATAAAGTATAAGGATACGTTGAAATTCAACGATTTTGCCACCGATATTTCGCAGGCGATGGAATTTATCAATGAAAATTTTTCTTCGGAAAACCTTTCCGCCGTCGTATTGGCGTCAGACGGCATAGCGACACAGGGAAGCAATTTTTTAAACCTTACAGATAAATTCTCCTGTCCTGTATACACCGTTGCAATGGGCGATACTGCCGTAAGAAAAGACGTATTTATTTCCGACGTTCAATACAATAAAATAGCCTTTGTGGATACCGACTACCCGATTGAGGTAACTATCAGGGCGGATAAGGCATTGGGTGAGACATCTTCGCTTTTCATGGTAAAAGACGGCAAAACCACGCAGATAAAATCATTCACGGTTGATAACAATGACTATTCCGTTACGGCGGAACTGCAAACCGCAAGTAAGAAAGCGGGTATTGAGAAAATAAGTCTTTATGTCAGCGAAATAAACGGCGAAAGCAACAAAGTGAATAACCGTAAGGATATTTTTATAGAAGTACTGGATGCAAAGAAAAAGGTTCTTATTCTGGCAAATGCCCCGCATCCAGACATATCTGCGATAAAGACGGCATTGACATATAATCAGAATTACACCGTTGATGTAAATATTGCAGGCAATAATCAAAACAATCCTGCGGATTATGATTTGGTTGTCCTGCATTCGCTTCCCGACAATGCGGCATCATATAACACCATAAAAACTTTGCTTGACAAGGGCGTAAACATGCTTTTCATCACAGGGCAAAGCACAAATATCCAACTGTTTAACAGTCTTAAAACAGGTATTCAGATAAACACTCTGTCTTCTTCGTTAAACAATGTTACGGCATCGTATAATCCGTCATTTTCTTTGTTTACCGTTACGGAGGATATGTCTAATATTTTGAAGGATCTGCCTCCTATGCTGACAAATACGGCAAAGTATACCGTAAACGGTAATATCCAAACGCTTTTGTATCAAAAAATCGGTGCGGTATCTACAACCTATCCGCTGATTGCATTTAATAATGACGCAAATTCGAAAATCGGCTTTATTTTAGGCGAAAACATCTGGCGTTGGAGGCTTCAGAATTATTTGATCAACCAATCTACCGACCAGATTGACGGTCTTATTTCCAAAACTTCGCAATTGCTTTCCGACAAAACCGATAAAAACCGTTTCAGAATTGAGCATAAAGACGTTTATCAGCGAAATGAAAACGTTATCTTCACTGCGCAGTTTTACAATGAAAGCTTTGAACTTATCAATACGCCCGAAATCACGCTTAATATACAGACGCAATCTTCCAATAACAAGTCTTCTGACATGAATGCAACATATACTTTCGGTAAAAACAACAATGCCTACTACCTTAACATGTCTTCCTTGCCCGAAGGGGAATATGCTTTCACTGCCAAGACGGTTTATAACAACAAAGAGTATAAACAAAGCGGCCGCTTTGCTGTTTCTTCCGTCAATACGGAACTTACAAACCTTGTGGCAAAACATTCCGACCTTTATACCCTGTCTTCAAAGACCGATGCGGCAATGCTTTATCCTGAAAACATACTTGATTTGGAGAAAATGATAAAACAAAACGGCAATATCAAGCCTATAATACATGTAAGCACCGAAAACCGTAAATTTATTTCGCTTTGGTGGTATTGGGCATTGATAATACTGACGCTGGGCGGCGAATGGTTTTTGCGTAAATACTTCGGAAAAATATAAGACGGCGTTTAAAGAAATTAAAACGGCGTTTTAAAAAATTTTTATCGCTGATTATTTTACTGAAACGGCGTTTTATTTTGACAAGTCATAACATGATGAATATGAATTTAAAAGAAAAGATAAATATTGATATATTTAAATTGATAGGCAACGTTGCCGATTCGATGAATCTGCAGACCTACGTCGTAGGAGGTTATGTAAGGGATTTGATTATGCACCGCCATTCTACGGATATAGACATTGTGACCGTGGGCAGCGGTATTGAATTGGCAAAAGCAGTTGCAAATATAATACCCCATCACACTAAAGTGTCGGTTTTCAAGAATTTCGGCACTGCAATGATACATTACAACAGCGAAGATAAGGATTGGCAGGTGGAATTCGTAGGTGCAAGGAAAGAATCCTATAACCGTAACAGCCGTAAGCCAATCGTGGAAGACGGAACGTTGGAAGACGACCAAAACCGCAGGGATTTTACCATCAATGCTATGGCTATTTCTCTTAATGAAGCAACTTTCGGAGAATTAATCGACCCTTTTGACGGACTTTTTGACATTCAAAGGCAGATAATACGCACTCCGCTTGATCCTGACATCACTTTCAGCGACGATCCTTTGCGTATGATGCGTTGCATACGCTTTGCGACCCAGTTGGATTTCTCTATAATGCCCGAAACATTCGATGCAATAATACGGAACAAAGAAAGAATACATATTATTTCGCAGGAGCGGATAACCGAAGAACTGAACAAGATAATGCTTTCGCGTTTTCCGTCCAAAGGTTGGCAATTGCTTGACAGATGCGGGCTTTTGCAGATAATATTTCCCGAAGTTACGGCATTGAAAGGCGTTGAGAGTGTCGGGGAACGCTCTCACAAGGACAATTTCAAGCACACTATGGAAGTATTGGATAATGTTGCCAAAGTGTCTGATGATTTGTGGCTGCGGTGGGCGGCACTTCTTCACGACATTGCGAAACCTGTTTGCAAAAGATATGACGACAAGACAGGATTCTCATTTCACGGTCACGAGGTTAAGGGTGCGAGAATGGCGGAAAAGATATTCCGCAGGATGAAACTGCCGATGACCGAACCGATGAAGTATGTCCAGAAACTTATTCAACTGCACCTGCGCCCGATTGCACTTGTTGAAGACGGGGTTACTGATTCGGCAGTGCGCAGATTGCTTTTTGAAGCAGGCGATGATATAGACGATTTGATGGTTCTTTGTCACAGCGACATAACTTCAAAGAATATGTTTAAGAAGGCGAAATATATCGAGAACTTACGCCTTGTCAAACAAAAGATGGCGGAGATTGAGGAAAAGGACCGCATACGTAATTTCAAAGTTCCCGTATCGGGTGAAGAGATTATGCAGATGTATGGTTTGGAGCCGTGCAAAACCGTCGGCATATTGAAAGATAAGATAAAGGATTCGATTCTTGACGGCATTATTCCTAATGATAAAGCGGCGGCATTGGAGCTTTTGAACACCGAAGCTGTAAAACTCGGACTGCAATTAAAGAAATAATTGATAGATAACAGAAATAAACTTTATAAACATAATTAAAAGGAAAAAGAAAAATGAAATAAAGATATAGAAAATAAATAAAATATTAACAACGTAGCATTTTGCTGTTGTTTTTGAGTTAAAGTAAAACGGCCATTTTATTGCGGACTCAATAACAGTAGGTAAATGTCCATGCTTCGTGTGGATTATACTTACGGGTTCGCTATGGTGCTTGGCCGTACCAACTTTAACTCAAAGTAAGTCCACAAATTTTTTTGTTGTTCTCTTACAGGGTTGCACTTCGGCATGATGTTACAATAAAAAACATTAACAATCATGACAACAACAAAAGAAAGAAACACCTTTTTTGACGGACTGAAATTCGTACTCATAGTTTTGGTCGTATTAGGACATGTAATAGCCGAACGCAGATACAACACCGCCAACCTAATATTAATAACTTTTATTTGGTTTTTCCACATGCCGCTTTTTGTCTTCATTTCAGGATATTTTACACGCAAGAAAAAAGATACAAAAGCATTCAGAACAAGCATATTCAGACTTTTGGAAACACTGATATGTTTTCAAATTCCATACTTATTACCTGAAATAATAACCAAACATTACAGCATATCATGGTTAACAGTTCCCAGATATTTATTGTGGTATTTGCTCAGTTTGATTTGGTGGAGAATTTTCATACAATACATTCCTGACAAACTGTTAAATAAAAAGATTCTTATGCTCTGCCTTTCAATTGCAGCAAGTATCCTCATTGTCAGTATAACCGTCCCAGGCAGAGTATTATCTTATCAAAGAACTTTTGCCTTATTGCCGTTCTTCCTTTTAGGATATTACGCTAAACAGACCGACATTATAAACAAAATAATGAAACTCACTCCTATTCTGACATCTTGTATTTTGATTGCAATATGCGCTGTAATCTGCTTTATGCCTAATGAAATCAACAACACTTTACTAACTGCCGCTCACTTTGCCAATGATAATATTGAACTTCTGTCAGGTAATATCGGATTGAATATGCTTATGCGTGTCTTTTGTCTTGTCATTGCGGCGGTTATGTCCGTCTGTGTCATAAATTTGTGTCAATTTGTACCTGCAAAATTACGCAATTACGGACAGAATACCATGCTCTTTTATATCTACCATGGTTTGATGTTATACTTTATCCGATACACCATTGCCAGACTGAATGTTTTTCAGTCATTTCCTTTTATAAGTTATCTGCTTATGTTTGTTATCATAATGATACTGTTGTTTGTGATAGACAGATACAGGATTTTTCATTTATTGATAAATCCTATAAGTAATTTCCGTGAAATCACAGCGCTAATAAGACGTAAGAATTAAACGAGAAGTTTTAATAAAGAAAAATCACGCTGACAGTTTTTTAAGCGGGAAATTACGTCAATTTTACAGCATTTTAACAGGCTGTATAAACGCCTGTTTTTATTAATGTTACAAACGGTCAAAATAAAACGCCGTTTTAATAAATTAATCAGCGATAAAAATTTATTAAAACGGCGTTTTAATTTTTTTTAACGCCGTCTTTTTTATTCAGGTGATATTATCAAATTACCGTTACGCTCACATATTCGGTTTTCCTGCAACATCATCTCTATAACTTGCTCCGTTACGGTGTCAATTCTTGCTCCCGTTCTGGCAAATCCGAGAACTTTTGCCGTCAAACGCTTCAAATCCTCTTTGGGAAGTGATATTTGCTCTTTCAAAACATATTCCGCCGCATCCTTTATCTCTTTTAGCGGTATATCCGCTATATTGCGTTTGGTTTTGCCCTCAAGGGAAGGTTGCATTGCAACGTTTTCATGTTCTGCAACAGCGTTTTGTTTCTGCAAATCCTCCAAAGAAAACTTATATCCGCCGCTGCTCTCTTCTGTCTTATCCGAAAGGTTTTCTTCAGCGGAACTTATGCTTTCCAACTTATCCAAAATACGCTTTATTACGGCATCTTTGTTTCTGTACCAGTCAACAGTCCATATCCGCATAACTTCCCAACCCAATCTTTTCAAGCATCCCGTCTGTACGGTCTGTCTGTCTTCCACCGTCTTGGTTTTGCGGTAAATTTCCCCGTCGGTTAAGATTGCCAAAACATATTTACCGCTTCCGCTTTTATCACATACAGCCAAATTTACTTTAAAATCCGAACGTCCGACGTTGAATACCGTTTGGTAACCGTGGTTTTGAAGTTCTTTTGCTATAAGGCATGCCACTGTATCTTCGCTTTGTTTGTTATTTTCCGTTTGCTGCTGCGGTAAGGTGCTGTTACGCGCAAATTCCAAGAACTTTTTCAAGCCTTCGACGCCTTTTGCCGACGAGCGTTTCAGGTCTATATCTTCCGGATTAAGCGATGAATATACGTACATCTCGTAACGCGAACGCGAAACGGCGACATTCAACCGTCTTTCTCCGCCCGAATTGTTCAAAGGACCGAAATTCATGCTCACCTTGCCCTCTTTATCAGGTCCGTAGCCTACGGAAAACAATATAACATCCCTTTCGTCACCCTGAACATTCTCCAAATTCTTTATAAATATAGGTTCATCCCTGTTATAAGCCTTATCCTCCAATTCAGGATGCTTTGCCAGACGCTCATTAAGCACATCCTCTATCAAATCCTGCTGAACCTTGCTGAAAGATACCACGCCTATGGAATACTTTGACAGTTTGTCATCTTTCAAACGCCTGATTATTTCATCCACCACCGCATTGGCTTCATTGATATTGCTTCTTGTTTTGCCCTTATCGTAAATGCCGTCGGTATGTATCAGTTTTACTTTCGCTAAGCTGTCATCCGCCGAAGGGAATGTGTACAATTTGTTGTCATAATATTGTCCGTTGCTGAAAGATATCAGACTCTCGTGTTTACTTCTGTAATGCCAACGCAGATAATGCGAAGGCAGGGACAAAGATATGCAATCGTCCAAGATACTTTCCATATCGTCAGCCTCGGCTTCGGTTTCCTCTACTTGGTTGGTGCTGAAAAAATCGGTAGGCGGCATCTGCATCGGATCGCCTACGACGATTAACGATTTGCCTCTTGCAATTGCTCCAACCGCTTCGCTTGTCGGCATCTGCGAAGCCTCGTCAAAGATAACCGTATCGAATTTTCCGCCGTTTAAATCAATATATTGCGCCACCGATATAGGACTCATAAGCATACAAGGGCAGAGTTTTTCCAACAAATTAGGTATTTTATCCATTATTGTGCGTATTGACACTCCCCTGCCGCCGTTTAAAATATTTCTTTTCAGTATTCCCATTTCCGAAGAAGCCGTTGCAGCCATTGTTTGCGACGGAACGGCGGAAGCTAACTTGCAATAAAGTGCCTGTTTGGTCAATTGACGGAAATCAGCCATCTTTTTGCGGTAATCTTCCGCTATCTGATCAAACACAAGCCCGTTAAAAATACGCATATCAGGGTTTTTGTCAATCAAACTCTCCGCTATATTCCTATATACACCCTTTATAAAACCGTTTATTACCGTCTCGGGCGGACAATCAGCGCTTTCCGTCATACAAAGTGCCTTTTCAAACACTGTTCCCGCAAACTCACGCTTTTTATTCACCCATTGGAACCAACCGTGCATCAAACCGAAATTCTCCGTCCATATCTTACATTTTTCATTCAGCGTTTGGTGCAAATATTCCTGCAACTGTGCATAATGTTGCATTGTCTTGCCGCAGTCAGCATACGTTTGCAAACTCTCCAACAACGCCTCAACATTGCCTTCATTGATATTGCCGTATTGTTTTAAGGTTTTAAAGAATTTTTTCTTTGCAAAAAATCTGCCTGCAAACCATTTATTCTTTATTTCCCGCCATTGACTGTTAAGTTCAGCTGCATCGGCGTTTAAAACCTCCTGTTTACACTCTGCCATTATTGTCTTACGGCATTTTTCCCTGTTTTTAAAACTCTCTGTCAGCTTTTCAATATCCTTAACGGTAAAGCCCTCGCGGGCAAACAGCGTTAAATCCAGATCAGGTACCAATTCTGCAAATACGCTTATCCATTTATCCGAACCGCTATCCGCTACGATGAATTTTTGCAGTCTTTGCTGCAAATCATCCAACGTTTTCTTTTCCGCATTCTGCGGCATAAGTCCGTAAAGAGGGTTCTCGGACGGATAACCCGTTATTTGGAAAATCACATTAAGCTTTTCAATCTCGTCTTTCCACGTATTGATGTCGTCCTTGGTCACAAAAGACAAATCACACGATGTTTCAATCTCTTTTTGCGGAGTTTTAAGCCAACCGCATATACAATCGTACAAAGAAAGCGAATTACCGCTGACATTATGCAACGCTTCCGTATAATCAATCAACTTCTTGCGCTTTTCAAACACTTCCTGCGACAAACGTTCATACTCCCCTGGCTGTTGTATCTTCACAACGTCCAGAGCTCTTTGCATCTGTTCCAAAAAATGCTTCTTTGTAACCTTATTGGAATGCAGTTCAAGGCAAAAAGGCCCCAATCCTATTTTCTCCAACCTCGACTGAACGACTTCCAAAGCCGCCATCTTCTCGGCAACAAACAAAACCCTTTTGCCGTGATACAAAGCATTGGCTATCATATTCGTAATCGTCTGGCTTTTACCCGTTCCCGGAGGGCCGTGCAGCACAAAACTTTTGCCTTTTGCCGCCTCGGCTATTGCTTCCGTCTGTGAGGAATCGGCATCTAACGGTATTGCAGAATCTTTAGGCTGCATGGTCTTATCCATCTGCCCTGCGTCGGCAAAATCATCGCTTATTGTTTCTTTAGACAGGCGGTTATTTATAAGCGAAGCGACGATAGGGTTTTCTTTTAACTTGTCCTGATTGGAGTGAATGTCGTTCCACATGACGAACTTATTAAAAGAAAACAATCCCAACAGGACTTCTTCCCTTACTTCCCATCTTTGATAAGATGCAACGGCTTGTTTGACTTGTTCAAACACCTGTTTAACGTCCACACCCGCTTCATCCTGCGGCAAAGGCGTAAGAAAATCAAGGTTAACCTTGTATTGCTGCTTTAATAACTCCGTTAAAGTGGTGTTAAATATGACTTCCTCATCCCGAAGCCTCAAAACATAACCTGCCGCAGCCCCTTTGCGCACCAGATTCACAGGCAAAAGCAACAAAGGCGCAAATCTGGCTTTTTGTGCCTTATCATCTTCAAACCATTTCAGCAATCCCAACGCCAAAAACAAGCTGTTGGCGCCGTTTTCCTCCAACGCAGTGCGGGAAGAACGGAAAAGATATTTCAGACTCTGCGCAAGTTCCGCCTGCGAAAGGCAGGAAATCAACTTTTTCTCCTTAACGGCGGCACTTACCATCTCCTTATTATCGGCAAACTGCACTTGGGAGTTGTACATACCGTCATCACAAGGTTCGGTCTTCGTTTCGAAAACTGGAAGCAACTTATAATCCGTTCCGCTTTGCAGATTATTTTCCAAATACTCCGCATCAAAGGACACAAAAGGTATTACACGCCGTCCCAGACGGGTATTTAAAAGATTGTTACGCAAAGAAAAATCCAAAAGTTTTCTTTCCCATAAGGTTTGTTTCGAAATCAAAGGAGTGTTATCATTCATTGCCGTTGTGATTTGAGATTTATACAGTATTGAACGTTAATAAAAATACAAAGTTAATACATTTTATTAAAATATAACACCTCTTCACGGTATTAAAACATCATCTTTGACGGACAAAACCGCCTTTACATATGTTATTATGGTATAAAACGCCGTGGAATATGTGTAAACCCTCCGCCCTTTTATAAAATATCCGAGCCTTAAGCCTTGTGTCTTCCGCCCCGTGGCGTAATAATCTGAAAAAAACTGTTTTTTTACCCTAAAAAAACCCTTTTTTTGACTCAAAAAAACTGTTTTTTTGAAAATAATACGCCACGGGGCGGAGAAAATATGCCTCAAGGCATGATTAAACAACATCAAGGCAGCGTTATTAAGGCGAAAATGGTTGGCTTAATTACAAAAAAATGACTTATCTTTGCAACACTGAAAATTTTAATCTTAAATAAATACAGCGATGTTAGGAAATTTTAAATTATCAATCCCTACCAAATTATATTTTGGTAAAGACAGTCTGAATTTTCTTAAAGACGAGTTAAAAAATTACGGTCCGGTTATCATGTTATCATACGGCGGAGGCTCAATAAAACGTAACGGTATCTACGATTCGGTGATGAGCATCCTAAAATCGGAAGGCAAAACCGTAATTGACGACGGCGGTGTGATGAGTAACCCTACTGTTGAAAAAATGTATGAAGGTGCTGCAAAAGTACGCGATAACAATGTGGATTTAATCCTTGCAGTTGGCGGAGGAAGCACTATCGATTACGCAAAAGGCGTAGCCGCTTCGGCGTACTGCGAAACCGATCCTTGGAAAACATATTACCTTGAGCAGAAAGACCCTGTTTGCAAAATAGTTCCCGTTGCAAGCATATTGACAATGGTTGGTACGGGCAGCGAAATGAACGGTGGCAGCGTAATATCGAACCATAAAGAAAATTTCAAGGTAGGTAAGGTATTCGATGAGCGTTTGATGCCGCGCTTTACTATTCTTAACCCCGAGTTTACGTACACCGTTCCGAGGTATCAGATGGTTGCAGGATTTTTTGACATAATGAGTCATCTTTTGGAGCAATATTGTTCGAATTTCGACGACAATACCACCGATTATTTGGCTGAAGGATTGATGCGTTCGCTAATCCACAGCAGCCTTATAGCCGTTAAAGACCCTAAAGACTACGAAGCCCGCAGCAATATAATGTGGACGGCGACTTGGACGCTTAATACATTGCTTAAGATGGGTAAACACGGCGATTGGATGGTACACATGATCGGCCATGCGATAAGTGCCCATACCGATGCAACGCACGGAATGACTTTGGCGTCGGTTTCCGTACCTTATTACAAGTATGTGATAGACGGTTTGTGCAAAGAAAACAGCAAAGGCATAGAAAAATTCAAGCGTTTGGCGGTTAATGTCTTTAATGTAAGCCCCGAAGGTAAAGATGACAGGCAATTAGCCCTTGAAGGCATAGACCGTTTGGCTGATTGGATGAAAGAAATAGGTGTTGTGATGCATTCAAGTGAATTGGGCGTAAAAGAAGATATGCTTGAAGCCATTGCTGACAGCACGGTTACATATCACACCGATTATTACAAGTTTGAGCGTAACGACATCATAGAAATATTACGCCGAAGCCTTTAAATTATGTAGTATGTGATATGTAGTACGTAGTATGTAATACGTATTATGTGTTATGTAGTATGTGATATGTGTTATGTAATATGTTGTATGTAGTATGTTATATGTGTTACGTAATATGTTGTATGTAGTACGTAGTAGGTTAGTTTGACGGAATGACATCTTACCTACCACATACTACATAACACATACTACATACTACATATTACATATTACATACTACGTACTACATAATACATACTACATATTTATTCATTGACAAATTCGTGTATCTTGTTATAGATTTCGTATAAGCTTTCGGTGTCCGTAATACGCTTTTCCATAGGACACAATCCCGTTTTGTTACGGTTAAGTATGTTTTCCACTTCTTTATCAAAGGAAACCTTTACTCCGTGCTTTAACAGCAGGTTTTTAGCAGGTGTGCTGATAAGCGGAGTCTCCACCTCCTTTACGCCGCCTATAATCATAAGTGCCGCAGCAGCCTTTCCGATAACTCGGTCTTTGATATGGGCACCGCTTAGAAACTCCTTGTCGGTGTTAAGTATGTTGTACAAATCGTAAATTCCCGTGGTGTGATAAGTTTTCGTTACTCCGTTATTGGTAATTATGCACGAATAATCGTCTCTTTGCATAAACTTCTTGGGAACAGCCGTTGTGCTTTGCTTTGCAGATGAATTGCCGCCGTTTTGCTTTGCTGCACTGCAACCAAACAGCATAATAACAACTGCAAACATCAAAGGCATTAATTTTATTATCTTCATTGTCGTATCAAATTGTTATGTTATTCAAAATTTATCTCGAAATCATTACGCTTTACGTCTTTTTCGTCTATCATTTTCTGTATTTGCTCATCCATTTCGCGGCGTTTACGCTCTTGCGGCGTCTCGTGACGGCGTTGATACCACTTGGTATTGCCGAAAAGTTTCTCCATAAGGGATTTTTTATGCTTTACAGGTTCTTTTTCTTCCGCCTTGGTGTCGTTAGGCGTGATTTCATTGCCGTCAGGTCTGATAACAACATTATTATCCGCCAAGTTGCTTACCAGATAATATGAATCGGAAGTCACATTCTGCAAATCATAAACTTCTATAACGTTAATAAGCAGTTCAGGATACTTTGGATTGGTGGCATATCCCGCTTGCTTCAATCCGTTTGCCCACCCTTTGTAATCGGTTACATCCAAATCAAACAAAAACGCATATCTTTTGCCTTTGGATAGGAAAAGGCTGTGATCGTTAAACGATTCTTCGGGCGTATCATACACACGGAAACAATCGTTTTTATTATCATCGTCTTTATACGTACGTTTGCCCTGCCAGGAAGAATGACACTTTATTCCGAAATGGTTATTGCTTTCTTTTGCCAATGTACTGCGGCCGCTTCCAGATTCAATAATTCCCTGTGACAGGGTTATGCAGGCAGGAATATTATATTGGTTTTCGTTTTCTATTGCAATATCTCTGTACTTTAATATATACTGTTCGGTAACCGTATTCTTGTTTTGTCCTACAGCAGTTATAAAGCATACGGACGATAACACAATCATTAAAATTCTTCTCATAAAATTTCTGTATTTAAGTTATTTTAATTAATTTTGCGAAGTTAAAACATTTATATCAAGTTTGGCTTGAATTTTGTTAAGAAATTATTAAAAATTATTGTATAACATTTTAAATTTACAGCATTATGAGAACCAGAAATCTAATAATCACGGCGTTGTTGGCAATTACATTCTCTTTAATTTCCGTTTCGGCAAACGCAAGTATGTATTCACGCCGTCAGGCACGTAATACAATTGAACAAACTTCCTACATAATCAATCAGGCATACGAAATAGCAAATTATTATTCGTATTGGCAGACCAACAAAGTCTCAAGGGCAATGTATTACAACAATTACGCACAGGATCTTTACTTCTACCGCAGTTACCGCAGCGCTATACGCTATTCTTTGTTAGCAAGGGAGTACGCATTGGACGTAATAGACAATTGCGATGACTATTGGGAATTTTTCTACTACACATATTTCGGTTGGAGTCACCGTTACGGATACAATTACAGCTTTGCATACCGTTCGGGTTACATGGACGGATATTATGACGGCTATTACGCAAGATATTGTGCAAGACACAGCCACGATTACCGCAAGGACCCGTACCACAATATGCACAACGATTGGTACAATGAGCACAGATACAACGAAGTTGTGGAATCGGCAAACCGTAACCGCAATACCTCGTCGGTAGCATTGGGAAGAGGCGAAACAGGACTTATCGGAAGCTCTTCTTCAAACGGTTCAGGCACCTCAATAGGCAGAACAAATTATACCAATGTCGCTTCCGACAACTACTTCTCGCAAACCGAATTGGCAATGCTTAAAGATATTCCGTCGGAAAATACAATGGAAATAGATTTCAAGAGAAAAAATCCTACGGTATCGTTCTCCGATGAGAATTTATCCAAAAACACCGAAGTTATCAACCGTAACAGCACAAACGCATCTGCATTCTCTGCAAGAAGCGGTAATAAAGAAACGATAACCCGCACAACCGTAACAAAACCAACTAACATCACGCTTCAAAACGGCAATGTTATTACGGGCAGATCATCAGAACTAAAAGACGTAAAGTTGAATCCTTCCGATGAATTCAACAGCGAACTGCTTAACAGGCAGACTAACACCAATACAACTATAAACAGATCGGTTACAACACCTTCTAACAACAACACACAAATAAGACAAACCACACCTACCCGCACCGTAAATTCTTCAAGCGGCACATCAACCAAAACAACCAACACAACTTCTACCATTAAAAGGAATACAACTAACAGCACTAACAATTCATCCGTACAAAGCGGCACGAAAAGCACTTCAAGAACGATAAACAACACGCGGACTAATTCTACAACACGTACATCAACTACAAACAAATCCTTACAAACGGATACCAAAACCAGAAGTGTGCAATCCGTACGGACAACCCAATCAACTAACAAATCCACTACTCCTTCCCGCTCTGTAACCACCCCTTCACAAAGCACGTCTTCACAAAACAATAACACCGCAACTCGCAGAATTTCAAGATAAGAAAAAAGCAATTTAGGTAATATAAGTCATAATTATTTGTTGTAAATTTGCAACTGTTTATTAACAAATAATTATGACTTTGAATATTATTAGATTTGATTCAGTAGACAAATACAACCAAACATTCGGTTATACACCCGTCAATAACGGCATTGCCGTGATAGACACTCACAACGCAACAAAGCAATATAACCATTACATTGCACAATACGGTATCTATGCAGTTTTTCTTAAGACAGGAGGAATGTGCAGCCTCTTATACGGACGGCAAAAATATGATTACACCAAAGGAACAGTTGTTTGCTTCAATCCGGGTAAGCAAGCCGAAGTGGATATTGCCGACGAAAACCAAGCACCTACCGCAATCGGGCTGCTGTTCAATAAAGATTTTATAGCGGGTACACCTTTGGAAAAATCACTTATACACTACCATTTTTTAAATTACCTGCCTAAAGAAGCATTACATCTGAACGATAAGGAATTCAAGTACATACAGGATCAGATATCGGAAGTAAACAGTCTGTTGAGCAGCAACATTTCAGCGGAAATCAAAAGTAAAATACTTACATTGATTACCAATATATTAAAACACATAAATCATTACTACAACCGCCAATTTTCTATCCGCAGTCCTTACCATCACGACATAGTAAACAGATTTTTGGAACTGTTAAACGAATATATGTCAACGGATAAAGGTTTTACCGAAGGCATACCGTCTGTTGCCTATTTTGCCGATAAAGTTTTTTTGTCCGCAGGTTATTTCGGTGATTTGATAAAGAAAGAAACGGGAATAAGTGCACAAAAAATTATACAAAAAAAGCTTGTTGAGACCGCAATGAAATATCTTACAAATACCGATTCTTCTATCAATAATATTGCAGAGCATTTGGGATTTCAATATCCGCAGCATTTTACACGTATGTTCAAGAATATCACGGGGATATCCCCTAAAACTTACCGCACGAAACATACCTCGGAAATATAACGGCGTAAAAAAATATTAAAACGCCTGATCAGTAAAATAAAACGCCTGATTAATTTTTTAAAACGGCGTTTTATTTTTGCCTTAAGTCATGTTGATGCAAAAAAATGTAAATATACCTATTTTTGAGTATTGCACGGTAAGAAAAACGGCTGTAATTTTGCAATCGGAAATTAAATAAGAATATTTAGGTTAATAACTACAAGGATATGTTCCTTTAATAATTGCGAGGGAGAGCAGCTGTGAAGTTTGACTCTCCTTTATTTTTTATCAAAATGCAGATGCTGAAGTTTTAGTTCACTAAACGCTATTCAATATTCTGTTGTTCAATATCTTTTATCAATGCTTCAACATCAGTTTCCACTGTCTTGAGTTTGTTTTTGCATATTGCAATCAACTCTCCCGCTTTTTTGATATTTTCGCTTAATTCATCAACTTGTATTTGAGAATTTTCCATCTTTTCAACAAGTTCCTGCAACTGTTGATATGCCTGTGTGTAAGTAATATTTGTATCTTCCATTTTCGTTATTTGTTTTTAATCAACCGTAGATGATATTCTGCCGTCCTGCATCACGGTTTCTATTCTGTCATTCTTATGTATCTGGTTGACGGATTGCACAATATGTCCGTTAAGTAAAGTAACGGTATAACCTTTCTTCAATATATTGACAGGATCTATCACGTTTATGTATTTCTCATCACTTATGATTTTGTTTTTATGCATATCCAACAGATTTTTCACGCTTATCTTGAGAATATTACACATATATGACAGATTTTTATATTCCTCTTTTACAACCAGAAGCGAAAGTTTATTAATCTTTTGCTTTAAGTTTTCGACATTACCGTCAAACTCTTCAAAATTCTGCAATATAAACTCACCCAATGCCGTCGGGGTTATAAAATTTCTGAATGCGACCATTTCGGCTACCGTCTCATTGGTGGAATGTCCTATACCCGTCAGCACAGGAAGCGGAAAGGTTGCAATTTTCCTGCACAACTCATAATTATTGTAGCAATGCAGTCCTATATCTCCCCCGCCGCCGCGTATAATAAGCACACAGTCAAAATAATTCTGCACACCCTCTATAATATTTAGTGCCTCAATCATCTGATACGATGCATTATCCCCTTGAAGCAATGAAGGAAATAAATGAATAAAGAACTTGTACTTATCTTTTTTGGTATCAATCGTTTGAACAAAGTCATTAAAACCTTTACTTGAAGGAACGCTTATCACAGCCAGCCTTTGGGGTAAATAAGATAAAGCTTTAGTTGAATTAAGAGCGAAAATATTCTCATTTTTAAGTCTTTGAATACAAAATAACTTCTCTTTCTCCAATTCTCCCAGCGTCATATCGGGATCAATATCGGAAATAATCAACGAAAGTCCGTAAAGCGGGTGGTAAGTCAGTCTGGCAAGGCAAACAATGCTTATTCCGTCTTTAAGCGTTTGCCCTGTTATCCGCAGGAACTTATCGTTTATCCTCTGAAAATCGCTTCTCCAGATAATGGCTTTGGTTTGCGCAACAATAACATCGCCGTTTTTTTCGACTAATTCGGGATACGCATGCCCTGAATAGGGATAAAGATTTATTTTTGAGACCTCGCATTTAAGCCAAAAGGGATAAGGAAACTGTTTTCTTACACTTTCGCTTAATTGATCCAATACTTCAACTAACGAATGTATCTCTCTGTTGTCTTGAATATTATTAAAAAATAAATCTTCTGCCCTCATATTGAAATAAAGTGTGAATTCAGATGTGCAAATTTACGAATAATTTTAATAATTTTCAGTCTTAAGGCACTTTAGTATGATTATTTAATAAAAATTTCATAACTTTGCAACTTAAAACATGAAATAAAGACAATACAATAATACTATGCAAGTAGACAGAAGAAAAGAATTGTTCCCTAATGTTACGGACGAACAATGGAATGACTGGCATTGGCAAGTCAGAAACCGAATTGAAACTCTTGAAGAGTTGAAAAAATACATTAAACTTACGGAAAACGAAGAGCAAGGCGTAAAAGCTGCATTGAAAACATTGAGAATGGCGATTACTCCTTATTATCTTTCGCGTATTGACCCTAATAATCCTAACGATCCTATACGTCTGCAGGCCATACCTACAATTAAGGAGACTCATACGGCTGCTGCGGATTTGTTAGACCCTCTTCACGAAGACGAAGACTCTCCCGTTCCGGGCATAACGCACCGTTATCCTGACAGATGTTTATTCTTGATTACCGATATGTGCTCTATGTACTGCCGCCACTGTACCCGCCGCCGTTTTGCAGGACAAAATGACGCCAACGTGGCACAAGACCGCATTCAAGCAGGTATTGACTACATCGCACGCACACCTCAAATCCGTGACGTGCTTCTTTCGGGCGGCGACTGCCTGATGGTCAGCGACGAATTCCTTGAAAGCATAATCAAACGTCTGCGTGAGATAAAACATGTGGAAATCGTACGTTTGGGATCGCGTACCCCTGTGGTTTGCCCTATGCGTATTACCGACAATCTGTGCAATATGCTTAAGAAGTACCACCCTATCTGGCTGAATACCCATTTCAACCATCCGAATGAATGTACCGAAGAAGCCAAAGAGGCTTGCGCTAAATTGGCTAACGCAGGTATTCCTTTGGGTAACCAAAGCGTTTTGTTAAGAGGTGTTAATGACGACGTAAGAGTAATGCGCAAGTTGGTACAAAAGCTTGTCAGCATGAGGGTACGTCCTTATTATATATACCAATGTGATTTAAGTATGGGCTTGGAGCATTTCCGCACAACTGTATCCAAAGGTATCGAGATAATGGAAGGTTTAAGAGGACATACATCGGGTTATGCCGTACCGACATTCGTAGTTGATGCCCCTGGAGGCGGCGGTAAAACTCCTGTTATGCCTCAATATATTATTTCGCAGGCACCGGGCAAAGTTGTTTTGCGTAATTACGAAGGCGTTATCACAACTTACACCGAACCTATGGATTATACGCCTGGCGAATGTGATGTTGATTTCCTTAAAGGTGAAGAAATTGAACAGGAAGGCGTACTTTCATTGCTTGAGAACAAACGCATGGCAATGGAACCTAAAGATTTGGAACGCCATCAGAGAAATAAAAACCGTTAAGAGGTAATTAACCGAAACAAAACGCCGTTTTGCAATAATAAGACGGCGTTTTGTTTGACTAATCACGCACAATAATTTATTTTTATCGCTGATTAGTAAATTTATCTGCGTGATTAATTTTTTGATAAGACACAACGTTTTTTTCAGATTATATCATATATGCCGTTTATATCAAATCTATTGAATTATAAGAGTATTTCTTTTGTCGGCATGGACAAAAACGCCGGCAAAACGGAGGCACTTAATTTTGTTATCAAACGTCTGAATGATTATAAGAAGAAAGTGTCGGTTACCTCCATTGGTATAGACGGCGAAACGTTAGACCAAGTCACCCAAACCTCCAAACCGCGTGTTTTTTTGTATCCCGAATCCGTTTTTATAACTTCCGAACAACTTTATCCGAAAAAAGAAATCGTTGCCGTTGTGGAAGACATCTCACATTACGGTACTTCTTTGGGCAGATTGATAACTGCCAGATGCAAATCGTTCGGTAACGTCATGCTTTCGGGACCTACGGACAGCAAAAGGCTGAAAGAATTGATTGATAAGGCGGCAAATCAAAGTGATATATGCTTAATTGACGGTGCCTTGTCAAGAAAATCCTTTGCTTCGCCTTCTATTACCGACGCCATGATACTTTCTACGGGTGCTGTGGTGTCTGCCTCAATTGATAAGGTTGTTCAGAAAACGCTTTTTATGTATGAAATGACCAAATTGGAGGAATACAGCGGTAAGTTAAGAGAACAATTGCTTAACATCACGCAAGGAGTTTATGCAATAACTCAAGATGGCGGAGTAATTGACTTAAACATTCCCTCAATGCTGATGTTGCAAAAATACAAAGACGTAATATTCTCAAAATCCAAGACTTTGTTTATCCCTGGTATGATAACCGATAAGTTACTTGAGTTAATAGCAACGCAAAAAGACAAATCGCAAATCGTACTCATTACAAAGGATTTCACGCATGTGTTTTCAAATGAACTGAATACCTATAATTTCTTACGCAGCGGCGGAAAAATTCTTTGTTTATACAAAACCAATCTTTTGGCAATAACGGTAAATCCCGTAGCTCCGCAGGGTTACAGATTGGACAGCGGTACTCTTGTTGGCAAACTGCGTGAGAAAATACCCTTACCTATATATAATATAAGGGATGTGGCACCTGATGGGATTTTTCACTGATGCCGTCATTTTTTTACTTATTTTCATTGAATTTTAGTACAAATAAAAACCATGAATTTCAAACAAGCGATAAACACAAACGCACAACTCAAAGCCGTTTACGAACATTTGATTATCAAAACGGCAATGGGTCGGGATTATTTGTTTAATCTTGAGTTTTCGACGGACAAAGATTTTTTGGAAAAACAATATGAACTGACTCAAAAGTGCCAGAAATTTATTCAGTCCATAAAAGACAACGACAAAATGCTGTTGGAATGTGTTCTTTACGATATTCATAACATTGTTGGGTCAGTTAATTTGCTTGAAAGGAAAGAAAACTTGGATGATATCGGATTATTTGAAATTAAAGCGTTTTGTTTGTCATGCGGACAGTTGAATTCAATGCTTAAAAACCTTTATTGCGAAGAATTTGTGTTGGATCCGTTCGATGATATTATAACTTTGTTGGATCCCGAAGGCACAAGAATGCGACAATTCTACATTTATAACGCTTATAATTCGGATATTTCAAGGTTAAGATCGGAGTTTGAGAAATTAAAACAAACAGACAGCCCTTTAACTGCTAATATCTACAACCAAATACTTGAAATTGAAAACAATGTACGTGATAAAATCTGCACGCAATTGCGTCCTGAAACAGCGAGACTGAAAAATGCAGTAGCGCAAATAGCACTTTTGGACATAAGTATTGCAAAGGCGGAGCTGAATATTGAAATGAATCTGGTAAAACCTGTTTTGAATGCAGACTTTATTGAATACACGGGAATGTTCAACCCTATTATTAAAGAAAGTCTTAATAAAAAAGGCAAGAATTTCCAAGCCATTGACATAAAATGCACAAAACAGACAATGTTAATCACAGGCGCTAACATGGCAGGCAAAACCGTTGTCTTGAAAACCCTTGCCCTTAATCAGTTGTTAGCACAATTCGGATTCTTTTCCGCAGCCCAAAAAGCCGATATATGTTTGACGGAAGACGTATTGCAATCCATCGGCGACAATCAGGACGAAAACCAAGGTCTTTCTTCTTTTGCTTCTGAAATACTCACACTTAACAACATAATCAAGCAAGTCAAAACAGGCAAACGCTATTTGGTTCTTGCCGATGAGCTTGCCCGAACGACCAATCCTATTGAGGGCGTAAAATTACTGAACGGCTTCATTTCAACTATCAATATGGGCAACTCGATATCCGTAGTTACCACGCACTATTCCAACATTACCGCCGATTGCAGGCACATGCGCGTCAAAGGATTTATAAATAAGGATTTAAAAGCACCTATTGCAATCAGCAATCTGTCGGATAATATTGATTATTCGTTAATTGAGGACACTACCAACACAACTCCGACTGAGGCATTGAACCTTTGCAGACTTCTTGCCATAGATAACGACTGGCTTAACAGATGTCAGTAAAATAATCTGCGTGATTATTTTATTAATCTGCGACAATAATTTATTAATCTGCGTGATTATTTCAACCAAATGCGTGATTAAAATATATAAATAACAAAAAAACAAGATAAAATACAATGATAAATATACGCAAACTTGAAAACGATTTATGGAGTGCGGCAGATGATTTAAGGGCTAACAGCAATATCTCATCCAATGAATATTGTATGCCTGTATTGGGGCTAATCTTTTTACGCTATGCTTACTCCCGTTTCAAATTAGTGGAAAAGGAAATAATGAAAGACCGACCTACAAGAAACGGAATTCCTTTGCCTGTGCAGAAATCGGACTTTATTGCCAAGAGTGCTATATTTCTTCCCTTGGAATCGCAATATAAATATCTTATTGAACAACCCGAAGATTCTTATTTGCCTGAAAAAGTCAATAATGCCATGAATCTTATTGAAGAAAACGCACCGGATTTACAGGGAATACTGCCTAAAAACTACAATATATTCAATTACTCCGTTCTTTCTTCACTTTTGCGTACTTTTAACAATAATGATATAGACAATGTGGAAGGTGATGTCATCGGAAGGATATACGAGTATTTCCTTAACAAATTTGCAAAAAATATTGCACAGGATGACGGTGTATTTTTCACTCCTAAGTCTTTGGTTAAGATGATTGTCAATATTATTGAGCCTAAACGTGGAATTCTTTTAGACCCTGCATGCGGCAGCGGGGGAATGTTCGTTCAGACGGGGGACTTTGTTTCGCAGGACGGGACAACTAACGCCAACCGTTCTATGACTTTCTACGGTCAAGAGAAAATAGAATACAACGCAAAGTTATGTCAGATGAATCTTGCCGTACATGGTTTAAGCGGAAAGATACAATCAGGAGAGGATGCCAATACTTTTTACAATGATGCCCACAATCTCGTCGGTTGTTGCGATTATGTGATGGCTAATCCTCCTTTTAATGTTGATAAAGTCAAAAAAGAGTTATGCGAGAGTGCAGGACGTCTGCCTTTTGGCTTACCCGGTTACAACGACAAGTCAAAAGAATTTTCCAACGGCAATTATCTGTGGATTTCTTACTTCTATGCCTACCTTAATGAGAAAGGAAAAGCAGGCTTTGTTATGGCTTCTTCCGCTACGGACTCTGCTAACAAAGACAAACTTATAAGAAAAAACCTTATAAACACGGGACACGTTGATGTTATGATTTCCGTAGGCAACAATTTCTTTTATACCAAATCCCTTCCTTGTACTCTATGGTTTTTTAATAAGGATAAAAGCAACGAAGAGTTAAATACCGTTCTGTTTATTGATTCCCGCAACTATTACACCGTTATTGACCGCAACCTTAACGAATGGTCGCCCAACCAATTGAAGAATCTCAACGCTATCGTGTGGCTTTACCGCAAACAAACGCAAAAATACCTTGACCTTATTGCCGATTACGAAAACAAGATAACATCTCTTGCCCAAATATTCTCACTTGATTTTAACAAAGAGGATATTTCCGCTTTTCTTTCCGGTGTTAAGGAAAAGAAATCCTTACTTAATGAAGAGTTTAAGCAATTGGAAAAAGATTATAAGGCAACAAGGAAGAAAGAACCTAAACAAAAATTGCAGGAATCGTTAAATGCAAAAACCGAGGAGTTAAACAAAATTAATGCTTTGCTACAAGAAATTGATGATATGCAATGGCTCAAAGACAAATTCCCTGATAATGCTTACCATGATATACTTGGTTTGTGTAAAGCGGCAACATTGCAGGAGATTGAGCAGAAAGATTATTCTCTTACGCCCGGTGCATACGTAGGAGTTGCAAAACAAGAAACAGATAACGAAAATTTCTTTGACAGAATGCAACAGATACAGACTGAACTTACTCTTTTGCAAGAGGAAAACACAAAACTGTTCAATCAAATCACTGAAAATTTTTCATCTTTTAAGCTTTAAAGAAACTATATCATACTCTTACTGCAATATGAAGCAAATTACAATTAATGATTTGGGAAAAGTAATAACAGGACACACTCCTCCTACCAATGAAACAAAATATTACGGAGATTATATGCCGTTTATAAAGCCTACTGATATTTCTAAACTAACAAGATACACATATAAACCTGAACAATATTATTCTGAAGAAGCCGCAAAGAAATATGCAAACAGTCTTATTCCAAAAGGTTCAACTTTAGTGGTATGTATCGGAACTATCGGGGAGAAAATAACGCAGGCTCACACAAATCTATTTACCAATCAATCTATAAACTCAATTATACCTAATGATAATTTTGACAAAGACTATGTTTATTATCTGCTTAAGTATAATTTAGGTAACCTTAAGGCACTTAACAAAGGTACTGCCTCAGGCAGAGAATTTGTGTCTAAATCTGCTTTTCTTAATATGGCTCTTAATGTACATGAAAACCTTTCCACGCAGAAGCGGATTGCGGAGATATTGTCGGGATATGATGATTTGATTGAAAACAATCTTAAACAAATATCTCTTTTAGAAGAATCCGCCGCCCGCCTTTACAAACATTTCTTTTCTTCTCCGAAAAAAGATAACGGAAAAGGAGAAATTATTAAACTAAAAGATATTTGCCCTATCATAACAGGGAAAAAGGATGCAAACTATGCAGACAACAATGGAAAATATCCCTTCTTTACTTGTTCGCAACAGCCATTAAGATGCAACAATTATTCTTTTGATGCCTCTGCTGTATTACTTGCTGGCAACGGAGACTTAAATGTTAAACTTTACAGGGGAAAATTTGAGGCTTATCAACGAACTTATGTACTTATTCCTAATAAAGAAGAGTATTTATTTGCATTATATCATACTCTTATTGAATGTCTGAATGAATTAAAGGCAAAAGCAAACGGTTCTACAATTAAATTTATAACTCTTTCTATACTTCAAAATATTGAAATCAAAATTCCGTCAAAAGAAATTCTTAATAAATTCAATGAAATAAGGTTTCCTATACAACAAAAATTAGAAACATTACACAAAAGCATTGAGTTGTACCGAGAAAGCCGTGATTTATTGTTGCCAAAACTGATGTCAGGCGAGCTACAAGTGTAATAAATTTTGCCACTTGCGGTAATAATATAGAAAACACCCCCTTTTTTGAGCAAAAATACCCGGTATTTTGACTAAAAATACCCCCCTTTTTTCGCTACTCTTTCCGCAAGTGGCAAAAACAACATTGTTTTTGGCAAAATTAATAACAAAAAAGGCGGTAAAATAACGGCACAAAATTTTATTGGGAAATGATTAAATTGCTGTTTTTGAATAAATGATAATAACAATATCAAATAAAAACCGTATCTTTGCACATTGAAACAAAATAAAAAGAAAAACTATGACAGGGACAGCGGAAATAACTGATTGGTATATGCGTTTTCTAAACCCATTGAGCGACGAGGTTAAAATAGAAATAATGAAACGTCTGTTAGATTCATTAGCGGAAAGCATAAAAGCAAGAAACAATTCAGAAAATAAAGACATTGCCCTACCGGATTTCAAAGGCGGATGGGAATATATAAAAAGGGAGAAATAAAAATCATATAACGATGGGGAAAGATTACAGCGAAAATATTTTAGTGCAGGAAAGCACGGGCAAAGTTTTGGAAGAAAAACTCGGTTGGAAAGTTATTTTTGCTTATAATCAAGAAATACTCGGCGAAAACGGAACTTTGGGCAGAAAAGATTACAGCGAAGTTCTGTTATTGCGTCATTTGAAACAGGCACTTTTGAGAATCAATCCTTGGATAGATGACAAGGCGGTAAAGAAAATAGAAGAAACTCTCTTATCATTGCCTTCTACCCTGTCGCTTATGCAAATCAACGAAACAATTTACGGATATATCAAAGACGGAATTGATATTGAATATTTTAACCCTGCAACTAACCGCAATGAAATAAGAAAAGCATTTGTTATTGATTGGAACGATATCAACAATAACGAATTTTTGGCTGTCAAAGAAATGAAAATTCACGGCAAGATATACAATTGCCGTACTGATATTGTAGGTTTTGTCAATGGTATTCCTTTGTTGTTTATGGAATTCAAACGTCAGGATGTTGATGTTGCCTACGCATACGATAACAACTACAAACATTATCACTATGCCATACCACAGTTGTTTTATTACAACGCTTTTATGATTTTAAGCAACGGTTTGGATGCACGAATCGGGACATTGGAAAGCAAATATGAGTTTTTCCATCAATGGAAACGCTTAAAAGAAGACGAAGAAGGCAAAGTGGATTTGGAAACTATGCTTTTGGGAGTTTGTAATAAAGAAACGTTTTTGGATTTGTTGGAAAACTTTATTTTATTTGACAAATCCTCAGGAAAAACTAACAAGATACTTGCCCGCAATCACCAATATTTAGGAGTAAATGAGGCTTTGCAGGCGTATAAAGAAAGAAAACTGTTGGAAGGTAAGTTAGGAGTTTTTTGGCATACGCAAGGAAGCGGAAAAAGTTACTCAATGGTTTTTCTTTGTTCAAAAATCAAAAGAAAATGTAGCGGTTCGCCTACATTTATTTTGCTCACTGACAGAGAGGAATTAAACAAACAAATATCTTCTACGTTTGTTAATTGCTCTTTATTGCCGCAAACAAAAACGGAAGACTGTATTCCGAAAAATGCAGAGCAACTTTACAGTCTTATTCCTAAAAATCCGTCTTTTGTTTTCACGCTTATACAAAAATTTAACAGAGAAAATGTTACTCCTTTGCATACTGAGTTTGACATTGTCGTTATTTCGGACGAAGCACACCGCTCGCAATACGGTAACTTTGCGAATAATCTTAATAAATTCTTACCTGATGCTTCCAAGATAGGATTTACAGGTACTCCGTTGATGAATGACGATGAAATAACTAAACGAACATTCGGCAAGTACGTATCTGTCTATGATTTTAAGCGTGCTGTGGAAGATAATGCCACAGTTCCTTTGTATTATGAGAACAGAAGCGAGAAGTTAAAGCAATTAAACAATCCGCAAATCACACAAGATATTTTAAATGCGATAGATAATGCCGATTTAGACCCTAATCAACAGGAGAAATTGGAGAAACAATTTGCCAAAGAAATACATCTTTTGCGTGCAGAGCCGAGATTGAATATTATTGCCAAGGATTTTGTCAGCCATTACTCACAACATTACGGTGAAGGCAAGGCTATGATGGTTTGTTTGGACAAAGTTTCCTGCGTTATGATGTATAACAAAGTCCAAAAGTATTGGCAGGAAGAGATTTCCTTACTTGAAAAACAGATTAAGCAAAATACGTCCGACCAATTGCAAAACGAACTCAACGCAAGGTTGCAATGGATGAAAGAAACCGAAATGTGTGTTGTCGTTTCCCAACAACAAAATGAAGAAGAAACATTTAAAAAATGGAATCTCAATATTGAGCCTCACCGTGTGAAGATGAACAACCGTGAATTGGACAAAGAATTTAAAGACAAGCAAAATCCTTTCCGTGTTGTGTTTGTTTGTGCTATGTGGCTCACGGGTTTTGACGTCAAATGCTTATCTTATCTTTATTTGGACAAACCTTTGAAAGCCCATACCTTAATGCAGACTATTGCAAGGGCTAACCGTGTGGATGAAAACAAATCAAACGGACTTATTATTGATTATATAGGTATTGTTAAGCAATTACAACAGGCTTTGGCTACATTTACCGTAGGCAAAAACACAACGGAGGGCAGCAGTCCGACACAAGACAAAAGCGTTTTGATTCAAAGATTGTTTGACACTTTGCAAAAAACCGAAGATTTCTTAAAAGAGTGCGGTTTTGAGTTACAAAAACTAATCAACAGCACGGATTTTGAAAAACTTATGTTATTACAGGATTGTTGCAACGCCGTTTGTAAAGACATTAAGACAAGAAAAACTTTTGTTACATACGCTCAAGATATTATAAAGATATTCAAATTTATTGATTATTCAGATGTTGATACCAATTGCTTACAAAAACGCGATGCAATCTGTGCTGTGTATAAGCAATTGATGAAAAAACGCCGTAAAGCCGACAATACGGATTTGATGGTGCAGATTCACGGTATTATAAGCGAATACCTACAAACGGAAGAGCAGAAAAACACCACTCAACACATTATTGATATAAGTAAGATTGATTTTGATTTACTCAAAAGGGAATTTTCAAAACGCAAACACAAGAATCTTATCTTTAAAGATTTGAAAGAAATTATTATACAAAGACTTGAACAATTGCTTGATAAGAATAATTCCGACAAAAGAACGGATTATTATCTCCGTTACCAAGATATTATTGAGCAATACAATCTTGCACAAGACAAGGCGGAGATTGAGCGCTGTTTTGCCTTACTTATGACACTTGCAGACGAACTTGACAAAGAGCAACAGCGTTATATACGCGAGGGATTCACCAATGAAGAGGAACTTGCTATATATGATTTGCTTTTTAAGGAAGATCTTTCCAAAGAAGACATAAAAAAGATAAAGCAATTTGCACCAGAATTGCTTTACAGGATAAAAAGCGAAATCAAAAAGTTAGATAATTGGACAGATAAGACAGAAACGCGGACTATTGTCTATAATGTAATCCGCGATGATATGTATAAAAATCTTCCTGACAGTTACGGAAATCCTCTTATTGATTTTGACAATTACTGCAATAATATTTACAGATATGCTTACGAACATTACAAGCATATAGCATAACATTAATTTTATGGAAGATAAGAAAGAAAAACAGATACACCCGTTTATTGATAAAAGAGTGGAAGATTATTGCGGTAAACACCATTCCAACCGCAACGAAATATTACAAGAATTGGACCGTCAGACACATCTGAAATTTGTTAAGCCACACATGGTAAGCAGTGCGTGGCAGGGTGAGTTTTTGATGCTTATTTGCAAAATCCTAAAGCCAAAACATATATTGGAAATCGGAACTTTTTCGGGTTATGCGACTACTTGTTTCGCCCTTGCTACTGATGACAATTGCAAGATAGACACAGTGGAAGCCCTTAAGGAATATGAGCCGTTTTTAATCAAGAATTTCACCGATAACGGTGTGATTGACAAGATTCAAATGCATTTCGGACAAGGTCTTGAGGTTATTCAAGGGTTTGAAGACAATACATACGACCTTATTTTCCTTGATGCCGAAAAAATTCATTATCCTGACTACTACCCTACGTTGGTCAAAAAACTTACAAAAGGCGGCTTACTGATTGCAGACAACATTTTGTGGTACGGAAAAGTCGTTTTGGATTCCGTAAACGATAAAGATACTTTGGCAATAAGAAAATTCAATGATTTAATAACCCATGATGAACGGATGGAAAGCCTCATTATACCAATAAGGGACGGTTTGATTGTAGGAAGGCGTAAATAAACGGCGTGAAAACGTTGCCGAAATCTCCAGCCAACTGTCTTGTGAAAACTGATAAAGCAAATTAACGTTCGCACCCGCTTCATTAAATAATCCATTATAGAAAACACTTCCGCCGACAGTCAATTTATCATTCGGACTGTATGTTGCACCAAAATATAATGATGCAGAATTTCTGTTTCTCGGACTTCTGTCGGATAATTCCCGCGCAATATTTATGTTAAATACGTTTGCACCGAAATATATCGCCGTTTTATTGTCCAATTGCCGTTGATAATCCGCTCCGAATGTGTTTACGAAAAAATTATTGCTGAAATAATCCTGTCCGAATGACACCGAGGCATGCAAAGACATGTGTTCGCTGCTGCTGTCTGCCGCATTCATTCTTTCATGCGGCTGTGCAACAGCTCCCAATGCCGTAAAAAACAATACCGATATGAAAATAATTTTTTTCATTACAATTTCAAACCGTGTTTCCACTTATCAAAGAAATAAGAAACGGTGAAAGAAAGTACGTGTTGCCGCGGACAAGTCGGTACATCCATGTTAAAATATTCCCAGGAGTTATGATAAGGTTGTCCTTTCTCCGTATAACGTCCCGAGAAATCGTAATTATAATTATATAAATATGTAAGGGAAAACTGATAAGACAACATAAACTGGAATTGCTTCCATTCCAAACCCAAACCTACCTGAACACCGCCGTCAATCTTATATGTACCGCTTGAAAGAAACGTATCGTCATCGTCAGCCCAATAATCATTTGCACCGTGTACCGTAAAATCGCATCCTATAAGGTCATAAGTGCCGTGTTCTTCGTCAATAAACGGCTCTTGCACTGCCGTGTGGAACAATCTCGGTTCATCATATTGTCCGTAATGGTCAAAAAACGAAGTTTGTCCGAAAACACCTACACCTAAAAACAATCCCGCCGATACAAGCAAGTCAACATCCTTGACAGGATACTTATAAATCATTTCAACCGGTAACTGGATATAATGAGCCTGCGCATCGATTTCCACTTGTTGCGAATTAAGTTTATAACCTTTAGTTGTCCATATAAGAGATGCCTGAACATACCATCTGTCCACCAATTTAAGCTGGGCAGTCAATCCAGCATTGAAACCAATACGGCTTCTGGTGTCCGTAAAACCTATATAATTTTTATTAATATCCCAATAAGCCAATCCGTTCCACACATCCAAGCCCTGCGCACTTGTCAAATCGCTTAAATTCAACCCTGCGCGCAATCCCAAACGTATTTTGTTTCTGTGATCATCAGGACGGCGGATTGCATTATCCAAATATCTTTGGGCATTTGCTCCGTTTAACAACGTAAAAACGAATAAAAATGCGGTTATATACCTTTTCCAATTCATATAAATCAAATTTAATTTGCAAATATAGTATAATTTTCCGTTTTAGTGTTAAAAAACTTTAATTTTTTTACTAATCGGTTCCGAATTTTATATGATTGAATTTTGAAAGCTCCTCTTGGCTTAAGTGTAAATCAAATTTAACTTTCAAAGCCGACGGTCTGTGGGTAAAGATCAGCAAAAAGGAGAAAATATCAAATATTATACTGCCTATTTGTCTGCTTAACAACATTATAACAAAGCAAACGATGCTTATAAGTGCATAACACATCATCTGTTTTGTGTATATCGATTTATAATTTTTAAGTTTTGTCAAAAGATCTGATGACTGCAATTTCTTTACCTGCTTTTTTCCGTATCTGTCTGCATAAAAAACCAAAGCAACAATTAATAATATGCATACAAAATTCCAATATACCGAACCGTTTGCACCGTTTGAAGAAAAATCTTTAGATACCAACGGCACCAAAAGCGTGATTACGGCAAAAAATACGGTTATAACCAACGAGGAAAACCACGAAACTTTAAGTATTTGCAAATATCTGTTCATAGAATATTAAAATAATTTCTGTCCTTATTTATATAATTGTATAAATACGCTTTTTAAGCGGCTGCAAAGTTAAATAATTTTTTTGTCTTTGCACTATATTTTATCAAAATATCCCTATAATTTATTATAATGTAATAACAAAAAACCGACATTACACATTGCGCCGATGTTTTATAAAAATATTTTTCCGTAACTTTGCATCAAAATACTTTTACATAATATGAAAATAAAATTCAGTTGGTTTATTGCCTTCACATGGCTTTTGGGGTCTTTTCTGCAGGCACAAAACAATGATAAAAAAGCCTTTGTCTGCGATGAATTCCTATATGATACGGCTGTTTTCGCATCCTGTCACGCTTCGACAATCGTTCAAACCGATGAAGGTGATTTATTGGCGGCATATTTCGGCGGTTCGTATGAAGGATGTGATGATGTGTGCATATGGTTATCCCGAAAAAAATACGGAACTAATACATGGCTTTCTCCAGTTAAGATTGCAGACGGAAATCCCTACGGAGAATTGAAAGAAAAGAAAGCTTGCTACAATCCCGTTCTGTACAAATTTCCGCAAAACGGCAAATTAGTTTTGTTTTTCAAGATAGGAAAAAATGTTCAAGACTGGACAGGATGGTACAGCGTCTCGGAAGATAACGGATATACGTGGAGTAATAAACAAATGTTGCCCGAAGGTTATTTGGGACCTATAAAAAACAAACCCGAACTGATAAACAATAAGTTGATATGCCCTTCAAGTACGGAAAAAGGCGGTTGGAAGATTCATTTTGAAATATTTGATTTGGATAAAAACGCATGGCAATATGTCGGACCGGTAAAAGCTGCCCGTGCCATATCAACAATGAATATGCCTAAAGGGGAAAAAGAACCTATTATATGTATTCAGCCTTCTATATTGAAACTTCCTGACGGCAGACTGACTGTTTTGTGCCGCACAAAGAACGGCCGTTTAGCCCAATCGTTCAGTAAAGACGGCGGAATGTCGTGGACGAAGGTTAAATTGACTGATCTGCCCAACAATAACTCGGGTACTGACGCCGTAACGCTTAAAGACGGACGCCATGTATTGGTTTGCAATGACATTGCAACCAAAGACGGTCAGGAAATGGGTGCCAGAAGTCCGTTAAGTCTGTTAGTTTTTGATAAAGACATGAAAACAGTTTTGAAAAGAATTGTTTTGGAAGACGAAAAAGATGCGGAATTCAGCTACCCTGCCGTAATACAGGGCAAAAACGGCAATTTGCACATAACATACACATGGAAAAGAAAGCGGATTGCCTATAAAGAAATAGATTTAAATCTTCTTGATTAATAACAACATACAAAAGCATGAAAAAAGACGGCGTTAAAATTTTTTAATACGGCGTTTCAGTAAAATAAAACGCCGTATTAATTTCTTAAAACGCCGTCTTTTTTCAGCGGTATGTAATACGGAATTTTTGATACGTTGTTTAAACGGATTTTGTTAATAAAAGTGTGGAAAAAAAAGAAATTTTAAAAATTTTTAACTTCGTGTTGTTGAAAAAAATTTAAACAAAAATTCAGTAAAGTTTATTAAATAAAACTTATAATGGTTTTGTAAAAGCATGAATTAACGTTTATTGCTGACAAATTACGGTGAAAATGCAGAAAAACGAAAAAAACATTAAAAAATTTTTTTATTTCAAAAAAATAGTCTATAATTGGGCAGTTATGGTTTTATGTAATGAGTCGGTAAATTTAAATAGTAGAAAATCAGGGTAGATAGAAAAATTTTTATTTGCTTGAGGGCATATTCTGACATTGCATGCAATCCGTCCGCCTTATATACGGAATTTTTTCGAATTACAAGCAAAAAAATAAAAAAAAAGTAAAAAAATAAATTCATAATTTTGCGTTGTGAAAAAAATATTGTTTAAGATGCAAAACACAGACAAAAATAAGCTGAAAAAGGTTTGGGATGAGTGCCTTAAGATATTGACCGACATTATACCGAAGGAAGAATTTGCCGTTTGGTTTTCTGACATTACTGCCGTGAAATATGAAGATAATTTTTTGTATCTTGAAGTCCCTACAAGTTACTATTACGAATATATAGAAGCTCATTATATCGACGAATTGGGAAGAACCATCCGCAGAGTATTCGGAAGTTCCACCCAATTAAGGTATATGATACGTATAACGGATGCGAACCTAATGACAATGAACAGTGTAAATCATTCAGTGGTTGAAAACGCACCGCAACAAGCCCCCGTAATACTGAACAATCCCGATATAAAAGAGCTGCCGAACCCGTTCATCATCCCGGGAATAAAACCCATAAAGGTAGAATCCCAATTGAAAGAGAACTATACGTTTGAAAATTTCATTGAAGGGTCATGTAATAAGTTTGCGAGAAGTGCAGGTTACGCCGTTGCACAGAATCCGGGCAAAACAGCGTTCAATCCGCTTTTGATTTACTCTCCTGTTGGTTTGGGTAAGACGCATTTGGTTCATGCGATAGGTATTGAGATAAAGAAACTGCATCCTGAAAAAACCGTATTGTACATAGGTGCCGACCAATTCATACGCCAATATGTCAAAAGCGTACAGGACAACACGACAAACGACTTTTTGCAGTTTTACCAAATGATGATAGACGTATTAATTATAGATGACATCCAATATTTGGAGAAAAAACAAGGCACACAGGATATTTTCTTCCAAATATTCAACTGGCTTCATTCATTGGGTAAACAACTTATCATAACATCTGACAAAGCCCCTGCCGACATGGTGGGTTTCGAAGAAAGGGTTCTCTCACGTCTTAAATGGGGACTTAATGCCGAGTTGCAGATTCCCGATGTGCAGACAAGAATTGATATAATCAAAAAGAAAATAGAGAATGACGGCAACATATCAATGCCTGACGAAGTAATAGAATATTTGGCTTACAGTGTAAATACGTCTATAAGGGAATTGGAAGGTGCATTGGTTTCGGTTATGGCGCATGCTACGCTCTCCAAACAGGATATTACGATAGATTTAGCACGGGAAATAGTTGATAAATTCGTCAAATCCAATACCAGAGAGATAACAATAGAATATATTCAGAAGATGGTATGCAACTATTTCAATATATCAATGGAACAAATGCTTTCACGCTCCAGAAAAGGCGACATTGTGACGGCACGGCATATAAGTATGTATTTGGCACGCAAGCTTACAAAATCGTCATTGGTTGCCATAGGGGATAAATGCGGCAAGAAGGATCATGCAACGGTCCTGCACGCATGCAAATCGGTGGAAAACAGCTGTCAGATAGACAAGAACTACCGCAAAAACGTTGAAGACATCGAAAAGAAAATAATTAATTAGTAAATATAAAATGTAGATAAGTTTTTGATTACTTGTCTGCATTTTTTTGTTTTACATAATATAATAAACAGAATGGGTATCGTACTTAGCATACTGAATTTTCTCGGAGCATTGGGCTTATTCCTTTACGGAATGACGATAATGAGCGACAGTTTACAGAAATTGGCAGGTGATGGTTTACGCAGTTTGTTAAACAAAATGACCTCCAATCCTTTTAAAGGCATTCTTACAGGTATAGGAATGACAATTGTAATGAACGCATCCGCCGCAACGATAGTTATGGCGGTAAGTTTTGTCAATGCGGGTCTGCTTTCGTTAAGCGGGGCTATCACCATAATTATGGGAGCCAATATAGGAACGACATTAACTGCATGGATTATATCATTACTGGGATTTAATTTTTCAATAACCAAGTTCTGTCTTCCGCTTATTGCCCTTGCCACTCCTCTTATAATGACGAAAAAATACAAGACAACGGGTTGTTTTGTTATCGGATTTGCACTTATATTCTACGGATTGGGAATTCTGCAGTCCATGGTGCCTGATTTCACGCAACCGCAATACTCTTCATTGGTGGAAACCGTTGCCACACTGTCAAATTATGGTTATTTGTCCATTCTTTTATTTGTCGTAATAGGTTCAATAGTTACTTTCTGCATACAATCATCCACTGCAATGATGGCAGTTACGCTTGTAATGTGCGCAAAAGGACTTATAACATTCGAAATGGCATGTGCCTTGTGCTTGGGTGAGAATATAGGAACGACGATAACTGCAAATATTGCCGCAATGGTGGCAAACAGAACGGCAAAACGTGCTGCCAGAGCACATTTTCTGTTCAATTTTACGGGCGTTGTATGGATTCTTATTCTGTTCTTCCCTGTCACTTGGTTGATACGGCATTTTATTATGATGATAGGTTTTGCCGATCCTGACATCAATGCTATGAGTATACCCGTTGCACTTGCCTGCTTCCACTCTTTCTTTAATATTGCCAATTCCGCACTTCTTGTTTGGTTTATTCCTACAATGATAAAAATACTTTATAAACTTGTTCCCGACACTGATGATGAAGAAGAATTCAGATTGAAATATATCAAACAGGGATTTATTTCTACGGGAGAAATTGCACTTGAGCCTGCAAAGAAAGAGATAGAGGTATTTTCCAAACGTGTGGTCAAGATGTTTGATTTCATTCCAGAATTATTCACTCTTCAGGACGCCAAACAGTTTTCCAAACTTGCCGAAAGGACCGCGAAATATGAGGAAATCACCGACCGAATGGAAGTTGAGATTGCGCATTATTTGACCAACGTATCGGAAAACGGTCTGTCGGTAAGGGGTTCCAAAGAAGTGGAGAGTATGCTTAAAATTGTTGACAATCTGGAAAGTATAGGCGATTCATGTTATCAGATGTCGCTTGCAATAGAAGGTAAAAACAAACAGCATATTGAATTCTCCGCACACATGACCGAAAACATTGAATCCATGTTTAAACTGGTTCAGGGGGCATTACTACAGATGAATGAGAACCTTACGGAGAATTACAATTCGGTTAAATTGGACAAAGCGGAAGATTGGGAAAACAGGATTAACAAAATGAGGGACAAACTCCGCGAAGAACATACCGAATCAATCCAACACAACGACTATTCTTATCAAACGGGAATTTTCTACAGCAATATGTTTGCACAATTGGAGAAATTAGGCGATTACATCATCAATGTAACCGAAGCAATAACGGGAAAAAAGATGTAAAATACCTCTTTGAAAATTAGCTTATTACACATAGCAAAAATAAGACGCCGTTTTAAAAATTTAAAACAGCGTTTTATTTTACTGAAACGGCGTTTTAAGAAAATAAAACGCCGTCAAAAATTCCGTATATCATTGTTTTATTTTTTAAGGCATAATTTAATGGCTTGCAATATACGTTTTGATATTGTCAACAGCTACCCTTTCCTGCTGCATCGTATCTCTCAAGCGGATGGTTACGCTGTTGTCTTTAAGCGAGTCATTATCCACCGTGATACAATAAGGAGTACCGATGGCATCTTGGCGTCTGTAACGCTTGCCTATGGTATCTTTTTCCTCATAATGGGTTCGCATTGTGAATTTCAAATCATTCATAATGCTGCGTGCCATTTCCGGCAAACCGTCCTTATTAACCAACGGAAGCACACTCACTTTATACGGTGCCAATTGTTTAGGCAGATTCAATACCGTGCGGGTTTGTCCGTCTGAAAGTGTTTCTTCTTTATATGCATGCGAAAATACAGCCAAGAATGTACGGTCCAAACCTATGGAAGTCTCTACGCAATACGGCGTGTAGCTTTCGTTTATTTCCGAATCGAAGTATTGGATTTTCTTTCCGCTGAACTCCTGATGGCGTTTCAAATCAAAATCCGTTCTTGAGTGGATTCCTTCCAATTCCTTGAAACCAAACGGAAATTCAAACTCAATATCCGTTGCTGCATTGGCATAATGCGCCAATTTCTCGTGATCGTGATAACGGTATTTCTCTTTAGGGATTCCCAAAGCCAAATGCCAATTCATTCTTTCTTCTTTCCAATAGTTAAACCAATCCATTTCAGTTCCAGGACGGCAGAAAAATTCCATTTCCATCTGCTCAAATTCACGCATACGGAAGATAAACTGACGTGCAACTATTTCATTACGGAACGCTTTGCCTATTTGGGCAATACCGAACGGTATTTTCATTCGGTTAGTCTTCTGAACGTTCAGGTAATTTACGAAAATACCCTGTGCCGTTTCGGGTCTTAAATAGATAGTGTCGCTGTCGTCGGAAACGGAACCCATCTTCGTTGCGAACATCAGGTTGAACTGTCTTACGTCAGTCCAATTTCTTGTTCCCGAAATAGGACAAACAATGCCCAACTCCTCTATCAAAGACTTCAATCCTGCCAAATCATTTGCGTTCATTAGGTCTGCAAACCTTTGATGTATCGTTTCCATCTCCTGTTTGTAGCCTTTGACGCGCTCACTTGTTGCAAGGAATTGTTCTTCGTTGAAACTGTCTCCGAAACGCTTCTTTGCCTTGGCTATTTCCTTATTAATTTTTTCTTCAATCTTTGCAATATGGTCTTCAATCAACACATCGGCACGGTAACGTTTCTTACTGTCTTTGTTATCTATCAAAGGATCGTTGAAAGCATCCACATGACCGCTGGCTTTCCATATTTTAGGATGCATAAATATAGCACTGTCCACACCGACAATGTTTTCATGCATCTGCGTCATCGAACGCCACCAATATTGCTTAATATTATTTTTCAATTCCACGCCGTTAGGGCCGTAATCATACACTGCACCCAATCCGTCATACAATTCGCTGGAAGGAAATATAAATCCGTATTCTTTTGCGTGCGAAACTATCTTTTTAAATATATCTTCACTGCTCATATTATATTATGTATTATGTTTTATGTAGTACGTTTTTATGTAATATGTAGTATGTTTTATGTTGTATGTAGTACTTTTTATGTTTTACATAGTACGCTTTATGTAGTACGTAGTACGTAACTCTACATACTACATACTACGTACTACATAATACATACTACATAAAAATTTATCCGTTCATGTTAAGTAAAAATTCTTCGTTGGTTCTGGTTACCGACATACGGTTTTTAATCAAATCCATTGCTTCGTTAGGCGTCATATCTGCGATATAGTTACGCAGGATAAGCATTCTGTTCAATACATTATCCGAAAGAAGCAAATCATCACGCCTTGTGGACGATGCAACCAAGTCAACGGCAGGGTAAATACGCTTGTTAGACAATTTTCTGTCCAATTGCAATTCCATATTTCCCGTTCCCTTGAATTCTTCGAATATAACCTCGTCCATTTTCGACCCCGTCTCAATCAGAGCCGTCGCAATAATGGTCAAACTTCCCCCGTTCTCAATATTACGTGCCGCACCGAAGAAACGTTTAGGCTTTTGAAGTGCGTTAGCCTCCACACCTCCCGAAAGAACCTTGCCGCTGGCAGGTGCAACCGTGTTATAAGCACGTGCAAGTCTTGTAATACTGTCCAAAACAATCACCACGTCGTGTCCGCATTCCACCATACGTTTAGCTTTCTCCAAAACAATATTTGCTATCTTCACATGGCGTTCTGCAGGTTCGTCAAAAGTAGAAGCAATCACTTCGGCATTAACCGTACGCTGCATATCGGTGACTTCTTCAGGCCTTTCATCTATCAAAAGTACGATAAGATATACTTCTGGATGGTTAGCAGCAATGGCATTAGCCACATCCTTCAACAATGTTGTCTTACCCGTTTTCGGAGGAGCCACTATCATCGCACGCTGTCCCTTTCCTATCGGAGTAAACAGATCTATAATACGCGTAGAAAGGTTTTCGCCCTGATGACCCGTAAGTTTGAATTTTTCTTCAGGGAACAACGGCGTAAGATATTCGAATGCTATTCTGTCACGTATGGATTCCGGTTTAATACCGTTAATACTCATCACCTTAACCATCGGGAAATATTTCTCGCCTTCCTTCGGCGGACGTATCATTCCGCGTACCGTATCACCGGCTTTAAGTGCGAAGTATTTAGCCTGCGACATTGAGATATAAATATCATCCGGTGAGTTAAGGTAGTTGTAATCGCTTGAACGCAAAAAGCCGTATCCGTCAGGCATAAGCTCCAATACGCCTTCGGCTTCTATTAATCCTTCCGTATCAGTAGGAAATATTATGTTTGGATCCTCTTTCAGAGTATCGGCATCGCTTACCGCTGGCTTATTGTTGTTTATTACCGCAACTCTGTCGTTGTTTACGGCATTACTGTTATTATTTACTCCCGCAGGATTGTTATTTCTTATATTGTTTGCAGGTTTAGGCTGCATATTGTTAGGTTTGGCAGCAGCCATCGGTCTTATTCTGTCATTATTGTTAACAATCGGACGTTTTGGTTGGAAATCCGGGATATTCAATTCCTCTATTTTCGGACCGTCAGGCAGTTTGGATACATTCAAATCCTTAACTATTTGTTGTTTTGCCTGAAATAAAGTAGCTGTCGATACGACTGCATTTTCGTTATCGTCATGCAACATTGCAGATCCTGCAATAGGTCTCGGTTTTATATGAGTACGCGGACGTTTGCCCGTTATTTCTTTCGGTGTATCCGCCAAAGGCTGTTGCTGTGGCTCTTCTTCCTGCGGTTTGGCGGCATTTTTAGGAGGTCTGCCGCGTTTTTTGGCAGTTGCTTGCACTTGTTGTGCGTCGGATGCTGCATTTGTATCAGGGTTTGCAGCCTGAAAATCCAAAATCTTATAGATTAATTCCTGTGTATCGTTTAACCGCGCTGTCTTTGGAACGTCCATCTGCTTTGCTATTGCTTTCAGTTCGGGCAGGGAACATTGTTCCAACTGTGATTTACTGTACATACTTGTCTGTATTAATGTATATATACGTGATTGTTACTGTTTAAAGTCTTAAAAAATTGTTTTTCGGGAATATCCGTGCAATTCAAAGTATCAGAATTGCATCTTAACGGAAAAACTTTCCGCAAAATTACAACTTTATTTCCAATTGCGGACAAAAAACTATAAAAAATTTATTTATTTTTACATAAAACCACCGCCCTGCGTATTTTCATTGCCGCTTTATTGCATGTCTGCGCCGCCCCGTGGCGTTTTATTTTCAAAAAAAGGGTTTTTTCGGGTCAAAAAAACTGTTTTTTTGAGGTAAAAAAAGGGTTTTTTCTGAATTAATACGGCACGGGGCTGCAAAAACATGCTTTAGGGCGTGATATTATCGCATACGGGCGGATATTTTGCGCAATTTCATCACGGTAATATACTATATTATATATATATAGGTATACGTTTTAACTTCGCAAAACATATTCCTGTCAAAGCAAAAGGCTGCATAAAGGCGCAGGGTTGAAGTTTTACGGGATTTATCCGCAACTAATAAAAATCTTTTTGTAATTTTGCACTCCGCTTTTGACGTAAAGCGGCTTTGAAATACAATAACGTAAAAATTTTGTATACTGTTGCAAAACTCATAAATACGACCGATAAAAAGAGTAAGTAACGTAACGGATTAAAAACTGCAATTAACACTATCAGGTGTTTGTTTGTATGTTTTAGTTACAGTGGGTTCTTGGTCGTTCCCTTGAGTTTATAAAACAATTGCAAAGAATATACCTGATTTTTCATTTTGTATTTCAATATAATTACATAACAATTTAATCAAAACTCTAAAAACGACCAAAATGAAGAGATTTGTTATTTGTGCAATGATGTTGCATTGTGTTATTATGCCTTCTGCAGGGCAGAAATGGGCGGATTATGTTGTTCCCACATCGCTTATTGCCGTCGGTTCGTACGGAATTGAAAGCAATTGGTTTCATTCTTTGAACAACAGGATAAAAGACGGTATGATGACGATAAGAGGCAGCAATTACCTGCATATTGACAACTATATACAGTATGTTCCCACAACTACAGCGCTTTTTGCGGAATATACGGGGGCGGATGCAAAACATAATATGAAAGAACGTTTAGCCCTGATAACCACTTCGGCGTTTATTACCGCTTCGTCGGTAAATATTACAAAACGTGCTGTAGGCGAAAAGCGTCCCGATACACAGGCGAAGACATCTTTTCCGAGCGGTCACACCGCTACGGCTTTTATGGGGGCTGAACTTGTCCGTAAAGAGTACGGCGGGCTATGGGCAGTGGGTGCTTATTCAATTGCGGCGGCTGTCGGAGTATTGAGAATGTACAATCAGCGCCATTGGTTCAACGATGTTTTGGCTGGTGCGGGCATTGGAATTATTTCCGTTGAGCTTGCATATCTGCTTTTGCCAATGGAATCCCGTTTATTTCATTTACAGGAATGTAAAAAGACGTCACTGCTTATTATTCCCGCATATAATTACAATGAAAAGGCATTTTCATTCAATCTTTCGCTGACATTTTAGAAAGAAATTGCCGTGAACATGCGGCAAAAAGGCGTCTTATATTTTTTACTCAACAAGTTCCCTTTCTTTTTTGGGAAGTGATTGTTTTACCAAGTCGTATGATTGGCGTACAAGGTCTCTTATCAATGACGAAGGGACATCAGAGCGGAAATAAACGTCAGACCAATGTTTTTTATTCATGTGCCAAGCGGGTTTGATGCCTTCGTACTGCTGCCTTAAGGCAACGGCATCCTCCGGGTTCATCTTTAAACAACATCTGTCAAAGACTTGTATGTTTACATAGCAGAACCATTTCGTTCCTATGTAAAAACAAAGCACGTCCCTGCTGTAAGAATCCTTTACGGCGGTAAAAGGCATTTTTTCCGTCACATAAGGAAGTGACAAACAATAGTCACGGAATTCTTCTACGTTCATTTTTCAAGATATTTTATTATCACGTTGCAAAATTACGGCAATTTCACAAAACACAACGTTATCACGCAGAATTAAAACGGTGTTTGGCTGAATTAAAACAGCGCTTGGGTAAAATAAAACGTTGTTTTATTTTATTGAAACGGCGCTTTATTTTTCAGCGGCAATATTTTATTTTTTCCGCATGCAAAACCGCTGCGGTAATTCAACTTTTGCGTCTGTAATTTCATTAAAATAAATCCTTAACGTTGCTCAAAAGTTCCGTCATCATACAACACGATGATTTTTTCTATATGTTTGCTATTTTTATCCGCATGTACGGTGTTTTCATTGCGGTTGTCTGTTTTCACGGCATGCGGAGTTGAATAATTATTCTGCCTTAACGGTTCCTTTTTTTCAGGTTTTGTTTCCGTAGGCTCCGCTTTTGTTTTCACGGTTTGCTGTCCGAATAAATCCATTTGTGGATTTAAAGCGTATTGTCCGCTTTTTGTTTCGGTGTCTTGATTTTTCTTTTCATTCAGCGGCGTACCTGCGGTAAGCATAGGACCGTTACCAAAGATTAACCACTTATAATTGATATCCGGGAAAACGTTTAAAATACGCGTAACGAAATCCAACGACGGTTTATTTCTGCCTGCCAACACGTGGGATATATTCGCAGGTTGCAATCCTAACTTGTCGGCAAATTGTCCAGGATTTAAACCGTAATTATCCATTATTTGAAGAATTCTATTCTGCATAATATTTTTACAATTATATATTTAAACTTAATTTTATTTACATTTGTATAATACATATTAGGTATAATCCCCTAAATACATTATTTTACATTTCTATATTACCGATACGTTATTTTATAATTAATGTTTCAATTTATATAACATTTATTAAATATTTTATATTAGGTAGTTATATTATCAATCTCACATTTTTATTCATTTTTATATAAAATCCTTATTTTTTAATATAGCATCAGTTTAATTAAATAATTTAATTATCTGATTTAATTATGTTTATATTGAATACTAACTATGCATAAATTTAAAAATATTCTCATTTAATTACTTTAAATCATATTTAACTGTATTTTTACAAAAATAAATATAATTTATTGTATTTACTTTCGTTTACAAATGTTAATATATAAAATTATTTTACTTTTGTAAATAAATAAAACTTCCTTTAATTTGCTGCAATTTGTAGATTTGGTAAATTTTTCGTAATTTTGCAAATTATTAAATTATAGTTTTGTCACAGAAATAAAAAACACATATATCTTAAATGGAAAGTAAATTAGGTATTGACTTTAACAAAGTTCTTAAAGGCAAACAACTGGCAAAGAAAATATCAGATGAAGTTGAGCAATTCGCTTCCTCCTACTCCACCGTTACATGCGAAAGAACCATTTGCAGATTATTAGGTATTGACGGGGTTAATCAGGATGAAGTTCCTTTGCCAAACGTTGTTGTAGATTATGTTAAAGACAAGGGATTGATTAACGACGGTATTATGTTCATCATGGGCAATGCCGTTTTGCAAACCGGTAAATCTCCGCAAGAGATTGCGCAGGATATTGCAGATGATAAGTTGGATATTACCAAGCTTCCGCAGGGTGACAAACAAAAAGCAAAAGAGAGTTTGCAACCTTACATTGACGCATCTATAAAGCGTATCATTGACAGAAGAAGAAAACGCGAGCATTACATTGATACAATAGGTGAAGGCCCTAAACCATACCTTTATATTATAGTTGCAACCGGTAATATCTATGAAGACGTCATTCAGGCACAGGCAGGTGCCCGTCAGGGTGCTGATATAATAGCCGTTATACGTACTACGGGTCAAAGTTTGCTGGATTACGTTCCTTACGGTGCCACAACGGAAGGATTCGGAGGTACGTTTGCTACACAGGAAAACTTCCGTATTATGCGTAAAGCATTGGATGAAGTGGGCGAAGAAGTAGGCAGATACATCCGTTTGTGTAATTATTGTTCGGGATTGTGCATGCCGGAGATTGCAGTAATGGGTGCATTGGAAGGATTGGATGTCATGTTAAACGATGCGTTGTACGGAATCTTGTTCCGCGACATCAATATGAAGCGTACATTGATTGACCAATTCTTTTCCCGTATTATAAACGGATTTGCAGGCATCATAATCAATACAGGTGAAGATAATTATTTAACGACTGCCGATGCTTTTGAACAGGCACACACTGTATTGGCGTCTGATTTCATTAACGAACAATTAGCCTTCGCTGCAGGTATGCCTGAAGAACAAATGGGACTGGGACATGCCTTTGAAATGGATCCTCAATTGGAAGACGGATTTTTATACGAACTTGCACAGGCTCAATTAATCCGTGAGATATTCCCTAAAGCTCCTATTAAATATATGCCTCCTACCAAGTTTATGACGGGAAATATTTTCCGCGGGCAAATACAGGACGCTTTGTTTAACCAAATAGGTATAATGACTCATCAAGGTCTGCAACTATTGGGTATGATGACCGAAGCAATACACACTCCTTTCATGTCAGACCGTTATGTAAGTATAGAAAATGCCCGATATATTTTTAATAACATGCGGCATTTTGGAGACGATATAGAATACAAAAAAGACGGTATAATGCAAACACGTGCCAAAAAGGTATTGGACGATGCCGTTGAGCTATTGGAGAAAATGCAATCCGAAGGTTTGTTTACCGCATTGGAAAAAGGTATATTCGGAGATGTAAAACGTCCGCGTGACGGCGGTAAAGGTTTGGACGGAGTTTTTGAAAAATCTGACAACTACTACAATCCGTTTATTGAATTAATGAAAGGCAAAGGAGGAAGATACTAATGAGTGCAGGATTATATTCAACAGAGAAAAGAGATTTCGACACCAATTTGGATTTAACGAAAGTTAAACCTTACGGTGATACAATGAATGACGGAAAAACGCAATTGAGTTTCACACTTCCCGTTCCTTGCAATGACGAAGGCATTGAAGCTGCAAAACAATTGCTGAAGAAGATGGGATTTGAGAATCCTTTGGTTGTATATTATAAAGAATTAACGGAAGGCTTTACATTCTTCAATTGCTACGGTTCTACAATCCATACGGTTGATTATACTTCAATCCATGTTCCGAAAGTAGAATCACATACTATGGATATGCCTACAACGGATCAATATATTAAAGACTATATAGGAAGAAAGATTGTTGTAGTCGGTGCTTCTACGGGAACGGATGCCCATACCGTGGGTATTGATGCGATAATGAACATGAAAGGTTACGCAGGACATTACGGATTGGAACGTTATGAAATGATAGAAGCTTTGAACATGGGATCTCAAGTACCTAATGAGGAATTTATTGCCAAAGCCATTGAAATGAATGCCGATGCTTTATTGGTGTCTCAAACAGTTACGCAAAAAGACGTCCATATCAAAAACATGACCGAACTTGTTGAGATGTTGGAAGCCGAAGGTTTAAGGGACAAAGTAATACTTTGCTGCGGAGGTGCACGTATCACTCACGAATTGGCAAAAGAATTAGGTTACGACGCAGGCTTCGGAATGAACACATACGCAGATGACGTAGCTTCGTTCATAGTAGAAGAAATGGCAAAACGTATGGGAACAGCTCCTGCAAAAGAATAATCTTTTATTTCAATATATTACTGAATAAAGAGAGAAATATATCATATTATTTTCTCTCTTTATTTTTTTATCTTTTCTTCAGTTTTAAATCTTTAAGGAAATTGTATGCCGTTGTTACCAAATTGAATAAATATTCGCGGTCATCAATTTCTTCTATATAATGCGAAGGTTTTGCTCTTTCGCAAGTCGGTAACTCTGTTTATTATTCCCCTGTGTTTTTCAGTTTCTTTATTTCATCACGGTAAACAGCCGCCTGAAGAAAATCCAATGTCTTTACGGCATCATTCATCTTCTTCTCCAATTGCTTGATTAAATACTCATTTGTCTTATTCTCCTGCGCAGTAATCTTCTGTGCTTCTTGCTTTGCTTTTGATTGTGATGCTTTATGTTGCTTATCCGCCTCCTTTTTCTCCGATTGCGGCAGTATGTTGTCTATTTCTCTTTTTACTTGCTTGGGAACAATATTGTACTGCTTATTGTATGCAATTTGTTTTTCACGGTTATGGTGGTTTTCGTCTATTGCTCTTTGCATGGAATCCGTTATCTTATCTCCGTAAAGTATTGCCTTACTGTTCACGTTTCTTGCAGCCCTGCCTATAGTCTGAATCAAAGCTTTGTCACTTCGTAAAAAACCTTCTTTATCCGCATCCAAAATAGCAACCAAAGAAACTTCCGGTAAATCCAATCCCTCTCTTAAAAGGTTCACGCCGACAAGTACGTCAAAACTTCCAGCACGCAAATCATTCATAATTTCCACACGCTCCAATGTGTCAATATCCGAATGTATGTATTTCGTTCTTATATCCAACCGCATCAAATACTGTGTCAATTCCTCCGCCATACGTTTGGTAAGCGTTGTAACCAAAACCCTTTCATCCTTATCCACAACCTTGGATATCTCCTCCAACAAATCATCAACCTGCGTCTTGGCAGGATGCACCTCTATAACAGGGTCTAGCAATCCCGTCGGTCTTATCAATTGCTCTACAATTACACCGCCAGATTCGTTTATTTCATAAGGTGACGGAGTTGCAGACATATATACCGTCTGCGGTTGCAGTTGTTTAAACTCTTCAAACCGCAAAGGACGGTTATCAAATGCCGCAGGTAAACGGAATCCGTATTGTACCAGGTTTTGTTTACGACTTCTGTCCCCTCCGTACATGGCATGTATCTGCGGAACTGTAACATGGCTTTCGTCTATTATCATCAAATAATCTTCCGGGAAATAATCCAACAAACAAAACGGTCTTTCCCCCGGTTGCCGTCTGTCAAAATAACGTGAATAATTCTCAATACCGCTGCAATAACCCAATTCCTGCAGCATTTCCATATCATTATTCACTCTTTCTTCCAAACGTTTGGCTTCCAATAACTGTCCGTTGGCATTAAATTCATCCCTGCAGGCAAACATATCCGTTTGTATCTCCTTTAACGCAGTGGACAAAGTCTCCCTATTGGTTAAGAAGTTAGCTGCAGGATATAAAACCATGTCGGATAAATTTTCTACAGTCTTATTTGTCAGCACGTCGAATTTAGAAATACTTTCTATCTGATCATCAAAAAACACAATGCGGTAAGCATAATCGGCGTATGCAGGATGAATATCCACCGTATCGCCTTTTATCCGAAACTTACCTCTTGAAAATTCTATCTCATTACGCGAATAAAGTGAATTGACAAGCGCAAGCAGGAATGTATTCATCTCAACCTTCTGCCCTACCTTTATTTTGATGGTTCCCGCAGCGAAATCCGTCGGATTGCCTATACCGTAAATACAACTTACGCTTGCAACGACTATAACATCCTTTCTGCCCGATAGCAATGCACTTGCCGCCGACAAACGCAGCTTATCCAAATCGTCATTTATCGCCAAATCCTTTTCTATATACGTATTTGTTTGCGGAATATAGGCTTCGGGTTGGTAGTAATCATAGTAAGAAACATAGTATTCCACTGCATTTTCGGGAAAAAAACGTTTGAATTCGCCGTAAAGCTGCGCCGCCAAAGTCTTATTATGGCTCATTATGATGGTAGGCTTGCCTATATTTTGAATAACATTGGCAATAGTGAAAGTTTTGCCGCTTCCCGTAACACCTAAAAGGACTTGTGCCTGCTGTCCTTGCTTTATTCCGTCGGTAAGTTGCTGTATCGCCTGCGGCTGATCCCCTGTAGGCTTAAACTCGCTGTGCAATCTGAATTCCATACTTTATTATTTTGAAGGGGCAAAAGTATAAAAAATTCCGCTAATATCGCTAAAGATACCTGCGGAATTAACAAATAACGTTTGCTTTTATCCTCTCAAACGCACTGCTTATTAAATTATATGAACACTTATCCTTTTTTGTCCGTAAAAATATCAGATCCCTGGGATACCTTCTGTTGTCCCTGTATTATTATCTCATCCTGCACCGACAAACCGTCAGTAACCTGAACGCCTTTGGCAACATTCATTCCCAACCTCACGTATTGCTTTTGCGCTTTGCCTTGTACGGCTTTCCAAACAAACGGTTTATTGTCCCAATCCATCTGAACGACATCGCAAGGCAGTATGATAACGTCCTGCGGAGCGTTTCCAACTAAATAAACATCGCAAAGCATACCGGGAAGCAATGATTTGTCAGAATTATTGACTGTTATTTTCACTTCATAGGTGCGTGAAAATCTGTCGGCATTGATTCCTTTTTCCGCAATTCTGCCGTTAAAAATCCTATCTCCCAATGCCGCTGCTTTTATCTTCACGTTTTGACCCACCTTTACGCTGCTTATCTCTTCTTCGGGCAAAGATATTTTTACTTTAACGTTATCTATTTTCACCAACTTCAATATCGGGGCATTAGGTGCAAGATTCTCACCTTTTTGAACGTATTTCTTTGCAATATAACCCGAAAACGGCGCATACATTTTCGCATCTTTAAGCGTTTTCATGGATATTTGTTCGCTTGAAACGGCTTGTTGCAGTTTGCTTGTCACTTCCTGCCACTGTATCTCCGCTAAAGAACCGCTGTCTTTCAACGTTTTAAGACGGTTATATGCATCTTCAGCCTGATCTTTCATCGCCTGACTGGCCTGATGCAGGTTCCTGAAATTTTCTTCATCCACTTGAGCCAAAAGTTGTCCCTGACCAACGAACTGCCCCTCCGTTACATTTATTCTGTCAAGCTTACCGCCTGAAAAGAAACTCAAAATAACGCCTTGGTCCTCCTCCACAACACCGTTATATGAGTTTTGGGCGGAATAATTCAGCATTTCAACTTTTTGAGTCTCCACTTTAACCTTTTGGTCAGTCGTTTTATTCTCTTGTTTATGCGAACAACCGATGCAAAGCATTGCAACAGCGGAAGCAATAATTATCTTGTTTATTTTCATTGTGATAAAATTTTATTATTTCTAAATGATGTGCAAATTTCCTTATTTTCCGCAACAACAAGGTGTTCAAATTTTCCTCAAAATTATGATAAAACCGTTATCCTTTGCCCAATAACTACAATACGACCACTAAAAAAGCAATTAGGAATAAGTAATTTTTCTGTTATATGGCAAAAAACGCTTGTCCTATAACAAAAAACTTATGTCCTATAATAAAAAATCTCTGCCTTATAGTAAAAAAACTATGCCCTATGACAAAAAACCTATGCCCTATGACGAATGATTTTTGCCCCTTGCCGTCTTATTCTGAAAAAAAGGGTTTTTTCTTATCAAAAAAAGGGTTTTTTCGGGGTAAAAAAACCCTTTTTTTAAGATTAAAATGCGACGGGGCAGAAATTATACCACTGTTAGGGACAATTAAACCACTTTTCAAAGGATTATTTGCGTAATTTTGCACAACAAACAATAGTATCATGAAAAAGATAAGCATAAAGGATTTTTCCGCATTGGAAAACATTGATTACAATAACGGTGAAATATTAATAATGTCCGATATCAGCGAATTGCCGAGGAAAGAAAACGGAATGTTATTGGATATGGTCACCGTGGTTATATGTCAAAAAGGACAGATAAGCGTTAATATCGAAGGCAAATTACACCTTATAGGCGCAAGCAACGTGCTTATTTTGGCGCCCAATACGATTATTGAGTCCTATTTGGCAAGTGATGATTTGGAAGTGACGCTTTTGTGTTTTTCTTTGAAGCCTTTGGACAATAACCTTATGTTAAGCAAATCCATGATACAGTCCCGCTTCTTTTGTAAGCAGCATCCCGTTTTGGAAATAACCGATCAATACGCCGATGAGATGTATTTGCTCCACTCTGTCATCCCCGTACTGAAAGGAAAAGAGCACAAAAGATATCATAAAGAAGTTATGGAAAGTTTGCTCCGCTGTTTGGCATACGTATACCTAAGCATAGTGGAAGAAGAAATGGAGAAATCCGATTCCGGCGGCACTATGGCTGACCGCCATGACTTTATATTTTCTCATTTCTTGGAACTATTGGAACAAAACGGCGGCAAATTGAGAAAAATAAACGTCATAGCCGACAAATTAAACATATCGCCGAAATATCTTTCCTCATGCGTTAAGAAAGCAAGCGGAAAAAGTGCGCAATATTGGGTGCACTTGACTACAACCAAAGCAATAATTCAGAAATTAAAATACACAGATAAATCAATCAAAGAAATCTCGTTTGAAATGGACTTCCCTGATTTGTCATTCTTCGGTAAATTTTTCAAATCACAGACCGGAATGTCCCCCAAAGAATACCGCGAAAACATGTAATACGTATTATGTAATATGTTATACATAGTATGTAGTACGTATTATGTAGTACGTTATATGTAATACGTTATACGTAGTATGTATAACATATTACATACTACGTAATCTATTCTTCTCCGATGGATTGCTTATATTTGAGAGTTTTTATCTGTAAATCGGCTTTTGCGTCCTCTAAATCGTTTTGTGATTGGATAAGTAACATCTGCGATTGCAGTAAATCCGACATCGTTACCGTACCTGCTTTAAAGAAGTTCTGATGGTTACGCAAATTTTCCTCTGCTTGCTCAACGCTTTTCCGCATTACTTGTACCTGTTTGGCAGATGCAGTCATTTCGTTGTAGGTTTGCTGAATGCGGAGTTGAAGTTTCTGCGTATTATCTTCCAATTCGTTTTGCGCGACAATGACTTCCAAATTCTTTTTCTTGATTCTATGACTGCCGCCCCACCAATCACTGATCGGAACACTGACAGTTGCAAACAAAAATCCGCGTTTATAATCTTTATCCATTAAATTATTGTACGCATACGCAGCGCCGACAGCAACACTCGGCAGATTATTACCCGTTTCTATCTTTTTCATCAACTCTTTCGCCTCAACGTTCTTTTGTAACAACAAATACTCATTAGTATATCGGATATCGGACATTGGATATTTGACATTGGATGTTTGTTTCTTCTAAATCCGATGCCATGCCCTCTAAATCCAATGTCAAAAGTTCAATATCCGATGTCTCCATTCCCATATGTTGAGCCAAAAGCATCTTACTTAATTTCAATCCGTCTTCAAGGCGAATCTTGTTTACCGACATCTCATTTAATTTCAGTTCCACCTGAAGTAAATCGTTATTTGTGCGTATTCCCGCCTTTACGGCAAGATTTACGTCCCGCTTGATGGAGTTTAACATCTCTATTGCGGCATCTACGGTCTTTAGTTTGTTTTCCAAGTTCACTACCTGCCAGAAATACGTTTCCGACAATAAGTTTATCTCATTTTTTGTGAGGTTATATTTCAACGAATCCGCTTCCAAGCCCACTCTTGCGAGTTTGTTGCCGTTTATGATGCGTCCTCCCGCAAACAAAGGCTGAATTGCCGACACCGAAGCCATAATTCCGCCGTCTATATAGCCCGACTCCTGCGGTACAAAGGCACCAAACGACGGCATATTCTGCAAAACGTCCTGCATAGCCATCATTTGTTCTTGCGACATATTGATTTCAACCAAATCTTTGTTGGCTTTAAACGCTCCGCCCGTAGCACTGACTTTCGGAAAATAGTTAGTAAATGCTTCTTTTTGCGTTTGACGGCTTTGTTGCAGCGAAATGTCAGCGTTTTTCAACGTCAGGTTGTTCTTCAACGCCGAATCCTTGACTTGATTTAAGGTATAAGTCTGTGCGTTTGTATATATCGATGCAACAAGTCCTGATATCATTAATATAAGTATTGAATTTATCTTTTTCATGTCGTATTATTTTGTTTTCTTATTAATTAAAGCGTATGCAACAGGCAAAACTGTGAGAATAAAAAACATTGTAAGTATAGTTCCGTAGCATATAACCGCACCCATAGGCATCCATAGGGAACTTTTGCCTAATATCATAGGTATAACTCCCATACTTGCCGCCGCAGAAGTTAAGAATATCGGACGCATACGCCGTTTTGCCGACAGGAAGATGGCTTCCTGCGGAGGTAGATTGTCTTTGTGCTGCAATTCTATCGCATAGTCATACATGATTATGGCGTTTCTAACCAATATTCCCATCAGTGCAATTATTCCCAAGAAGCACGTGATTGATAAATCCACGCCTGCGATTATCATTCCCACACTTGCACCCAATAACGTCAATAATAACGAACACAAAAGCAAGAACGCAAGCGACAATTTCTTAAAGTGGAACACCAAAATAAAGAATATAATCACTACGGCAATGATTAAACCGCCGATAATCTTCGGCATATTGTCTTCATTTGACTCATAATCGCCGCCGTATGTGATGCTCACGCCTTCAGGTAAGGAAATTTTGTTCATTTGTGCAATAAGAGCGTCAAAAACTGCGGCTGTGTTTTCGCCTCTTTTGACTTCGCTAAGCACTGTTGCCGTCCTAACGCCGCCTCTTCTTGAGATTTGACCGTAATGATACGACGTATTAATATCGGATATGCTCCGAAGCGGAACATTAGTCAATCCGCCCGCAACGGGTATCAATTCGCTTTTCAAATCTTCGGTGGTGTTGCTGTCAGAAGTTATGCTCTTCAAACAAATCGGCGTTTTGTAGTCATTATTGTATATCTCCGCCAAAGGAAGTCCGGAGGAATTATAACGCATTGCAAGGGTCAGTTGCAAAGTAGAAGGACTGATGCCCATCATTTGCGATTTGCTTTCATTCAAATCAATATCCACCGCAGGCAAATATTCGTTGAAATCATTGCGTACAAGAGTTAGATTTTCATTTTGCCGCATCAAAAGTGTGATAGTATCAACCGCCTTTTTGATTTGCATCAAATCGACACCCGAAACTCTCACTTCAATAGGATTACTTGCATCGCCGTACATTATTTGCTTGAATTTAACATACGCATCAGGAAAGTAGGTTTGGTATTTATCGGTGTACTCATCCAAAAGCTCAACCGTAGTTCTGATTCCCTTGGTATTGACAATAAATTGTGCATAGTTCTTATCGGCAAATTGCGGCGCATAGCCCGCTTGAAATCTCGGAGAAGACATACCTTTGAACGAACAAATACTTGTAATCCTCTTGTCCTTTAAAAGGATCTTCTCCAAACTGTCAGCAATAGCCGTAGTACGTTCAAGCGACGCTCCTGTCGGCAGATATATCTCCACGGCGAACTGATCGCGGTCTGCAGCCGGCATAAGTTGTTGTTTGTGGTTCAAAAGTAACAAGGCACCGAAGAATATACTTATCACTCCTATAAATATAGTAATCATCTTATGACTAAAGCACGCCGTGATAAGTTTATCGTAGAACGTTTGAATAAAATCCAAGAAGTTGAATTTATTCTGCGACGTCGTTAAATTATTCTGCGACGTCGTTAAATTATTCTGCGATGTCAGTAAATTATTCTGCGACGTCAGTAAATTATTCTGCGACGTCAGTAAATTATTCTGCGACGTTAATTTTTTCTTTTGCGATAACGTTTCGGCAGTGATAAATTTGTACTGCATAAAAGGCACTAACAACTCGGCAACAAGTAAAGACACAAACAAGATAAGTGTTACTGCCCAAGGGAAAGACTCCAAGAAATCGTGCATTACGCCTTTCATTGTGATAAGGAAAGGAAAGAACGTAACACTTATTGCTAACGTTGCTGAAAGAATAGACTTAAAGAAATGCGTTGCACTTTGCACCGCCGCAGTTTTCCTATCCGCTCCCTCTTTTAATTGCTCAACGTAAGCGTCAATAATAACTATGGAATTATCTACAATCATTCCAAGCGTAACAATTAACGCCGCAAGAGTAACTGTATTCAATTCCACGTCAAAGAAATTAAACAATCCGAGAGAAATAAATATTGTAATAGGAATTGTTGAAGCCGCAACCAATGCAACACGCATCGGCATAAGCAAAAGCACAACCAAGATAACCGCTCCTATTGCTATCAACAGTTCTTTCAGAAACGTCCAAACGCTGTCATTAACTACTTTCGGCTGGTCGGTAATCGTTGTCATTTTTACGCTTTGCGGCAGTTCGTTTTCAAACTCTGCAAGAATCTTTTTTACATCCTGCCCCATCTTAACTATATTCCGTCCCTCTTTCATCTCAATCGAGAGAACCAAACATTTAGTTCCGTTATTTGTAATGTAAGAATCGGGCTTGGGATATTCCTTTTTAACCTTTGCAATGTCTTTAATACGGATTTGATTGCCTGCAATATCGGAATAAACCGTCATATTCTCCACATCACTTACCACATTAAGCGACTGGGTTACGTAAACAGGCATTTCACTGCTGTTATCCTTGACACTGCCTGCCATTGTAGTAAAACCGTTATTCAACAGATTCACCGCAATTATCTTGTCGTTTATACCGTATGACGCAAGGCGTTTATTATCCAAGTAAATACTTATCTGTTCATTCATCTTGCCGATAACATTCAACCTTCCGACGCTTTCAATTGTGTAAAGCCTGTCCTCCAAAGCTTTCATGTACTCGTCAAGTTCCTTATACGTCTTGTCGCTGCTCTCCATAGCAATCAGAAGTGCCGAAGTATCGCCGAAATCATCTATGACCCTGACTGCAAGTACGCCTTTAGGTAGCGAAGATTTGAAAGTATTGATACCGTGTTTGAATTTATTCCAAAAAGTGTCCTTATCGCCGATGTCATCATTCAATTCAATTTGAATAATACACATTCCGTCGCGTGAAAACGACTTGGTCTTGGATTTTTTCACCTCTTTAAAAGAAAAGATATACTTTTCAAGCGGTTTAGTCAGCTCCATCTCAATTTCTTCTGCACTCTTACCGGGATAAACCGCCGCAACAATGCCCTGACGTATGGTAAAATTAGGAAATTCATTCTTATTGATGCCGTCAAGCGAATAGATACCGAATGCAATCAAGCAACTGACAACAAGGATTACGATTTTGTGATAATCAAACGCCAACTGCACCAAATTTCTTTTGTTTTTCATATTATGCCTTATTATTTTGCTTACATTGGTTAATAAATCAAATACACTTTCTTAATGAAAGTGCAAAATTCCTTAATAATAAACAAATGTAAGTTGTCAAATTTTCCTTTAAATTGTGATTTATATTCTATCCTGCCCCAAAAAGAGAGAAACAACCACTATAAAAGAAATTTTGACAAAAGCACATTTTCATGTAGTACGTTATATGTAATATGTATTACGTATTACATAATACATTGTATATATAATCATACCGTCAGGTTACATACTACATACTACGTATAACATACTACATACTACATACTACATATTACATAATATACTGCCATTTTGTAGCCTGATAAGCCGAATCCTGTTATGGTTCCACCGCATACGGCGGACAAAAGACTTTCGTGGCGGAACTTCTCACGGGCATATATATTGGAAATATGGACCTCAATACACAAGGTATCAATTGCCGCTATAGCATCGCGGATAACAACCGACGTATGGCTGTAACCTCCCGCATTGATAATTATTGCATCGCCCTTGAAATTTTGCAGACTGTTTACAATTTCGCCTTCAATATTCGACTGAAAGTAATCAATGGTGCAATCCGTAAATTCTTTTCTCAATTCTTCTAAATAAGACGCAAAATCCTGACTGCCGTATACCGAAGGCTCCCGTCTACCCAGCAGATTGAGGTTAGCACCGTTAATTATAAGTATATGTTTTTTATTCATCATCCAAATCCTCCCTGTACATATCAATATCCAATATCCGTTTATCCCTGTCAAGAATAAATTTCTCGGGAACTTTCCACAAATATTTTTTTATAATCATATCATTGTCCAAACTCCATGCATTTATCCAATAGTCAGGCATACGTTTGACGCTTTTTTCCCACTCTTGTCTTGTAATATCTGGCGGAACGGTCAAAACGGTTACTCTTTTTAGTACAATAGCTTTGTTTAATTTCTTATCCTTACGCATCTTTTTTATCTCTCTTTTGCAATGTATACAGTCAGGATCGTAAAACAAAATAATAAGACTGTCGGCTTTCAAACCGTAAAGCGACAATGTGTCGTCGGTTTTATCGGTTATAAACCTGAAATCCTTTGCAAACAGACCGATATGTTGGTTGTTGTATTTGTCAAATATTAACGTATCATCATCTTGTGCAAACAAAAAAGCAATGTTTGCTAACAATACGGTAAATATAAAAATTGTCTTTTTCATTAATTTCAATATTTGCTGTTTCAGACTTATTGCCTCATGCTTTCAGTAGAAAACGGAGCCTTTAAACCATCAAAATTAAACAAACAAATATTACCCAAAATTAAAACGCCGTAAAAAAAAATTAAAACGCCACGTCAGTAAAATAAAACGCCGTATTAATTTCTTAAAACGGCGTCTTTTTTCAGCCTTATCGTTTACTGCTGTTTCCTTTCTTCTTTTGTACTGTTTTTGAGGCACTTTCCTCTTGCAGATTCATCTGTTTGAAAAATGCATTTTGCTTATAAGCATTAAGACTTCCCTTCGGAACAATACAAACAATATTTTTATTCAAATTAAATGTTTTCTGAAAAATTTCAGGCGGAGTAACAGTCTTGACAATCAGTGTATCACCCATCCAATCTCTGAACACATTATCGTCAATATACTTAACCTTTGAATCAATGGTGAGTGTAGAAGTATAATGCATAGTTGCAAATGTTGCAGACATTATTCTTGAAGAATCTTTTGTCATCACTATGCCGTTAATTACCGTCAAATAAGGATTATCAGCACTTATTTCAAAACGGTTTACATCTTGACTTGCGCCTATCAGTTTAACATTACTGCCTATTGACAATACGCTTTTTTCTTTTTTAGCAAAAGCTCCGTAACGTATTTCCTCCACGCTTTGAGGTAAAGAAATAACATCCGTTTGCGCTACGTTAATATCCTTTGCAGGCGGATAAGCAATCAAAACTTTCTTATCCTTGGAATAAAGCACTCCGTCAATACTGCAATAACGTTGATTACGCTCGTCAACGGTTATTTCCCCTAAATCCATTCCGCTTAAAGCCATCGTATCTATTGTAACAACGGTTTGGGGAATAAATACCGATGAACAAGGGCCCAAACTCTCAATGGCAGTAACCGTATAAATATTGTCACCGTCGGTTATCTGGGAAGGAATCTCTATATTACGCATAATATCATCCCTGTAGTTGGTTGCCGATGCCGTTACGGCAAGTGTTTTGTGCCTGTCATCGGTAATTATATACGATAAACCGTCGGTATTGAGTATTCTTTCGGTAAAGACTTGGTTTCTTTTTCCGTCAAAGACTTCACGCTGTGAAGTACTTTGCACGGTCACCCCGTTCATATCGCAAGGATATACAAGATTATCCCAGAAAGGTGCGTTGGTATAATTCAATATTGCCTTGCAATCTATTTCCACAAAAGCATTTTCGGGTAAGAATAATTCGCCGTCCAATTGCGGAGGATTTTCGCCCTGTGAAATATATTTTTCCAATGAAACACATCCGTCAAATGCGTTCTTACCTATAAAATCAAGCGTTGCCGGGAATATAAATGCAGGCAAAGATTTACAATTCATGAATGCCGCCGTGTCTATTTCGGTAAGGTTTTCGGGAATAACTATTTCCGAAAGGTTTTCACATCCTTCAAACATATTGTCTACTATTACCGTCAATGCCGAAGGCAGTTCCGCTGACACCAATTGCTTACAATCAAGGAAAATACCCGTTCCCATTTGGGCGATATTACCGTAAAGCACAATATTTTCCAATCCGCTTTGTGCAAAAGCATGTGCACCTATGCTGTAAAGCCCTTGCGGCAAAATAATATCATGTACATTAGGACAATTACGCACAAAGTTTTCAGGCAGATAACCGACTTTATCTCCGATATGTACATCTGTCAAAGTAGTACAATTTTCAAAAGGAGAAAATCCCGAAAACTCTTCGGCAAAGAAATATACCGAATTGATATTATTACATCCCATGAAAACGCCGTCAGGTAATGTTTGCACATTTTCACCTATAGTTACAGTATTCAATGTTGCTATATTATTAAATGAATACATTCCTTCCAAATTAGGGCTATTTATTGTAAGGGCATTAAGATTGCTGTTTTCAAATGCATAATCCCCTATCTTGCGCATGCTTTGAGTCACCGTAAAACTGCTTAATGCGTTGCTGTTAACGAATGCTCCGTCTTTAATTTCCTGTAAGGAGTTGTTAAAAACGATTGCTTTGGCATTGACAAGCGAAAATGCATTTTTACCTATATATGTTATGCTTTCCGATAGCTGTACCGTATCTATTTTATCACATCCGAAAAATGCGCTGTCGCCTATTCCGCATACAGTATACGTTTTTCCTCTGAATCTTACCGTATCAGGAATAATCACATTGCCTTTATAAGATCCGTATTCCTTGTTTTTAGCACAAACTTCCACCGATAAATTCGTTTTATCCGTTATTTTGTAATAACATTTTGACTTTCCGTTCTTATAAGTGAAATCAAAATATTGGTATTGTGCCGACATATTAAAAGGAATTAACATCATACACAAAACAACCGCCGCCTTAATGCGGCAAAGCAATAATATATTTTTGTTTTTCATAGCTTTTGTTTATTTATTCTTGGAATTATAATCATTTTCTATTGATTGTTTGACGTGATCGTATATAGCCGTTTTATTTAATATCCTTTTGTTGGCGTCAAGTACGTAAAGCTCGGGCGTATGGTCCAAATTAAAATTATAATGTTCCAATTCTTCTGCGTAAGCATGCACCACAATCCAATCAAACGGCGCTGCCTGCTGACGGGCCTTGCTCATAGCATAATCAGGGTCTATGTCTATGGAATAAATCTCCACATCATACTTATCTTTATCGTCTTTATAGAAATTTTTCAAATCATCAAGATTTTTTTTACAACTCTCGCATGAAGTAGAGAAGAAATAAACCACGGTATATTTGTTTTTAAGCGTATAAAGCGAATGTTTTACGCCGTTAAAGTCCGTCAAAACCAAATTAGGCATCATTTTTCCGGGAAGAAACGGTTTTATCTTTTCAATGTTTTGCCTGTGAAAATCAATAACCGACGGATAAAGATAAGCCGAAGCACGTTTTAAATATTTATCCGCCACATGTGCGTAAATCACTTCATTGAAAGAAAACGGCAGTCTGTGCAAATTATCCAAATACCACGCTATAATATAATCGGCATATTCCCTTCCGCCTTTTGAATCGGCTTTTGCAATGAATTCATCAATTGCCTTACATACCGTATCCGCATCCTGAAGGGTTATTTCCGATATATAATTATTGTACTGCCGTATAAAATAAGGCGTATATAATATCCGGGAGTCATCAAACCTGAAATTGTCCCAATAATGCTGACGGTAATAAGTCATATACTCCTGCTCCATTCCTTTTTTTACGTTATCACCGTCAAAGAAATATGACGGAGCGGTTTGATTCATGCCTTGGGCAACAACGGTTATCAAATTATCGGGATAAGTTGCATAAAAAGATTTTTGAAATACTTCAAAACTGTCTATAATTGCCAAAACATTTTTGCGTAATTCGTCTACCTGCTCGGGTTTCTGCTTAACATCTATTTTATAAAACGTCATAGCTTCCTGACACTTCCTGTTTTCTTTTTGATACAGCAAATAAGCGTCGTTTTCAGGTGAATTCTTTACAAAAAATTCGCCTGTTGCATAAATTTCTATCGAAAATGATTTGCTTTTATCCAACAAGAACGAAAACATATCGCCTTTTGCATTCTTTGCCATATACATTCCCATAGGATAATCCACAGCCCGCCAACGGAAACTGCCGTCTTTGGACACCTTAACAGAATCCGATATCTCGGTTTTGCTTCCGCAATAGCTCTCTATATATATTATTGTATCATCCAAATCATGTATATAAAAATCCACGTTGTAATTATTCTGTGAAAAGCCTTTTGCCGTCAATAACACTGCGGCAAAAAACAATACAACTCTTATTTTACGCAACATCATAAGTTAAAACCTCCTTTTTCCAATATATCCATCACCTGTTTCAGATTTCCGTAAGAAACATTCTTCGCCAAAATCTCATCATCGGCGTTCAATATGTATATAACCGGCGTTTTGTCTATATCAAAATACGAACGCCAGTCATAATTGGCGAACAAACCGTTTACATTAATCCAATCAATACCGTATTTGGTCAAAAATTCGTCTCTTTCCTGCAACTTACCGTCAGTATGCACGGCAAAAACTTCCAAATCATACGTTTTTTTATATTGTTTGTAGAATTCGGCAATCTGCGGTATCTCTTTAGTGCAATGACTGCAGTCAACAGACCAAAATATAAGTATCTTGTATTTGTTTTTTATCTCATCCAAATGATGCCATGCCGAAACGGAATCGCTTTGCGGGCATGCCAAATCAGGGACCTGCTGACCTATAAGAAGATTACGCCAAACATCGGCACGCATTATATTTCTCTCTATGTCACTTACCGCCATGGCTTGATATTTACCCGTTTTGAAATAACGGTCCACCATTCCCACGTAAACTTTGTCGTGCCCCATGATACCATCCTGCAAATAACGTTTGGTAATATCAAAAATAAGAAAATCAGCCATCTTTTTATCCGTCGCTTTGCTTATAAGAAAATCGGCATAATACAAAATACTGTCCGCTTTCTCGTACATCATCACCGTATCCCAATAATAATTATAATTATCTGCGAAAACCTGTTTATTGGTATTCATCACACCCGAATAAGCGAAGTCAACATTGTCAAAATAATGCTTTTTGTACCAACAAAATCCGTCTTTACGCATCTGAAGCGAATCAACGCTGCCGTCATCGGCATAAATAACGGGAAAATCAGGTATTTCCAACGGTTTGGCACACATAAGGATTTTGCTTAACAGATGATCAGGGTATTTTTTTATAAAATCCTCATGAAGCGAATCGTTTTTAACGCTGAAAATCTTCAATTGGCTGTCATATTCTTGCTTGGAAACCGTATCCCGTCCCCTTAAAAGTTCACGGTATTGCTCCCCGAGTTTATTACTCTGCTTAAGGTATTCTACATATAGTGCTTCGTTTTTGCTACCCTTCACTTCAAGGTTGTCAACCCAATTATCGTCCGAAGTTTTGAATGAAAGGTTTTGGTCTTTGTATATCAAAAATTCGCAGTTCTTGCCTTTACGGTTAGTTATAAAATAAATACCGTCATCAAGTGTTTTGTTTTTATTTTTGAACCTTATTTTACCCTTATTATTCACCGCCGTATCCAAAGCCAAAGTTGCTCCCATGTGATAATATCCCATCAAAATAGTATCATCTTTGAGATTTTTTATATCAAAACTTATGTCATACTGCCCTAATGCGTTGAAAACTGCAGTAAACATTATAATAAATATAACGGAAATTGATTTAAACCCATTCATATTATATAGAAACGTCTTTTATTTGCACAAAATTTTTACAAAATTAATCTATTTTCCGATAAAGACCGCTAATCTGACGAAGATTTTTTCAAGGCGTAAAAATAAAACGCCGTTTGAAGAAAATAATCACGCAGATTAATAAATTTTTATCGCTGATTATTTTATTAATCACGCAGATTAATTTGCCAAAATTATTTATCTTTGCATTTTGTTATTAATTAGACAGATACAGAAACTGAAAAATTTACGTTTTATGGCAATAAATTTGGCGGAATTCCGCAAAAACGTGGCTCAAATCTCGGAAATAGATCCCATAATCATAGAACCCAAATCGGCTGACGGCGTTTGGGTTGAAGATGTTAACGGCAAAAAGTACATTGATATGCTTTCGGGAATTTGTGTAGGCAATGCAGGTCACAAAAACCCCAAAGTAGTTCAGGCTGTTAAGGAACAATGCGACGAATACATGCATGTAATGGTTTACGGTGAGTTTATACAAAAACCGCAAATGGATTACGCCTTGAGGATCAAGGAGTTTTTGCCGCGGCAACTGACGCAGATTTTTTATGTCAATTCGGGAAGCGAAGCAATTGAGGGCGCAATCAAAGCAGCCAAGCTTTACAATCACAGAAATAAGATTATAAGTTATTCCAACTCCTATCACGGTTCGACGATAGGTTGCGTATCAATGTTAAGTGACGATACATTCCGCAGGGATTTCCTTCCTTTGCTGCCTTGCACGGATAACATACGCTTTAACAATGAGGAAGATTTACTCAAAATAGACGAAGATACATGCTGTGTGGTTGCCGAGACGTTGGCTGTGGGTGAAGGTGTGCAATTACCGCAGAATAATTATATGCAAAAACTCCGTAAACGTTGCAATGACGTAGGGACCGTATTAATATTGGATGAAATTCAGACGGGATTCGGCCGCAGCGGAACGTTATTCGCTTTTGAGCAGTTCGGATTCGTTCCCGATATATTATGTATAGCAAAGGCTATGGGCGGCGGGCTTCCTATCGGAGCGTTTATAGGCAAGGAAGAAATAATGCAACGTTTGAATAATCACCATCCCCTTATAGGTCACGCAACTACATACGGCGGTAACCCCGTTTGCCTTGCCGCTGCATTGGCTCAATTGAACGAAATAACGGATTTGCTTCAAAAGGACGTAAACGGTGAAAATGAACTCACGGTTTTTGAAAAAGGAGAAATATACCGCCGTAAACTTAAACACAAACATATAAATAAGGTAGTAGGATTGGGTCTTTTCAACGCAATATACCTTAATGAGGGCGTGGATTGGCAGAAGGTTTTGATTTCGTGCTTTAACAACGGAATAATTACGGGAACACATCTGTTTAATTCAAATGCCATAAGCATCAAACCGCCGTTGACAATCACAAAAGAAGAAATCAACGAAAGCATTTCGCGGATATTGAAAGCCTTTGATGAACTGTAGAAAGAAAATGAGCAGCTTTGTCAGTTTCTTTTGTTAAAAGAGGTCGTTTTGTCGGTTATTTAATTCATTATTAAGACTTTTTGTCACAGTAGTATCATTAGAACGGATTTTGATTTGTCTGTTTTCGGATTTCAAATCAAATGAAATTCTTATGATATAATTAATAATGAATTTAAAATAATGTATGATTATGGAAAACACATATAATAACACGGCAAACAGTAAGTATCCTAATTTGGAACGCTTTGCCATTAATTTAATTGAAAGAGCCAAACAAAACAAACTCGATCCCGTTATCGGAAGAGATGAAGAAATCCGCAGGGTTTTGCAAATCCTTTCACGCAGAACGAAAAACAATCCCGTACTTGTGGGAGAGCCCGGCGTAGGTAAGACAGCCATTGCCGAGGGACTGGCACAGAGAATTTTCGCTAATGATGTCCCTGAAAATTTAAAGCAAAAGAAACTGTATTCTTTGGATATGGGTGCATTGGTTGCAGGTGCCAAATACAAGGGAGAGTTTGAGGAGAGACTGAAAGGCGTAGTTAATGATGTAATCAAATCAAACGGTGACGTAATATTATTTATTGACGAAATACATACCCTTGTCGGAGCAGGCGGAGGCGAAGGTGCTATGGACGCAGCCAATATCCTTAAACCGGCATTGGCACGCGGTGATTTAAGAGCGATAGGTGCTACAACGCTTGATGAATATCAGAAATATTTTGAGAAAGACAAGGCATTGGAACGCCGTTTCCAAATGGTAATGGTGGATGAGCCGAGCGTGGAAGATACAATAAGTATATTGCGAGGGCTGAAAGAAAAATACGAAGTGCATCACCATGTAAGGATTAAAGATGCTGCAATAATAAGTGCGGCAGAGATGTCCAACAGATATATAACCAATAGATTTTTGCCCGATAAGGCGATCGATTTGATAGATGAAGCGGCTGCAAAACTGCGTATGGAGATAGATTCTTCGCCCGAAGAGATTGACGAAGTGGAAAGAAAATTGCGCCAATTGGAGATTGAAAGGGTTGCAATCAAGAAAGAAAACGACAAGGTGAAAGTTGAAGCCCTTACAAAGGAGATTGACGATCTGAAAAAGCAAAAAGACACGCTTGTTACCAAATGGAAAAACGAGAAAACGCTTGTTGATGCCATTCAGGACGAGGTTAAAAAGATTGAGAACTACAAAATCCAAGCTAATAACGCAGAACGCGAAGGTGATTACTCAAAAGTAGCCGAGTTAAGGTATGGAAAAATTCCGCAGGCGGAGAAAGATTTGGCGGATTACAAACAAAAACTTTCCCAAATGCAAAACGGCGAGGCTATGATTACCGAAGAAGTGGACGAAAACCATATTGCAGAGGTTGTTTCGCGGTGGACGGGCATTCCTGTATCAAGAATGATGACTTCGGAGAAAGAAAAACTCTTACACTTGGAGGATGAGTTGAAAAAACGCGTAATCGGTCAGGACGAAGCAATAGAAGCAATCAGCAATTGCATAAGAAGATCCCGTTCGGGGCTCAACGACGAGAAGCGGCCTATAGGTTCATTTGCTTTTCTTGGCTCGACGGGTGTGGGAAAAACCGAGTTGGCAAGGGCATTGGCGGAATTATTGTTTGACGATGAGAATCTGATGGTCAGAATAGACATGTCGGAATATCAGGAGCGTTATTCGGTATCACGGCTTATAGGAGCGCCTCCGGGATATGTAGGTTACGAAGAAGGAGGTCAATTAACCGAGGCTGTAAGACGTAAACCTTATTCCATCGTATTGCTTGACGAAATAGAGAAAGCACATCCCGATGTATTTAATATACTGTTGCAGGTATTGGAAGACGGTCGTTTGACAGACGGAAAGGGACGCGTTGTGGATTTCAAGAACACTATTATAATAATGACCAGCAATCTGGGAGCGGAATTCCTTCAGGAGGCAGTGGAAAAGCAACTTAACGGAGATAAGAACGCATTCAATGAGGCGGAAACTAAAGTCAGGGAACTGATGAAGAAAACCATACGTCCGGAATTCCTTAACCGTATAGACGAAACAGTAGTTTTCAAACCGTTATTCAAAGAGCAGGTAAGAGAAATCGTAGTTTTGCAGATGAAACGTCTGTTGGAGACCTTAAAGAGCAAGAATATCACATTGGAGTATACTCCGCAGGCGATAGACTACCTGGCTGACGAAGGCTATGACCCTCTTTTAGGAGCAAGACCGGTTAAACGTGCAATACAAAAGCTTGTTACCAACCGTTTATCAATGCTTCTTTTGGACGACAAGCTGTTTGACGGAGCAAAAGTGCAGATGGATTGCCGCAATAACGAACTTCTTTTCAATATAAACAGATAACAAAAATTTAATCACGCAGATTAATAAATTATTCTGCGTGATTAGTAAAATAATCAGCGAGAATAATTTTTTCTTCTCGCTGATTATTTTTGTAAAGCGGTGTCTTATTTTCGCAACTTGTATTTTGATATTATTCAATTATCAATGGCTGCGTAAATTTTCCCACATTAATGTAGTAAACTCCTGCCTCAAAATCGCTAACATTGATGTCTTTAACGCCTTTAATGCTCTTGATTTCGCGAATCACCTGTCCTTTGTTATCAATTATCTTAATATCACCGTCGGCATGAATAGTTACTCTGTCGTGTGCAGGATTAGGATAAATACTTATTATCTTTTCTTGTTGAATTTCGTCAATTCCTGCCGTGACTTGCAGATATAATGTAACAATACTGTCGCATCCATCTTCAGTTTGAAGCGTTAAGGTATATTCACCCGCATCTGATTCCGTAAATCCATAACCCATATAGGTTTCACCGGCATTTATTTCCGCATAAATATATGTCCTCGTTATTCCGCACGGCGTTATTGTGTCGTGAAGATACAAAGTATCCATTAATGTGACGGTATCATATTCGGTAACAGTTACGGTATCGACGGTGTTTACTGTGTCATGAATGGTCTGTGTTACGGTTATTGTGTCGTGCAACGTCACTGTGTCGTATAGCGTCGTTTCAATGGTATCAAACAACGTTACGGTGTCGTAAAGTGCTGTTTCAATTGTATCAAACAGCGTAACCGTGTCGTAAAGCGTGGTTTCAATTGTGTCAAATAATGTGACAGTATCGTAAAGCGTCGTTTCGATTGTATCAAACAATGTTACCGTGTCGTATAAAGTTGTTTCTATTGTGTCATGTAGTGTAACAGTATCGTATAGTGTCATTTCTATTGTGTCATGCAGCATAACGGTGTCATAAAGTGTTGTCTCTATGGTATCAAACAGCGTTACGGTGTCATATAACGTTGTTTCTATTGTGTCAAACAACGTAACCGTGTCGTAAAGTGTTGTTTCGATTGTGTCATGCAGTGTAACCGTATCGTAAAGTGTTAAAATTGTTGTATCATGTATATTGTTTATAATAGTATCTCGTATAGTTATGGTAGTAGTATCATGGACTGTAACGGTGTCTACAAGCTTTTCAATAGTGAATAGTTTTAATGATACAATACTGTCACAACCGTTAATGGTTTGTAATGTTTCTGTGTAATAACCGGCATTGGCATACTGCTTACCTGCAAAGGAATAGCTATCTCCCTCATAGATTACTTTCTCCACAACATCGTCATTATATACAGGATTAACAGTCAGATTTAGATTAATAATACTGTCGGAAAAACCTAAATTTACAGTATCTGTATATATTCCTGTTGTGTCTAACTCCTTACCGTTAAGATTAAATGTACTGCCTTGACACAAAATAACTGTCGTATCAACAGTAACATCACATGCTTCTATAATCTCTGCAAAATTATTACTTGAATTATTATTTGCATACTGTTGTTTAAAGCCACATGGGACAAACAGCTTTCTTTTTGGATCAGAACCTTGATGGTCACTATCGTAATAGTGAAATGCACTAGAGAACTGGTCAGGCATAGTTTCTGTTCCTATATATACAGTGTCTAAATTGTGACAATATCCAAAAGAAGAAAGACCTACAAATTTTAAATTTTTTCCTAACACAACTTTATGTAAACTTGTATTAGACCGTTGCATCAAATAAGAAGGTATAGAAGTTACATCGTCACCGAATACAATTTCTTTTAATTTGCCGCAATTGTAAAACGGACTGGATGTGTGATCACTAATATACGTAGTAAATTTTGCATTACAATATACATATTCTAAATTTGAACAATTTGAGAATTGTTTTATTTGTATTTTAGTAATTCCGTTAGGTATATATAAAGTTTTAAGGTAAGAACAATTATTAAAAGCATTTACACCTATAGTTGTTACATTGTATTCGTCCGTGCCATTACCAAGTCCTGTTATTACACTGTCTATTTTTACATCAATAATAGATGTGTCTACAGTTATGGCGTATGCAGTTTTTCCATCTTTATCCAATATTCCATAAGTTATATTATTTATGGTAACCATTGAAATGCCATAACTATCATCAATAATGGTTTTAGGATCTGTATATTGGGTAGTTAATTGCTTGAAATCATACTTATTTAAATAAGTTGATGCATTTGGAACTTTTATAAATTTAAGTTTAGGAGTAGTGTTAAAAACATTAGAACCCAATTGAGGTGGTGTAGTACCCTCAAATATAACATCTATAAGGTTTTGGTTATCATAAAAAGCAGATTGACCAATATAAGTTATACTACTAGGAAGAGTAACTTTGGTTAGGTTATAATTATGATGAAAAGCAAATTGTTTTATAGCTTTTACACCTGACAGTACAGTATACTCAGAACTTTTTGCACAAGGATAGGCAATAAGAGTGTCCTTATTTTTAGAAAACAATATGCCATTGTCGGAAGTATAATATTTATTGGCGGCATCTACTGTGATAGATTTTAGATTGTCCATTTCTCTAAAAGCACCTTCATTTATATAAGAAATGTTAGCATGTATGTAAAGATTTTCCAATCCACTACCTCTTGCAAAATCAAACGGTATAGAAGTTATGTTCGGTGGCAGACTGATATTTTTTAATTTGCTACAATATCCGAAAGCATAAGCTTCAATTGTCGTGACAGTGTTTGGTATAGTTACTTCTGTCAAATTAGAACATCCGTAGAATGTGCTATTACTTATTGTTGTCAAATTATTCGGTAGCACAATCTTTGTAAAAGAAGTACAATTCTCAAAGGCCTTATATCCTATAGATGTAATACTGTTTGGTATTGTAAGATTTTCTAAACTTATGCAATTAACAAAAGTCAATTGTCCAATAGATTTAATACTGTTTGGCATTGTGACTTTTACCAAACTCTCACAGCCATAGAAAGCACGATCTCCAATAGCGGTAACGCTGTAACTTATCCCGTCATATGCAACTACCGATGGTATGGTAACAATTCCAGAATAACTGTTGTAACTGCCCGAATTATAATCCTTATACGTTACACTGACACTTGTTCCGTCGGAATTTTTGTTGTAATAAATTCCGTTTACTTCGAAGTCGTAAGCCTTTGCGCAAAGTCCTGCACATAAGAGGACTGCAGTCAATAAAATTTTCTTTAAGTTTGTCATTTGATCTTTGTGTTTTAATTATACAATAAATCTTCTTTAATGACATAAAAAGTGTGAGCCTATTTGTCTTATTTTTCTACTTGAGGTCTTCTACATCCTATATCATCAAAATAAGTAAGCCCACGATTAACTACCGCGGGCGTTACTGCCGACCTATTTTTGATTGATATGGCTTGATATGTAGAAGAATCAAGTAGTCAAAAATAAAGCGTAACGCCTTTAATATGTCAAATGATTAACCACTGTTAATCACGATTGCAAAAGTACAAAGATTTTTCGAATCAACAACAAAATTTCACGGAAAAGATATTTTCAGACATCAAAGCATCATCTGCTAAATTTAATCACGCAGATTAAAAAATTAATCTGCGTGATTAGTAAAATAATCTGCGAAGATAATTTTTTTATCTCGCAGATTATTTTCGTAAAGCGCCGTATTATTTCCGCAACTTGTATTTTGATATTATTCAATTATCAGCGGCTGCGTGAATTTACCTACATTAATATAGTAAACTCCAGCCTCAAAGCCGCTAACGTTGATATCTTTAACGCCTTTAACGTTCTTGATTTCTCTAATCACCTGCCCTTTGTTATCAATTATCTTAATATCACCGTCAGCATGAATAGTTACTCTGTCGTGTGCAGGATTAGGATAAATACTTATTATCTTTTCTTGTGTAATTTCCTCAATACCTGCCGTGACTTGTAGGTATAACGTAACAATACTATCACATCCGTCCTCGGTTTGCAATGTCAAGGTATATTCACCCGCATCGGATTCAGTGAAACCATAACCAGAATAAGTTTCACCGGCATTTATTTCCGCATAAATATACGTCCTTGTTATTCCACACGGTGTTATTGTGTCATGAAGATAAACAGTATCTATTGTATTGACGGTATCGTACAATGTTAGGGTGATAGTATCTGTTGTATTAATGGTATCATACAACGTTAAGGTAACAGTGTCGATTAAAGTGACGGTATCTATCTGTGTTATCGTTATTGTATCTGTTAATGTAACGGTATCATACAACGTAATCTCGTTTATAATTGTGTCGTGCAACGTCACGGTGTCGTAAAGCGTCGTTTCAATTGTGTCAAATAGTGTAACCGTATCGTACAGCGTGGTTTCAATTGTATCAAACAGCGTTACAGTGTCGTATAAAATAGTTTCGATAGTATCAAACAATGTTACCGTGTCGTATAATGTCGTTTCGATAGTATCATGCAAGGTTACTGTATCGTATAATGTCGTTTCAATAGTATCATGCAAGGTTACTGTATCGTAAAGTGTTGTTTCGATTGTATCAAACAATGTTACCGTGTCGTATAACGTAGTCTCGATTGTATCAAACAGCGTTACGGTGTCATAAAGTGTTGTTTCAATTGTATCATGTAGCGTTACGGTGTCGTAAAGCGTCGTTTCGATAGTATCAAACAATGTTACAGTGTCGTATAAAATAGTTTCGATAGTATCAAACAATGTCACTGTGTCGTAAAGTGTCGTTTCGATTGTGTCATGAAGCGTTACGGTATCATACAATGTTATTTCGTTGGTGATAGTATCATATAATGTGACTGTGTCAAGTTGAGTTAAGACTGTTGTATCGTGGATTGTATTAATTATCGTGTCATGAATTATGATTGTATCATAAATATATACATTACAATCCTCTTGAATATTAGTAAATTCTTTCCAATGGTCTGCAGCTTGATACAGTGCAGTTTTTCCGCAAGGAACATAAACAGTAATATCTTTATTCACATCATTGAATGGTTGTTTCAGCCCATTGGTTTCTTCCAATTCAGGCGGAAATTCTGCCATACAATATAATGTATCTATATATTTACAATTGGCAAATGCACCGTCACCTATAGATGTTATACTTTTACCTATTTTAACATTCTTCAATTCTGTACAACCATAGAATGCCCATATTTCAATATGAGTTACACTGTTTGGTATCTCTATACTTGTTAAACTTTTACATGAAAAGAATGCTTTCCACCCAATTTCAGTTACACCGTTTGGTATATCTATGCTTTTGACATTACTTCTGTTATAGATAAAATAGTATGGAATAACTTTCACATTCTCTCCAATATTTACTGTTTCAAGATTATTACAACCATCTAACCAATGATAATCTTCACTAAATCCATCTCCTTTGCAACTGTCGGCATCATAATTTAATGTAGTTAAACTTGTACATTTTTTGAATGCATTTCTACCAATGAAAGTAACGCTGTTAGGTATTGTTATGCTTGTTAAACCTTTACAACCATAGAATGCCTCGCTTCCTATTTCGGTAACGCTATTAGGTATCGTTACATTTGTTAAGCTTGAGCAACTGGAGAAAGTATTAAATCTGATTTCAGTAATACTGTTTGGTATTGTTACACTTGTTAAATTTACACAATTTGCAAATGCCTCGCTTCCTATTTCAGTTACACTGTTAGGTATCGATATACTTGTCAAACCATAACAACCATAAAATGCCATACTACCGATAGAAGTAACACTGTTAGGTATCTCTATACTTGTTAATCTTGTACAATCATGGAATGCCCACTTTCCGATAGAAGTTACACTGTTTGGTATTGTTACGTTTGTTAAACTGTTACAACCTGAAAATGTAGCCCAGTCAATAGAAGTAACGCCGCTTGGTATATCTATACTTGTTAATCCTGTACAATCAGAGAATGCACTCTCTCCGATAGAAGTCACGCTGCTGGGTATCTCTATACTCGTCAAATCACTACAAAAACGGAATGCCTCTTTTCCGATAGAAGTAACACTGCTGGGTATCGTTATACTTTTCAATCCTATCCACTTATAGAATGCCTGATAACCTATAGAAGTAACACTATAGTCTATTCCGTTATATGTTACTGTCGATGGAATAACAACAGAACCGTAATACTTATTGAATTGAAACGTTACAGTAACACTTGTTTCATCGGAATTTATGTCATAGTAAATTCCGTCTACTTTGAAGTCGTATGCAAATAGGTTGCTGCTAAAGCCTGTCAGCATTGCAATTAGGACTGCCAATCTTACAAAACGTGTTAATTTGTTTTTCATCTCTTTGTATGTGCAGATTACCCACTGCATCCCCTGGGTCTTGGTTGTTAATAATTCTTTTTGCTCGTTGTTGCTTTAAAAGAGATGATAACAAAAATATAGTGTGAATTGTTATTTTTTCTGTTTCAACCCTTGAACTACCATCAATAATCACTACAATACCCATAACATGTACAAGGATAAATCCACACCATCAACGGAGGATCAATCATTGCATTATTTGTCAATTATACTTTGGTGATTATTTAGTGAAACAAATAAAGCAACTGCTTATTTATTATACATTATAATAAATAGCATGTGAACGGACACGACTGCCTCACATTCACATCTGCAAAGGTACAAAGATTTTTCGAATCAGCAACAAAATTTTGCTGAAAATATATTTTCTTATGGCAAACCATCGACTGCTAAAATTAATCTGCGTGATTATCTTATTAATATCGCAGATTAGTAAATTATTCTGCGTGATTAATAAAATAATCTGCGAAGATAATTTTTTCTTCTCGCTGATTATTTTCGTAAGTTGTAATTTACTACTATTCAATTATGAGCGGCTGCGTATGTTTTCCTACATTTATGTAGTAAACTCCCGCCTCAAAGTTACTAACATTGATGTCTTTAACTCCTTTAATGTTTTTGATTTCTCTAACAACCTGACCTTTGTTGTCAATAATCTTAATATCGCCGTCAGCATGAATAGTTACTCTGTCGTGTGCAGGATTAGGGTAGATACTTATGATTCTTTCCGCTTGAATCTTGTCAATTCCTGCCGTAACCTGCAATATCAATGTAACAATGCTGTCGCATCCGTCTTCGGTTTGTAATGTCTGAACATATTCACCAGCATCCGATTCGGTAAATCCGTAGCCCATATAAGTTTCTCCTGCATTTATTTCCGCATAAATATACGTCCTCGTTATTCCGCAAGGCGTTATGGTATCGTGAAGATAAACAGTATCTATTGTATTGACGGTATCGTATAATGTTAAGGTGATAGTATCCACTAATGTGACGGTGTCGATTTGTATTAAGGTTATTGTATCTGTTAATGTAACGGTATCATATAACGTAATCTCGTTCGTGATGGTATCAAACAATGTGACCGTATCATGAACAGTTATCGTCAAAGTGTCAACAATAGTTACTGTATCGTGAATATATACCGTATCCTTGATTATTGAATTGTCATCAACTATAATTCCGTCGCACAATTCTTTTATATTCACAAACATATTCCACCACGCTTTTTTAGTGTAATTTTCTTTAGTATTGCAGGGAACGATAACTTCTGCTGTATTAGGAACTTCATCAAATGTACTTTTGTATATCGCAGGGGGATTTTGTGCATACGAATATATAGTATCTACTGCAAAACAATTGGTAAATGCATTCATACCTATTTTTGTCACTTGGTTGCCGATTTTTACATTTGTCAAACCCGTACAACCCCAGAATGCTCTATTATCAATAGCCTTAACACTGTCTCCTATAGTTATAGTTGTTACTTTACTTTTTTCATAGATAAAATTCTCTGGAATATATTTTACATTATTGCCGATATTTACTGTTTTAAGATTATCACACCCATTGAACCAATAATAACCATTAGCAGAACAACTGTCTGCATTATAATTCAATATTGTTAAACCTGTACAATTCTAGAATACATTATTCCCTATTGTTTTAACACTACTTGATATCGTTACACTTGTTAACCCTGTGCAATTTCTGAATGCATTATTTTCTATCGTTTCAACACTGCTAGGTATCGTTACACTGGTTAACCCTGTACAATTTTCGAATGCATATGTTCCAATAGAAGTAATACTATTAGGTATTTCTATACTTGTTAAGCCCGTACATCTATCAAATACAGTATTATTTATAGTTTTAATAGTGTTCGGTATCGCTATACTTCTCAAGCCTGTGCATCCATAGAATACACCACCTTCGATAGTAGTCACACTGTTCGGGATCTCTATACTTGTTAAACCTGTACAACCATAAAATGCACGATATCCAATGGAAGTAACGCTACCTGGTATTTCTATACTAGTTACTTTATTTTTCTCATAAATAAAGTGTCTTGGAATATATTTTACACTATTGCCGATATTGACTGTTTCAAGATTATCACAACCATTGAGCCAATAACCACTAGTAGAACAACTGTCAGCATTATAATTCAATATTGTTAAACCTGTACAATCTCCGAATGCACTGTTCCCCATAGTTTCAACACTACTCGGTATTGTTACATTTATTAAACCTTTACAACCATAGAATGCATATTCTCCAATAGAAGTAATGTTACTCGGTATCTCTATGTTTGTTAAACTGCTACAGTTATAGAATACACCATCAGTAATAGTTTGAATACTGTTCGGTATAGTTATACTTGTTAAACTGGCACAATCTCTAAATGCAAATTTTCCGATTGTAGTAACACTGTTTGGTATCATTATACTTGTCAAGCCAGTACAATAATCAAATGCAGATTTACCGAGTACAGTAACACTATTTGGTATCATTACATTTGTCAAGTCCGTACAATCATAGAATGCGCTGTCTCCAATAGAAGTAATACTGTTTGGTATTTCTATACTTTTTATGTAACAATTTATGAATGCACTATCTCCTATAGCAGTCACTTCGTAAGTCATTCCATCATACTCTATGGAAGAAGGAATAACAATCTCTCCTATGTATTTATTGTCACCTTGTATTACGCTAACGCTTGTCCTATCAGAATTTTTATTGTAATAAAATCCATCTTTATAGAAATCATAAGCAGATAGACTACTCCAAAATCCTGTCAGTGTTATAATTAAGACTGACAGGATTACACAATGTTTTAATTTGTTTTTCATCTATTTGTATGTGCAGATTGCCCGCTGCATCCCCCGAGTCTAAATGTTATTAATTCTTTGGCTTTATCCCAACCTTCCATTTTGTTCATTAAGTCAAAAATATTTCTTAAACGATTGCAAATTTACAACATAAATTTAACATAAGAACTCATAATAAATAAAAAAGGATAGTACAACTGACCTAAACAGCATTGTACAATATCAACAAAGAATAATACCTGTAAAATATTCATAA
>JAGBOF010000011.1 GCA_017633985.1 Bacteroidales bacterium
ATGAACATCGTAGAAGATTGCGGCGAGAGCGGTATAGAAGATGTCAACGGAAACGCTTCAATAAATATCTATCCTAACCCGGCAAAAGACGTTATTACATTGGATATTGAACATTTGACATTGAATAATGCTGACGCAGTTGTTATATTCAACACTGCAGGACAAGTAGTTTACAAATCAAATATCCAAAATCAAATATCACAGATTGACGTTTCGTCATTGAAAAACGGCGTTTATTACATTAAGGTAGGAAATACTACAAAGAAACTAATAATTAAATAAAAGCCGTAAATAAAATCTGCGGTAAAACCAAGGGCGTGAATTAAGACAAAAACTTCACGTCCTTTTTTGTTGTTTCAAATTATTTTCCTATCTTTGCAAACTCAAATAAAATATTGATAATAAGAAAATATACAATAAAAATGAAAAGAATTGTTTTAAGTATATTAGCATTGGGAATGTCTTGTTCCCTGATGGCTCAAAACGGTGCAGGAGGTTTAACTGCAAATGACCTTAACAAAATCAAAACAACTTACGAAAAAAACGGGAACACCAACAAGGCGTTAAGCAAAATAATTGCCAATAACGACATCCGTAAATTGGCTATAAACCCTAATAACAAACTCAACGCAAACGGTGAATTCTCCAACCGTGTACCTAACAAAGGTATAACGGATCAGAAACAAAGCGGAAGATGCTGGATGTTCAGCGGTTTCAATGTATTGCGCAACAAAATGATTCAGGAATATAATCTCGGTGCATTCGAACTTTCACAAAATTATCTGTTCTTTTACGATCAGTTGGAGAAAAGTAATTTGTTCCTTTCCTTAATTATCAAACACAAGAACGAACCTTTGACAAGCAAAGACAATGAATGGCTTTTGAAGAACGTACTTTCTGACGGCGGAACGTTTTGCGGCGTTGTGGATTTAGTAACAAAATACGGTGTTGTCCCTTCTACCGTTGTTCCCGAAACATATAATTCCAACAATACTTCAAGAATAGACAATCTTATCACATTGAAATTAAAGGAGGACGCATTGGAATTGCGCAGTATGAAAGGAAATACTGAAAACCGTAAGATTGAAATGCTTGCAGAGATATACAAAATGCTTGTTATGGCTTACGGCGAACCTATCACCGAATTTACTTACACTCTTAAGGACAAAGACGGCAATGTGATAGCAAACAACGAAAAATTCACTCCGAAAAGTTTTTATGACAGGTTTATCGGTATTGACCTTGTGAATACTTACGTTATGCTGATGAACGATCCTTCGCGTGAATACTACAAACTTTACGAAATAGAGAACGACCGTCACACTATGGACGGACATAATTGGCAGTTTATCAATTTGCCTGCCGACGATATAAAGACTTGTGCCATCAATTCCATAAAAGATTCCACACTTATGTATTTCTCATGCGACGTAGGCAAGAGTTTGGACAACGAAGCAGGAACTTTGGACTTGAATAACTTTGATTACGAAACTTTATTCGGAGTTAAATTCGGTATGGACAAGAAACAAAGAATCGAAACCTTTGCTTCGGGATCTTCCCACGCAATGACGTTGGTTGCAGTAGACATTGATCCTGTTACAGACAAGCCTACAAAATGGATGGTGGAGAACTCCTGGGGTGCTTCATCAGGTTACCAAGGTCATTTGATAATGACCGACGATTGGTTCAATGAATATATGTTCCGCTTGGTGGTTGATAAAAAATACGTTCCGCAAAACATTCTGGACATATTGAAACAAAAACCTATAATGCTGCCGCCTTGGGACCCTATGTTCTCAAACGAAGATTAATTTTCATAATTTTAATTGCGTATAGATGAATTTCATAAAACAAATATCAGTATTGTTTCTTATAAGTTGCTTAAGTATCGGGGTGTCTTATGCCCAAGAGCCGACAGAAAGCGATTATACCGAAACTACAACCGAATCCGCAGCGGAAAGTGAAGAAGAATACGATGCGGAAACTGCAATACTTGATCCAGAAACCGACAATGCACAACAAAGTGTGGACATTGTAAACAATATAATTGATATCGTTTCGGAGTTTGAAGATTCCGACTCTCTTATATTCCGTTTTGCAATATATAACAATGACTCGGCAATAGCAGAATATGACGAAAGCGACCAAAACTCCGTATCCCAGAAATTTGACGTAATAAAAGCAAAAGACAATGAGGATTATGATTTTACTTTTATCCGTCAAACGCTTTACAACGAGAACCGTCAGGCATGGGATTTCATATACGAAAGAGTTTATAATCACGAAGGCAATCTTATTTTCTTTGTCCGCCGCTACAATACATACAATTCGGGCTGTGCGGAAGTCGCTTTTGAACGCAGTGAATACTACTACGACGAACGCGGAGTTTTATCGAAAAAAACTTATGAACTTTTCGATTCCAATAACAATGCCTTGGATTATGACAACTGCTGGATGGAGAGAGAAAACTACAACCAGTATAAAACATATTCCGAATTCATTTCAAAATATCCTTTACCGCTATAATGTTACTTGCCGTTGACAGAGGAAATACGTTAGATAAGTGCGTGGTTTTCAATAACGGAGAAATCATCGCACATTTCACTGAAATAAACAGGCGTTTTAATAAATTAATCTGCGACGTCAGTGAAATAATCAGGCGTTTTAATCCGACGGAATGCGGTTGCATTATTTCTTCTGTCGGAGACAAGGACGGCGAAAAGGAATTTGCAGACAATTTGAAGCCGTTTGGCAAAGTTTTGACAGTATCGGCGGATATGCCTTTGCCGTTTTATAACGGATATAAAAGCCAAAGCTTAGGTGCGGACAGAATTGCTGCCGTTGCAGGTGCGGAGAAATTATACCAAAGCAATGTTTTGGTGATAGATGCAGGCACTTGCATTACGTTTGATTATCTGGGTACGGATAAAAAATATTCAGGCGGCAGTATTTCTCCGGGATTCGGCATAAAATACAAGGCTTTGCATAATTTTACGGCGAATTTACCGTTACTTGATATAATGGATTATGTTGATTTATGCGGCGATACGACTGAAAAAAGCATAGCATCTGGTGTTATCAACGGCACATTAGCCGAAATAGAACAAACCATAAAGAATTATCAACTCAGGTTTGACAATCTCAAAACGGTTATCACGGGCGGGGATTGCAAGTTTATTGCCGGTAAATTATCGGAAAATTTGGATATTGAAGTAGAAGAAAATCTTGTCTTTTGGGGACTGAAAAATATTTATGAATTTAATGAACAGAAGAAATCTTAAAATATCCGTAATTACGGTATTAATTGTATTGACATCCCTTACCGAAGTAAGGAGTCAATTTTCCGTAAACTCTCCTTATTCACGTTACGGATTGGGAAGTATAAACAGCGGACTTAACCAAACAAACGTATCTTTGGGAGGAACGGGATATGCCTTTGCGCGCAATTCAGAAGTAAACTTTCTGAACCCTGCATCTTTTAATGCCATAGAACAGCAAAGTTTTGTGTTTAACATGGGCTTTAACATGTCATGGGAGAATTATAAGACATCGTCTTCGTCTTCCGATGCATTTGTAGGTTCGGTAAGCAACATCTCTTTGGCGTTTCCTGTCTATAAAGGATTGAAATTAGGCTTAAGTTTGACGCCTTTTACGGACATCAACTATTCGGCAACCGATACAGTGCGTTCATTTGTCAATTATATGAAATCCTTTACAGGTAAAGGCGGTTTGGATAAATTCACTGTCAGTGCATCTTACGGATTGATTGACAAAGAAAATGACCGATTGGCAGTAGGTGTAAATGCATCTTACTTTTTCGGTAATATATACAGGTCTACGGGATTGACGTTTTTAACGGACAGCGAATCCTCGTCAGGAATTCTCGGTGACACAACGGGTTTCCTGGATAATACAACGGAAATAAATTACAATGTATCTTCGTTCGGATTTGATTTCGGTATTCAATATTTCCGCAAACTGACCAACGGAAATAATTTAGGATTCGGAGCTGTATTCACACCGTCGTATTCTCTAAACGCCGACAAAAGACAAATCTTCTACACTTCTTACCGTTACGGAGGAAGCCAATATTTACAAGACACTTTATCTTATAATAATGAAAATGCAAAAATAAAAATGCCGATGAAAATAGGCTTTGGTGTTTCGTTTGAGCGCCCTAATAAGTTGTTTGTCGAAACGGATTTCACTTATACGCAATGGAGTAAATTTGATATGGAAACGGGAAACAATAATGAACTCAAAGACAATTTCACCGTCAATGCAGGATTGGAATATATACCTGATTTGTCAAGTACACTATATTATAAGAAGATTGCATACCGTGTAGGCATGCATTTTGATAATGGTTTTGTATACTTAAACGGCAAAAGAATATCCGATTACGGCATTAGTTTCGGTACTGCATTGCCTATAAAGAAATTGGGAACAAGGATAAACTTAAGTTTTCAATACGGGAAGAGGGGAACTGTTGATAATAATTTAGCAAAAGAAGACTATTTCAGAATAGGACTTTCCATATCGGCAAAAGACCGTTGGTTTGTTAAACGCAAATATTTATAAAAGAGATAACAAAATAAAGTAATAAAATAAATAAAACAAGCGATGAAGAAAATAACTTTGGCCTTAACGTTATTTACGGCATTCATATATGGAATGCCCGACACAAATGCACAAAAATTCGGTAAAACTCCGCAGGACAGTATCGAATGTTTGACAAATAATTCTTTGTACAAAGAATTTTACAAACAGAAAGCGTATGCGGATGCCTATGAACCGTGGAAGAAAGTCTTGGAAGTGTGCCCTATGTATCATGTCAATACTTATAAACAAGGATATAATATTCTTGTAAACCTTTACAACCAAGCCGCACCTGCGGACAAAGAACAATATTTCAATGACATGTTATATATGCTTGACAAATGGGGTGAATTTGACGGCGAGACATGGAATGCAACCGCACGTAAAGCACAGTGGTATGAGCAATGCAAACCTAATGAAAAAGAAAAAGCGTATACATTGTACAAACAAGCCAAAGAACTTGCTGATAAAAACAACGCACTTCTTAATCAGCAGTATTGCGTTCAATATTTAAGGGCAACCATCAACTATTTGGCGTCAATCAAAGCCAATAACGAACAGATGAGTGACATGTTTGACGTATATGATTACGCATCCGAATCCATGGAAACGTCTTTGCGTCTTTCATCCAACGCTTTGGACTCGGTAATACAGTTGAACGATGCCACGGCAATAGCAAAATACCAAAAGGAAGTGGACAACACAAGGAGTAATATAAATGCTTTGGAAACAATGATAGAACCTTTTGCTTCGTGTGATAAGATTATTCCTATATATCAAGACCGTTTTGACGCAAATCCTAATGATATCGCATTGCTTAAGAAGATTACCACCAATTTGGAGAGAAAAAAATGTATGAGCAGTGAGTTATTCTTCAAGGCTACCGAGAATCTGCACAAACAAGAGCCTACTCCGAGAAGTGCATCCTTGATGGGACAGATGCTTTTGAGTAAAGATCAGTTTGCAGAGGCTGCGAAATATTTGGAAGAGTCTGAACAAACGGCTCCTGAAATAAGTACGAAAACTAAATCAGCACTTGCATTGGCTCAAGCATTGATGAAAACTAAGAACTATTCAGCTGCACGTGATGCTGCACGCAGAGCGGCAAATTATGACAAATCCTATGCTGGCAAAGCATCTCTTTTGATTGCCAATATGTACCTTGCAACCGCAGGAGAGACTGCTGCATGGGCTGCATACGATGAAGCTGCACGTGCCAAAACGCTTGACCCGTCTGTTGCTGCCGATGCACAAAAGATTATGAATGCTGCACACGGCAGATTCCCTAAAAAAGCGGACTTATTCTTCAAAAATATAACTCCTGGAACCTCAACAGGCGTAGGAGGATGGATTGGAGGCTCCACAACAGTCAGATCAAAAGATTAAAAAGTTGTATGCCTGATAAAAAACATTATAAGATACGGGCACTATTGCTTACGGTGTCCGTATTTTTTTTGATTTCCTCATGCACAAAGCAAAGGGAATATATCCCCAACACTGATTTCAACAAGAAACCTGTGCAAGTGATGAGTGACATAACTCTTTACAGAAGTGATAAGGGTGAAGTGTACGCAAAACTCAACTCCAAGACCGTGCAATATTTCGCAGGAGACAGTGCCCGTACTGTTTTTCCGAAAGGTGTGAACGTATTATTCTACAATAAAGACATGTCGGACAAGGCAACCCTCAAAGCAAACTATGCAATCAACTATACGGCAAACTCCAATCTGGTTTACCTGCGCGATTCCGTCAGAATAATCAATCTGAACACCAAGGACACCATCTATTGCAAAGATTTGTATTGGGATCAGGACCGAAAATTGGTTTATTCCCACAAACCGATAAGGCGTTATAACGAAGGAGGCGAAAGTTTCGGCGAAGGAATGACGGCAAACGAACAATTCGACAGCGTAACAGTCATACGGCCGCACGGAAAAGAGACTTTCACCGAAGAAGACAGCGAATAAAAACAACATCTTAATGATTTATCCGCTTAATACCACAAGCGGCATAAGCAATCAGGCGGTTGAATGTATTCAACCGCCTGATTTGTGAGACAATGTCTCTTTTTATGTTTTCAAAATGTTATTCCGTAAAAAGAAAATCATTGTTTATTTATTTTCACCTAACATTTGCTGCCATTTCCATGCGGAAGAAGTCATCGAATCTATGTCTTCCAAGGCTTTCCAACCCAATTCCTTTTCCGCAAACTCCGTATCAGCCCATATTTGTATGATATCACCCGCACGTCTCGGCGCAAAAGACCAATTAAGCTTCTCCCCAGTGGAACGTTCAAACGAATTGATAATCTCCAATACCGAATAGCCGTGTCCAGTTCCTATGTTAAAGAACTCCAACGCTTTCTTATTCTTGTTCTCTATCATACGGTTCATGGCAACCACGTGAGCCTTTGCCAAATCAACCACATGGATATAATCCCTTATGCAAGTACCGTCTGCTGTCGGGTAATCGTTGCCGAAGACCTTCAATTCCTTACGTATACCCGCTGCCGTCTGGGTTATAAACGGCAGAAGATTGTTAGGAACGCCGTTAGGAAGTTCGCCTATCAGAGCCGTAGGGTGCGCACCTATCGGATTGAAATAGCGCAAAGCCACCGCACGTATATCGGAAGACGAAGTAATGAAACCTAACATCTGTTCGGCTATCTGCTTGGTGTGTCCGTAAGGCGAAGTAGCGTCTTTAACGGGGGAAGACTCCTTGATAGGCAATTTGTCAGGCTCTCCGTAAACCGTACATGACGAAGACTGAACGAAATACTTGATGCCGTGTTTTTGCATATTCTCCAAAACATTGAGAAGTATCCCCAAATTGTTCTTATAATACATAATAGGTTTTTCCATACTCTCCCCCACTGCTTTGGATGCAGCGAAATTGATTATACCCGTTATGCCGCCGAAGGTATCAAACACTTTATTGCATTCAAGTGCATCGGAAAGGTCGGCTTTTATGAATTCGGGACGTTTACCCGTTATTTTCTCAATTCTGTCTATTACTTTATCGGTGGAATTGGACAGATTGTCCGCAATAACCACGTCAAAACCTGCATTTTGTAACTCTACGCATGTATGGCTGCCTATAAAACCGCAACCGCCTGTAATCAAAATCTTCATTTCTGTTATATAATTTTTATTATTTCACTTTTCAGGGCGGCAATTTGCCGTTACCGTCTGATTTTGTAACGTATTTTTTTTGTTTTTATTTAATTTTGCGGTGCTTTTTCATGTTTTACCCATGCCTTTTATCATCTTAGTGCCGCCCCGTGGCGTTTTATTTTCAAAAAAACCCTTTTTTTGGTGTAAAAAAACTGTTTTTTTGACCCGAAAAAACTATTTTTTTCAGATTAATACGCCACGGGGCGGCAGCAATGCAGCAAAAAGCGTCATCAATAACCGACAGGGCAACCGTTTTCCGCTAAAACACCACTTCAAACAACCGATTCTTTCACATCAATTGCCATATCAAAATATTTTTTAACATGATTATACTTTTTTTCAATAAAATTGTTTGGTTGTATAGAAAAAAAACATATCTTTGCAGATGTTATAGGAAATTTAACACCTATATGACGGCTGTCAATTGCTGCACAGAATCTTACAGATGCCTACATACAAAAATCAAACGATAATTTATGGAAATTAAATACCACGCAGATATGAAAAAGAGATTGACAAACGGATTATTCACCGTTTTGATTGCGGTATCATCACTTCTTACAGTTTCCTGCAATGATGATAATGACAAAGAAGAGAGAAACAGAGAAACATCTGATTACAAAACCGAACCTCTTGAGCAATATATATCCGGCACGTGGGTTATTGATGCAAACCAAGGGTATGGTTCGGATGATACATTGATATTTAAAGACAAGGTTTTCTATTGGAGCTGCACAGGATATGACATAGGGTACACCTCAACGGAAGATAAAATCATAAAAACATACATTGACGGGGAAGAAAAGGATGTATACGAGATAGAACGCATCTTTGAAGACACCTTAATCATCCATGGGTTTCAACCGTGTCATGTATTCACCCAGGATTACAAACATGTAAGATTTATAAAAACCAAATAACAGGAGTTTGAATTATGAAAAAAATAAAATTATTGGGCTTGCTTTTAAATAAAACATTATATAAAAATTCACATACGGTATATTCCTAAGAGGATATGCCGTTATATTTTAACTAACGGCACTTCGTGCCAATTGATCTGCTGTTGCGCATAAGCAACATCGCAAAAAGCGAAATCCTTAAGCATCCTCACCAATTTCTTTTCGGAAGATTTCAAACCGACATAACGTTTGAATTTCTCAAAATGCGAATAACTCGCAATACGCGGTTGATTGGTGTCAAAATCACTCGGATGCAGATACGTAAGACTGTAATCCTGTTTTGCGTTCAGCCACTTTTTTATCATAAAATATGGAAAAAATCGGAAGTAACCGCCGCCCAAGAATCCCAAATCACGCCCCGCCAAGCCAATAACCGATGGCGGAAATTCCTTTATACGTCTGCCGTTATGTTCAAGACATATTATGCTGTCGGATTCGAGCATTTTTTTGCCGTAGAAATGATTCTGTGCGCTCAATGAGCAATCCGTTTCAACAGGAGTGTCAAACAAAACCTTCAAATACTCATTATTGGGGATTGAAAAGCCCGGTGCGCGGTATTTGGTGACCTTTTTGCCCGTTATGTCCTCCAAAACATGCAGCGAAGTGAGCACATCGTCAGCAAATTCTTTGTATGACTGCTGTGATACCAGATTGTGAGTCATTCCATGCGAGCCTATATCATATTTTTGCGCAATACGGCGGACCAAATCGGGATGTTGCTTTGCAAATTCTCCCACAATAAAGAACGTAGGCGTGATATTACGAGCCTCAAGCAACGAAAGAATCTCTTCCGTCCGCTTTTTAACCGAATAACTCAAATCCAAATTATCCGTAGGAATGAAGTTACACCACCATTGTTCTATATCAAATGTAAGAATATGCATTACAACGTATTTTTCAATGTGCAAAATTAGTTAAATTTCCTTAAACCCCGCCGTTAAAGCCAAATAAAAACAGGATAATGATGGGTCATTATCCTGTTTACGCTTTTGATTTGCGTCTTTTGCTTATTAGAACGCATAACCTATATTAAGAAGCAATGTTCCCAATCCCAAATCTTTTTCATCCTTCACTCTCATGTCATTAACTCCCTGGCTTTCGCTGTAATTATATACAGGAATGATTTTATTGCTGTAGTTAAGCGTCGTTCCTCCTACAATAAATTCCAAACCGAATATAAAGCCGGAATAACGTATGTCGCCTTTAAATCCTACTCTGTGTGCGAAAGATATGGAACTTGCTTTCTTTGTATCCAATTGCGAGCAATCGCCATTGTTCCATTCATTAATATTAACGCCTTTACGTCCTACTGAAAATACGATGGTAGGATCGTACTGTATAGCGAAGTCTGCTACCAATCCGTCAGTAATTCCCACAGTTACCATAGGTCCTAACTTAACGCCTAAATTCATCAAAACGCCGCCTGATGTCTTTGCAGGTCCTATATTTATCTTACTAATATTGTAGACATCGCTGTAATAAACATTGTCTTTACCTTTGTCAAAAGTAAAATCAATGAATGTTATATCCAAACCCGGTAAAACCATACCGTCAGCTATGTCAAAATTCAACGGAAACATTCTTCCGAAATCCAAACCGAAGCCTGATTTGTACGAATCCTTGTAATCGCCCAACGGTTGAACGATATGCAATTTTACGTAGTTTCTTCCGTCATTGTTTGTCTGTGCTTTAATGTTTGAAGCAAACACCGAGAAAAACACAAGTCCGAGTAATACGATTTTTTTCATTTTTCTGAAATTTATTTGTTATTAATCAATTGTCTAAAAAGGTAAAATTTTGGATTCTTCCTTACCGCCGAGGTTTTCTGATGATATTTCGGAAAGCGAAGCATCCGTATCAAATGAAAATTCACTGTCATTGAATTCATCAATAGTTGTTGCGGCTTGCGTATTTGCTGAATTATTCATACCGTAATTGCGTGAAAGTATTTTAAAATTCTCTGCTACCACTTCAACCGTACGTCTTTTGTTGCCTTCTTTGTCTTCCCATTGTCTGGATTTAAGTTTCCCCTCAATATATACCTGCATGCTTTTTTTAAGGAACTTATCCGCAACGTCAGCCAATCCCCTCCAACAAACTATATTATGCCATTCCGTTTCGTCAATCTTGACTCCTTCATGGTTTTTGTATTGTTCCGTCGTTGCAAGCGGAAAAGATGCCTTCTTGACGTTGTCAAACATAACTATTTCGGGGTCTTTTCCTAAATTTCCTATCAAAATAACCTTATTAACTCCAATCATACAATGATATGTTTTTAATTTAAAGTGCAAAAGTACGAAAATTTATTAATCTGACAACAAAAAATATCAGTTATTTTGCAAATCGCTGTAATTTTACGCCGATGCAGGTTTGTGTGTCCGCTACAAACATTACCGTCACCCGACCGCATTTTACAAACACGTCGTTTTACGAAAATAACATCGCAGATTATTTTACTGACGTCGCAGAATAATTTTTTCTTATCGCTGATTAATTTACCCATTTGTAACATGCGTATTTTCAATCGCATACAAAGGCCCAAAAACAGCACTTTCAGTTTTCTTAACCACTGTCATAATTCTTTGAATTTCAGTACAATATAATTACCGTCACATTTTACTGCCTCGGAACAATGAATTGAAACATTCTTTTCATAAACGGACGGCATATTTACGGGTTTATGAAATTTCTTTGAATTTGTTCATCAAACCGAAAATTCTTTGTACTGTTGCAATTGTATTCTGCGCTGTTGCAGAAAAAGACATATTAAAGGCGTTACGCTTTATTGTAAGGACATTGGAACTCGACACTCCATTTTTAATTATCATCCTTGGTAAAGTCTGTAAAGATCACGTCCTGTTGCGTGAACTTTACTTATTTGGATGATATAAGGTAAGTCGAGACCTCCAATGAACAAATAAGAATAATAAAGTTCACATCTTTTTTATGTCCCGTTAATTAAATATTAAGTAATCCGATGCAATCAATACAATGATTGCATCACAGAACCGAGGGGCTTGATGGGACAACAAAGCAAAAACTTAAATGAGAAAACTCATTTTATTTGTACTGCTTCTGTGGAGCGGAAGCATGATTGCGCAAACGTTGCAGGAAACCGTGTATTTGAAAAACTCAAGCGTCATCAAGGGAGAAATTATAGAACAAATCCCTAACCAATCAATCAAAATCAAAACAAAAGACGGCAATATATTCGTCTATAAAATGGACGAAGTGGAAAAGATTGCCAAAGAACAGGCACCTGTTTCGGATTTTAACCGCTTGTATAACGGAGTTGAAGCAAATATTGACATGGGTGCTTTAATCAGTACGCAAAGCGGCGGCGGAAGCAGCTTTCTGGGCGGTATCGGAATAGGAAAACGTTTTAATGACAATCTGTATCTCGGCGGCGGTGCGGGTATTAACCTGTCTTCAGGCGGCGGTAAAGCGTTTCCTGTCTATATTAACCCGAAAATTTACTTCCCTTTTGAGAATTCTAAACTGGATTTGTTTTTGGATGCACGGGGCGGAATGTCCTTCTTTGACGGAGGACATGCTGGATTAGCGGAACTGTTGTTGGGAATACAGATTCCCGTATCGAGAACTACCGATTTCAATGTAGGGGCAGGCTATTTGATGAGTTTTTCCGACGGTAATACAAGCGGAGCAATAGCAATCAAGACAGGCATAGGCTTTCATTCTTCCACCAACTCCGTATCTGCCCGTATACATAAAGACCCTGTGCCGACAAGAGACAACGGCATTCAACTGGGTATCGAAGGTTCATTGGGTAAAAGTTTAGGCACGGTAGAATCTGTATACGGTGTGCCCGGACCTTACGGAATAAACCTTACATTAGGTTATAAGACAAATCCGCAATTATCTTTCGGCGGCGGTTTCGGGTTTGATTTAATTAAAGAATCCCCTGATATGTTCAGTGTAAAAGCGAACCAAGAACTTCCGATATACGGCAAAGATTACGAAAATGACATATATTGGTACTCTTTTATGTTATACGGTAACTACAGACTGACAAACAATAGATTATCTCCCGTCTTCAATCTTATAGGCGGTATAAAAAAGTACAGAATTGAGCAGCAGGAGTATCATTACGGCTACAATGTTTCTAATGTTTCCTATTTTATATCACCTGAAGCAGGTTTATCTCTGCGCACAACGAATAATTCCTATATAGAACTAAAGGTTGGTGCCAATTTATCAACACCTCTTAAAGTCAGTGAGCCTCATATAACGTTTGTTGATGACAAAATAACCACATCATCCGTCTATGTCAAAATAGGATTCGCCCACACATTTAAATGGCTTAGTAAATAAGCAATACTAAAACTTTAATTTTTTTCAGAAGGCGGCGTTTTAAAAATTTAAAACGCCGTTCTATTTTACTGACATCGCAGATTATTTTACTGGCGTCGCAGATTAATTTTTTCTTATCGCAGATTAATTTACTGACGTCGCAGAATAATTTTACAAGTCAATAACCGTGTTTTGCGGGGTGCACATCGGCGTACACATGATGGTGTATGTCGTTGGTTTTGAACTGCGTTATGGTCTGATATAGACCGTAAAGATA
>JAGBOF010000012.1 GCA_017633985.1 Bacteroidales bacterium
TCTAATTCTTCCGTTCTTTTTTATGTGACACGAACCACAGAATTTACACTTTTTTTCATATTGCAGCTAAAAAATCTTTGCAAAGATAAGTAAATTAATAATTTAACCCCCTTTTTAGCCTACGATTTTGACCATTATGCCTAACTTTCTGTTATTCAATTACCAATTTTTGCAAAAATTCAGGCGTTTTATTGCCGTAAATTACAGCCTTATTTCACGCATTCAAGCACAAAACAAAATCTTTAATTATACTGTTTGGTTTATTGCGAATAAAAAGTATCGGACTTATGCTTTAAAAGCAAAATCCGACACATACATTATATTTATATATAGGTATGATAAAATTAAACTGTCATACCTCCGTCTACGGAGAAGGTTGCACCGTTTACGTATGCACTTTCTTCACTTGCCAAGAAGACAAACATTGCTGCAATGTCTTCAGGTGTTCCCAATCTTCCTACAGGAACCTTTGCAATCATACCGTCCAAAACCTCTTTCGGCATCTTTGCAACCATATCAGTGGCAATAAATCCAGGAGCTACGGCATTAACAGTAACACCTTTGCGTCCCAATTCACGGCCTAACGTTTTCGTCATACCGATAATACCTGCTTTGGTTGCGACGTAGTTAGTCTGTCCGAAATTACCGTACAATCCGACAACGGAAGATACGTTTACTATTCTACCCCAGCCTTTTTCAAGCATCATTGGAGAAAGACATTTTACGCAATTGAATGTTCCCGTTAAGTTAATGTCTATAACACTTTGCCAAATCTCGGGAGTCATCTTTTTTAACGTAGAATCGTTGGTTATTCCTGCATTGTTAATCAAAATATCACAACCTCCCGCTTGTTTAACTTTGTCTGCAGCTGCCTGAACATCTGCAAAATTGCTTACGTCAACAGGCATAAATGTCATATTTAAGCCCTGTGCTTTTGCTTCTGCGATGAACGCTTCGCCTTTTTCCTTGTTTCTTGCCCAAACTATAACATTCGCTCCTTCTTTAGCAAAACGTAAAGCCGTTGCTTTACCTATACCCGATGTACCGCCTGTAATAACGGCAGTTTTACCTTGTAATCTCATGATTTTATCAGATTTTTATTATTTAATTTACACTTTTTATCTTCACACTGTTGCAAAAAATTATCTTTTCAAGGAAAGAATTTCCCTTGCTTCGTCAGAATTAGCCACCTCTCTGCCTAATTCTTTAGCCAAACGTACGACTTTGTCCACTAATTCGCCGTTGCTTTTTGCCAAAACACCTTTGGAAAGATACAAATTGTCTTCAAAACCTACGCGTACGTTACCTCCCATTGCTATACCGGCTGCTGCCATAGGGAAAGCGTGACGTCCTATTCCCGTAACAGTCCATGTACTTCCCGCAGGAATACCATTAACCAGCCAACAAAGGTTAGGAACCGTGGCAGGAGTGCAACCCGGTACGCCAAGTACGAAATTAAACTGCATAGGATGCGAAGGAACTTCCCCTTTACGTGCCATAGTTAAGATAGTATCCAAATGTCCCATCTCAAAACATTCGTATTCCGGCTTAATACCTTTTTCTAACATACGTTTGCCGAACGCACGCATCGTAGGCATTGTGTTATCAAAGATTTCATCACCGAAATTGCACGTTCCGCAGTCCAAAGTAGCCATTTCAGGTATAGGAGTCGTGTCAGTGGATTGCAATCTTTCCTCTGGAGTCATACCGACAGCCCCTCCGGTAGAAGGTATCAGTATAACATTCGGACAAGCCTGGTAAATAGCCTGTTCGCATTCCTGAAAACGGGCTTTGCTTTGCGTAGGTGTTCCGTCATCTTCCCTTACATGCAAATGAACGATAGCCGCACCAGCATCAACCGCACTTTTGGCTTCTCTGACTATTTCCTCCACCGTATAAGGTACGGCAGGATTTTGTTCTTTCGTAACTTCGGCTCCGCATATCGCAGCCGTAATTATAAGTTTATCCATTACAAATTTCTTATTTGGGATATCGGACATTTGATTTTGGAATATTGGATTTACTTTACGGGTTTTAAAATTTCACATCCGCATTCGGATAAATCCAATGTCAAATATCAAAAGTCCAATGTCAAATGTTTTATTTATTATATCTCTGACAGTCTTTCGGAGTTACGCATGTACCGCTTGCACGGCATACAACAACAGGTTCAGCCAACACCTCTGCAGCCGATGCACTGATATCCGTTCTTGCAGTTATCACTTTTCTGGCTTCAAAAGTCATCTTACGCGAAGTATTACCCACCTTTGTTATCTCGCCGTATGCCTCAATATAATCACCTGCATAAACAGGGGCTAAAAACTCCACATTATCGTATGCACAGAACAATCCTTCGTCACCGTCCTGCTTAATCAACAACTCTGTTGCAACGTCACCGAAAAGGTTTAACATTCTTGCTCCGTCAACCAAATTACCGCCGTAATGAGCATCATGCGCACTCATTCTTAATCTTATCGTACTTGTTACTTTTTCCATTTTACTTTGTTATTATTCTAAAAATCTATGCAATTATTCCCTTTTGCTGATTTATGATTAAGCTTTAACTATATAATCTACGAATAAATAAGGAGTTTTTACGTATTCAGGTTTTATTTCATCCACTTCCTCTTTAACCTCTGCTATTACCAAATCGGCAGCCGTTGCCATCAAAGGATTAAAGTTCTGTGAAGTTCCCCTGTATACCAAATTGCCGAATTTGTCGCATACACTTGCACCTATCAAAGCTATATCGGCACGGATAGGTTTCTCCAATAAGTATTCTTTTCCGTCAACGGTAAGTTTTTGTTTACCTTCTTCGCAAACGGTATTCAATCCCGTAGTGGTAAGAAAACCTCCTATGCCTGCACCGCCGCAACGTATCTGTTCTGCCAAGGTGCCCTGCGGTACCAACTGTACTTCCATTTCGCCCGAAATCATCTTTTCGCCCGTTACAGGGTTTGTTCCGATATGCGAAGCAATGACTTTTTTAACGCAACCGCTGGCAACCAAAAGTCCGCTGCCGTATTCTACAAAAGAAGTGTCGTTGCAAATGATTGTCAAATCCTTTACTTTGTTTTTAACCAACTGTTCAATGATTTTACATGCGGAACCCGAACCCAAGAATCCGCCGATCATTACGGTCATTCCGTCTTTAACCATAGAGGCTGCTTCCTCTATACCTATCCTTTTGCTCATGATTTTATTATATTTTAAATTTTCTGCTGTTCTTTGTAATTAAACTTGAGTGCAAAAATAATAAAAATATTTTATATTGTCAGAAATTTTACAAAAAATCGGTTTTATCAATTAAAAAAGGCTTTTAATTATTACGCCTGCGCAAAAATTTCTTCACATATTGCATCAAACGGTTATTAAACGGTTTTACGGCGTTTTCTAATAACAAACCAGTGAATTCAGCACGCATTTCACTGCAATTTTAAGCCTCAAAAACGGCATTTGCCGCCATTTGAAAACCAGCTAATTACAAAAGGCAAAAATAATCAGCGATAAAAATAAATTTTTATCGCTGATTATTTTATTAATATCGCAGATTATTTTTGCCTTACGGCGTTATAATTTTATATGTATTAAAAAAATTTTCGTAACTTTGCCGTTTCAAATTTTAAAGTGATGGTAAATTTGTTTGTCAAGTGGGATATTTCTCCTGTAATATTTAAATTGGGAAGCATTGAAGTAAGATGGTACGGAGTCTTGTTTGCCTGTGCCTTTATTATAAGTTATATATTATTGAAAAGGTTGTTTGCAAAAGACAAAGTGCCCGTGCAGTATTTGGACAAATTGACTTTGTATGTCTTTATTGCCGTTTTGGTCGGTGCAAGGCTGGGGCACTGTTTGTTTTATGACTTTTCATATTATTCACACCACATAACGGAGATGTTTTTGCCGATAAAACAGACTGCGGAAGGCTGGAAATTTATAGGTTATCAGGGTTTGGCATCCCACGGAGGTGCAATAGGAATATTGATTGCCGTATGGCTGTATCAACGTAACACCCGCCTGCCGTATATGTGGATATTGGATAGATTGGTTATAGCAATATGTTTCGCAGGTTTGGCTATAAGGACGGGAAATCTGTTTAACAGTGAAATATACGGCGTACCTACTACCATGCCGTGGGGATTTATTTTCGTAAGGGACTATAATGACGTGCCTTGTCATCCTACCCAGTTGTACGAAGGGCTTTCTTATCTTATTATAGGGCTGGTTCTTTACTTTCTTTTGATAAGAAAAAACGGCAAAATCAATCAGGGATTTATTTTCTCATTGTTTTTGATTCTTGTATTCGGAATGCGTTTCCTTATAGAGTTTATCAAAAACGACCAAGAGGCATGGGAAAAGGATATGTTGTTGGATATGGGACAGATATTGTCCGTTCCGTTTGTTTTGGCGGGATTTGTATTGCTTTATTTCTCATTAAAAGGGAATATAGGGCGGAAATTGGACTTGAAGAAGTTAAAAAATAACGGTAAATAAACATTTTAATATTTTTAAACATTATGGCAAAAAGATTAGTTTTAGTCCGTCACGGACAAAGCGAGTGGAACAAATTAAATCTTTTCACAGGATGGAAAGACGTTGATTTGTCAGATCAGGGAAAACAGGAAGCTGCACAGGCAGGTAAAGCAATGGCTGAATATAACGTTATTCCAGAAATATGTTTTACTTCTTACCTTAAACGTGCTATCAAAACGCTTAACATAGCACTTGATGCAATGAATTTGGACTACTTACCTGTTTACAAAACATGGAGATTGAACGAAAAACATTACGGACAATTGCAGGGACTTAATAAAAAAGAAACCGCAGAGAAGTACGGAGACGAACAAGTCTTGAAATGGAGAAGAGTTTTTGACTGTCAGCCGCCTGCATTGGAAGAAACGGACGAAAGAAATCCGAAAAACGATCCGCGTTATAAGGGTGTAGCTCCGTCAGACATTCCTATGACTGAATCTTTGAAGGATTGCATAGCACGTTGTATGCCTTATTTTGAAGGAACAATACTTCCTGAATTCAAAAATCACGACACTGTATTGATAGCTGCACACGGCAATTCTTTAAGAGGTATAGTTAAGAACTTAAAAGGTATGACCGAGGACGAGATCATCAAGTTCAACATACCGACTGGTATTCCTTACGTATTTACGTTTGATGAGAATATGAAAGTTGTGAAAGACGAATTCTTGGCAGATGAAGATACGGTAAAAAAACTTATGGATGCCGTTGCCAATCAAGGAAAGAAATAATTAAAACAATATTTTTGTCCTTTAACAAAGCGTAAGGGCAAAACAAAACACCGTTTCATTAAATTATTACATTGTTTTGATTTAATAAAACGGTGTTTTTGTTTACCATCTGTATCCTATTGTCAAAAGAAGCGTTGCCCTGTTGCCTTTATCTCTTGTATACCATATTCCGTTACTGATATAATTTGATTTTAATACTGAAAGAACATCATCTTTTTCGGATTTACCGCCTGGGAATCCGCCTCCGCCGCCGGGAAAACCGCCTCCGCCACCGGGAAAGCCGCCACCACCGCCAGGGTTAAGAGGTCCGCCGCCACTGCCGCTGCCTCCGCTACCGCCGGAGCCTGAATTACCGCCTGTACTGCCGCTGTCTTTTGATTTGCCTGTATCATCTGCCGAACTGGATATAACAACTGCGTTATAATATCCCGTAAGTGTCATAAACCAATGGTTGGAAAAATGGTACGTTACGCCCACATTGCCGTGCAAACCCAATGTATAGAAAGTTTCAAGCGGAAAATCCGAATCCTCTCCTACTGATTTGCCCTTTGTAGCATCAGTTGAAACGGAAGACCACATGGTTGATTCCCAAAATCCGCCTAAACCGAGGTTCAAAGACACTTTCGGTGCAACGTAATAAGCAGCATATACGTTTAAATTCTCAAAAAGTCCGCTCATTGCCACTTTTGCCGTTGCCTCGAAGTCACTTCCGTGCATATCTATTGAGAAACCGTCTCTTTGATAACCGAAATTATTGCCCACACCGAACGAAAACTTTTTGGAAAGCATCTTCTCAAAGCCGAAATACAGCCCTATATTAGGGTTAAGTACCGTATATTTGAAATTATCCGTTGTAACGTTCGGCAGATTTTCCTTATTTCTGTCTTCAAAAGCGAATTTTATGTCTCCGTCGGGCTTGTTTGCTCCTAAAGATATACCCAAACGTATATCTCCGAACCAATCCCACCACCCTGCACGGACGTTTGGCATTGCAATAACGGCTGTAAACAATACCGCCAATACGATTCTTTTCATTGATTTTATCATATTTTATAATACTTCTTTAATTTAATTTTGCAAAGATATAAAAAAAATAATTAATTTTGCATCCAAATAGAATACATAATCAAAATAATTATCGCAATGATATACTTTCCCAACGCAAAAATCAATATCGGTTTATTCGTTACAGGCAAAAGAGACGACGGTTTCCATAATATTGAATCCGTATTCTATCCCATCGGACTGAATGACGCATTGGAAATGAGGATTTCGCAAAAAAGTGAAACAAAATTCCGTTTAAGCGGAGATAATATTAATAATAATGTATCAAATGACAGTAACAATACGGTCTTAAAGGCATTCAATCTGCTGAAAAAGGATTTTAAACAAATAAAAGACGCTGATATTTGCCTAAACAAACGCATTCCCGTTTTTGCGGGGCTTGGCGGCGGAAGTTCGGATGCTGCTTACATGATTAAACTTACTGATTATATGTTTGACTTGCGTCTTACCAACAAACAATTGCATGATTATGCCCTTGAAGTAGGTTCCGACTGTCCGTTTTTTATTGAAAACACACCGCAATTCGTCTATTCACGCGGCGAAAAGATGAGTAAAATTTCTTTAAATCTCAAAAATTATTATTTGGTTCTTATAAAACCCGAAATAAACATCTCCACAAAGGAAGCTTATCAGGATGTACACAAAACAAGTACGCCTTTTGACTTACGGCAGTTAGATGTAAAGGACATAAACAATTGGAAAAATTACGTAAAGAATGATTTTGAGGTGCGGTTGTTCGAAAAATATCCCCTTTTGGGCGAAATAAAGGATACATTATATAATATGGACGCCGTATATGCGCAAATGAGCGGATCTGGCAGCACTGTTTACGGAATTTTCAACAGTGCCGTGGATTTGAACATGCTTTCCGTGCCTGAAAATACGTTTATCCATCAAGAAAAATTACAATAAAACCGAACGTTTAGTAATCACATCAAAAAAAGACGCCGTTTTACGAAAATAATCAGCGATAAAAATTTATTAATCAGCGATAAAAATAAATTTTTATCGCTGATTATTTTAAGGGCTTGTAACTTCCTGTTATTCAAGTGCCGTTTTTTGCCTGAATTCAGCCGTTTCAGGACTGTAATTTCCGCATTCAAAAGACTAAAATACACAACCTTTATATTGATATCGCTTTTACCAAAAATGAAAACAATTATAAAAATGCCTTTTAGCTGAAATAACCGCCTGTTTGGGCAAAATCACGGAAGTTTTTTAGGTAAGAACAAAATTTTACGGTTTTTTGTTGATTTTTAACCCGCATAAAGGTTTATTAAAATAAAAATCCGTAAATTTGCATTGTTATTTAATATCATTAAGACAATAATTATAAATTTTAAAACAATAAATACAATGACTGAAATATCAAATTTAGAACCTAAAGGATTGTGGCAGAACTTTGATATGTTTTGTGCAAATCCCCGTCCTTCGAAACACGAAGAAAAAATACGTGCTGCAATAGTTGAATTTGCAAAACAGCATAATATTGACTGCAAAACAGACGAAATAGGCAACGTCATACTGTCCAAACCTGCTACAAAAGGTATGGAAAACCGCAAAGGCATTATCCTGCAAGCGCATATTGACATGGTGCCGCAGAAGAATAACGACGTTAAACACGATTTCATCAACGACCCTATACAGCCTTGGATTGACGGTCAGTGGGTAAGAGCCAAAGGAACGACATTGGGAGCCGATAACGGCATAGGTGCTTCGGCTGCATTGGCGGTACTGGCTGACGATACTATTGAACACGGTCCTATTGAGGCATTGTTGACAATTGACGAGGAAACGGGAATGACAGGAGCGTTCAATTTGAAACCTAATGTGCTAAAAGGTGACATTCTTTTGAACCTTGATTCCGAAACAGAAGGCGAATTATATGTAGGATGCGCAGGCGGAGTGGATGCAACAAGCACTTTGACTTACTCAACCGAAGCAATACCTACTGATTGGAGCTGCTGCAAATTGGAAGTAAAAGGTTTAAAAGGCGGACACAGCGGTATGGATATCATATTGCAACGCGGCAATGCAAACAAAGTACTGTTCCGTATAATAAAGAACTTGGAAGAATTCGGCGTAAGATTATGCAGTGTTGAAGGCGGCAATATGCGTAACGCTATACCGCGTGAGGCTCACGCAATACTTGCATGCAGCAAAGCAAATGCGGACAAAGCCGTTGCCAAAGTGAATGAAATGGCGTCTGTAATAAAGAAAGAATTGGCTGCAGTGGAAGAAGAAATTTCCGTAACAGTAACTCCTTGCGATGCAACCGACACTATGATGAAAGAATGCTGCTCAAAACGTATAGTAAACTGCGTTTACGGTCTTCCTAACGCAATCTACCGTATGAGCGACAGCATGAAAGGTTTGGTTGAAACATCTTCCAATCTTGCAATCGTTAAGTCCGACGGTAAGGAAGTAACAATCTGTTGTTTGATACGCTCAAGCGTTGATACGCAAAAGCAGGATTTTGCAATGATGATGCAATCCGTTGTGGAATTGGCGGAAGGTAAAATAGAATTTACGGGAGCTTATTCAGGATGGGCACCTAATATGTCTTCGCCTATACTTAAGGAAATGAAAGAACAGTACAAAGAGATGTTCGGCAATGAAGCCAAAGTAATGGCTATACATGCAGGTTTGGAATGCGGCATATTGGGCGGAATTTATCCTAACTTGGATATGATAAGTTTCGGTCCTACGATTGAACATCCGCATTCTCCTGACGAAAGAGTGAACATTGCTTCGGTAGAAAAGTTCTGGAAATTCTTACTTGCTACATTGAAGAATGTTCCTGCTAAATAATTTTATCAAACAATAATGATGCACACGGGTAAAGTGTAACTTCAATCATATAAAATATGACGCAAAAATAATGAAGTTACACTTTACTGAAATAAAACGCCGTTTCAGTAAAATGAAACGCCTTTTTAGGGAAATAAAACGGCGTAAAAATTTGTAAAACGCCGTTTTATTTTAAAGCAACTAAAGACTTGGTAAAACGTATTCTGATAATAGTATTATTACTCTATGCTGCAACTGCTTATTGTCAATACCACATAAGCGGTAATAATGATTCGCGGTTGAAATACCGCCAAATCAAAACCGATAAGTTCCATATCGTTTACCCCGATTATTACGAAGTCAATGCACAACAACTTGCCCGTATATTAGATACCGTTGTCCCTGTGATAGGCAACAGTCTGAAAACCTCCGCACCGAACGTCCCTATATTGATACACACCAAAAGTTCGGTCAGTAACGGTTTGAGTGTATGGGCACCCAAACGCATGGAATTTTGGACCACAACTCCGCCGTCCAATTATGCATTCCCTTATTTATGGCAACTTGCCATTCACGAATACCGTCACACTGCACAGATGCAAGCTGTAAATGCGGGCATAACAAGAAGTCTGGGTAAAGTTTTCGGCGAACATATTTTAGGAGCTGTCGGCGGTATCTTCGTACCTGATTGGTTTTTTGAAGGCGATGCGGTTGTTGCCGAAACTTCTTTGGCACCTGCAGGACGCGGACAGGAACCTGAATACAATATGTACCTCAAAGCACAGGTTTTGGACAAAGGACGTTACAGTGTTGACAAGATGCTGTTGGGCAGTATGAAGGATTTTGTTGCCGATGAGTATAATCTCGGATACTTTTTGGTATCTTACGGCCGTCAGAAGTACGGTAAAGACATTTGGGGGGATTGTCTTAACCATATAGGAACGTCTTGGTGGAGTTTGTCCACATGGGGAAAAACTGGAATAAAGAAAGAACGTCTCGATTTCCAGACAATGTGCAACGAAGCTTTGGATTCTTTGGAAAAAGTATGGGCGGACAATGACATTAAGTATATTAAAACCAATGCAAGCAGCGAAATAAAACGCTGGGGCGACACGTCAATTAAGGATTACGTCAATTACAAAAACCCTGTTCAGATAAATGACTCCACGGTTATCGCACTGAAAACCTCCGATTACCAGACACAGGAACTTGTTGCTCTTTCAGATGGAAAAGAACGTCATTTGCTTTGGCTGCCTTTCCTTTTACATTTTTATTTCCAATACAGAGACGGACATATCCTCTATTCGCAATATTCGCCTAACATACGCTGGCAACAGGAAGCCACAGCGGATATAATAGATTATGATCTAAATACCGACAGATTCAAAAACGTTACTTCGGGAACCACATTCTTCACCCCTATTTATTATCCCGATGATTCTTTGATAGCTGCTATTTACACCGATTCGCTGGATAATCAAAATATAGCATTCATTGCTCCCGATACGGTGTACTTCAGAAACAAAAACATATTGAAAAAAAACAAATCATCCTATATAAGAATAATTGATAACGAAAACAACTCCACTTCATACTCCTATCCCGCATGGGAAGACACCACGGCATACGTCTATTTCATCGAAACGTCTTCTTACGGCAAAGGAATAATCCGCTATAATGTCTCCACGCAGGAACGGATGCATGTAACACCGCCTTCGTATGATAATATCAAATATTTGAAAATATATAACAAAAGACTGTATTTCATAAAAGACATCAACAATAAGTATCAATTGTTAAGCATAAGCCTGGATGATTATTCCGATGTGATGATCCACACCGACAGCAGGTACGGAATAGACAATTATTGCTTGTATGATTCCCTTATAACCGTAAGCGATTACACCGCAGGCGGATATAAAATCGTCAGCTTGCCTTACCGACAGGCTCCTTACGACATTAACCGCAAGTCCAATGCGTTATATTTTACTGAATACAACAGAAAACAGGAGAATTTCATGCTTACCGAAGATTTATTGAATAAAGACACGGTTTTTGCAAGCAAAGAATACAAAAAAGCAACACATCTGTTCAATTTTCACTCATGGGCACCTCTTTTTATCAATGTTCAGTCCCGTGATTTGGGTATCGGAGTAAGTGCTTTCTCGCAAAATTTGCTTTCAACCTCTGTTTTGGAGTTCGGATATAAGCATAATTTTCATGATAAGGATGAGCTGTATATGCATTATACCTATTCGGGACTTTATCCTATAATGGAATTGACTACTTCCTACCGTCCGCGTTCTTTACGTAAGGATTTGGACTCAAATTTTGTCAAATATGTCAATTGGGACGAAATAACGGTAGGTTATAACATCACTTTGCCATTCTCTTGGACCAACAGAAATTACCGTAACAGCATAGATCTGACTCTGCATTATTCTTTAAGCAGCATATCCGACCCTGACAATACGGTAAGACTGGACGTATTCAACTCCATAGGTTATTATATAAGCGTATCCAATTATGCCGCAATGTCAAAAAACGATTTGTATCCGAAGACAGGGCACATAACAACCGTAAAATACACTCACACGCTTACCGATCCTTATTCCGATATATTCTCTTATCAATCCAAAGTCTTCGTACCGGGATTTGCCCGCAATCATTCATTGGTTCTTACGGGCGGTTTCCAGAAAAACAGTCCTGATGTCTATTATTTCCAAAACGAAGTAAACTTTGTAAGAGGTGTATACAATATTTATCCGAAACATTTCGCTGGTATTTTGGCACAATATTGTTTTCCTCTTATCTATCCCGATAACGGAGTAAGCGGAGTGTTCTATATAAAACGTGTTACAGCCAAACCGTTTTATAATCTCGGCAGTTACGATAAGGAACATTTCTATTCGTACGGCAGCGACATTGAAGCAAAAGTCCATTTCTTCAGAATAACCATTCCTGTCAATGTAGGATTCCGTTTAGGCTATTGCCCGACAACGGATAACACCTTCGCATCTTTCCTTTTCAGCATCGACATATAATACAGCGGCATTGCACTTAAATAAAAAGGGCGGAAACAAATCCGAAGCGGCAAATAATAACAGCAAACCGCCTGATAAATTCAGTCAAATAATATACCTTAAAAATAAGACGCCGTTTGAGAAAATTAAAACGCCGTATTATTTTACTGACATCGCAGATTAATAAATTAATCTGCGATATTATTTTGCCTCTACGGTGCAATAAAAAAGACATTGCCGCAAATTACTTTATGACAATGTCTTATGATTAAATTCTATTGCAATACCGTTACGGCATCATGCTTATATTCGGTTGCGCACTCTGCCCTTGGTTTACGTATGAGGTCAAAACATTACTTTGTTGTATCTGTGTAAGCAATTCGTTTATGTTTCTGCGTGCCGCAACGCTGTAAATAAATTGCGTAACCTCCACAATCTTGGCTTTAACTTCAGAATCCTGCATTTGTTCACCTACATTTTCAAGTTCAGTCAATGCATTACTCATAGTTTCTATTGCCTGTTGTCTTTGAGACTCATCATCCAAACTGCGTACTGCTTCGTTTATACCGCTGATAAGGCTGCCGAACTGATTGGAGAAGGACAACGAAGACAAATAGTCCTGAAGTTGCGGCATTCCTTCAACTTCTTTAACCAAATCATCGAAGTTATATTTCTGCAAATCTCCGTAAATTTGAGCCAAAACAACCATTGCCAAGTTTTTATCACCCTCCACACTGCGGGCTTTTCTGCCTGTAAACTGATCATAATAGTTAATGTATGACTTGTAATAATCAACTATACCTTTATATACATCATGACCTTTTTGCAATGCACCTGCCTGACAATATGCCTGCGCTACCATTGCGTCTGCTTTGTCAAACGGAAGTTTGGATTGAGGAAATTCTTTAACCGCTTTATCCAAAACATTTATTGCCTGCTGTTTTTGATTCTTTGCAATCAAATCATAAGCTAAACTTGCGTAGTTTTGGCGGGCTGCTTTGGAGTTGGTAACCGTTACTGCGCTTTCAATATAAACTCCGTCCTTATTTACATTTCCCCAAGAGAAAGTATCGGTGAATAATTTGTAAGAATTATCGGAGAACATACGTCTTGCAGAATAAGGAACTATACGGTAAACCATTCCTTCCTGAATTACATAATCCATAATGTTTGGAATAACGTCTCTTATCAAGTAAGGGTTGATTACATATATAGGTCTTTCGAAATGATTCGACGCCAAAATATCCAAAAGCATAAGTTCGGAACGGGAAAGTTGCGCATATCTGTAATAACCTTCTTGATCCATTTGCTGAACATTCAATTCAAAAGTAAATTCACCCGTTTGTCCGTCTACAAGCTCCTTCGGGTATATTCCCTGTGCTGCAGCTTTGGCTTTATCAAATGAAATCTTGAATTTATTTGCCGGAATTACGGCTACGAAATCATAATCCGAGAACTGATCAAGCATACTGAACGGCGCCTGTGTAGGCGGCACTTTGTTGATGTGCTTCAATGCATCTTCCAATTCCATTACATTATCCGAAGCTTTAGCCCAGTTAATATCCTGTCCCAATGCATAGAAACCTTTATCCAATGTAAACTTAACCTTATCGGACTGATAAACCTTGTTATACAACTGTTCCACATACCAAGCCATTCCAGAAAGAGTGTAATTCAATACTCTTACATCCGTTCTTATGCCTTCAACTTCCTGATCATACCAAAGAGGGAACGTATCATTGTCTCCGAAGGTGATAAGTATGGAATTAGGTTTGCAACTCTCAAGATAATTCTTTGCAAAATCCCTTGCCATGTAACGGTTGCTTCTGTCATGATCGTCCCATTCCTGTGCTGCCATAAGAACAGGCACTGCAAACAAACAAACTGTAGCAACGGATATATTTCTTACGTTTTCAGGGATTTTAATCTTCTTAAGCCAATCGCATAATGCGAATACACCCAAACCTATCCACATCGCAAAGGCATAGAATGAGCCTGCATACGCATAATCCCTCTCTCTCGGTTGGTTAGGCGGTTGGTTCAAATAAATAACGATTGCCAATCCTGTCATAAAGAACAACAAAAATACCACAAATGCATTCTTTCCGTCCTTCTTTATATGATAAACCAGCCCTGCAATGCCTAATAACAGCGGTAAAAAGAACAATGTGTTTCTGCCTTTATTGTTTTGCAAATCTGCAGGCAGATTCTTTTGCGGTCCCAAGCGGGCTTCGTCCAAGAATTTAATACCGCTTATCCAGTTACCGTGAATTAAATCCTTTGTACCGTTGGATGCTTCGGCAGGAGCGTTCTCATAATTAAGTCCGTATGACTGTATATCATTCTGACGTCCTACAAAATTCCACATAAAGTACCTCCAATACATGTGATTTACCTGATAACGGAAGAAATACGTCAAGTTCTCGCCGAAAGAAGGTTTTGTAAAGTCATTTTCATTCTTTCCCGTCCACATTTTGTAGAACTGAACATGATTACGGCCCGATTCACCTCTTGAATACATACGCGGAAAGACGGTAGAATTCTGATCGTCCCATTTAGGAGTTGATGCACGTTTAATCTTTTTATATTTTCCCGTATTCTTATCACGTACGTACTTGGTAGAATATTCATACATAAATCTTCCGTCGGCACCGCGTTTGTATTGTGCAGTATAATAAGGACCGTAAAGCAGCGGTGTGGAGCCGTATTGCTCTCTGTTAAGGTAAGTCAATAATGCAACGGCATCTTTAGGCGCATTCTCATTTATCGGAGTATTGGCATTGGCACGTATAACCAACGTTGCAAATGTAGAATATCCCAATATAAGGAATAACACGGAAAGAATAACCGTATTGGCTATAGGTTTAAGTGTCTTTCTGGACCAATATAATCCGTAAATCAACAAACCGAACAACAAAATAAAGTAGAATATTGTTCCGCTGTTAAACGGAAGGCCTATGCTGTTTACGAAGAACACTTCAAAATAAGAAGCAAAATTAACTATCTCAGGGATTATGAAATACATAACCACGGCTACTGCAAGTATGGATACAAGTCCTGTTATAATCAATCCCTTCACCGTCGTTTTCGGATACTTATTATAATATATAATGTATGTTATCGCAGGTATCGTAAGGATGTTCAACAAGTGAATGCCGATTGCAACACCTATAAGAAATGCAATCAATACTATCCAACGCAAATTATGCGGATCGTGCGATTGTTCGTCCCATTTCAATATTGCCCAGAACACTATGGCAGTGAAACAACTTGACATGGCATAAACTTCACCTTCTACGGCAGAAAACCAGAACGTATCGGAAAACGTATAAGCCAACGCACCGATAATACCACTTGAAAATACCGCTATCATCTGTGCTGGAGACATATTGTTGCGTTTGTCTTCCGGTATAAGCTTTTTAGCCAACATCGTAATACTCCAGAATAAAAACAATATGGTAAGTCCGCTGCTTACAGCACTCATACTGTTCACCATAAAGGCTACTTTTGCTGTATTACCGCCTGCCAATAAGACAAACAAACGTCCTATTAATTGGAATGTAGGTGCTCCTGGCGGGTGACCGACTTCCAATTTATTGGTTGTTGCAATGTATTCGCCGCAGTCCCACCACGAAGCGGTAGGTTCCGCAGTCATCAGATAGACAACGGTTGCTATAATGAACACTGCCCATCCGATACAATTGTTAAGTAATTTGTACTTCTTCATTTGTAAGTTATAATTTATTTATTGTTTATTTCCACTGAACGTTTTGACGCAATACCGGCATAGTCATACATCTTGCACCGCCGCAACCTCTTGGCAATTCACTTGCTTTGACAGTTACTACAAATCTGTCGTAATTATTCAGATCCGTTTTGCCGTTTACTACATCCATGGCATCAATTACTTCAAATCCGTTCTTATTCAAATTATCTATTGTATGGGTATTACGCTGATAACCTATCACCTTACCCTCACCCATACAGAAGAAATTAGCACCCGAATGCCATTGTTCCCTTTCCTGATGCCAAAGGTCGTCACCTCCGCATGCTATCGGTTGCAAATCAAAGCCCAAAGCTTTAACGGCATCCATAAAACAAGGATATTCTTTATAAGTTATTTTACCGTGATCTATATCTATTACGGTGGTTGTATAGCCCGTATTTTTCTTACATATTAACGGTTCGTAAGCAATGCATTTGTCTTTGTCCAAGAAGTTGAACACCATATCCAAATGTATAAACGAATCCCTTGTCTGCGGCAATTGCTGAACTAATATCCGCTGTCTTTCCTTTCTTGCAGCATACCAAGAAATCATAAACTCTATGCCTTTATTATTAGTACGCAATCCGTTGCCTATAAACAGCACGTCTTCTTTGGCAATAAGGAAATCGCCGCCTTCGGTAGTTGCCTGCGGGGATATAAGTTTAGGATTAATGATTTCCACACCGAAAACATGGCGGAAAATACTCTCCATAATAAAACTTTCCCTGTCTCTTACGGTAGTGCGCATCGAATGTATAAGTACCTGTCCGTAAACACTTGAAGAGGCATCCCTTGTAAAAAACAGATTGTACAAAGGCTCTAAAACAAAACGCTTTTCTTCGAACTCTTTAGGATGTACCGACTGCCTGTAAGGATAACCTTCTATCAGGTATCGGGCTAAAATCTCTGCGGGTTGCTCAACCAGTTCCAAATAAAGGAATTGCTTGTTCTCACGTTCCAGAACCCGTGTAAGCAAATCTTGTTTTAATTTATCGTTTTCAAGAACTTGCGTCAATAAATCCGTAACTTCGTAGGTCTTGCACCACGAACTTAAAACCCCTTTAAATGCCGCATATTCTTCGCTTGCTATTTTTAAATTGAGTATATCGCTGTAAAGAGCGTGATTGATTGTCGCAGGCGTCATTTGCTCTATCTCCGTTCCCGGCGTATGCAAAATAACACCTTCCAACCGTCCTATCTCAGAAAAAACTTCAACTTTATTCATATATAATTAAAAGTTAGAAAATGCAAATTTACAATAAAATTTACAGACAGCCAAATATTATTACTGTTTTTGCAAAAAACCAAATGCTGTTTATTGATTGGAATAAACACTGCGGCATATTGATTTATTACCTTATTTTATAAGTCCTTTGAACCGCCGTTTTTAAGCGATTTCAAACCATTAAAAATCACGCAATTATCACAATACGAAAAAAACACGCCGTTTTAAGAAATTATTCTGCGTGATTAATAAATTTTTATCGCTGATTAATTTTTTAAAACGCCGTAATATTTTTGCCATTTACGGTTTTACTTTTGCAAAATGCAAAAACAAGGACTTTTTATGCGGTTCTTGAAAATTATTACGCAACAAAAAACGGCTGTTTCTTATTAAAAAACGAATGAAAACGGAAGTAAATCATCTACGCTGTCAAAACACAAAACCGTATCGTCTTTTTTATGAATCAAAACCCTTATCGGATGTTTGGTTCTTTGGTTTTGTACCTCTGACATGACTTGACGGCATGCTCCGCAGGGATATGCCGTTGCGGTTTTGCCGTTCTGATCCTTGGCACTTATTGCAATAATTTCCACATTCTTGTTGTTGTCGCCTTCTTCAGCAGGGATACAACCTGCAGCAAACAATGCAGTTCTTTCGGCACATAATCCGCTCGGATAAGCAATATTTTCCTGATTGGCTCCAGTGACAATACTGCCGTCGGACAACCTCAAAGCACAACCTACCACAAAATGGGAATAAGGAGAATACGAACCTTTGCATGCATCTGCAGCCCTGTCAATCAATTCACGCTCATTGGAGGATAATTCTGCAAGATCAAGAATTTTATATTTAATATTAAGTTCTCCGTTTTTCATATCATCTGATTAAATTATTGACCTGCAAAATTAATCAATTATTTTGTTAAATTGAAATTAAATCGTATTTTTGCAATCTGTAAGATTATTAAGACGAAACCACTATGACGGCAATTGAATTAAACAGTGCTATTATTAAACAGTTGGATTATATTTCGGACAACGAAAATTTGCTCACCAAAGTGCTGAATTATTTAAAAACTTTGACAAAAGAGCAAAGGGAAGACGCATTGTATGACCCTCAAACGGGGAAATATCTTAACGATGAGACAATGCAGGCGATTAAAGACAGCATAGAGGGGAAGAATGTAGTTGAATGCGGAAGTTTTGATAACTATTTAAAAATTGTAAATGAAATATAAAATCACTGTTACTAATAAATACCTCAAAGATTTAAAGCTTGCCCGCAAGCGCGGGTTAGATGAAACCCGTCTTAATTCTATTGTTGAAATGCTTGCTACGGATATTCCTTTGGATAAACAATACCGTGATCATAATCTTAAAGGAAATTATACGGGTTTTAGGGAATGCCACATTAATGCTGATTGGCTTTTAATTTATTATAAGGATAAAGACATCAGAATTATATCCTTGGAACGTACGGGGACGCATTCAGACCTGTTTAAATAATTTTATTACCATGTTAAGTGATTTGCTGAAAAATAATTGCCCTGACGGATCAGAGTTTTCGCTTGTCCTGTCGCCTATGGACGATATAACCACCACGGAATACAGACAGATTTGCAGAAAATGGGGCGCCGATATGGTAATAACCGAGTTCGTTTCTTCCGATGCCCTGATACGCGATGTGGAAAAGAGTTATCAAAAAATTGCTTTTGCACCGCAGGAACGTCCCGTAGGTATTCAAATCTTCGGTAATACCGAGCAGACACTTGTGGAAGCAGCCCAAAGGGTTGAAGAGTTGAAGCCCGATTTTATTGACATAAACTGGGGCTGTCCGATGAAGAAAATTGCAGGTAAAGGGTCGGGAAGCGGCATTTTGGCGGATATTCCGCTGATGCTTTCCCTGACACAGGCTGTTGTTAAGGCTGTCAAACTGCCCGTTTCGGTAAAAACGCGTATTGCTTACGATGATAAATCTATTCATATATCTGATTTTTGCGAAGCTTTGCAGGATTGCGGCATCCAATTGTTGAGTATACACGGCAGAACAAAACAACAGATGTATAAAGGCGAAGCGGATTGGACTGAAATAGGCAAAGTGAAAAACAATCAGAGGATAAAAATTCCTGTTTTCGGCAACGGTGACATTAATTCTGCGGAGAAAATGCTGGAATACAAGAACCGTTACGGCGTTGACGGCATATTGATAGGCAGGGCTGCAGTCGGAAAACCTTATTTATTCAGACAATGCAAACAAATCCTCAACAAAGAAGACATAACCGAGCCTTCATTGCAAGAAAAAGCCGAAATATGCAGACAACACTTCCTTGCAATGATACCGAATCACGGCGAATTCCGTTCAATTGTGATTATGAAAAAATTTTATTCGCGTTATTTTAACGGAATCAGCAACTTTAAGCCCTTTAAAATGCAACTGATGGAAGCCAAAACGAAAGAAGAAATAATAAAAATATTAGACTGTATTCAGAATACGGCTTTCTGATATTTACAAGTTGAGTCACAATAAGATAAATCACCTAAATAATGCAATAAATAAACCCTTTGAGAGAAAAAACGACCGATTTTTAGAAAAATTTTTATAAAAAGTTGGGCTGATAAATAAAAATGTTGTACTTTTGCAATCTAAAATAAGAGAAAGTAATATAAAAATGATGAATAGATATATGAAAAAGACAGTTTTAAAATCATTAGTGACGGCATTTGTCCTGCTTACAGCAAATGTAATGATGGCACAACCGCCTGATCCGCCTACTGCAAAAGGTAAAGCCCCTCAACAAAGGACTGAATCAATTAACAGCAATGATCCTGTTGGCACTGCTACATTATTGATGTTAGGTTTGGGCGGAGCATTTCTGGGCTATAAGCTAAAGAACAACAAGAACGAAGAAGACAACAACTAAATAAAAATTGTTTAGTAATAAATAAGGTATTGATAACAAAGTTTAAATTTATCAATACCTTTTTATTTTATCCTTATACCGTAAATCACGACAAATAATCAGCATCTTATTTCAGCGGCATCATACAGGAAAGTCTTAAACAACCGCATCGCGGCACTAAATCCACTTTTATAATGTTGCTTTGTATGTTTTGTACCAATATTTTATCTGTTTGATTTTATCATTCTCCGTTAAACTCATATCAGCAATAACTCTTGCCAACGCATACGGGCGTACGGTGGTATTGACATGACGGTTGAATGCAAGGAAATTGTTTTGTGCGGCAATAGGGCGTATTTCCAAAGGAGAATTATCATGTGATTTTGTCTTGATATACCAATACGCATGCACAATCAAATACGGCAGCAACTTAAAACACAAGAATCCGTGCTTTTCCAATTGTTTTATATGAACAACTTCATGACTTAACATTTCCAACCATAAGGTTATGTCATTCAAAGTATATGTGCTTTTATTAAAATACGATTTCACGAAAGAGATATGGGCATGTCTTTGGCTACGGCCCAATGTTATTGCGGCATATTTATGCGGAAGCGGAACAAGGTTATTGTGAATTTCTGCGTCCTGCAGATATTTTTTATTTATTTTCGTTATTGACGTGAGCAATTGCACGACACACGGCCGCAATTTATAAGTTTGATATGTAAAAAATAAAAACCGTTTCTGTATAGGTATGAATATGCAATTCAGATCCGCCATTCTATTTCTTTATACACTTCTTTATTCCCGTAGAAAACCTTGATGTCAGTGTTATACCGAAGAAATTGTACCAGTCTTTGGTTGTAGAATTACCTCTCATCTCACCTTCTTTATGATAAACCGTAGAATATCCTTCCAATTCATTGGTTCTGTCCGCCGCAATGGCTGCATTTTCATTTACATTGTATATTAAATTCTGCCGTCCTGCGTATTGCGTACTTATATCGTCAATATAATCGGTGAAAGTCTTCCTGAAACCCCATTCCAATCCTACGCAAACAAATTTACTCAACGAAAACTTCATTCCCAAACCGAACGGAACGGACACTTGCCACAAATGATAATTGCCTCTATCCGCATAAAACGTCTGACCTTCGGTATGCAAATCGTGAAGATTGACAACAATAGGTTGTTTATCCGAATGGCTTAATATTTCCGTCTTCGGATTGAAATGAAACAGTCCTATACCCGCAAAAATATAAGGAGTGATACGGTGTTGCAACGATCCCGTACGGTAATCAAGGAAATTAAACTCAACATTTGCCGAAAACTCCTGAATATTCGTGTAAAAATTCAAATTTCTTGTATTATTGAAATGTTTATCATCCCCGCTGAGTTTGGAAAACAATATGCTGCCTTTAAAAACCCATCTCGGATTGAAATTATATCTGGCAATAAACCCGCCCATAAGGTGAACGTTGTACATATTAAACGAACTCTCGAACTGATTCCATTCTTTGGAATCGTCCTTACCGTCATTAAACATATTGTTTATATCCCCTACGTAATTACTTCCGCCCATCATAATACCTATTTCCCAACTCTGTCTTTGGGAATATGCATTTGTTAGTGCAGCGATACACAATATTAAAGTAAAAAATCTTCTCATATCCGTTTTATATTACGTTAATTTATCGGTTTTATTGTCCGAATTTATCAAAATCCAACACATCCATGTCTTTTATCTGTTTGCCGTCTATAACAAATCTTACCAATGTACCCACTTGATGAAAACCCTGTCTGCCGCATGCTCCGGGGTTAATTAAAAGGAAATTAAAATCCTTATCATACTGAACTTTCAGAATATGGCTGTGTCCGCAAATAAAAATATCAGGTTTTTCTTCCTCAAATACTGGAATCAAATTCTTTTGGTAATGTTTCGGGTAACCGCCTATATGAGTCATCAAAATTTTGACCTGTTCTATTTCAATTTTAAGCAAAGATTTGATACCGTCATACAAATATCTGTCATCACAATTGCCGTATACGGCGACCGTTTTCTTAAAAGACGAGAGTTTGTTTATAACTTCTTTGCCTCCGATATCACCTGCATGGAGTATAATATCGGTATCTTTGAAAAAGGTGTATACCTGATCGGGTACAAACCCGTGAGAATCACTCATTACGCCTACTCTTAACATCACCCTAACGTATTTGAAAAAATAAAACGCCGTTTAAGTAAATTTTTATCGCTGATTAATAAATTTTCTTCGCTGATTAGTAAATTTTCATCGCTGATTATTTTACTGAAACGGCGCTTTATCTTTCAAAGAAGTTTTTTTATTTTTTTCTTCTGTTTGCAGCGTCCATTATTATGTCAAACTGCTTGTTGTTTTGGATAACTCCGTGGAAGTTTTCGCTGCCAGGTCCCTCTGCATAGATGATTATCGGAGCTGCCGTATGACCTGTTGTCGTCCATTTGCATGTATCCATATCCACACCGGCTACGGGCAAAGTCAAACCGCCCGTTTCATGGTCGGCAGTTATAACAACCAAAGTATTTTTGTCCTTACGGGCAAAATCCAATGCAATTCCTACGCAAGCATCAAAGTCCAAAGCCTCGTCAATCATTTCAGGGAAATGATTGCTGTGTGCTTCCATATCTATTTGTGAGCCTTCCAACATGATAAAGAACCCTTCTTTATTGTCTTTAAACTTGTCTATGGTCGTTTTCAATGCAGTCTGCATAATATCTCCGCGCTCTTTGTACAAAGGCAGGTGATTCTCGGCAAAGAAACCTGCTATTTTGTCAGTCTTTGTGTTTAACAACTGCTGCTTATTGTAAACTATTTCATAACCGTGGCTTTTTATCTCATTGATAAGATTTCTGCCGTCTTTACGGCTATCAAATCGTTTCTTACCGCCGCCCAAGAAAATATCGCAGTTATCAGTCAAATAAAATTCTGCTATTTCCTCGTACATGTCACGGTCTTTTACATGGGCGATAAACGAACCCGGTGTAGCGTGATTAAGATCGCAGGAAACGATTATACCTGTCTTTTTGCCCTGACTCTTGAATATTTCAAGCATTGACGGAATTGCCAAAGAATCTTTATCTACGCCGATTGCACGGTAATATGTCTTTTGTCCGCAAGCTATTGCCGTTCCGCCTGCACCCGAATCCGTAACCCTGCGTTCATAACATTTTGTAACGGAAAGCGCAGTATGAGGCATAGTATATATGTTAAGGAAATTATTGTTAGCCTCGTATGCGGAATAAAGTTGTGTCAAACCCGTACCGTCACCTATAAGTACTATTACATTCTTTGCCTGTTGGGCATAAGCGCCGCTGCAAAAGATTAAAGCAGCTGCCAGAATCATTGTTTTTAATTTTTTCATTGTTTTGTTTGTATTTTGATTAAACTTTCTCTATTGTTCAAGTAATTCGAATGCAGCAAACGGATATTTTTTTGTTATAAGAGTCCGATGATCGGATATTCCGTAAAAATTTTTGTCCTCTCCGTTTGTTTTAAAATAGACATAACGGTTCAGAAGAAAGTTAAAAAAGTACTCTGCACACATAGCCGCATTGTCATCCGTTATAAGATAAACGTCATTAGGATTTACGTCCACCGTTTGATATGTAACGAATGTCTCTTTGCTGTTATCCTGATAAAAATATCCGTCAATGGCTGACTGAATTTGCCTTTCATTGTAGAAAATCAACTTATCTTCTGTTTTTTGTGCGTTATAAGTAAGCCAAACATTGACTTTAACGCCGCTTAACTGTTTATAAAACTTTTGTTTTGGATTCATATCATCAGTAATTGAATCATAAAAAGGATATTCTTCCAATTCAATCTGCGAAATCTCCAATGTATGTTCGTTATCCTTAAGGTTAGAAGGATAATTCTGCACTTGTTCTACTTCAAATCCGTAAAACTTCAGACTGTTTATCAATTCCTGATTGAAAATACTTAACACAGTGCTGTCATTTACACTGTCCAATGTAATGATATCCGTTTTTATCAATTCAGATGCAGGTCTCAAATAAATTTTTTCGCATGTTTGTTTGCTGCGCTGGTTATTCAGAAATTCTTCCGCATATTTCTGGGCAGATAAATTACAACAAAGCAAAGTGATTAACGTTAATATCCAAATTTTTCTTTTCATCGCCGTATCAAATTATAATATCCTACATACTACATATTACATACTACATCTAAAATAAGGATGCCTGTACTCCGTTATCCTCCTCTGTTTGGCTGTTAAAGAATTCGTCACTTTCAATATCCGTCTGCGGCTCTTCTTCTTTCGGCTCTTCGTAAGGAAGTGGGTCAAGAATCTTGATTTTTGCCTTTTTATCTTTGCTTATCTTCTTTCCTTTGGCTTTATATTTCATTATGTCGGTAAGATCAGTCGCTTCCTTTTCTTCTCCGTCAATACTGATAACAGGAAGCCAATCGGTAAGACAATATTTCATTACACTTGTTCCGCTGTCAAGGAAAGATATTCTGTCATTTGATAACATCTCGGGTATAAAACGTTTGATGTAGTAAGCCGAAGCCTCATTTTCCCAATATATAATGGTTATAGGTTTTGTAGGTTTGTACTTTTCTATAAGCAAAGTGTCATCATCAAAGTGTAAATTCAAATCAGGGTCGGTTATTCTGTAAGTTCCTTTTTGCGTTATTATAAGAATCTTGTCTCCGCCTTTGAATTCACCTAAAAGATTTCCCCTTTCCAAGGTGTTAAGCTGCATAATGGATGTGTCAAGCCATATCTTCTGTGCCTTAAGCGTGGAAACGCCGCCCGTTTTTTTGCTTACACGCCGCACAGGATTAGGATCAACTACGTTTCCGTGCGCTCCCCTACCCTTAATTGCCAGTTCTGCAAAATCATATATGAAACTCAACCGCCGCATTCTCGGTCTGGCTTTCAGATAGACGGTAACCTTTTCCGCTTCTCCGTTAGGATTGGCAGAAAAATACAAAATACCAGAACCTTTTACGCCTTGAGTGAAATCATATTCCTTATCGCGTATAACACCTGTGATGGCACAACGTTTGGCAAAGCATCTGCCGTAAGGACCGTTGTTATACATTATATTATATATAGTACGTTCGTCATTACGTTTGAATACCGCAATATGTATAATATCTTTACCGACAAAATCCTTCTCCTGAACTTTTTTAACTACGTATGTACCGTCTTGCCTTATCACTATAATATCGTCAAGTGTGGAACAATCGGCTATGTATTCCACATTATCACCTTTAAGTTTGTAGCCTGCAAAACCTTCTTTGAAGTTGCAGTAAAGTTTCTCCGTTGCAGCAGCTGCCTGTGTCACTTCTATACGGTGGAATGAGCGTATCTCGGTTTTTCTTTCCCTGCCTTTGCCGTATTTGTCCTTAAGATGTTTGTACCAACGGATAGCATAGTCGGTAAGATGTTCGAGATTGTTTTTCACTTCCTCCATATCGGTTTCAATTGCCGCAAGGTCGTTTTGGGCCTTATCACTGTTGTATTTAGATATGCGGTCAATAGGAATTTTTCTCAATTTAAGAACATCATCAAGCGTTACCTCCCGTATAAGTCCTTTAACAAAAGGTTCCAATCCCTTAAAGATAGTTTGGTTTATACTTTCGTCAGTCGTACAAGGCTTAATGTCTTCGTAAATTTCGTTCTCAATAAAAATTCTTTCCAAACTAATCCATTGCCACCGCTCTTTAAGGTCTTGCAAATCCAATTCCAACTCTTTTTTGAGCAATTCAACGGTCGTTTGCGTGTTTCTGCGCAAAATATCTGACACAGGCATAAAGCAAGGACGCTGTCCGTCAATCACACATGAGTTGGGCGATATACTTTTTTGGCAATCGGTGAAAGCAAATAAAGCATCTATTGTTTGATCCACCGAAACATCGTTAGGCAAATGCAATCTTATCTCGGCATTCTTTGCAGTATTGTTCTCTATTTTCTTAAGTTTGAGTTTTCCTGCGTCATTTGCTTTGGCTATTGAATCAATTAACGAGTCCGAAGTTGTGGAATAAGGTATTTCCGTTATAACCAGAGTTTTGGCATCTTCCCTTTGAATACGCGCACGTATCAAAAGCCTGCCGCCTCTTACTCCGTCATTATATTCGCTTACATCCATAAGACCGCCTGTCGGGAAGTCTGGATAAAGAACGAACGGTTCATTTTTCAGAATAGAGATGCTGGCATCCAACAGTTCCACAAAATTATGCGGAAGTATCTCACAAGCCAATCCGACTGCGATTCCCTTGGCTCCTTGTGCCAAAAGAAGCGGAAATTTTATAGGAAGAGTGTCGGGTTCTTGGTTTCTGCCGTCGTATGACGGGTGAAAAGTAGTTGTTCTGTAGTTAAAAGCAACTTCAAGAGCGAATTTACTTAAACGTGCTTCAATATAACGGGGAGCGGCTGCGGAATCCCCCGTAAGGATATTACCCCAGTTTCCCTGCGTATCAATCATTATTTCTTTTTGACCCAACCCTGTTATGGCATCTCCTATTGATGCGTCGCCGTGAGGGTGATATTTCATTGTATTACCTACAATGTTGGCAACCTTGTTGTATCTTCCGTCGTCCAATTCATGCATTGAATGAAGAATACGGCGTTGCACAGGTTTCAATCCGTCATCAACATGCGGTATTGCACGCTCTAAAATTACGTAAGAGGCATAATCCAAAAACCAATCCTGATACATGCCGCGTATTGACGCAGGTTGTCTTCCTTGATTATTATTCTGTGTGTTTAAGTTCTCGTCTTGCATTCAGTCTGTTTAAAGTTTTAATATATGTAATAATATATTTATAAGTTTCTGCTATAAGGTAATGATTTTATATAATCTTCCATAAACTGCCAATCGGGCTTTCCGCTTTTTGTTGCAGGCAGTTTTATACTGTGTTTAACTAATGTCTTTTGTCTGTATTGTCTGCCGTATGCAAATTTATAACCGTCTTTATTTATAACCGTAGATATAAATATCATAGAATATTCAGACAACGCTTCTTTCGGATTTAACACCAATATATTATCATCGCAACAAAAGGCATAACTTCTGTAAACACTGTAACCGAACATATCTATTGTAATACAGTCGGAAAATATATCCATATCATTATTCACATATCTGCTTACACCTTGATTGTTTTCTCCAGCGGTAACAAGCGGTATGTCTCCTTCAATACTGTCAGCTTTGGTTAAACGTTTTCCTTTGCTGTAATTAAATATATCCGTAAGTTTAAACCATTGCCATTTATCAGTATTGAGTTTAATTTTTTTATTACTTACGGATTTATTTGTATAAACAAAGTCATTATCAAGATTGTTATTTAATATATTAAACGCGGTACACAGTTTCATCTTACGGATAAAATCTTCGTCAGTAAGTGTTGAATAATCCGTTTGCATATATGCTTCGGCACACCATTCGTCTTTATCCGTAACATGATACATAACACTTTTACCCGATACTTCTTTACGGTTGCGGAACAAATACAACCATTCGGCTTTTATCTCTTCCCATTTTCCGTGAGCGTCTATTCTTCCCAAGTTCTTTCTTTTCTCAAAGCCGTCATCTTTAAAATATCCGAAAAACGTTTCCTTGTCCTCTGTATGCGGTTTATGGGCTGTGAATACCATCACACAGGTTACAACACTTTTGTCTGAATTGTAAAACAATTCGTCAGGCATGGAGAATACTGCTTCAAGAGTATGTTTTTGTAACAGTTCTTTTTTCAAATTGGCAATCTTTCCTTTTGTAGATATAGCACACTGCATAGGAACGATAGCAACACAAGTACCGCCTTCCACCAAAGCCTCCAAATTCCATTTGACAAACTCTAATTCTTCCACATCGTTCTTTTTGTCAGCCTTATAAGGAGGGTTAAGCATACCGACTGACGGTTTCATTTTCTTTATCTGGGCAATCTTTTGGGGATTCAGTCCGTCATCAAGAAAAATATTTGTCTTTCCGTCCCCGTGTATAGCCATATTGGACGCAGCCAAGCAATACATTTTATCTCCCCTTTCTATGCCTATCAGTTGTTTGCTTTTGATTGAGTTCTCCGTTTGAATATCACCTTTTGCGTCTTCAATCATCTTACTCATTGCTGCAATCAAAAATCCGCAAGTTCCCGTACAATTATCAAAGACTATTGAATTTTTATTTACTCCTGCAACCTCTGCAAAAAACTCCGTGATATGCGAAGGAGTCAAAACAACACCTAAATCATTGCTTGTATTGGCGTACCGCAAAAATGCAATATACAACTGTCCCAAGACATCATAATAGCGGTTGGTCTTCTCAAAATCATCAATGTTTTCCTCCATATCCATAATCAAATCCCGCAAATGATTATGCGAAGATTCTTTTGCAAACATTCCTCTGATTGTTGAGTATTTGGATTCTATTGTTTGGATTTTCTCATTTCCGACATTGCTTTTCTTAAACCAAGACATAACATCGGAAATCATTGTATCGGCCAATATAGACTGATTTTCCTCCGTCTTGTAATATTCTTTGAAATGTTTTTGACGCAAAGCCAACAATATACAACTTGCCAATATACAACGCTCGGCTTCGTCTATATTCATTTTGTGCAGACGTGTATTCAAATCCCTTGTATAATCCAAAAGTTTGTCGTAATCCTGCCGTTTCTTTTCCTCTGATGTGTTTAAACCTTTGTAATATTCGTCAGGGGAAAGCAATTTATCGGAAAAATATTTGAATGCTTTGGGTTCGCCTTTTAGTTGTACATAATGGGAAATTTTTAAATCGTCTTTATCCGTTCCGCTTACGGCAATGGCAACGACATCATAGGATTTGGACAGATAAGAGGCGTAAAGCAAAACACCGTCAACGGCATAATCGGAATATTGTTTGTGGCTGACGCTTTCGTGGAAGTTCTTGTCTTTTTTATTTTCAATTACAATAAGGAAATTCCCGTCTTTTTTGTATTGAATAATAAAATCGGGATAACCTTTATGCAATCCTTTTTTGGAAGCATTCTTTAAAAGTTTATCAATAACAATATTGTCAGAAGACTGCTGCTCAATAATCACGTCTTTTTCAAATTGCTTGAAATAATCTCTTACAATATTATCCGTCAATATTTCTTTTCTGCCCTTTATATTCGTATTTGCCATAACACAAAGCCTTTTTGTCGTTGCAAAATTACAAAAAACATTTCAATTATATTGTCTGCATCAGGTAATAAGAATTATGTCTTTTGCTTACTGTGTAAACGTTATTCAAAGTTCACGCTCGGGGCATTTTCGCTGCCTTTTTGTGCCAAGTAATATTCTTTTGCCGAAAATCCGAACATACCTGCGATAATGTTTGTCGGGAAAGAATTGCGTTTTTGGTTGTACTGTTGAACAGCATCAGCATAACGTTGTCTTTCCGTTGCAATACGGTTTTCAGTTCCTTCAAGTTGGGACTGCAATTCCAAGAAATTCTGATTTGCCTTCAAATCAGGATATCTTTCCACCACAACATTCAAATCCCTTATCGCACTTGTAACCGCCGCCTGTGTATTTTCTACAGCCTGAACGTCTCCTGATTGCAATGAATTGCTTGCTTGGTTACGTGCTTCTATCACTTTGGTAAGCGTCTGTTGTTCGTGCTGTGCGTAACCCTTAACAGTATTAACCAAATTAGGAATTAAATCCATTCGTCTTTGATATTGGCTTTCTACTTTGGACCATTGGGAAGAACAAGCTTCATTTAATTTGACTAATGAATTATATTTTCCCATTGCCCAACCGCCTAAAATAACTACTACTGCAATTACAACCAATAACGTCGTTAATCCTTTAGATAATTTCATTTTCTTCTTATATTTTTATTGTTAATAATTTTATTTATTTACGCTTTTATGATTTACATACTTATAAAACAAAAAACTTCACCGCTTTGCGCAAATTGCCCGTGGGTGCCACCCACTACCAAGAGCCGCCTCCGCCGCCTCCGCCGGAGAATCCGCCGCCGAAAGAACCGCCTGAAAATCCGCCGAAGCCTCCTGATGAGAATCCTCCGCCTCTTGACATTCCTCCCATCATACTTCCTGCTGCAGCCCCCGCAAGAAAAGGTGACGCATCATTCATTTCTTGATCTTTTACTTCACGGTGACTGCAGTTTTTGCAATAATATGTCGTCCTTAATATATTACGCTGACGGAATATGCCTGTATGTATCATTTCTTCCGATATTTTGGAAAATGTCTTCGCATGGCAGACAGGACAAACCGTATATGACGAATTTTCTTCGTAACAATAAATTCTCGTCTGTCCGCATTGAGGACACAACCACACGTCATAATCTCTTGATTTCAGTGTTTCTTCCAATTGTTGCGTATGATTAAGAAATTCATCTTCCTCTTTTTCGCTCAAAAGCTTCATCTCACTGCCGCAGGAACAAAAGATTTTTTCTTTTCTTATCTTGTTAAGTTTGCGCTTATATATAATAATGTATATAGGCAGCGTAAAAACCGAAAGAATTGTCACAACGGGCAACAATTGCCTGAAAGCCTTATTAAGAGCATTCACTCTTTTGGAACGGTATGTATGTTCAATGTTTTTTATACTGTTATTGAGCTGCGTAAATGCAAGGATAAACACTCCGATTCCGAGCAGAAAATATCCAAGTAACAAAGTCTTTAAAATTAGTCCGAAATCCTCACCCTCTTCATTCATTTTCTGAGGATTATCATAGTATTTATAAATCTGCTGCACCGCTTCATTAGTTCCTGCAAGCACTCCGCCGTCCCAATCTCCCTTAATGAAATAGGGTTTCATAACTTGATTAAAAATTCTTGTGGATTTGGCGTCGGTAAGTACGTCTTCCAAACCGTACCCCGTGCGGAAAAAGCATTGCCTTGCCTGCGTAACGACCAAAAGTATCAATCCGTTGTCCTTACCCTGCATTCCCACTTTCCAACTGTCGTACAAATCCATACTCAATTCGCGTGCGGAAGTCTGTCTGTCGCCGCTGATGACAACCACTGCTATTTGGCACGAAGTGGAATCATACAAACGGTTGATCATATTGTTTAGAGAATCAACGGTTTGGCTATTCAATATGCCGTCTTGGTTATTCACCCAATTGGTAAGTCCTTGGGATTTGGGGTTTGCTATTTGTGATGCCGTAACCTGCGCATTTGTACTTTCTGTATAGCACAACAAAAGTACAAAAAACAACAATATTGAATTATATCTGCGTAAAACCTTTACCATCTGTTTTCAAAATAACACGCAAAGTTAAGAAATTTTTTTCAAACAGCGGTCTGTTTTCATATTTATGCCAAACTTTTTTCATTTACATAACTTCAAAAAATTAAAACGCCGCTTTATGAAATTATTATCGCTGATCAGTAAAATAATCTCGCAGATTAATAAATTTTTATCGCAGATCAGTAAATTATTATCGCTGATTAATAAAATAATGCCGCTGATTAATAAATTTAAATGAAATAACTTAATATTCAATTTATTTTTTGTAGTTTTGCAAATCAATATTAACAACAAGAATTACGGAATTATTATGGCAGAAAGAATAAAATGTGCAATCATAGGTTCAGGTCCTGCGGGATATACGGCATCCATTTACGCATCACGTGCAGGCATTTCACCCGTTATGTTTGAAGGAGCAGCACCGGGCGGACAGATTACAATGACTGAACAAATAGATAATTTTCCCGGTTATCCCGAAGGCATAAGCGGCTTTGGCTTAATGCAGGATATACGTAAGCAGGCGGAAAGATTCGGTGCCGATATACGCAGCAAGGTTATCAGCAAAGCGGATTTGAGCAAACGTCCGTTCCAATTGGAAGACGAAGACGGCAATCAATACGAAGCCGAAGCGGTTATTATATCCACAGGAGCGACAGCCAAATGGTTGGGATTGGAAAGCGAAGCCAAATTCAGAGGTCAGGGTGTAAGCACTTGCGCAACATGTGACGGTTTCTTCTATCGCAAAAAAGACGTAGCGGTTGTAGGCGGCGGCGATACGGCATGCGCAGAAGCTTTGTATTTGTCAGGTATCTGCAATAAAGTTTATATGATTGTCCGCAGGGATCAACTGCGCGCTACGGCAATTGTGCGTGAGATGACAATGAATAAAGAAAACATTGAAATCCTTTGGCAGACCAAACCCGTAGAAGTGTTGGGCGATATGTCGGGAGTAACAGGCGTTAAGTTAGAATCCACAAAAGACGGTTCAATAAGTGAAATAAATGTAATGGGATTGTTTGTCGCAATAGGCAATGAACCTAAAACCGAATTGTTTAAAGGACAGATTGAACTGGATGCCTCCGGCTATATCGTAACCAAAGGACATACTTCTTACACATCGGTTGAGGGTGTATTCGCATGCGGGGATGTTCAGGACAACCGCTACCGTCAGGCAATAGTTGCGGCAGGCAGCGGAGCGGCAGCGGCGATTGACTGCGAAAGATGGCTGTTGGAAAATCCTATATCTAAATAATACGGCATTAATGCATACTAATGCGGTAAAATTTTTAATTTTCATTTTCATACTTTTCGGTATTGCGGGAGTAAAATCCCAAAATACCGTTTCGCAAACGTTTTCCGTCAAGGACACTTCCCTTAACGGAATCTTATATTACAACAATAACAAAACGGATTACCTGATACAAAACACTTTTGAAGTGCAATACGACTTTTTTATGGTACATTATTATAATAATGCACGTATTGCCGACAGCCATTACTGGTTACAACTCAATAACGAAGGCTCAGCCGTCAAAGATATGATATTTCATATTGATGACATATTCAATTACAAACGTCAGACAAATACTTACCTTCCTTATATATATACTCCGCAAAACGTAAAGTATTTCCAAAACCGCAAAGCATATACTTCGGTAAGTTATTCCAACAGTATAGGCGGCAATCAGTTCTTTAAAGTCAATTTTGCGAAAAATCTTTACAAGGGATTGAATCTTCAGACCGAATATTTTGTGAATTATGCCGATGAGACGTTCAGTAATTCGCAGGTGATGAACCAATTTTTCAATGTAACGCTTAATTACATCTCCCCAAGCGGAAGATACCGCAACAATCTGGCATTTGCACATAACCGTGCGTATATTCAGGAAAACGGCGGCATAGAAAACGACAGCGTTTTCATCAATCAGGATTACAGCAAGGCAGGTTCTTATCCCGTTACGCTATCCCAAGGTTGGAGTAAGTGGAAAACTTCGGACTATTCGTTTTTTCAAACATACAGATTGGAAACAGACAATAATAAATCGCAGAATATATTTAACAAAGGAGCCATTATCCACAATATTTCGTTCGGACGTTATGCCCGTTTGTATGATGACGAGAACAAAACAATAAAAGATTCTTTGGGTACGAACATTTGGCGCAACAGTTTGTTTTGGACGAACAATATTACCAATACTCACGGCGGCGCATTCATACCTTTGACAATCGGGGTGAATTATGATGCAGTTAATTTCAATGATTCTTTGGACAGTAAGACATATCATCTTGTCAGTCCCGAATTTAAAACGGGTGTTTATTATTCTAATTTAAGGATTGACGCAAATGCTTCAGCCGTTGTAGCAGGTGAAGATTATAACGGGGATTATCAAATCAGTATTGAACCGAAATATTATTTCAACAAGAGACAACAAAGCGACGAACAAACGCTTAAAAATTTTATTTTCTCTGAAATAAAAATCCAGAACAAGCAACCTGATTATATTTTCAAACATTATTTGACTGAAAACTTATCGTGGGACAACTATGTTACTAAAAACAAAACTAAAGCGTTATCACTGGGTGTTAATTTCGCAAATCACTTAACTGTCAAAGCGAATTACATTGATTTAAAAGATTTTTATTTTCTTGACGACGCATTGCAGGTAAACCTCGGGGATAGTAAACTTTACCAATTGCAGATTCATCATAATATTGCATTGAAAAAATGGCGCTTTTTAGGCACTTGGACTTTGCAAAAGGCGGATAACGAAGATGTTTTGCATCTTCCGTTAATTGCAATCAAGCAAGGAATAGCCTATTCATTCACTTGGATGAAAGGAAAACTTAAAACAGATTTAGGAACTGATATAAACTACTTCTCAAAATACAAGGCAGACGTTTACAATACCCTTACGGGAATGTATTGCTTCCAAAATGAAGAGAAAATAGGCAATTACTTGTTTGCAGATGTATATTTGAATTTGAATATAGACCGTTTCTGTTTGTTTGTTATGCTTCAACATCCGTATGCAGGCCTTGCAGGCAATTCTTATTTCAATTCCCCTTTGTATCCTGCCCAAGGATTTACATTCCGCTACGGATTTACTTGGAAACTTCTGGATTAACAATCATTAAAACCGCATAAATAAAAAGCCGCAAAGAAACAAAATTCTTTACGGCTTTTGAATAAATAACTGATTCTGTCTATTAATACATTCCGCCCATACCGCCTGCAGGCATTGCAGGTGCTGCAGGAGCCGGTTCTTTAATTTCGCTTAATACGCATTCGGTTGTAAGAATCATGGAAGCGATACTTGCTGCGTTTTCCAATGCTACACGTGCCACTTTGGCAGGATCGATAACACCTGATTTGTGTAAATCTTCGTATTTCTCCGTTCTTGCATTGTAACCTTCGTCACCTTTCATTTCCATAACCTTATTAACGACTACGCTACCCTCAAGACCTGCGTTTTCAACGATCTGACGTAACGGTTCTTCCAATGCTCTTCTTATGATTTGGATACCTGTATTTTCGTCTTCGTTTTCGCCTTTTAGATTCTTCAATGCTGCGATAGCACGTATGTATCCTACTCCGCCGCCAGGGATTATACCTTCTTCCAATGCTGCACGTGTTGCGTGTAATGCGTCATCAAAACGGTCTTTCTTCTCTTTCATTTCTACTTCAGAAGCTGCACCGACGTAGATAACCGCTACACCGCCTGCCAATTTAGCCAATCTTTCCTGCAATTTCTCACGATCGTAATCGGAAGTAGTCTTTTCAATCTGTGCTTTGATTTGTGCAACCCTTGCTTTGATTTGATTCTTATCGCCGCTGCCCGATACAATTGTCGTATTATCCTTATCCACGGTTATCTTTGCAGATGTTCCCAACATATCCAACGTTGCATCTTCCAATTTGTAACCTTTTTCTTCGGATATAACAGTACCGCCTGTCAATATGGCAATATCTTCCAGCATTTCTTTTCTTCTGTCACCAAATCCCGGTGCTTTAACGGCTACGATCTTCAACGATCCTCTCAATCTGTTTACAACCAAAGTTGCCAATGCTTCGCCGTCTATGTCTTCAGCTATGATTAACAAAGGTCTGCCCGTCTGAACAACTTTTTCCAATACAGGAAGGAATTCCTTCATATTAGAAATCTTTTTGTCATATATCAATATGAACGGATTATCGTATACAGTCTCCATTTTTTCCGTATCGGTAACGAAATAAGGGCTCAAATAACCTCTGTCAAACTGCATACCCTCAACAACCTTAACCGTAGTATCCAAACCTTTTGCCTCTTCAATGGTGATAACGCCTTCTTTCTTTACTTTTTCCATAGCCTCGGCAATCATCTTTCCTATTGCAGAATCATTGTTTGCGGAAATGGTTGCAACTTGTTCTATTTTTTCCTGTGCATTGCCTATCTTTCTTGCACGTTTCTTAATATCAGCAACTACAGCCTCGACAGCCTTGTCTATACCGCGTTTCAGATCCATCGGATTTGCGCCTGCAGCAACATTCTTTAAGCCTGTGTTTACTATAACCTGCGCCAATACGGTAGCCGTTGTCGTTCCGTCTCCTGCCTGATCGCCTGTCTTGGATGCAACTTCCTTAACCAATTGTGCACCCATGTTTTCTATGTTATCCTCAAGGTCAATTTCCTTTGCAACGCTTACTCCGTCTTTGGTGATGTGAGGAGCTCCGAATTTTTTATCTATTATTACGTTTCTGCCTTTAGGTCCTAAAGTAACCTTAACTGCATCTGCCAATGCGTTTACACCCTGACGCAATTGTTCTCTTGCTTCCGTATTGAATTTTATTTCTTTTGCCATGATTATTTCTCTCCTATATTATAATTAATGTATAACTTGACGGATTAGATTACAGCGTAAATATCACTTTCACGCATTATAAGGTATTTTTCACCCTCATAAGTAATCTCCGTTCCCGAATATTTGCCGTAAAGCACCTTATCGCCTTTTTTAACAGTCATCGGTTCGTCTTTTTTACCTGTTCCGACTGCTATAACTTCACCTTCCATAGGTTTTTCTTTCGCTGTATCTGGAATAATTATTCCGCTTGATGTTTTTTCTTCAGCTTCTGCAGGCTTTACAAGTACTCTGTCTGCAAGTGGTTTAATATTTAATTTTGCCATTTTTTGTTTTTATTTTTATTGTTTAACTTATTATGATTTTCTTTTTTCAAAAACACATACGCTTTCTTCTAATTATGTGCCAAAATCTATTTCCTGACAAAATGACATACCGAAATATTCCCATACCTATGACATTTATTCCTGCCCCTACCCTTTTGATTGACGCCTTATATCGCTTGACCGCCGCCCCGTGGCACATTATTTTGAAAAAAACTGTTTTTTTACCCTAAAAAAACCCTTTTTTTGACTCAAAAAAACAGTTTTTTTCGGATTAATACGCCACGGGGCGGCAGCAACATGCTTTAGGGCGCAAATTTTTCTTATCAAGGCTGCATTATCCTGCACTTTTACATCAATTAACAGCAATATCCGTCAAATCATTTAACATGCAAAAATACAAATCACCGCAATACATCTGCAAATCAGCATAATTTTTCAAAAAATCAGCATAAAATCTCCGTAAAATCAGCGTAATTTTTCAAAAAAATATGCGTATTTTCTTCGTAACCAAGCGTAATACCTCCGCAACTACGCACAATATCCCCACAAATCAACGTAACACTTTCTCAAATCAATGTAACACTTTCTCAAAACAGCGTAATATCTCCGCAACTTCCTTTAATTGGCACTTATTTAACTTACTCTTTGCAATAAATCGGCGGAAATAAGCATCCGAATGCGTATCGGTTGCGGCAGGTTAACAAAAATCATCTTTGTTTTCAAATTCCTTTTTCTCAAAAATCTGTCTGCCGTAACGGTTATATGCTCTAACAAAGTTTAAACGATATTTCTATGCTGCAAGATGGCGCGCAGAAGCGATTATGATGATAAAGATTATATTTTTGTATTATTTCAGTTTCATAATACCTTAATTATAAGCAACAATTTGCGGTGCTTATCAAATATTATTATAGGGAAAAACTTTTTCTTACGGTCCGTATTATCAAAATAACGGTATTCTACTTACGTAAAATACCGTTATTATATGTATGCAATATAACTGTTAGTTACCTTGCGGGGTTGCTGTGTTGTTGTTCTGTGTTGCAGCAGGTAAGTTAGTATTAATGTTCAATCCGCTGTTTGCAGAATCCTGCATTGTCTGACGTGAAGGAACCAATGCTGCAGACAAAATACATAATACAACCATGGCAGCAGCCAATACCCATGTAGTTTTCTCTAGAAAATCAGTTGTTTTTCTTACACCCATCACTTGGTTTTGTGATGCGAAATTAGCAGCCAATCCGCCGCCCTTACCGTTTTGTACCAAAACTACGAAAGCAAGCAATAATGCTGCAAGCATAATTAATACTGTGATTACTATAAACATTTTTGTACTGTTTTTTGGTTATTTATTTTATTTAACTATTTTTCAATATCTCTATCTGATTGTTATAATACATCTCTTTTTTAGGATTCTGCATAATAAGTTGCTGATAGATCTTCAATGCCTTGGCTTTGTCTCCCTGTTTGGCATAAACCTTTGCCATTGTCTCGGTAACGAATTTAAATTCTTTCTTTGCGCTCTCCTTAATCGCCCGCTCTATTGTTATATCATCCGATACGCTGTTTCTTTCGTCCTTATTGTCAATTTGCACCTTCGGATTCTCAATTTTCAAAAACCTTTCAAGCAATTCCTGCCGTGTAGGGTTATCGCTCAATTGTTCATCCTGATAAGAATTTATTTTAGTTATTATATCCTCTTTTACATTCTCCGATTGCTGCGGTATCTTAACCTTGGGTGTTGTATCTATATTGTTTAATATATTTTTCAAATACTCTCTGTCGGTTATATAGATACCTGCCACATGCAGCAAATTCGTTTTATTGAAACTGTTCAATATGTAAGCAAACTTAACTGACAACACCTTGAATACGGAACTGTACGGATATTTTGCAGACAACCTTTCCGTTGCCAGCAAATCCTGCATACCGACCATACTGTCATCCATTAATAATATTTCGTTAAGTTTGATTCTGTCCATTTATCGCCCAATTTCAAGGGTGCAAAATTACAAAAAAATTAATTTACAGCAAAAAAAAGTCCGAAAAAACATTGCTATAATAAAAAAACTTCGTAATTTTGCAAACCGAATTTCAGAATAAATAATTTTAGAAAATATTATAAGCAATGAAGAGAACATTTCAACCATCAAGAAGAAAAAGAGTTAATAAACACGGTTTTAGAGAAAGAATGTCTACTACAAGCGGAAGAAAAATCTTAAACGCACGCAGAAGACACGGCAGAAAAAAATTAACTGTATCTGACGAAAGATAATTTTCCTAAACAACAGGTATTAACCGAAAAATTTTCAGCATTGTAATTAAATTGCAGTGCTTTTTTTGTTTAAAAATTCCGATAATAAGCGATCTAAAGCAACAAAATCACAAAAAGCCTATATCCATGGGAAGAAAAAAAGAAAAATACACACTGGAAAACATACAAATCACAGGATTTGCCGCCGAAGGTAACGCATTTGTAAAAACGGACGGCAAAGTTATTTTCCTGCCTTACGCAGTCCCGGGAGACATTGCGGATATTGAAGTATTCAAACAAAAGAAATCTTATTGCGAAGCGAGAGTTATTAAAATAAACTCTTATTCCGACAAACGCACCGAGGTTAAATGCCCGCACTTTTCTTATTGCGGCGGATGCAAATGGCAGATGCTTGATTACAATTGGCAACTTAACTATAAGCAACAGCAAGTCATTGACAATTTGACACGCATCGGTAAAATCAATTGCGACAATATTTCGCCTATTGAAGGTTCTGACAAAATATATTATTACAGAAACAAACTTGAGTTCACGTTTTCCGACAAGGCATGGGTAAAAGATTTTGTTAAGGGGCAACAATCCGAACCTGCATTGGGATTTCATGTAAGCGGATTGTTTGACAAAGTGCTTAATATCGAAAACTGCGTCCTGCAAAAAGACATTTCCAATCAAATACGTAACTTTTTAAGGCAATATACAATCTCAAAAAACATACCTTATTATAATATACGCAACCACGAAGGCATGATGAGAACATTAGTTATCAGAACAACCGAAAATGATGACTTGATGGTGCTTGTAGCCTTTGCAAAAGATGACAAAGAAGTTATAACCGACGTTTTAACCGCCTTAAAAAAGCAATTCCCGCAGATAACATCGCTTCAATATTGCATAAACGACAAAATGAACGACTCTTTGGCGGACAGGGACTTCATATTATTTGACGGAAAAGAGTATATAACCGAATATATGCCGCGTTACAAACAGCCCGACCAAGAACCGCTGAAATTCAAAATCCGCCCTAAAACTTTTTATCAGACAAATGCTCCGCAGGCTCTCAAACTGTATACTTTTGCCGCTGATTTTGCTGACATAAACAGCAGCGACACCGTTTACGACCTCTATACAGGCACAGGGACAATCGCTAATTTCGTTGCCCAAAGGGCAAAAAAAGTTGTAGGCATCGAATATGTGGAACAAGCAGTGGAAGACGCCGCAATCAACAGCCGCGAAAACGGAATAAACAACACTGTTTTTTATGCTGGTGACATGGCTAAAGTTTTCACCGATGAATTTATCGCCTCAAACGGAAGTCCCGACATAATAATAACCGATCCGCCGAGAAACGGAATGGATGCAAAGGTGGTAAGTCAGATATTGAAGATTTCGCCCAAACGTATCGTCTACATCTCATGCAATCCTGCAACGCAGGCAAGGGATTTAATGATGATGTCCCAGCAATATGATGTAAAAAAGATACAACCTGTGGATATGTTCCCGCATACCCATCATATAGAAAACGTTGTTTTGCTTGAAAAAAGGTAAAAAAACGCACCTTTGTAACCGTCTGTATTTATGAATAATACAAACGGCAAAAATAATCAGCGATATTAATAATTTTTTATCGCTGATCAGTAAATTTTCGTCGCTGATTATTTTACTCAAACGGCGTTTTATTTTATTAAAACGCCGTCTTAATAATTGGGCATTGCGCCGCATATTAAAATTATCCCCGATAATCCTTTAGAAATTGCATTAATTGTCGTAAATTTGCAAAACAAAAGCGATGTAACAATATTGCACTTTTGCTAAACTTCAAAAGATTATTTAAATACTAAATACAGAATTAAGATTATGGAATTCTACGATACTATAAAGGATTTGGTTTGGGAAGAAGTGACTGAAAGTGTTTATGGCAAGACGGACGCTGACGTGAGAAAGGCATTGGGAAAAGAGACATTGACTATAGAGGATTTCAAGGCGTTGATTTCGCCCGCTGCCGAGAAATATTTGGAACAGATGGCTGTAATGTCACGCCGTATAACGCAAAAACGCTTCGGCAAGGTTATGCAGTTTTACATACCGATGTACCTTTCCAACGAATGCAGCAACCATTGCATCTACTGCGGCTTCAACCACAATAACGATATTGCCCGCAAAACGCTTAACGACGAAGAAATCCTTGAGGAAATAAAGGTGATTAAATCCATGGGATACGACAATGTTCTTTTGCTGACAGGAGAATTTCCGCGTTTGGTGGGTGCCGATTACATTGAACACGCCATAAAACTTTGCAGGGAGCATTTTTCTGCCATAAATTTGGAGGTTTATCCCATGAAAACGGAGGAATACAAACGTATGGCGGATGCAGGATGCAATTCAGTCTACATTTACCAAGAAACATTCAACGAAAAACGCTATAAAGTCTATCATCCCAAGGGCATGAAAAGCAATTACCGCTGGCGTTTGGGCACTCCCGAACGTATTGCACAGGCAGGAATGCACAGGGTTGGCATGGGAGCATTAATAGGACTGGAAGAATGGCGTACGGAAATGGTATATTTGGCTATGCACCTACGTTTTATGACAAAGAACTATTGGCAAACGAAATACTCCTTGTCATTCCCGCGTATGCGTCCCGCAGCGGGCGGCTACCAACCTAATTTCCTTATGAGTGAAAAGCAGTTTGCGCAGGCTTTGTGGGCGTTCCGTATATTTGACAACGACATTGAAATCAGTATGTCCACAAGGGAAACGCGTAATATGAGAGATCATTTCATTACATTGGGCGTTACTTCCGTCAGTGCTGGCTCTCATACCGATCCGGGCGGATATGCTCACCCTGATACCGAGTTGGAACAATTCCATATCAACGATGACAGAGATGTTAAGCAGATGGAAGAAATGGTAAGAAAGCAAGGTTACGACGTTATCTACAAAGACTGGGACCGCGGACTGAACTAAAAACGCCGCAGAGGCTGTTTTCAGCGTTGTTTTCGGGTAAAACTTCCGCATTTTTGCGATTTAAAGAACTTTAATATTGTTAAAACAATGAACAAAAGACGCAGTACAGTAATTTTAGTCGTTATCGGCGTGTTTTTACTTATTTCCGTATTCTGTTTAGTGCCTATAATCTTCGGCATATACGACAATATGTCACTTTGGCCTAATTTCTACGGAGCGTTGATGGGTGTTATCCTGACGGCAGTCACAACCGTTGTCCTGCTTTTGGGACAAACTTCAAGCGAAGAAGAGAAAGAACGGAACACAAAGGTATTTGAAGAAAAAATAAACGTATATAAAGAGTTTTTGCAAATATTCTGCAAAATTATAGAGGACGGAAAAATTGACAAAACAAACAAAATACAACTCCAATTCCAACTTTCTTACATTGCAATGCACACAAAAAGCGAGCATATCAAACAAATAAGCAGTCAGGTCAAGACTATCGTCCTTAAAATAACGGATGACAAGATTGAGAACTACATGCCGCAACTTTTTACAATCGTTCAGTCTTTCAGGGAAGAACTTTACGGCGATAAATCCAAACTTTCGCAAAACGATATAAAGAATATTGACGCTGCTATCTCCAATTTCTCCGCTATAATGATGACCGAAAAAGAAAAAGCCGAATATTTGAGATGTCATAATTGCTGATAAATTTTCACGTCTTTTGCTTGAATTATTACAAACGCATAAAAATAATGCGTAACTTTGCACTTTCAAATTTTAATACGTAAAATATAATAATGAATATAGAGGATTTTGAAATTATGTCGCCCGTGGGGAGTTACGAATCCTTATCGGCGGCAATCCAAGCGGGTGCTGACAGCGTTTATTTCGGAGTGGGCAGTCTTAATATGCGTTCCCACAGCGCTAACAACTTCAATCTTGACGATTTAAAGCAGATTTGTGAGATTGCAAAGACCAATAGCGTCAAAACTTACTTAACTGTCAATACCGTAATCTATGATGACGAAATTGAGTACATGCACTCTGTCGTTGATACGGCCAAACAGAGCGGTGTAAACGCAATAATTGCCTCCGATATGGCGGTTATCTCCTACGCAAACGCAATCGGTATGGAAATTCACTTATCCACGCAATGTAACATCACCAATTACGAAGCGGTGAAGTATTATTCTCAATTTGCGGACGTAATTGTTACCGCCAGGGAGTTGAGTTTGGACAAAGTAAAGGCCATCACCGAGCGCATAAAGGCCGAAAACCTGAAAGGAAAAGGCGGCAAACTGATGCGTATTGAGTGTTTTGTACACGGAGCACTGTGTATGGCGGTATCGGGAAAGTGTTATATTTCGCTCGATAACGCAAATATGAGTGCCAACCGCGGAGCCTGTTTGCAATTTTGCAGACGTCCTTACCGCGTAACGGACACTGACGGCGGTACGGAGTTAGTTGTTGACAACGAGTACATAATGTCGCCCAAGGATTTGAAGACTATTGATTTTTTGGACAAGATAATCGATGCCGGGGTGCGGGTTTTCAAAATTGAAGGGCGCGGACGTTCGCCTGAATACGTAAAAGTCGTTACCGAATGCTACAAAACCGCACTTAAAGCCTACATCGACGGCACTTGGAACGAAGAATTGAAAACGCAATTGAACGAAAAATTAAAAAAAGTCTACAACCGCGGATTTTGGGACGGCTATTATTTGGGCCGAAAAGTCGGTGAATGGAGCGAAAACTACGGTTCGCAAGCCACAACCACCAAGATTTTCGTCGGAACGGTGACAAATTATTTCAAAAATATAGGTGTAGCGGAGGTAAGAATGGAAACGGGGGATTTATCCTTAGGCGACGGGATTTACATCATAGGTCCGACGACGGGAGTTCAGGAAAACACAATCCGCGAGTTGCGTTTTGACTTAAAAAACGTGGAAAAAGCAGAAAAAGGACAGATGATTTCGCTTCCGACAGCGGATACCGTCCGCCGTAACGACAAAGTGTATAAAATAGTTCACAAAAAAGATGAAAATAAAGGCTAATTATCATTCGCATTCCACGTTCTGCGACGGCAAAAGCACAATGGAAGATATGGTTTTGTCCGCTGTAAATAACGGCTTTACGCATTGGGGATTTTCCGCTCACGCTCCCGTTTCTTATCCTAACACTTTCGCCTTAAAAAGTGAAGATTTCGATTCATATAAAGCCGAATACCTGCGGCTGAAAGACAAATACGGCAAACAAATCAAGCTTTACATCGGTTTGGAAATGGATTACATTCCGCAACTTGCCGAAAACCTTAGGGAAAATGCAGAAAAGAATTACAAATTGGACTATTTCATCGGCAGCGTTCATCAAGTAAAAGAAAACAATCCGCAAATAAAAGTTACAAATGCCGATACTCAGACGTGGTTTATCGACGGCAGCAAAACGGAACCTTATGATGAGGGCTTGAAAACGCTGTTTGACGGCGATATAAAGCGGGCTGCGGGCTGTTATTTCACGCAGGAAATTGATATGATTAAGTTGTACCGTCCCGATGTGCTGGGTCATTGCGACAAAGTGGTAATGCACAACAAAAACCGTTATTTCCGCATTGACGAACAGTGGTATAAAGATTTAGTTTACGGCCTTTTCGATGCAGTAATTGAGGCCTCAATTATCGTAGAAGTGAACACACGCGGCATTTACCGCAAACGATATGAAGATTTCTACCCTTCAACGCCGTTTTTGAAGTATTTGATTGAGAAAAACGTCCCCTTAGTCGTTTCAACCGACTGCCACAAGGCCGAAGAAACCGATGCACTTTACAAAGATGCCGTTTTGATGTTAAAATCCTTAGGTTGCAAGGAACTGATGTACTTTGAAGATTCGTGGAAAGCCGAAAAAATCGATTGCTTTATATAGATGAAGGATGTTTTTGACGGTTTGAATGTCAAATAACAAAGCGTCGGTAAAATAACCAGGCAAATAAAAAAATTAAAGTGCGACAGAAATTTTTTTTCGTCGCACTTTAATTTTTTAAAACGCCTGATTATTTTTATTCGGCAGCGTCAGGAATAATGTTAATCAAGACATCGTTTTTAGAAACAGCCTGTCCCTTTTTGACATTTATCTTTTCTATCTTGCCGTCAACATTTGCGCAGATGTTATTGTCCATCTTCATGGCGTGCAATGATAAAAGAGCGTCACCTTTTTTGACTTTCTGACCTTTCTTTACGAATATCTCCATTATATTTCCGGGTATAAAGGCATAAACTTCGCCCGCAGAAACCTGAACATATAATTGTCTGTAATGTTTTCTTTCTTCTGACATAATTTTGTCCTCCTTTTATTTTTTAGAATGGCGGAAGTCCGTGTTTTTTAAACGGAGTTTCTTGCTGTTTATTCTGTGTCATTTTCAATGCATGCTCAATATATTTGCGTGTATCTTCCGGTCGGATAACCGAATCCACATATCCGTAAGATGCAGCAACATATGGGTTGGCGAATTTCTCACGGTATTCGTCTATCTTCTCTTTACGCATTTTTTCAGGGTTGTCTGACTCTTTTATTTCCTTACGGAAAATAATGTTTGCAGCACCTTCAGGTCCCATAACTGCAATTTCAGCCGTCGGCCATGCAAATACGAAGTCTGCTTTCAAGTGCGAAGAACACATTGCTATGTATCCGCCGCCGTAAGCCTTGCGCAAAATAACCGTAATCTTCGGAACAGTGGCTTCAGAGTAAGCGTAAAGAATTTTTGCGCCGTGACGGATAACTCCTGCATGCTCTTGATCGATACCAGGTAAGTATCCCGGCAAATCAACCAAGGTAACAAGCGGAATATTAAACGCATCGCAGAAACGGATAAACCTTGCAGCTTTGTCAGATGAGTTGCAATCCAAAACACCTGCCATTGCACCAGGATTATTGGCAACAAAACCGACCGTTTCTCCGTCAATACGTCCGAAACCTATGGTTATATTAGGAGCAAACAGTTCCTGAATTTCCAGAAATTCGCTTCCGTCGGTCAAACCTTTGATAATATTTCTTACATCGTATGGCTGGGCAGGATCGGATGGGAAGATACCGTTTATTTTGTAGTCCTTACTGTTAGGTTTCTTACTTTCGAATCTGTCGGCTTTCTTTGTATTGTTCCAAGGTATGTAAGTAAACAAATCTTGTATCTGTTTGAAACATTCCTGTTCGCTTTCGGCAAAGAAATGTGCGTTACCGCTGACTTCTGCGTGCACTCTGGCTCCGCCCAAATCCTCTTTACTGATTTCTTCTCCCAATACGGTTTTGATAACGTCGGGACCGGTGATAAACATATTGGATATCTTGTCCACAACAAAGACAAAGTCCGTCAAAGCAGGGGAATAAACGGCACCGCCTGCGCACGGACCCAATATAACACTGATTTGAGGAATCACACCTGATGCCATAGTGTTGCGGTAAAAGATTTCGCCGTAACCTGCCAACGCATTAACGCCTTCCTGTATACGCGCACCGCCCGAATCATTGATACCGATGATAGGAGTACGCATTGCCATGGCGTGATCCATTATCTTGCAGATTTTTTTTGCGTGCATGTAACCCAAAGATCCGCCGCTTACCGTAAAATCTTGTGCATATATACAAACAGGATGTCCTTTTATCGTTCCCGTACCTGTTACAACTCCGTCGGCAGGCAGGATTTTTTTATCCATATCAAAATCCCGTCCCGAGTGTTGTATAAATAAATCATATTCGTGGAAAGAATCCTTATCCAAAAGAGACAATATACGCTCTCTTGCCGTAAGTTTGCCCGATGCTTTCTGCTTTTCAACGGCTTTTTCGCCGCCTCCCTGCAATGCTACCTGCATTCTTTCCTTCAATTCCTTTGTTTTACTGTTTATTGACATAATTCTTAAAATTTAAATCAACAAATTTTTAATTAGAATTGCGAAATTAATACATTTTATCCGAATAAAACTCCGTTTTGTCCAAAAATATACAAACTTTCATGTGTTAAAGCCTGAATCAATTACGCTTTAACACACTTTAAACAAAACTAAAAATACTGAATATCACGCTGTAAGTTTCAGCCTACTTGCTGCATTTGATAGAGATTGTAATATATGCCGCCTTGGCGGTATAATTCCTCATGGGTTCCCTGTTCTTTTATCTCTCCGTTATCCAAAACTATAATTTTGTCGGCATTTACAACCGTACTTAAGCGGTGTGCAATTATTATTGTAGTACGGTTTTTGGATATATTGTCCAATGCAGCCTGCACTTTGCGCTCACTTTCCGTATCAAGTGCCGATGTAGCCTCATCCAATATAAGTATAGGGGAATTTTTCAGCACCGCCCTTGCAATGGATATTCTCTGCTTTTGTCCGCCGCTTAACATATCGCCTTTATCTCCTATATTGGTCTGGAATTTCTGCGGAAGCATCTCTATAAACTCCGTAGCATTGGCAGTAAGTGCTGCATTTTCTATTTCCTGCTGCGTATAATTACCTCCGAATGCAATGTTGGAAGCAACCGTATCGTTAAACAAAACAGTTTCTTGGGTTACCACCGATATATTCTTGCGTATATCCTCCCCTTTCAATTCATTTACCGAAATATCATCAAACAATATATCACCCTGACCGGCTTTTAACTGCCAAAACTTCTCAATTAAATCAGTCATTGTCGTTTTGCCGCTTCCCGAAGAGCCAACTATTGCCGTCGTTTTGCCTTTTTCAAATGTAAAATTAATGTTCTTCAGAACTTCATGCCCTTCAGTATAATTAAAATTAACGTTTTTAAACGTTATTCCGCTTTTTAAATCTTCAGGGAAAGGCTTTGGGTTCAATGGTTCTTCGATAATATTTTTGCTGTCTGTTATTTCCATTATACGGTTCATAGAAGCCGTACCGCGTTTGAAGTTATAATATGCCGTAGATGCGTCTTTGGCAGGTTTGATTATCAATATAAACAATATCAAATAGACAATAAACATCGTACTGCTCAAAGAAGACGACATAAAAACCTTATAAGACCCGAAAGCCAGCAAAACGGCTATCACGATGGATGAAAAAAATTCACTTTGGGGCGGAGCCAAATCAACACGTCTGTAAACACGGTTACGTATTTGCGTAAGCTTTTCATTAAAAGCATGGAAACGTTTGTTAACAAACGATGCTGCACCGAGCGATTTGATTATTTTCTGTCCGTCTATGCTCTCCTCTATTGCGGAAATAAGAACCGCATTTTGGTCTTGCAATTCTTTGGAACTGCGGCGCAATTTCCTTGAAAGAAGCGATGTCAAAAAAGCAACCAAAGGGAATAACACCAAAGCGGCAACCGTAAGCAATGCGTCAATATACAACAACATTGCAAAATACAGCAATACCACAACAACCGAATTGATCATCATCTGCACGGACTTAAGAACCGTTTCGTCAAATTCTATTATGTCCGAAGAAAAACGCGAAAGTAAATCGCCTTTCTTATATTTGCTTATAAAAACTATGTCCTGCAAAGAGAACTTTTTGAATATTGCCGAACGGATGTCACGTATGATATAATTGCGGGTGCGTCCTATCTGATATTGGCTCAACCATGTAAAAACGTCTTTGAGAAAATATATTCCCAATATAATTAAGGTAAAGTAGATAAGGGCTTTTGTTTTACCGAATCCTAAAAACCATCCGTAAACCGTGTTCAACAAATTGTCAAGTTCCGATGATGACGATGCGGCAGCACCTGACGGAGTGAACAGAATTTGTAAAAAATTATTCAATGACAAAATGGAGCAAATAGAAAACACACTCATCAAAACGACAAGTAAAAAATACAAAACATATTGCGATTTGTATCTGCCCGTAAACCGTGTTATAAAGTCCTTTTCTCCCTTTGTCATTACCGTGTTATTTGCTTGCAAAAATAAAACGCTGTTTTATTTTATTAATCAGGCGTTTTAATTTACTGAAACGCCGTTTTAATTTCTTAAAACGCCTTCTTTTTTAACTTATTCATTATCAGGATATATTCCTATGTAATTTTGCGGGGTTATTTTACGCATTCTTTCCTTTATTTCTTCGCTTACATTCAACGTCTTGATAAACTCCTGAATGGAATCTTTGGTTATACGGGCGTTGGTGCGGGTTAAGGCTTTTAACGTCTCGTATGCGTTAGGGTAATCAATGCTCCGCAGTATTGTCTGCAATGCTTCTGCCACTACAGCCCAATTATTTTTCAAATCTTCATTGACCTTTTCTTCGTTAAGTATCAATTTGCCGATACCTTTCTTTATTGAAGCCAAAGCAATCAATATATGGGCGATAGGAACGCCTATGTTACGGCTAACGGTTGAGTCCGTAAGGTCGCGTTGCATACGGGAAATAGGCAGTTTCATCGAAAGATGTGTCAAAACAGCGTTTGCCATACCGAGATTTCCCTCCGCATTTTCGAAATCAATAGGATTGACCTTATGAGGCATTGCCGAAGATCCGACTTCACCCTCTTTAATTTTTTGTTTGAAGTATTCCATTGAGATGTACATCCAAATATCGCGGCAAAAATCTATCAAAATGGTGTTAATACGCCTTAAATTGTCAAAATACGCCGCCATATTGTCGTAATTCTCTATTTGGGTCGTATAAAGTGAACGTTCAAGACCTAAAGACGCCACAAACTCATCGCCGAATTTAATCCAATCATATTGAGGAAACGCAATATTGTGGGCATTGTAGTTTCCCGTTGCTCCGCCGAACTTTGCGTTAAAAGGAATCATTGCAAAATATGCCAATTGCTGCTCCAAACGGTATGCAAATACTTTAAACTCTTTGCCTAAAGATGTCGGAGATGCTGGTTGTCCGTGAGTATGTGCAAGCATAGGCACGTCCTTCCACTGACGGGCGTTTTCATTTATCAAATCTATAATCTCATTTAATTGAGGCAGCAATACGTTGTCATTACAATCCTTTATACTCAAAGGAACCGATGTATTATTCACATCCTGTGACGTTAAACCGAAATGAATATACTCCTTATGTGCAGAAAGTCCCATTTCGTCAAACCGCTGTTTGATAAAATATTCGACAGCCTTTACATCATGGTTGGTAATCTTCTCTATATCCTTTATTTTTTGAGCATCATCCAAAGAAAAATTGCGGTAAATATCCCTTAATTTCTCAAAATTGTCATGATTAAAGTCTTTCAAAGCCTCAAGCGGAATATTGCAAAGAGCAATGAAGTATTCAATCTCTACTTTTACCCTGTAATTTATCAAAGCCCGTTCGGAAAAATAATTTTCCAATACCTCAACCTTATTTCTGTACCTTCCGTCAATAGGAGATATTGCACTTAAAACATCCATATTGCTTATAATTTTATTAATCTGTTTACTTATAATTTTTTATCCGTCATCACACAAAATTAAAACGCTGTCTTATCTGAACGGAACGCTGTTTTATTCCACTAAAACGCCGTTTTAATTCCTTTATTATGACTTATTGTTAAAACATACTGTTCATCAATCTGTCCGATTCCGTCAATTTGTATAAATATTTATTGGTTTTAGCCTTTGCAATTCCGTCCAAATGTTTTTGATGGTGCAAATCCGAACCTGCAATATCTATATAATCTTGCTTTATCAACCATTCGGCGAATTTTTGCGTAGGTTTGTCGTAAAAACCTATCAAAGAAAGTATATTTAACTGAAACAAAATATTGGAATCGTGCAGATACTTTATCATATCTGGCTGTTCCCTCAAATACAAATACCTTTCGGGATGGGCAAGTATGAGATTGTAACCCGCAGACTGCAATTCAAATACCGTATCCTTTATTCCCATAGGCAGAGATGTGAAAGGAAACTCTATAAGAAGATATTTGTTCCGCCCGAAATGCTTCAGTTCACCTCTTTTGAAATGCCCATAAAAACCTTCGTCTATTGTGTGCTCGGCGCCTACCTCCAACTCCATAGGAATATTCACTTGCTCCAATGCATAACGCACATCCTGCAATCTGTTTTCGAATTCTCCCGTATCATTATCAAAAGAGCCGAACCTAACATGCGGAGTTATGATCATTTTTCTGTATCCTAACTCATACATTCCTTTGATTAAATGGACCGATTCCCTCATTCCGTCAGCTCCGTCATCGATTCCGGGCAACATGTGCGAATGTATATCCGTTTTCAAAAACGAAAAATCAACTTCCTTCTTATTTCCGAATAACCATCCCATTTTTCATCATCATTTTTTTAATTCATGTATTGTTTCCTTAGGATTTGGTGAAGAAAATACCGCACTTCCAGCTACCAAAACATCAGCTCCTGCTTGGTAAAGCAAATGCGAATTCTCTGTATTGACTCCTCCGTCTATTTCGATAAGGGTTTGAAGACCTCTTTCATCAATCATTTGCTTCAAAAGGCGTATTTTACCGTACGTATTTTCTATAAACTTCTGTCCTCCGAACCCCGGATTGACTGACATAAGCAAAACCATATCGCAAAGAGGCAATATATCCTGCAAAAGTATCACCGGAGTATGCGGATTGAGCGCAACGGCGGGACGCATTCCTAAATCCTTTATTGCCGACAGACTTCTGTGCAAATGCCTGCATGCTTCATAATGCACGCTCAATATATCCGCTCCGCATTTTTTGAAATCCTCAAAATATCTGTCGGGATCCTCTATCATAAGATGCACGTCAAGAGGCTGCAATGCGTGTTTTTTGATATGCTTTATTACAGGCTGTCCGAAAGATATGTTAGGAACGAATTTTCCGTCCATAACATCAACGTGAACCCAATCGTTTTCACTTTGATTAAGCATCTCTATCTCCTGTTGCAACTTTCCGAAATCGGCACTTAACAAAGAAGCCGCTACCATTCCCATAATTTTATATTATAAATGTTTATAATCAACAATACTTCGTACATTCGAATTTGCAAAGATACAAAAAATTATCATATTACTGATATCCGATGCAGATTTATTTAATTATAAAACAACCGCTGCAGCATATAACCATACATATATATTATATAAAGGTATCTTTCAGTTTTAAAACGCAACTGAACATGCAAATGAAAAAAGAATGCACAAAAAATAATTAGTTTATTTTTACGTTTATTGTCCTGAATAAATAAAGAGACAATTATGTGGCTAAAAAAGCATAAAAGTTTACTGATGCCCGTATCTATGTTAATAGGTATTGTCGGTTACAAGCTGCTTGCCGGGCTGATGTTTATAGTTCCTTTTACCGTAGCAGTGATGTTTTTTCTGGCGTATTGCTCGGTGGATTTCCGAAGATTGAGTTTTACAAAAACAAACATCGCAATGCTTATCCTGCACATAGTGTTTATCTTTGTTTTCTACGGTTTTGCCAAACTGTTATTCTCCGATACGGTATCCAAAGGTGTTTTGATGTGTGCAATATGCCCCGCCGCGGCATCGTCTTCGGCAATCATCATAATGCTTGGCGGAAACAAGGAAGTAGGCATCACACATATTATTCTGGATAATGTCTTGATTTCATTTTTAGCGCCATTGATTCTGTCGGCTGTGGAACCGCAGGCAGATTTTTCTTATATTATGTCGGTTATAGATATTCTGAAAAAAATATTCCCGCTTTTGATTCTCCCGATACTGGTAACTGCGCTATTAAAACGTTTAAAACCCAAATGGACCGTTGCGATTGCCGAATACAACTGGCTGTCTTTGCTGTTTTGGTCGGTGTCTTTGGCAATTATTTTCTCACGTACCACCGATATGATAGTAAATGCGTCCGCCCAAGACATGAAAGATATAATTATAATGTCGTCTATTTCTTTGGTTGTGTGCATTCTGCAGTTCGGATTGGGAAAATATATAGGCAAAAAGCTGCATAATTCCGTTGCCGTCACACAAGGTTTGGCACAGAAGAACACTTCTTTGGGTATTTGGCTTGCCCACGCATACCTTGCCAATCCTTTGAGCATCATATTCTCGGCTGCGTATTCTTTATACCAAAATCTGATAAATTCATGGCAGGTTTACCGTCACGATAAGAAGAATAATTAGACCTTTGTAAGCTATTTATTTTCACCTATCTGCATTTACCGAAAATAAAACGCCGTTTCAATAAATTTTTATCGCTGATTAATAAATTTTTATCGCTGATTAATTTCGTAAAACGCCGTAATATTTTTTTCAGGTGCAACAAGAGGGAATTTTATCACAAAAAACGTGTCATAATAAAATACATTAACGCCAATTGAAGTAACACTATTACAGGCAAACCTATTCTGAATTTCTTATGACGCGTCTTATGTCTGAACAAATCCATACCCAACAAAGCCCCTATGTTTCCTCCAAGTGCAGCAATGAGCAATAACGAAAATTCACTTATACGCCGCTGATTCCGTTTGCTTTTGTATTTATCAAATCCGTATAGTAAAAATGCCGCAACGTTAATCAAAACTAAATAAATGACTGAAAAGTGCATGGAAATACCCGTTTAAAAAATCCGTTTATACAAAAAATTGTTTCAACCATTGATAAACAAATAAAAAATCCGTCTTTACTGCGACGGATATATATAATGTATAAGCAAAAAGCGTATTAAAATCTTTCTTCTGCCTTTTTCCAATCAACAAGTTCCCAAAAAGATTCCAAATATTTAGGTCTTGCGTTTTGTTTATCCAAATAATATGCGTGTTCCCACACGTCACAAACCAATATAGGGGTTAAACCGTCCGTTAAAGGGTTGCCTGCATTGGATTTTTGCACAATTGAAAGTTTGTTTTGGCTGTCTTTAACCAACCAACACCAACCTGAACCGAATAAACCGACACTCATCTTGGTAAATTCGGCTTTAAAGTTCTCAAATGAGCCGAATGTTTCCTCTATTGCTGCTGCTAATTTGCCCGAAGGTGCTTTTTGATGATCGGGTGTCAAGCATTGCCAATAAAAATCGTGATTCCAAACCTGTGCGGCATTGTTAAAAATACTGCCTTTTGATGATTTGACGATTTCTTCCAATGTCATGTCTTTGTATTCCGTACCTTCAATCAATGTATTCAACGTATTAACGTATGTTTGATGGTGTTTGCCGTAATGGAATTCCAATGTTTTTTCGCTTATATGCGGTTCCAATGCATTAATTGCAAACGGTAATGCCTTCAATGTGAATTCTGCCATAATATTATTGTTGTTTAGTGTTTTTATTACTTAATTTACGGTTGCAAAGATAGAAATAATTTCCGTGTACAGCAATTTTTCAGAAAAATATTTCGTAAAAATTGCATCATCATGGTTAATTAACCCGATAATCCGCTGATGCAAAAAATTCTTATTTTCTTTTGTAAAAATAAATATTATTTATAATTTTGTAATTCAATAACTAAAATATTTCATATTATGAATTTTAATGTAACATTTTGTGAAAAAGATAAACCGCTTAACAACGAAATAAATTTATTGAATGAAAAGGCGGTAAAATCACTTGAGTTGCTGAAAAATAAAAACGGGAAAGGTAACGGTTTTTTAGGTTGGGTGGATTTACCCGAAGAAATAACCGAAAAAGATCTGCAGGAAATTACCTCATGTGCCGAAGAAATCCGTAAAAAATGCGATATATTTGTCGTAGCGGGCATAGGCGGTTCGTATTTAGGTGCAAGGGCGGTCATAGAAGCCTTGAAACATAACTTTGATTACGCTCTTGAGGAACGAAAATCGCCTTTAATTCTTTACGCAGGCAACACCTTAAGCGAGGATTACACAAAAGATTTGTTGGATGTGCTTGACAAAAAAGATTATTGCCTTTGCGTTATCTCCAAATCGGGAACTACTACCGAGACTGCAGTAACTTTCCGCATATTGCGCCATCATCTTGAAAACAAATACGGTCACAGCGAAGCCGTCAAACGTATTGTAGCCGTAACCGACCGTCAAAAAGGAGTATTGAAATCAATTGCTGACAAAGAAGGCTATAAAACATTCGTAATCCCCGACAATGTCGGAGGCAGATATTCGGTTCTGACTCCCGTAGGCTTGATTCCTATTGCCGTTGCGGGATTTGACATAAGCAAATTGGTAAAAGGTGCGTGCTATATGAGAAAAGAAATTCTTGAAAACACTGATTGCAAAACCAATATTGCACTTCATTACGCCGTTACACGCAACTATTTATACAACATAGGAAAAGAAATAGAGTTATTGGTCAATTACCAGCCTAATTTGGTGTATTTCAGCGAGTGGTTCAAGCAATTGTACGGTGAAAGCGAAGGAAAAGAAAACAAAGGTCTGTTTCCTGCAAGTGTAAGCAATACTACGGATTTGCATTCTATGGGACAGTACATTCAACAGGGAAAACGCCTTATGTTTGAGACGGTTTTGCACGTTGAAAACACGGATAAACATGCTGCATTGCCTGTTCAGGAAATTGATGACGACAAATTGAACTACTTAAAAGACTTTTCATTGACTCAAATCAATCACAAAGCAGAAGAAGGTACCAAAGCGGCACATTTGGACGGCGGAGTAAGCCAATTGCAAATAAGTATTGACAGGATAAACGAAGAAAACATAGGACGGATGATCTATTTCTTTGAAGCGGCATGCGGAATAAGCGGATATATGCTGGACATTAACCCGTTTGATCAACCCGGCGTGGAATTCTATAAGAAAAATATGTTTGCCTTATTAGGAAAAAAGGATTGAAATACCGATTTTATCAACCTATAAACACGTTTTTTTACAGTAAAAAAACATCATAAAAAAATAAGACGCCGTTTTAATAAATTTTTATCGCTGATTAGAAAATTTTTATCGCTGATTAATTTATTAAAACGGCGTTTTAATATTTTTTTACGCCGTCTTTTTTCAGTCTTTTGTAACTTGCGGAATTTCAGACGGTAATTCCTGCTGTTTTAATCGCGGCTAAACAGCGAATTCAGAAGCTTTAATCCGTCTTTATCAGGCATGATTTTCTCTCCGCAGTCAAACGTTGTCTTAACACTGCCGTCGGCATTCACGCCCTGCACAGTGTTTATATTAATATACAGTTCGCTTTTTTCGTTTATACGGTAGAAAACATTGTTATCCGTCAAAGGTATAATACTTCCCAATGAATTAAAAACGTTTATCCTGTCTCCGCTTGTAAGAATGATTTGCGACTGTTTGCCTGCCTGTCTTATCACGGCAATATCGCTTTGCTCTGTTTCCTTAACGCCTTGTTGAACGTTCAATAGCAAAAGATCGGACGTTAAAGAATCGTTTACATACGTCAATTTCCTAACAAGTACAGATGACATGTCGTACACATTCCATTTTCCTTCTCTTTTACCGTTTTTGAACTGCCCCTGCGTTCTTAAAACATCATCAGGATAAAATTCTTTGTAATCTCCGTCCAATTCACCGTCCTTATAATTGGCTTTTATGTAACCGTCTTCGTACAAAGTCTTGAAATAAGCTCCGTTTTTTACACCTTTAACATATTCTGTCTGCTCTATAAGGTCCTTACCCTGCGTATCCCACTTTTTTTCCGTACCGTCTTTAAGATTATTCTTGTAATTCTCCTGCGAAATCATTATACCCTTTTCTGTATAATACGTCCAAACGCCTTCCTTCTTCTTATTGAAGTAATCTCCTTCCGCTTTAATGCGTCCGTTAGGGTACATAAGTAAAGTATGGGTCTTTTTGCCACCGTCGGAATATATATTCTTCATATCAACTGCACCTTTACGGTTGTAATATGTGAATGTATCCACGGGGATATCGTTTTTGAACTGTCCTTTGTATACAATTCTGCCCTTATCATCCTTTTTAATCCATTCACCCTGCTTTCTGCCTTTATCATCAGTCACGTTCTGGGCATAAGAAGGCAATCCAGCGCAAACTAACAATCCAAAAGCCAAAATAAATGCCTGCTGTCTTTTCATTTTATATTACGTTGTTTATTTGTTATTATCTTTTAATGTCTTTGCGTATGCAATCAAACTGTCAAAACACTCGTCCGTCAAATCCTTATCTATATCCGTTTCAGTCTTATTGTCAATAAAAACCGTATGCATGCCGCATCTTTTACCGAAAAGCATATCCGACATACTGTCACCTACCATTACGCTGTCGGAAAATACAATCTGCGGAAAATCACGTGCAGCCATAAATGCCATACCCACATTAGGTTTTCTGTTAGGCGAAGACACGTCTTTCAAATCAGGACAATGATAAACCTTATCTATCCTTCCGCCGCTTAAGCGTATATCTTCAAGCATCTTTTCGGTAAGACGTTCAAAATCCTCCTCGCTCATCAATCCTTTTCCTATACCCTGCTGATTGGAAACTATAAATATACGGTCAAAACAGGAGTTAAAAATCTTCAAAGCCTCTTTTACGCCGTCTATAAACACGAATTCATCATATGAAAGGATGTATCCGCCCATTTTTCTGACGTTTATAACTCCGTCCCTGTCTAAAAACAAAGTTTTCATAGTTGTATTAAAACACTGTTTTTACTTCTTATCCCCGAATAAAGCGCTTTCGGTCAGTTCGCATATAATATGACCTATCATAATATGCGCTTCCTGAATACGCGGAGTATCCAAAGAAGGTACATCAAGCAATATGTCCGCACAATCTTTCATCTTTCCGCCGCCTTTCCCCGTAAAAGCAATCGTATGCATCCCTTTTAGTTTGGCCTGCTGCATGGCAAGTATCACATTGCGCGAATTACCCGAAGTAGATATGCCAACAAGTACGTCATTCTGCCTTCCGCTGGCTTTGATCATTCGTTCGAAGACCTGATCATACGAATAATCATTGGCAACCGCCGTAAGAAAAGAAGTATTTACATGCAATGCTTCGGCATAAAGCGGAGGTCTGTCAAAATAAAAACGTCCCGACAATTCCGCAGCCAGATGTTGGGCATCTGCGGCACTTCCTCCGTTGCCGCAAAACAATACTTTTCCGTTTGCTTTATAGGTTGAAACAATCATATCGGCACATTGTTGTATTCTTTCTGCAAAATGCGGATCTGACAATATATCCTGTTTCACTCTTATTGACTGTTCTATAGCCTGTTGTACTCTCATAACATTCTGTTTTTATATAATCTCAAAATAAAACGCCTTTTCAGTAAAATAAAACGCTGTCTTAATTTTTTAAAACGCCGTTTTAATTTCTTTAAACGCCTTCTTTTTAAAAATTAGTTTCCTTTTCAATTAAGTAATTATTCCTTGTAGGCGAATTTCTGCCGATAAGTTCTGCCAGAAAGCCCACCAAAAACAACTGAATACCTATTGCAATAGTGCAAAGCGATATATAAAAATAAGTAGTATCGGTTATACGCCGCATAGGCATGCCTATACAAATGGCATGCAGTTTTTGGATACCCAGAACCAATGCTGCAGCAATTCCTATTATAAACATAATTGACCCAACCGCTCCGAAAAAGTGCATAGGCTTCTTACTAAATTTGGAAACAAACATTATACTCATCAAATCCAGATAACCGTTGATAAATCTGCTCATTCCGAATTTGGAAACTCCGAATTGGCGTTTGCGGTGCTGGACAACCTTTTCTCCGATATTTGTAAAACCAGCCCATTTAGCAATAACTGGTATGTAACGGTGCATCTCGCCGTAAACTTCTATGGATTTGACAACCTCTTTCTTATATGCTTTCAATCCGCAATTGAAATCGTGAAGTTTGATTCCGCTTAACACTCTCGTAGTTGCATTAAACAACTTACTCGGAAGATTCTTTGCCAATTTGGAATCATATCTCTTTTTCTTCCAACCCGATACCAAATCATAACCGTCTTGTTTTATCATTCTGTAAAGCTCCGGTATTTCGTCAGGACTGTCCTGTAAGTCAGCATCCATGGTTATTACCACATCGCCACTGCAATGCTCAAAACCGACATTCAACGCCGCACTCTTACCGTAATTCCTGCGGAATTTAATACCTCTTATATTCGGATTGTTTGCCGATAAACGTTCTATCTCTTTATAAGAAGAATCCTTACTTCCGTCATCAACCATGATTATCTCGTAAGAATATCCGTTTGAATCCATAACCTTTTTTATCCAATCGGTTAAAGGACCTATTGATTCTTCTTCATTGTACAGCGGTACTATAACTGATATATCCATTTTTATTATTCTGTTATTTTTTATTTCAATTTATTATTTTTATTTACCGTTTCGGCTTTCTCTGTTCTTAAGAAAACAGCCACAAGCAACGACCACAATACAGCCATTATCACATTATATATAATGGATTGCAATGCTATTGCCGAAGGTTTGGTCATTGCGGCAAACTGTTGCGGAGTATATTCTGCATATTCGGGTATTTTTTGCAGAGTCTGTCCGCATCTTAGCGGCATCTGCGTATCTATTGCGGCAGAATATAAATACATAAACATTCCGTATATAACCGCTCCGATAACTGCCGAATAAAATCCGATTAAAAAACCTTCTTTAAGGGTCATCTTACCTTGAGGCAATCCTGCTCTGTATAAATAAACAATAACTACCGTAAATAGTAACAATGCTATATTGTCAGACATAGTTACAGGTGAGGACGGAAGGTAATTTAACAGATATTTCAACAATGCAAACAAACAAAGGGCAACACCCAATGCCAATCCGTATCCCAATGACTTCTTTTTATAATTTCCGTATATGACGGAATTGTATTTTCTCAAGATTCTTTTCATCTATCTTCCGTAAATTTTTCTGTTAAGCGAAATAACGGCAGCCAAAAACAAGGTGTAAATCATGCTGCTTATAAAAGAAGTTATGTACATCGAAAAAACAAATGCCCCTTTAAACAACGGCATGGTCTGCGGAGTCAATATCTGCGAATAATCGGCATTAAAACCTGTTTTCATCACCTGCGTAACATTATTCATGTACACCTGAAAGAAAAGAGGGTCTAATTTAGTTATACGCAACAGAAAATAAACTGCGTAAAACAGCGCCACAATCAATGCGGAATAAAATCCCATGGACATAATCTTCGAAAACTTCAGTTGTTCCTCGATATGCTCCTTTTTATATGATATAATCATGTAACCTATCAGCAAAACATCGGCGATAAAATACAGGTCGTTGAAATACAACATCCTTTCCCAACCTGTAAAGAAACCCGTTACATACCACATAAAGGTTACAAAACCTATTATGCTGCCCCATCTGAAGGTAAATTTCATATATTCTTTTCTGTCCTCTGTCATTAAAATCTCACTTTTTATATTCTAAAAAATCAACAAGGCTTATTTTAAAATTAAAACAACGTTTCAGTAAAATAATCTGCGATATAATTTCAGCGAAACGGCGTTTTATTTTACCGTTATCTCATCAAGGAATACCCAAGACGGTTTCGTATAACAATGATGCCATACAGGAAGCGTTTTAGTTCCCTTAACAATGAAGCGGATATAGCGGAAATTTCCGTTACTTTGGAATTTATATTCTTTAGTTGCAGGAGCATAGCGGTTATATCCGTCTCCGTCAATTTCTCCTAATGAAACAAAAGTCTTATTGTCCGAACTTACCTGACATTCCACCGACTTGGGATGAAGAATCCAGGCAGATGATTTGCAAAGTGATGATATGGCTATCTCTTTGTTGTTTACCTCCTGTTCTAAATCAACATCAAGTGTAACGTCTTCGCCCCACCATCCTAACCAAAGCATTTTGTAGTCATCCGATCCTATAACTCCGTCGGTCAAAGTTGAAAGTTTACCTGACGAATACTGCTCTGACGGCATTATATCGGCAGTTACTTTTTTACAAAATGCAAGATTGGAAGCCAAATCTGCGTCAAGCATACGTTTAGTTGTTGAGTAATATTCTTCAGGTGACAAACCCTTTTCGTTAATATCTGTAACATCATATTCAATGCAAGCTTTATGCATATTTTCAAGCTTTTGAGCCATATCTTTTCTGACAACCCATTTATCACCCTGCTTTTCAAACCAACCGTTTGCGCCGTACATATCTGTTTTTGCTATCTCCATAACGGCATAATCCACAGGAATACGGCATATTGCGACACGGAGCGAATATACACTGTCTTCTTTGACAGCATCTGCCGCTTTATCAAACAACATTGACCATTTATCCAAATTTTCTTTAGTTAAAATATTGTCTTTATACCGAATAGGCGAACCGTATATATCCAAAACTACCTGATGTTTATATTTAACAGCCGTAGACTCAATATCTCTTATATATTGCAATACATAATCCGATGCTTTTCCGTAATAATTGCGGCAAAATTCCTCTACCGTGCCGTCAAAATCAACATTAGGATCCCACAACAATTTAGCAATCAAATAATTCTTCAATTCCGCAAACTCATGTCCTCTGTCACAGTTGGCTTGTTGAAAATGTTGGTTAGTATTATTGGAAACAAAGAATTGAATATTCGGTTGGAGTGTGTGCAAATTCGGAAAAGGACAGAAATAATAGTCAAAATCACATTCATAATCCCAAAGGAAGATGTTTTTTGCGGCTTTACCCCATTGAACCAAATCATAACCGAAACTACCTTCCTTTTCACCCTGTTCTTCAATAGTAGTATTCCTGTCAACCTCAATACTGCACAACATAATCTGCACATTGTCTTCTATTTTCATGTTCTCCGGACATTTCCTTGAGAAACGGTAAGCCAGAGTTGAAATAATCTTATCCGGAAATTCCTTTGCAATCTTATTAACCAAATAAATAACCGGAGCGGCTGCCGACTTGTGCTCGTCAATCAGCTTTTGACATTTGTCACATTGACAAACAATGTCGTTATCTTCCTGCGAAACGCTCCAGACTTTGCCTTCAGGCTGAACAATCATAGCCATAACTAAATTGTCCTTAACAATATTGAACACATCTTCGTTGGTCCAGCATACTTGTTCCCTGCTACGCTCGCCGTTTACCAAAGCAAAATATTCAGGATGGGTATCAAAGTATTCATGAGGAGAACAAATCCTCAAAATTGTATGAACATAATAGTCATACGCAAACATTTCGTATGTAGTATTGGCTTTAAGCCAACGTTTCATATTATCATCCTTACGGACAAACAAACTATTTACATTTCTGTAAGAATTAGGGGTTGTATATGTGTAAGAATCAAAATCTCTTAAGGTCAGATTGCTGTCAATAGGGAAATAGTCACAATCCCGTGTAAACTTACGTACGCCTAAATACTTTTCCATAAAATCAATTACGGAATACATTGTGTACGCATCGTCTTTGCAATTGAAATATAAGGAACTGCCTTTGCGTTGTACGCTGATAGTGTTGTCTTGGGTGCAAAGAAAGGCATTAGGTGTTGTATTGCCTATATGTATTTCCTCTTTATGGGTTTTTCTGCACTTATTGACGATTGGAATTTTAGCACCGCTGATTTTATATATGTATTCCTGCAATGTTTGTGCCGCATAAAGTTCATTATCCGTTGGCTTTGCGGGAATGATTATATGATATTTTGTAATGCCTTGCCTGCTAAATACCACATCTTTGCTTTTACGGGTACTTGAGCATGAACTCATCAAGACAGCTATTAATAATATTATAAAAATTCTTTTCATCGTCATTGTTGTTTTTAATTCCAAATATACCCAAACTTATAATAACAGCATATATTTCTCCTTATTTCTCTTTATGCTTGAACGCAAGACTGTCACCCCATTCTTTATAAAGAATTTTGTGATTAACAGTGTGCATACGTATATCAAGACAATTATAACATTCCTCCGGTTTATCGTGAACACATGCTTTATCGGGATAAATTCCGTAATCCTCCCTGTTATCTTCGGGAGAAAGATTTGGCATTATAACATTTGCACCCGCAACAACAGCTTTTTCCCTTCCCAAATCATCAATGGTTTGATTGGCTGTTGCACTTACCATATTTATTTCAGGCATCATCAAACGCAATACGGCAATCATCTTAAGCGTTAACAGCATTCTCTCTTTCTTATCAGGAATCATATCTTTGTATTGCCATAAAGGTGTATCAGGATGCGGAATAAAAGGGCCCATACCTACCATTGCAACATTCTTTTGCTTGAAAAACAAAAGATCATCCGCCAAATCTTCGGTGGTTTGGAAAGGCAGACCTATCATAACGCCCGTTCCCGTTTGATAACCTATTTTCAAAAGATTATCAATACAGTTCAATCTGTTTACATACGAATGTCTGTCATCCTTCGGATGTATTTTGTAATACAAATCTTCGTTTGAGGACTCTATTCTCAATAAATAGCGGTGTGCTCCTGCTGCAAACCATCGCCTGTAAGTATCTTCGGTTTGTTCTCCGCAGGAAAGAGTGATCCCTAAAGTTCCTTGTGATATTTCTTTTATCTTTCTTACCAAATACTCCACCTTATCTGTAAAATAACCGTCCTGTCTTTCCCCGCATTGCAATGCTACGGAACCGTAATTAAGCTTCATTGCCAAACGGGCACACTCAAAAACATCTTCATCTGACAATTCATAACGGTTAATATTGATATTGTCTTTGCGTAATCCGCAATAAAGACAGTTTTTTATACATTTATTAGAGTATTCTATCAATCCGCGCAAACGGACATAATTATCCAAATATTTCAACTTCACTTCCAAGGCTTTATCCATCAGTTTAACAGCATCCGCTCCCTTTAGAGAAAGCAGATAAATAATTTCCTCTTTTGTAAAGTCATGTTTGTCTAATATGCCGTCTATTTCAAGATTCATCAAAACAGTGTAATATTTTACAAAATTACAAAAAAACAGTATAAAACCATAAATTTTCAGAAAAAATATTGTCGAAATAAAAAATTGTTGTAATTTTGCATTCGGGTAAGTCTTGTACGACCAGCTCCCTTTGAACTTCCCCAGGTCTTGACCGAAGCAAGGATAAGAAGGTTGTAGCGGTGCGATATAAGTAGCTTACCTTTTTTTATAGTCTTATATTACCTTACGACAAAAAGACAATTCTTTAATTATTCATCCCTATTATTTCCCATGGCAAAACATTTAATCATTCAAACAAAACCGCATATTTTTCACTAACAATTACGTAAAGTTCCGTCATTTTGCCGCTTTTAGTGAATACCACGCTGGTTCAATGCTTTTCTGTATCTATTTGCATTTTGCAGGTGTTGTTCCGGTGTTTTTGCAAAATTATGATAACCCGAGAAATCCTCTTTTGCACAGAAATAAATGTAATCATGTTTTTTATACTTGAGAACAGACATTAACGCATCCGCAGAAGGCAGACATATAGGTGCAGGCGGAAGTCCTGCATTCTTATAAGTATTAAACGGCGAGTCAATCTGAAGATGCTTGCCCGTAACTCTTTTTATTGAAAAGTCACCTACTGCGAACTTAACGGTAGGATCGGCCTGCAAAAGCATGTTTTTATTCAATCTGTTAATATAAACACCTGCTATAACCGGCATTTCGTCCTTTTTATTCGTCTCCTCCGTAACTATGGAAGCCAAAATAACGGCATCTTCTTTAGTTAAATTCAAAAGTTTTAACTTCTCTTTATTTTTTTGCCAAAATTTATCACTTTCTTTATTCAATTTATTTAATAAATCATCCGCATTAATATTCCAATACACCTCATAAGTATCGGGAATCACATATTCGAATATTTCATTAGCGTATTTAAATCCTTTCTTATCTATTGCCGAGATGACATCACTTTGAGTTATCATAAGGGATTTACTTATTTTTGCCGCAAATTCATCAGCCGTACGGGCATTTGTGATAACCAATTTAACGGGTTGTTGATTTGCAGCCCGCAGTTTACGTACCAAACCTATGATTGACATATTGGGCTTTATTACATAACGCCCTGTTTTTATATTATCCATATATTTCAAACTCTTACTGAATGCCATAAAAGAAGTATTGTTTTTGGATATAACACCTGAATTGATCAATTTAGTTTTAAGGCTGTTTATATCATCTTCTGGATAAATCAACAATTCGGTATCACTAACGTTTTCCGTTTTTGAGTTTGTCAGATAAAGTCCGAATGATATCATTCCTATAACAAGCAAAACAGCAATAGCTAAAAACCATTTCCACAGATTGCTTTGATGCATAAATTCCGCCGTATCATCTTTTTTTGAGTTCATATCAATAATATTTAATATTAAAATTCAGTTTGCAAATATACAACTATTATTTTAATCGGCGGACATCATGTCTGCATCTGTCAATATTAAAAATTTTCTGATTGCAATACAGCTTAAGCAACGGAAAATATGTTATTTTTGCAAACGGATATAATATTGAAAAATTTAATGTCATGCTTAATTTTGAAAGTGATTATAATAACGGTGCACATCCTTTAGTTTTGCAACATTTAATACAAACTAACGATACACAATCGCTTACATACGGTTTTGATATATGGAGTCAACAGGCAAAACAAAAGATAAAACAAGTCTGTCAGTCTGATAATCTTGACATTTACTTTCTTTGCGGAGGCACTCAAACTAACGCCACGGTTATAGACGCATGTTTAAGAAATTATCAGGCGGTTATATCAGTTGATACGGGACATATTGCCGTCCATGAAGCCGGTGCGATAGAAGCATCGGGACATAAAGTCATTACTCTGCCTTCACATGATGGCAAAATGGATATTGAAGACCTTAAGGAATTCTTTTATGCCTTTGATAATGATGAAAGTAAAGACCATACGGCACAACCTGGCATGGTTTATTTGACTTTCCCTACTGAATTGGGTACTTTGTACTCCAAAAAGGAGATTGAAGACATTTATTCGCTATGCAAATCCCGTAAATTAACGTTATTTATTGACGGAGCGCGTTTGGGATACGGTTTGATGAGTGAAAACTGTGATTTTGATATCGCTTTTTTGAAAGACAACTGCGATGTATTTTATATCGGCGGCACCAAAACAGGTGCTTTATGCGGCGAAGCGGTCGTATTTTGCGATAAAAACAAAACACCCGAATGTTTCTTTTCAATAATCAAACGTCACGGAGCTTTGCTTGCCAAAAGCCGCCTTACGGGAGTGCAATTTGACGCTCTTTTTACGGACAATCTGTATTTCAATATAGCCAAAAACGCCATAGACAAAGCCAAAGAATTAAAAAGCATATTGCAACAGGCGGGTTTTGAGTTTTATCTAAACTCTCCTACCAATCAACAATTCGTTATAATTCCGAATGAGAAAGTCAAAGAATTGGAAAAACAGGTTATTTTCACGCATTGGTTCGCTTATGACAAAAAAAGTACGGTTTGTAGGTTTGTTACCTCATGGGCGACAACTCAAAAAGAGATTGACGAATTAAGAAAAATTCTGTTGAAATAATCAGGCTAAATTAATAAGGCGTAAAGAAAAATTAATCTGCGTGATTATTTTATTAATCTGCGAGATTAATTTTTTAAAACGGCGTATTATTTTTACGGCTTATCACACCGCTTTTTCAAGACGCCGTTTCAATGCCGTTTTTTATTTGTAATACTCTATTTGGCGGATAGTCAAATAAGCCGCATCACCGTTTATGAACGTTATTTTCTTTACCCAATTATTTTTCTTGTCATACGTATAAGAAAAAGTGTAATACAATGACGGCTGACCGTTCATTTCGGTCTTTGAAGAGATCATATCGCCGTATTCATTATAGGTATAATGTCCCGAAGAATTGACGCTGTTGTCCGCATTGTATATCGTCTGGCGTATAAGATTGTCTTTATTGTCATAGATATAAGAACTGCGGTACAAAAGAGCATTATAGGCGTCAAAAACGGAATCCTCCGTAAGATTATTCTTCTTGTACTTACACTTTGTTGTCCTGTAAATCAAATTATCTGAATCAATAAGTTTTTCTTCAACTATATTACCCCTTCTGTCGTATGAAGACAATATCTTGCTTTTAAGTTTTCCGCCTTCAAAATAATGATAGTATTCGGTAACATTGCCTTTTGAATCATAGATATACCGCGTGGAGTCCATAAGTGTATTATCCGCCGAATAATAATTGCCACCCAATGCAATACCTTTGTCATTGTAGGCAAAAATCCACTTATCCAATTGAGTATTCAGATTATCGTAAGTTATTATCTGCAACATATTACCATCCGTATTGTATGTTGCATAATAATTTTTATTATCCTGCGTCATTACGGCATCGCCTTGCACTATTGTATCTTGATTACCGATTGCCAGATAGGTTATCTCCCGTATGGATTTAACCTCCGATTTCAATCCCGCCTGTTGCAGTTCATTGGGTTTGTCTTTACAGGAGAGAGCAACAATTACAATAATGAAACAAATTGCCGTAAAAATCTTTTTTTTCATCACCTTGCAGACACAATATTTAATCTCTTATCTGTACGGCTTTGATTTCAATACGTCTTTCTTCCATTGATTGCGGTAAATAGACGCTGCTGCGTTTTTCTTCCAATGTTTCAGGATTTGGAGAAGTACTTTCCAATTTGCCTATAGCCAAATGTTCCGTCTCAAGTACAGGTTTACCGTCATTAGCAATGGAGTCCATATATTTGGCAAGCACACCGTCTTTGTAAATTCTCATATAATTTTCCAAACTTACGATACGCCTTTCCGCTAAATTAAAATTATAAGCTGTTTCATACAACGAAGAACAGTAACCGCGTATATGCACCGTCACTTTATTGCCTTTTTCTAATTTATCAATAATATAATCCAGCACATCATTGAGTTTATCGTAATTTTTCTTAAGTTTATCCGTCATAAACTCATCAACTTCTTTCAATCTCTGCATTGCCGTTGAATCATCCATGCCTTTGGTTCTGTTAGCCTTGTACTGATTGGACAAAGATGCGTAAAGTTTATAACAATCCCTGTATGTAAGTGTTGTTGTAGGCAAATGACTGCCCGCATCAGGCGAATCATTGTGGAAATACAATACAATAGGCAATTCAACTGCAACGGCGGCTGGTTTTTCAACAGGCTTTTCCTCTTGTTTTACCACAGGAGTCTGTACTGGTTTTGCATTGAAACGGTAAATATCATTGCAGCATGTTTTATTATCCGCATTGTTGTCGGTAGGACGGTTGGATGTGAAATAACCTTCGCTTGCTCCGTCTTTGATATAAGGATACATATCATTGACTGATGAATTTATAGGCATCATCATGTTCTCAACTCCGTGCCAAAGTTGCTTCCATCCCTGTGAACGGAATATATCAAATCCTCCGAAGCCCGGATGGGTATCCGAAGCGAAATATAATGTTTTGTCAGTTGTGTCGTAAAACGGAGTAATCTCGTCTCCGGCAGTATTAACTGCCTGTCCTAAATTAACGGGTGCGGCTTTGGGATCAAACATATCGATATACCATATATCCATATTACCGAATCCGCCTTCCCTGTCGGAAGCAAAATACATCAAACATTCGCCGTTGTTATACGCAATAACAGGATGGGTGTACGAATGGTTATCATCTTCCAATGGTTTGAAGATTTGCGGTTTTTGCCACTTATTGTCTTTAGTATTAAACGCACTGTAATAAATTGCGGAAGTCTTTTTACCGTTTTTTACTTTGGAATAAGTAAAATAGGCTGTCAAAGTATTCGTATCAAAAAACAAATCACTGCAATCAGTCTTCTTTTTATTAATATCTCCCCATGCCAATTTCTTTGCAGGAGTGTAATAATCACCGTCAATATAAGAGAAATAAATACGGTTATATATATCGGTATAATATGTCTGTCCTTTGGAATATTTTGTTTTGTATTCAGGAGTTGTAAACAATATTATACTGTCTTTAAGAATGAAGGTATTAATCTGGGAGGTTTCATCGTTTATATTTTTTCCCAAATTAGTTATATTAAAATCCTTTACATTGTCATTATCTATAATCCAATCTATTTTAGCCAACTCCTTTTTGCATTCTTTACGTATATTTATATCGTTACAATCCAACAAACATGTATTCAAAAAACTTTGCGCCTGAATTATGTTACCGTTACTTATTGCACTTTGTGCCAAATGCAAATACAAATCAGGGTAACGTTCGTTTATATTTACGGTATCGTTTTCTATTAATACTTTTTGATACCAATATTCAGCTTTGTCATAATCTTTCATCATCAGACAGGATTGTCCGCACTTATACATAAGGGTCAGATTTTGCTTAAGGAACTTCCTACCCGTCATATAATAATCCAATGCCTGCTGATAATTACCCGCAGCATAAGCTTTGTCTCCATGTTTTTCGTATTCCGTTGCATATTTTTCCTGTGCATATACATTGATACTGCACACTGATACAAAAGAACAAAATATTAATATTGCAAAAATTTTCTTTAAAATATTGGACATGGTATTTTTGTTGTTTTTTGTCGTTGATAATAAGGATCAAATGCGTATGACAACCAAATTTCAAAAGCTCCGTAAGTAGCGGAGACCTTATTTAATTTGGATATATTCACATCATAAGACATTCCCGCAATGAAATTATTATAACGGAACTTCGGGCTTACAACCAAAGCATCCGCATTTCTTAAATAAAGTCCCAGTGAAAATATCTCACGTGTAAATATCATATCATTAATCTTTAAAAGAAATTCCCCGCCTATAAGAATCTCGTTAAATTTATGCTGATGTTGATAAAAAACCTGCGGGTTCAAACTTATTGTCTCGCTGTTTTTAAAAGGAAACATATAAGACAAATTGGCGAATAAACGCCTGTGTAAATATATATCATCATTATCAAAATATGATAATGATGGTTGGTTTATATGAAAGCACGAAACACCTGCATACAACAAATGCTCGTCATCTGCGACATGTTGGAAAGAAACTCCCAAAGAGAGGTCGTAAGTATTCAAATTCTCATATTTGATTTCATCATTGTATATTCCCTCGGGATTAAACTCCGCATTAAGCAAATTCATAGACCAATTCTTACGCATTGCCTCACCGCCTACGGAAATATATGTCTTATTATTTCTGTCAAGTGAGAAGAAATAACTTCCTGCTATTGCGATATCTCTTTCTCCGAAGGACAAAGATCCGGCTACATCACTTGTAAAACACAATCCCAAGCCCACCGCACGCGAAGCATCGACATTAGACCAAGGTTGCAGTTCAAATGCCGCAAAAAAAGTATTATATCCTTCCGATATTGTTTGCCATTGATTGCGGTAAATGGTAGATACACGGAATGTGTTATTCATAAAAGCCGTCATAGCAGGATTGAAAAACATAGGGTTAAATCCGGTAGAAGAAAAATGTATATCCTGCGTCCGTCCCTGAAAAGACAGAATTAAGACTAACGCTAACATTATTTTCCTTTTGCCGTGTTTCACTTTATTTCATACTCTTAAAGCTTCAATAAATTTAAACTCTGAAAGAATAATACGTAACAAAACGGTCTTTTATTTCAATTTGGAAACTATCATATCATAATCCCTGTTGATAAGTTCCTTTATCTTTATCATACCGTCCTGTAATGCCATATCGCCTGTTTTTCTTTGAAACTCATAATAACCGTGATATGCCGCCATAGGATATTTTGCATATCCGCGTTCATTAAAACGGGCAACCAAATTATCTCTCAAATCATATATTTCCACAATTACTTCCAATTCCGTAGTGTTTGAACACATAGGCATACCCATTGCATTGAAAATTCCCAACGTAAAACCGCTTAACCACGACCATCTGTAATTATTCTTACAATATATATTACCCGCACGTAAAACTATATTACCCGCACGTCTTGTTGTAGGGTCGGATATATTTTCATACACGTCGTACACGAATATCCTACATGCATCCTGTATTCTTTTTTCCGCCGTATATAGTTCCGTATGTTCATTAACTTCATATACACCTTTACCGTAAGGGGTTTCCGTAAATCCGTAAGGATGGTCCAAATCGTCAGAAGGTTTTGCACTCCAAGAATTCGCCCCGTACGCATTTTCAAACGAAGGTTGGTCTATCCAACAAGTAAGACGCGGCAATAAAACAGGATTTTGATAATCCGAATGGAATGTAGAATCCTCCAAAGATTTGCAAGAATTCAACAATATGGCTGATACAACAACCGTAAGTAATAAATATAGTCTTTTCATATCACAAAATTCTAACCGATTGCAAATTTAAGAAAAATATTTCTATTATCTTATAAATTATATCTAATTTGTGTAAATTTTTTATGCTGTCTTATGTTTTAAGTTTCATATCACAAAAGCATCTTTACATGTATTCAGCACGCAAAGCGTCTCTTTAGTTACGGTATTAACAAATTCAGCCTCAAAAGGACGCTCCGCCCTTATGTAATTATCCGAAAAACCGGACATCATACCGTCTTTCTCACTTTCTTCCCACAGGATTGAAGCCTTATAACCTATATTCGCCTGATAAAACTGCCGTTTTTTACTTTCACTCAACTTTTGTAATATCTCACTTCTCTTTCTTCTTTCATTAACAGGCACTTTCCCTGCAATTCTGTAGGCTTTTGTGTCGGGTCTGTCGCTGTAAGTAAAAACATGTATAAATGCTATCGGCAAAGATTCTAAAAAACTGTAAGCCGAAAGGAATTCCTCTTCAGTTTCTCCGTTAAATCCCGTCATAACATCACATGCAATAAAAGCATTAGGCAATACGGAACGGATATAATTAACTTTCATTGCAAAATCTTCACGTCTGTAATGACGGTTCATGTTTTCCAAAACCTTATTGCTGCCAGATTGCAAAGGTATATGGAAATGCGGCATAAAAGAACGTGATTGTGCGCAAAAATCTATAATCTCTTTTGAAAGCAAATCAGGCTCTATGCTCGATATACGGTATCTTTGAACGTCGGTCTTATCATCCAATGCCTTTACCAAATCAAAAAACGTTTCCGAAGTCCCTTTGCCGAAATCCCCTATATTAACTCCCGTCAATACTATTTCTTTTTTACCTTCCTTTGCCAACATTTTAGCGGATTCAACGGCCTGTGCAACACTGCAAGAGCGCGAACGTCCGCGTGCAAAAGGTATCTCACAATAAGAACAAAAGTAATCGCAACCGTCCTGCACCTTTAAAAAACCGCGTGTCCTGTCATCGAAAGACATACTCGGCGAGAAAGTCTTCAAATGCGATATATCGATAACATTATTAGTTATATCAACGCTGTCTTCTGCCTCCTTATCAGCGCCGCCTTTTTGATTTTTGCGCTCCATGTAGCTGAAAACCTCATCAATCAATCGATTCTTATCATCGTTACCCAATATAATATTAACACCTTCTATTTTCTCTATTTCCCTTGCATTAACCTGCGAAAAACAACCTATAACCGCTATAACGGCATCGTTATTAAGTTTGTATGCCTGCCTGATTGCCGCCCTGCATTTCTTTTCCGCAACGGCGGTAACGGTACATGTATTAACGACATATACATCCGCTTTTTCGTGAAATGATTTCTCACTAAAACCTCTTTCTTTGAACCCGCGCAAAAGATGTGAACTTTCGGCAAAATTAAGTTTGCAGCCTAATGTATGAAACGCTATGGAAGGCATATTTCAGTCCGTTTTATTTTTAAACCGTTTGAGTAAATTTTTATCGCAGATCAGTAAATTTTCATCGCAGATCAATAAATTTTTATCGCTGATTAATTTACTCAAACGGCGTTTTATTTTTAATTAATCATATTTATAAAATCATCTTCGGTAATTATAGGTATATCAAACGCCTGCGCTTTCTTGCGTTTTTCGGGTCCCATTTTGTCACCCGCTATAAGAAAATCCGTTTTCTTTGATATGGAACTTACATTCTTACCTCCGTTATCCTCAATGGCTTTTTTGATTCCCTCCCTTGAGAATTTGGTAAACGTACCGCTTACTACAAATGATTTTCCCTGCAAAATATTATCCGTTTGCTGCTTTACAACCTCAAATTGAAGTCCTGCCGCTTTAAGTTTTTCGATTTGCGCAAGATTTTCTTCATTACGGAAATAATTATATATACTTTGCGCTGTGGTAAGACCTATATCCTCTACATTAATAAGATCATCAATACCGGCAACACGCAAATTGTCTATATTTTCGAAGTGTCTTGCCAAAGTTTTAGCACTCACTTCGCCTATATAACGTATTCCCAATGCATACAAAACCCTTTCGAAAGGAACCTGACGCGATTTCTCCACGGCATTTATGATATTCAATGCACCCTTATCCTGTATTGACAATTTTTTACCGTCCTCTGTCTGATAATTTCCCACAATCACAGAGGTTGTAAGGTTGTACAGCGATGCAAAATCCGTAACCTTTCCTGCATTCAGCAAATACCGCATTTTTTCTCCGCCCAAAGATTCTATATTCATCGCTTTTTTGGAAATAAAATGCTGAAATCTTCCCAATATTTGAGGACTGCAGTGATTGTAATTAGGACAATACCATCCTGACTGGTCGGCTTCTTTGACTAATTCCGCACCGCATACAGGACAATTGCGGACAAATTCCACTCTTTGCAGGTTGTGTGACTTTTCAAGGTCTTCGTCATGTCTGCATTCCACTATCTTCGGTATTATTTCCCCGCCTTTTTCTATCACAAGGGTATCATTGTGACACAAATTAAGTTTCTGCATCCATGCTTCATTATTGAGCGTAGCCCTTTTAACCCATGTGCCGCCTAACCAAACAGGTTCAAAGTTGGCAACAGGCGTAACAATACCTGTTCTTCCCACTTGGTATTCCGTACTTATCAACTTACTGCATGCTTGTTCGGCTTTGAACTTAAAAGCCGTTGCCCAACGCGGCGATTTTGCCGTTGCACCCAATATATTCCAGTATTGAATCTCATTAAGCTTGATAACGATTCCGTCGGTTGCATAAGGAAGGTTGTCTCTTTGCTTATCCCAGTAATCAATAAACTCCATAATCCCGTCAATACTGTCGGCAACCTTATAATACTGCTCGGTTTTAAATCCCCACCGCTTTGCAGCCTGTAATCTTTCCGTATGCGTAGTTTGTTTTATATCATCGCCGATAAGATAATACAAATAACAATCCAATTTCCGCTTTGCGACTTCTTTAGGATTCTGCAACTTCAAACTTCCCGATGCCGCATTTCTCGGATTTGCGAAAGCCTCCTCTCCGTTTTCTATTCTCTTACGGTTAAACTCCTCAAACGCTTTATGAGGATAGATAACTTCGCCGCGGATTTCAAATCTTTCGGGATAATCATCATTTTGCAACGTCAAAGGTATGGAACGAATCGTTTTAATATTATCCGTAATATCATCGCCTACCGTACCGTTACCCCGTGTGGCTGCCCTGACAAGCCTGCCATGCTCATAAAGCAACGATACCGCCAAACCGTCATATTTTAATTCGCATACCCATTGCAAATTCTTTACGCCCAACGCTTCATCAGCCCTTTTAACAAATTCTGATATCTCTTCCCTGCTGTAAGTGTTGCTCAAAGAAAGCATAGGATACCGATGGGTAACCTGTTTAAACTCCTTATTAATCTCACCTCCCACACGCTGGGTAGGAGATGATGAATCATAAAATTGAGGATACTTTTTCTCCAAGTCATCCAACCGCTTAAGCAAATTGTCAAACTCAATATCGGTTATTGTAGGCGAATCAAGTACATAATATTCATAATTGTACCTGTTTAACAACTTACGCAAAGATTCTATTTCGTCTTTAGCTGCAGAAATATCAGATTGTAGGTCCGTCATTATCGTCTTGTTGCAATTCTTTGGTAATATCTTCGTCTACTATATGGTCTCTTTTTGCTTTTTTCAGCGTATCGGAAGTCAGCAAATCGTATTCCTTACGGTTTCTTATAATATCTACAGCCAAATAAACCGCATTACGGAAACTTTGTGCAGAAGCTTGGTTTTTTCCTGCTATTTCGTATGCCGTTCCGTGGGCAGGCGAAGTTCTTACAAAAGGTAATCCCGCCGTGAAATTAACGCCTTCGGTAAATGACATAAGTTTAAACGGTATCAATCCCTGATCGTGGTACAATGCCATCACTCCGTCAAAATCATTCATCGAGCCGTTACCGAAAAATCCGTCGGAAGGATAAGGTCCGAATGCCAATATACCTTCGTCAAATGCCTGTTTGATTGCAGGAGCAACTATCGTATCGTCTTCCGAGCCTATCAAACCGTGATCACCTGCATGCGGATTCAATGCAAGCACCGCTATCTTCGGCATTCTTATTCCGAAATCACGTTTTAAGGATTTATCCATAACGCGGAGCTTCCTTATAATCAAATCCTGCGTAACAACTTTAGGCACATCACGCAAAGCCAAATGATTAGTCATTATACCGATATGAATATTGCGGCAAGTCATAATCATAAGTGATTCTTCGGCACGGAATTTACGCGTTAAATACTCCGTATGTCCAGGAAAATTGAACGTTTCGCTTTGAATATTCTTTTTATTTATAGGGTTGGTTACAATAGCATCTATCTTACCCGCCATAAGTTCCTGACAGGTTCTGTCCAAACTCGCTGCAGCCAGTTTACCTCCTATCTCGGTCGGCTGTCCTATATCTATTTTGACTTCTTCCTGTATTATATTAAGAACATTAAACTTATGCGGTTCGGCTTGCTCTGCATGGCGTATATTGACAAACGTAAAATCATTAGCATTTATCAATTTCTTATGGTATGACAATATTTTGCTCGAACCGTACAGTACGGGAGTACAACAATCGGTCATTCTGGTGTCGGAAAAACATTTCAACATAACCTCATAACCTATTCCGTTAATATCTCCCTGCGATATTCCTATTTTAACAGGTACATTTTCATTATTATTAGCCATTATAAGAATCTTAAATTAATCTTATTTATAATACGTTCTCAAAAAATCAACTATAAGACGCAATCCGAAAGCCGTAGCACCTTTGCCGCGGTAGAAATCTTCCTTTTCGTTCATTGCAACGCCTGCTATATCCAAATGTATGTAAGGATAAGAAGTAAAATATGCCAAAAACTTACCTGCCGTTATCATTCCCGCATAACTTTCGCCCGAATTCTTTATATCGGCAATGTCAGAAACAATCAACTTGTCGTATTCTTCCCAGAACGGAAACTCTGCAATACGTTCATATACCTTTTTGCCGCAAGTTTTCATAACTTCCATGAAGTTCTCCGCATTCTTTTCCATTGCAACAATGCCGAATGGACCTATCGCACGTGATGCCGCTCCAGTTAAAGTCGCCATATCCACAACCAACGAAGGGTTAATTTTTTTGGCATACGCCAAAGCATCCGCCAATATCATTCTTCCTTCGGCATCGGTATTGACAACTTCCACGTTTGTGCCGTCGTACATATTGATTATATCTCCGCTGCAATAAGCATTATGATTAGGACGGTTATCAGTGGCAGGGAACAAACCTATTACATGAACGGGAAGTTTTAACATCGCTATTGCGTACAATGCACATGCCATCGTTGCCGCACCAGCCATATCGCTTTTCATGTCATTCATGTAATTGCCCGTTTTTATGTTCAATCCGCCCGTATCATAAGTAACGCCCTTGCCAACAAGTACTATCGGCTTGGAGTTATTATGCTTTTCGGGTTTGTATTCCATAATCGTAAAGGTAGGGGCATCCTCACTGCCGCGGTTTACAGCCAATAAACCGCCCATTTTCTCCTTCTCAATCTTTTCTTTATTCCAGATCTCAATATTGATGCCTGCTTCCTGTGACATTGATGCGAAGTTGCTTGCCAAAGTCTCTGCATTAACCACCGTAACGGGTTCATTAACCAAATCCCTTGCCTTTTCGGTCGCTTCGCATATTATACGCAATTCCTCAATATCCTTTATGTCAATATCTTTGTCCACTATATGCAGATTGTCAAACGGATGAACCAAACGTTTAGGGTCCGTTTTGTACGAATCAAATATATAACTTGCATAAAGCATACCTTCTATAAAACCGAGTATGTTTTCCTTTTCCGCCAAAGTCACCAACTGGATGTCTTTGATATAATGCCTGTCGCAATATCTCAATATTTTGCCACCCAAACGTCTGTACAATTCCTTGGTCTTATATCCCAATTCGTCTTCTTCGGTTATCGCAACGGCGTAATAGCGGTTAAGCATATTAAAGGTGAAAAACGTTTCACCGTTTGCTTCGGAATGTTGTCTTATATAATCACTTTGTTCCGGTGTACAGAACTTTGCCAATGATTCATTCAAATTTTCCCTGTTACAAATAACGGCAACGGAAACGTCATCCTTTAAAGTAACATACTTATCAATATTAATCATAATACTATTGTTTGTTTTAATTTTGCAAATATACGACTTTATTTTAGAAATTGCCGAAAAATTTACGGATTTTTAACTTATTGACGCCCCACCTTATCAAAGCATGAAAATAAAACGCCGTTAAAGAAAATTAATCAGCGACGAAAATTTACTGATCAGCGACGGAAATTTATTAATCAGCGATAAAAATTTTTGTTAACGCCGTCTTTTTTCCGCGGCTTGTTTACTTGTAAAATCCGTTCAGTATTTTGATGGCATCATTCAACTCTTTGGCTGAGGGAAACCAATCAGTACGGTTAAGATTTCTGTCAAAAACGGTCATATATCCCGCACCGTTTTTCTCGACAATCATATCGTTTTGGATAATGAATGCATAATTGATGTCACTTCCCACGACAATCCAATTTCTCTGCGAACTGTCCCAAAGATACTTACCCATGGAATAATCTTCAGGGCTGTTGGTTATGCCAAAATTCATCTTCATTATTGTAGGTGACACATCGTAGTGCGTAGTTCGGTACTTAACCGTCTTGGGTGTGCATTCAGGATAATAAAATATGAAAGGTACGCCTATCTGATGGATGGAGAAATTGCCGTCATGTCCCCAATAATTCTTTTTATTCTCATTGAATTCCTGTCCGTGGTCACCCGTGATAATTACAATGGTGTTATCAAGCAGATTTTTCTCTTTTAATTTATTTAAAACCATTCCCGCCAAAGAATCTATCTGATATACACAATTTCTGTACAAGTTCCAAAACGGCAAAGGGTCTGTAGTGTTGGATAATTTGGAATAATCGGGAAATTTCCACGCAGGCTGAAAATGCGTATTGTATTGTGCGGGCACCGAAATAGCATGTGCCAAATCGTAAAATATAAACGAAAAGAAAGGTTTGGTTGTATCGGCTTTTTCTAAATCGTTAAGAAACATTTTTGTTATGTAACAATCCTTGTGATACGGCTTTTTGCCTTTTGATTCGGTGTTAATACCCGGAACATTTGAGAAAAACATTCTTGCAAACGGCGGATTATTGAACGTAGCCGACGGATAAACCTGAATATTGTAGTTATTATTGATCAAATACTCTATCAGCAACGGTTGAAGCGACGTATACTCAAAACTTTTCCAATAATAAGATGACAATCCCGTGAAAAGCCCGAACAGAGAGCCCCTCGTACCGTTGGAAGATGATATATGGTCGGAATAATACTCGGCATTACGGGCAAATTCCGTTATATTAGGCATGCACTGTTGGGTAAAAGAACGCTTATTCCACGAATCAATACCTATAATTACTATATTGTAAAGTTTTTTCTTATCCTCCTTCAATTCTTTTTTAGGATAATTCAAATCAGACTTACGTTCGGTTATTTTTATACGGTTTAAATCCTTGTAACTTATGATCCCCGCCTTTTTTAACAAAGAATTCATACTTACGGGAAAGTAATAAGGAATATAAGACGTTGTTTCCAATACGGAAATCTTCATTGCCGCTGCTCCGTATATATGCAGAATTTGTGAGAAAATAATAATGATGCCCAATGTCAGCAAACTTTTCTTATAAAACTTATGCTCGGGTAATTTCTTATCCGCAACAAATGCAACAAACAGCAAAAACAATACAGCTATAACGGTAATCAAAAGAATAACCGCCGCTTTTATATAAATAATTGTATCAAATACGAAAATATCTCCTGCTCCCGGTCCTGTAAGCAAGCTGATGATTATACCGTTTACGTGGAAATGATAAATACTGAACACATAACGGTTAATGATAAGGAGTAACAAAATAATAATGTATAAGACCGATGTGACGATTCCCGATATCTTGGGATTGATTTTACAAAGTGTGAGCGGCAGGTATATTATTATAAAAGGTATAAGGCAAACCAATGCCGCATGTGCGAAACACGATATGATAAAATACCCCCCCCCGAGCGTATCTACGAAAGACGTATCGGTAACTGTGAATATGTAACTTATTAAAACAAGACCTGCTAAAAAAGATACTAATAAATAATGAATAAAACCCACACGCAGCGGGCTGTAAAGGCTTTTTAACAATTTCATTTCCGTGTCCTGTACTTTATTTCTGATTATTGAATAAATACAAATTGCAGAATATTCGCACCCATCTGTAATGCTTTCTGATGTCTTTCCTCCGTATCGCCGTGAACCGATGTATCCTCCCAACCGTCACCCAGATCGGTTTCGTAAGAATAGAAACATATCAACCGTCCTTCCCAAAACAATCCGTAACCTTTGGGTTCTTTGTTGTCATGTTCGTGAATCTTCGGCAGACCGTTAGGAAAATTATATTTTTGATGATATATCGGGTGCGAAAACGGTATCTCCGTAAAATCCAATTCGGGAAATACTTTTTTCATTTCACGCCTTATGAATTTATCTAATCCGTAATTGTCATCTATGTGTAAAAAACCTCCCGCCAACAAATAATTTCTTAAATTCTTCGCTTCACTCTCCGAAAATACCACATTGCCGTGTCCTGTCAAATGCACAAAAGGATATAAAAACAATTCGTCCGAACCGACATCAACCGTTGCATAATCAGGCGAAAGTTTAGTTTTCAACTCTTGATTGGCGAATTTAATCAAATTTGTCAATGATGTAGGGTTGGCATACCAGTCTCCGCCGCCGTTATATTTCAAAAGAGCGATTGTATTTGCGCTCTGTGAAAAACAAAAAGGCGTTTGGGCAAAATAAAACGCTGTAATAATAAAATAAAACGCTGTTTTAAAAAATTTTTTCATTGATTTAAAAAATGGATATTGCTTATTGCGTAAAGGGCTGCCGTTTCGGTTCTTAAGCGTTGCTCTCCCAATGTGATTAATTTACATCCCGCATCCTTGGCAAGCGAAATTTCTTTATCGGAAAAATCACCTTCGGGACCGATAAACAGAATCACATCTTCATTTGGTTGATAATCGTCTTTTATCAGTATCTTTTCTTCCTCGGAGCAACAACATAAATATTTCTTTTCTTCTTTAAGATTGTTTATCAGTGAAGAAAAATCAGTCAGTCCGTTCAATTTCGGTTTAAAACATTTGATGGATTGCTTCATTGCCGAAATGATTATCTTTTCCAGACGTTCCGCATTAATATTTCTTCTTTCCGAATGCTCGGTTACAATAGGCGTTATTTCATCTATGCCCATCTCCACCGCTTTTTCCAACAGCCATTCGATACGGTTAATATTCTTTGTCGGGGCTATTGCCAAATGAATTTTAAACTGCCGTTGCTGATAGTTTTGTTCAATACTTACGACCTTGACACTGCATCTTTTAGGCGTAGATTCCGCTATACGGCAAGTAAAAAGATTTCCCTTACCGTCAGTAAGGAAAATCTCTCCGCCTTCTTTCATCCTCAATACTTTTGAAATATGGGATGACTCCTCTTTATCAAGCGTTATTATATCATCTCCGCTGTAATCGGGAATAAAAAACAATTGCATCCGCGCCTTATTATAAAGAATATACAAATCCTACGGAAACAAACGGATTCATCATTGCAGGGGAATCGTGCTCATGATACATTTCATAGTAATCGGCATCGATTCTGAATCCTTTATATTCGTCAGAGTATTTCATTTGGTATTCCATACCTGCCGCTATCCTTATTTTCCAATCCTGTGACAACTCCCTTACATAACCCAATTGCAATCTGAAAGAAGGAATGATATGGGTTAGAGAAACATTGTTCTGATTTTTTTGAATGGAAATCACATCTACTTCCCTTCCGAATGAGTATAATATGGATTGTTCTATATCCGCCGTGGATGAAGGACCTACTTGATTCAATGCTGCGTCTCTTTCTCCCAACATAAAATTAACTCCGGCAGACAAACCGATAAAAATATTACTTTTTGCAAAATTTAAATAAAAATTAACGTCTAACATGGCAGGTATCTCTGTATAAGATTTATAATTATCCCATGTTTGATTTAAATTAGCACCCTCTGCATGAGTATCGATACCCTTTCCGAAATAGCGGGTTAATCCTAAATGTCCTCCGTAACCCACAGAACCCTTACCGTGAATAATACTCGGACGCATCTTATGCTCAAATGCAGCATTGAATCCCGCACCCCACGGAGTAGTATTCTTATAAGCTTCTGTCATCATAGGTATTGCTTCAATATTTATACTGAAAAGATTTTCCGACACATCTCTGTTCCAAATACCGGAACGCCAGTCTCCTTTGGCTTCGCTTGTAAAGCCGCTTGTAAGTGTAACAGTTGCAACAATGCAGACTATGAATAATTTTTTCATTGCGTTTTTATCTATATTTTTATGTTTTAATCCAAAAAATTCAAGGTTCAAAATTACAAATAATTATTTTATCTGCAAATTATTTTAAAAAAAATCTTTTGAAAAAATAAAAAATTATAATTTTGTAAACTGAAAAACCGATAATAAATCTATTGTAATGAATAATACTGATTTTATATTTGAAACAAGTTGGGAAGTATGCAACAAAGTCGGCGGAATACACACTGTACTTATGACAAAAGCATCTTCCGTTCATAACATTATAGGAGATAATTATATTCTTATAGGACCTGATTTAGTTCAAAACAACAAAGAACATTCCGAATTCATCCAAGACGACAGTTTGCTTAAAACATGGAAAACTTATGCCCTGCAACAAGGTCTAAAAATAAGAACCGGACGGTGGAATATAAACTGTAAGCCCATTGTTATTTTAGTGGATTTCACTCAATATTTCCCTCAAAAAGATGAAATATTTGCTGAATTTTGGGAAAAATACGGTGTAGACAGTTTAACCGGAGGTTGGGATTACATAGAACCTTTCCTTTTCGGATATGCCGCAGCTAAAGTTATAGAATGTTATTATAATTTTTATTTGGATGCAACAGATAAAGCCGTTGCCCATTTCCATGAATGGATGACGGGAAGCGGTATTTTGTATTTAAAATCCTCTGTGCCGCAAATAGCAACTGTTTTCACAACTCATGCCACCGTATTGGGAAGATGTTTGGCTGGCAACGCTGTCCCGCTTTACGGAGGAATACACAATTTTATTGCAAATAAAGTTGCAAAAGACTTTAACGTTGTTTCAAAACATTCTTTGGAAAAATTATCGGCAATCAATGCCGACGGATTTTCTACGGTAAGCGGTATAACAGACAAAGAATGCAAACAATTTTTCGGCAAATCAGCAGACGTTATTACACCTAACGGTTTCGAAGGTGATTTTGTCCCTAAAGAAAATGAATATAATCAGGTACGGAATAAAGCAAGGAACAAAATATTTGAAATAATCAAGCAAGCAAACGGATGTGATGTACCGCAGGATGCTTTTCTTATAATAAACAGCGGTCGTTACGAGTTCAAAAACAAGGGTATTGATATCTTTATTCAGTCAATGGCCCAATTGAATAAATCTCAGTCGTTGAATAAAAAGATAATTGCCGTAATTGCCGTACCCGCAGGAAATATGGGTATAAAACAAGAACTGTTTACCACTCATTGTTTGACAAATCCCGACAACGACCCTATACTTAATGCAATTAAACAATACGGTATTACCAACGATGCCGTCGATAAAGTAAACATCATGTTCATTCCTTCGTATTTGGACGGCAATGACGGAGTTATCGACATGCCGTATTTTGATTTTATGACAGCATTTGATTTAAGTATATTTCCTTCTTATTATGAACCGTGGGGATATACGCCTATGGAATCTATGGCTGAAGGCATTCCGTCGGTTACAACGTCTTTGGCAGGTTTCGGATTATGGGTAAAAGACAATATGGAAAACAAGCACAATGCATTAACGATTATTCAAAGAGATGATAACAATACACAGGAATGCATCAATCAAATTGTCCGCCGCTGCGAAGAAATCATTGCCTATAATGATGATCAGAAGCAAATATTAAAAAACGATTCCGTAGAAATATTCAAAAACGTTCAATGGTCGGAATTAATCAAATTCTATTTGCAACTTTACAACTTGGCATCGGATAAATCCTCCGCACGTTATAATATGTATGCACACAAAAAACCTATAAACTTAACTTCCGGTATAATAACTTCATGGGGAGAAAAACCTATGTGGAAAAAATTTCTGGTTAAACCGTCACTGCCTGAAAAACTTCAACCGCTTAACAAACTTGCACAGAACCTGTGGTGGAGTTGGTATAACGACGCCTTTGATTTATTCTGCCAAGTAGATGAAGAAAAATTTTTCAAATTTGACCGTTCACCTGTCAGACTTCTGCAATCCCTGACAAAACAAGACTATGACAGACTGCTTGATGACAGTAAGTTCATGTCACAAATGGAAAAAGTATCGACTGAATTTGACAATTACATTGCCGCCAGAAAAAAGAAAGATACAGGCACAATTGCTTATTTTTCTATGGAATTCGGAATACATGACACATTGCAGATATTCAGCGGAGGTTTGGGTATGTTGGCTGGAGATTATTTAAAACAAGCTTCCGATTCCAATAAAAATATAATAGGTATAGGATTATTGTACCGACAGGGATATTTCAGACAACACATAACCAAAGAAGGAAACCAACAAAGCGAAAGAATATCACAAAAATTATCTTTGCTTCCTTTGCAAGCCGAAAGAGATAAAAACGGAGACTGGAAGAAAATAGTTATAAATCTTCCGGGACGTTGCGTATATGCAAAAATATGGAGATGTGATGTAGGTGCCGTACCTTTATATTTATTAGATACCGATACTGAAGAGAATTCGCAGGAAGACAGAGGCATTACACATCAGTTGTACGGCGGCAACAACGAAATGAGATTAAAACAGGAAATATTGTTAGGTATCGGAGGAATACGTCTTTTGCAACAAATGAATATAAACGCCGAATTATATCACTCAAATGAAGGACACAGTGCTTTTTCTTCCTTGGAAAGACTTAACAATTATATAAACAATGATAAACTGTCATACGGTCAAGCTTTGGAATTGGTACGCAGTTCAACCTTATTTACAACCCATACTCCTGTTGCGGCAGGCCATGATATGTTCGAAGAAGATTTAATGCGTGTTTATTTTGCAGGATATTCTCAAAATCTTAATCTGTCATGGGATGAATTCATGTTATTGGGAAGAAAATCCAACGATGACAGAAACGATAAATTCTCATTAAGCGTTTTGGCAATCAATTGCTCCAATAATATCAACGGAGTAAGCAAGATTCACGGCAGAGTATCAAGGGAAATGTTTAAATATCTGTATGACGGATATTTCGCAAAAGAGATAAACATAGGATACGTAACCAACGGCGTACACCGTCCTACTTGGGCTGCAAAACAATGGTTAGATATTTACAGACAATACTTCACCTCTGCCTATGAGGCTGACGAAAGCAATAATGCCTATTATGCTCACATATATGACGTTCCTGATGAAATAATATGGCAGACCCATCAAACACTTAAGCATGATTTAACGGAGTTTGTGAAAAAACGTTGTCAAGAAGAACTACGCAACCGCGGAGAAAACCCTGATTTGTACGTCAAAACCGTAAATGCCTTGAACGATGAGGTTCTTACCGTAGGTTTTGCACGCCGCTTTGCAACATATAAACGGGCTAATCTGTTGTTTACCGATCTAAACCGTCTGGAATCAATAGTTAACAAAGGTGTCAGGTTTATTTTTGCCGGTAAAGCGCATCCTGCCGACATACAAGGTCAGGACCTGATAAAGAATATAATCAATATTTCAAAAATGCCGCAGTTTGCAGGTAAAATCATATTTATCGAAAACTACGACATGTATGTTGCCAAACACTTAATAAGAGGCGTGGATTTGTGGCTCAATACCCCTACCCGACCTTTGGAAGCCAGCGGAACAAGTGGCGAGAAAGCCGTAATGAACGGTGTAATTAATTTTTCCGTATTGGACGGCTGGTGGGCAGAAGGATTCAAAGAAGATGCAGGATGGGCGTTAAGCGAAACGCAAACCTACAGTGACAACAATCTTCAGAATATTTTGGATGCCCAAATGATATATTCTGCTTTCGAAAACGAAATTATTCCGGCTTATTATTCGAAAAATGACGGCGGCATACCGACTCAATGGGTTAAAATGATAAAAAATACCATTGCAAAGATTGCTCCCGAATTTACTATGAAACGCCAAACGGATGATTATTTTGATAAATATTACAATCCTATGTTCCGCCGCACAAAGATGATGAAAGAGGATAATTTTGCCGCAGCAAAAGAATTCGCTTTGTGGAAACAAAAAATCCGTTTGTGGTGGGACAGAATGGAACTGATAAGTATTCAGGTTCCCGACACATCACAAAAAACTTTCAGTATGGATGAACGGTTCAAAGCAAAGATTGTTTTAAATACGGGAGCAATCCAACCTGAAAATATCGGCATTGAAATGATTATTACCCACAAAGAAAACGACGCAATAGAATCTTACGACAGGATTGAACAGTTTGAATACATAGGAGGCAAGAATCAACGTGCCGAATACGCAATTGACATACCTGTAATATCCAACGGAGTGCATGATTATGCTTTCAGGATATATCCTAAACATGATTTAATGAACTCCCGTATGGACTTACCGCTTGTAAAATGGATATAGTAAAAATATGACGGCGTTAAAAAAAATTAATACGGCGTTTGAGTGAAATAAAACGTTGTTTTAATTTACTCAAACGCCGTATTAATTTTAGCATAACAATGAAAGTTCTCCACACTTCGGATTGGCATTTGGGCAATGTGCTGCACGGTTATGACAGAACCGTAAGCGAAGCATCTTTTTTAGCACAACTTGAAGATATAGTACGCTCGCAACAACCCGATTGCATGATTGTAAGCGGCGATGTGTACAATGTCCCAGCCCCTTCCTCATCGGTGCAAAAACTTTATACCGATGCCATGCTTAAAATACATAATGCCTGTAAGGACATGACAATTATAGTCATTGCGGGCAATCATGATTCACCTGCCAAATTGGAAATCGACCGCAATCTGTGGAATGCATTCAATGTCTCGGTTATCGGAGGTTTTGAAAAAACTGACGGAGCTGTAAATTTATCAAAACATGTAATAGAAATAAAGGATACGAACGGCGACATAAAGGGTTATGTAGCTGCAGTTCCGTATTTTTACCGCAGGAACTTTCCTGATTTGTTTACTTCTTTGCAACAATACATCATTGAAATAAATAAAAACAATCTGCCTGTAATCCTTTCCGCCCATGCTGCAATTACGGGCAGTGAAATAAAGAGTAACAGTATCCGTATGCAGGATATGGAATTTACGGAATTGGAAAATTTGGGTGACATCTATGATTACATCGCCCTTGGGCACATTCATTACCCGCAGACTTTGCAAAATTCTGACAAAAAAGCACGTTATTGCGGCAGTAGCATTGCCGTGTCTTTCAATGAGGAATATAAACACAGCGTTACAATTGTTAATGTCGATAAAGGAGCGCAACCTTTGATTCAAACAATTGAAATAAAAGACGAAATGCCCGTTAAAACCGTTCCGCCTGCACCTTGCCCGATTGAATCTGTATTTGAATACGTCAATGAGAACAAAGAACAGCTTAAAAACTGTTTTCTGCGGTTCAATGTAACGGTTAAAGATTTTCTTCCGCCTGATTCCAAAGAAAAATCAACGGAAATATGCAATCAAATAGGTGCTTATTTCTGCACTTTCGATATTCACAGGCAGAAAACTTCAACAGGTGAATATGAAAACAAGATTATAACTGCCCAGGAATTAAAACAGATGACACCCGTAACCGTTGCCGAAAACTATTTAAAACAAAACGGAACGGAATTAAGCGAAGATTTCAAACAGATGATAATTCAAATAACGCAAACGGTTAATAAGGAGACTGAATTATGATTTTGAAGAAACTGATCATACACAATATTGCCTCCATTGAACATGCCGAAATAGATTTTCAGGGAGATATTTTAAGGAATGAACCTTTGTTTTTGATAACAGGCGATACGGGAAGCGGTAAAACGACGGTTTTGGATGCCGTTTGTCTGGCTCTTTACAAGACAACGCCGAGAACATACGGCAAAACAAAAGAAACTTTGTCAGGATTTACAACCTACAAAAGCAAAGACAATAAACAGGAAACCGTAAGCGTAAATGACACAAGACTTTTGTTAAGAAGAAACACCGTATCAGCATATTCTTCTTTGGAATTTGAGGATAATGCAGGTAAAACGTATATCGCCAAATGGGAAGTAAGAAAATCCTACAACAAAGCGGACGGAAATTTACAGGCAGCTTCGTGGGAATTGTACAATGCCTCTGACGGCGAATACTTCAGGAAAGAAACGGAGATTGAGGAGCAGATTATAAAATGTACGGGAATGACTTTCCAGCAATTTTGCCGCACATGCATGCTTTCACAGGGAGAATTCACCAAATTTCTTAAGAGCTCGGAAAACGAAAAAAGCGACATATTGGAAAAACTTACGGGAACGGAGATATATTCAGCTATAGGACGCGGTATATTCAACACTGCAAAGCAAAAAGACATTGATTTGGAAATAAAAAATACGGAATTAAACGCCGTAAAGCTACTGTCAGAAGACGAAAAACAAGATATAAACAAAGTACTATCCGAATCCGAAAACCTATTGCAACAAAAAACGGATACACAAAACCTGTTAATCAAAAAAATCAATCATCTTACCCAACTGAACCTGCTTACTAAAGAAAAAAAAGACAAAGAAAATGAATTAAGCCGCAGTATTGCCATCTCGGAAAGCGAAGAAATAAAAACGCAAAACCGCATTATTGATTTATGGGACAAAACCGCCGAAGTAAGAAGCAAACTAAAAGATGCGGAATATTATAACGGACTTTTGAATAAACAAAAACAAAATGTAAGCATCTATAAAAACAGATTCCTACAACTCAATGCAGGACTAAAGTATCATGAAAACAATTTAAAGCAGCAAAAAGAAATCCACGAAGACATAGATAAAGAAATTGATAAATTACAACAGGATTTTATCAGCACAAACGAACTGAAAAATTCATTTAACGAAGCCGACATCAATGCACAATATAGACTCAAATTGGCGGTAAAGGACAATATTACGCTTTTGCTTTCCAACCTCAAGTTATTTGAAAACAACAACACACAAAAAGAAATTTGCAAAAACAAATATGACGCTGCGGTCGTGACGGATAAATCCCTGAAACAGTCTGCAGAGGAAATTACTTCAATGATTGGAAAAGCCCGCATAGTATTTAACGAAGCAGACAGTGCTTATAAAAAAATCTGCACTTCGCTTGATTTATGGGCAAAGCAAACCCGTATGAATCTTACTGCAGGTGATATCTGCCCTTTGTGCGGAAGTAAAATTGAAACAATATTTTCAGACAGCGAATTTGAGAAAATCGTATTGCCTTTGGCTGAAAAAAGACGCAAAGCCGAGGATGAACTCAATGATTTGAAATTAAAACTTGCCCAAACGGAAGATGCCCGTCAAAAAAACATAAAAGAATCCGAACGCTTGGCTGTTGAGTACGCCAAAATCACCGATGAATGCAATAAACAGGCGGAATATTTGTATAACCTTGCGGAACAATGCGGTATTAAAACAGACAAAGGACTTTTCCAAAGCGTTATAATTCCTGTAAAAGAAGAAATACAAAAACAAACGGATGAATTATTGTCCAAAATCAATGAAATAAGCGATCTGAACAAACGTTTGTATGACATACAAAAGCAAGAAAATGTTCTCAAAAACATTAAACACGGAATTGAAACCGAACAGAATTTAATTGAAAGCTGTCTTCAAGCCAAACTTTCGTTTATTGATTCCGTCAAAGCGTGGGATAACGAACCGTGCATGCCGCAAAAAACGGATAATTTACTTAATCTTTGGAACGGATTGCGTGATGATTTTTTCAAATGGAAGAACAATATAGATGCTTTGCGGTATAATATTGCACAATGTGAGCAACAAATCACCGATTTCTTGAATAACCACACCGACATTACAAAAAATCAAACCGAAGCATTGTCTGCCTATAAGGACACGGATATTGAGACAATGAAAAACGCAAAGGAAAAACTCAAAACAACAATTAACGGACTTAACGGGGCATTAAAACAAATCCAATCGCAGATAGAACAATTGCAAAAGTCGGATATTTCCCTTCAAGAGGATGAAAATATTGACGGATTGCTGATGCAAAAAGATAATATAGGAAAAGAAATTCAGCAACTGCAGATTTCAATAGGTGCAAACCGCAGCAGACTGAAAGAAGACACCGATAACCGTTTGCTTTTTGAAGAAAAACTTAAACAAAAAGAAGTTTTGCAACAACAAAGGGACAAATGGAAAAGTTTAAGCGATATTTTCGGATCGGCAGACGGCAAAAAATTCAGGACCATTGCCCAAGGATTTATTTTAGGTGACTTATTGGACAAAGCAAACTATTATTTAAAACGGTTTTCCGACAGATACGAACTCTGTTGCCGCAATTCCTCCTTATCAATATATATAAAGGACAAATTTGAAGGCGGATTATTGTCTTCGGTAAACGGTTTATCGGGCGGAGAAAGCTTTATGGTATCACTTTCATTGGCTTTGGGACTTTCAAAAATGAGTTTAAATAACGCTTTTTGCGATATTCTGTTTATAGACGAAGGATTCGGAACTTTAAGCAGCCAATATCTGAATACGGTAACCGAAACGCTGGAAAAACTCCATTCTATCGGCGGTACAAGAGTGGGAATAATTTCCCATATCAACGAACTTAAAGAACGCATACCCGTACAAATTCAGGTAAAAAGGCTGGATGCCACAAAATCTTCGGTTAAAGTGGTAAGAATGTAGCAATTTACCCGCATAAAAAGGCAAAATAAAGCGGCAAAATATCTGATTAAAAATCACGCTGTTACAAAAGGCAAAAATAAAACGCCGTTTCAGTAAATTTTTAAGGCGTTTTATTTTATTAATCACGCAGAATAATTTCTTAAAACGCCGTCTTATTTTTACAAAGAATTTTATCGGAAATAAAATAACTTGCATTGTTTTTGCGTTAAATGATAAAAATTCACTAAATTTGCAAAAATTTTACGGATAAAGATTTTAAGATTGTGAAGAATATAGAAATAAAAGCAAAGTTAAATGTCTTATATCGTTTAATTGCTTTTTGCGGTATTGTTTTTGTGATGGGTGCCTGCCAAAGTTCCCAGAAAAAACTGCTTAAAAGCAATGACAACGAAAAAAAATACGAAGTTGCCGTCAAAGCTTATAATGACGGAGACTATTACAAGGCTAACCAATTGTTTGAAAACCTGATTATGTACTTCCGCGGAAGGGATAAAGCCGAAGACGTGAATATGTATTACGGCAAAAGCCTTATGGCAGGCAAAGATTACTACTCGGCTGGTTATCAATTTGAGAATTTCGTACGCTGGTTCCCTTATTCGCAAAAAACGGAAGAAGCTTTGTTCTTGTCGGCATATTGTAAGTATATGGAATCTCCCGAATATTATTTGGACCAAACGCTTACCGTTGAAAGTATGAAAGCTTTTCAGGACTATATCAACCGCTATCCGCAAGCGGAAAGGGTAAACGAGGCGAATAAATATCTTGATGAGTTGCGTATGAAGCTTATTAAGAAAGATTATACGAATGCTTATAACTATTATAAGGTAGGGCAATATCAGGCGGCATCGGTTGCATTGAAGGATTTCATCAATAAGTACTCCGATCAGACGCAATACCGTCAGGATGCTATGTATTATATAGTTTTGGCGGATTATTATTATGCTTTTGGGTCAATTGAAGAAAAGCAGGCGGAAAGATGGAACACCATGATATTGGATTACGAACGTTATCAAGCCCTTTTCGAGAATTTTACAGACAAAACAAAAACAGAAGACCTGAAAAAGAAATATCAATACGCTAAAACAGAAGCGGAAAGATTGCAAAAGAATTAGTTTTAAAATCAAAATAAACAATTATATCAATAATGGATTACAAAAAAATCAAAGCTGACACAAGCATTAAAACAAGAAATTTAAACGATTTCAGCAAATTGACGACTAATGTCTATGAAACGGTTTCCATGTTATCAAAACGTGCCGACCAGATAGCAAGCGAATTGAAGAAAGAATTGCATGAAAAAATCGAAGACTTCAGAATTGAAGATAACGGCGCAGAAGAAACCTTTGAGAACAGGGAACAAATAGAAGTTTCGAGATATTACGAGCAATTGCCGAAGCCTTATTTGATGGCAATAAAGGAATACGCTGACGATACGCTTGTTTACCGCAACGAATCATTGGGACACGGCAATATAGCATCGGTTCCTAACAAACAATAAGACGCTTTATAAAACTTAAATGTGTAATGGCATCTGTATTGAGCGGCAAAAACGTTTTAATAGGTATCAGCGGAGGAATAGCTGCATACAAAGCACCTTTTCTTATAAGACTGCTTGTAAAAAAAGGCTGCAATGTAAAGGTTACCGCTACTGATAATGCCTTAAAATTCGTAACCCCGCTGACCCTGCAGACATTAAGCGGCAATACGGTGTATAACCGTATGTTTGATTTGCCTTCACAGATGACTACCGAGCACATTACACTAGCACAATGGGCTGATTGTTTTGTTATCGCCCCTGCTACTGCTGATATCATAGGCAAATATGCCTCCGGCATTGCCGATGATGCCCTTTCTACGGTGCTGTTGGCCTTTGAAAAGGATGTTTTCGTTTGTCCTGCGATGAACTCGGCGATGTATTTCAACAAATCAGTGCAGCGTAATCTGACACTGTTGCAACAAGACGGAGTTCACATCATTGACAGCGATGAAGGATTTTTGGCATGTGGCACAACAGGCAAAGGACGTATGGCAGAACCTGAAGAAATTGTAGAAAAGTTAGAACAGTTCTACGGATGTAATAATGATTTAAACGACAAAACCGTCACAGTCACTGCGGGACCTACACGGGAAAGCATAGACAGCGTACGGTTTATATCAAACAATTCGTCAGGTAAGATGGGATTGGCTTTAGCATACAGTTTCATTAGATGCGGAGCCAAAGTAAACCTTGTTGCAGGCCCTTTATCCGAAAAAATCACGCCTTTAAAAGGTCTGAACGTTATCAATACGGTATCGGCAGAAGATATGTACAAAGCAACCGTTGATGTCTTTGACACATCTGACATCACAGTTTGCGCAGCTGCCGTTGCCGATTACACTCCTAAAGAAAAACACACGGGCAAACTAAAGAAAAAAGAAGACAATTTGCTTTTGAATCTTGTGCCTACCAAAGATATTTTGGCGGAATTGGGCAAAAGAAAGAAACCTTCGCAGATTCTTGTCGGTTTTGCACTTGAAACGGATAACGAATTGGAGAATGCGAAACTTAAACTTCTCAAAAAAAATCTGGACATGATACTTCTGAATTCTTTAAAGGATGAAGGAGCGGGTTTTGAAGTGGACACAAACAAAGTTACGGCTGTAAAAAAATCCGGGGAAATCATTTCCATGCCTTTAAAAAGCAAAAGGGAAGTTGCCGATGATATTGTTAATTTGATTAAAGAGTTTTTATAATCCGCCATGAAGAAGTTAGTTTTGTTTATTCTGTTGACTGCCTGCACTAATTGGATTGTTACGGCACAGGAATTCAAGATTCAAGTGAGCGTAAGTGCCGCCCAAATACAGGGATCTGATAAAGAAATATACAATACTATACAAAACACTCTTAACGGATTTGTTAATGACAGGCAATGGACCAATTACCACTACGAAGACATTGAGAAAATAGAAGGAAGTATCTCAATAAATGTCAAAGAACGCCCGACCCAGGAAGATTTCAAGGGTGAAATTTACATCCAATTACGGCGTCCTGTTTACGGTTCTACATATACGACAACTATGTTGAATACGCAGGAAAAAGACTTCCAGTTTAAATTCATTGAAGGGCAAAATATTGAATTTGATGAGAACAATTATACCTCTAATCTGTTGTCTACAATTGCTTTCTATTTAAATTATTTTCTTGCATTGGACGGAGACAGTTTTGCAATGAACGGCGGGGACAAGTATTTCCAGATTTGCCAAAATATAGTTACCGCTGCCCAACGCAGTCCCAATGAAGGATGGAAACGTGCCGAGAAAAACATTAACAAATATTGGATGATAGAAAATTATACCAATACTACGTACAGTGCAATGCATGACGTGTGGTATAAGTATCACCGTTTGGGACTGGATATGCTTTCATCGGAAAACCAAACGGAAGCCAGAAACAGCATATATCTTGCATTAAAGGATTTAAAAGAAGTTAACGACGAACGCAGCGGCTTGATATGCGTAACACAATTCATAGAAGCCAAAGCGGATGAGATTGTAAATATTTTCAAAACCGCTCCCGCTAACGAACAAAACGATGTAATCACTATAATGAAACAAATAAATCCTGCGCAAGCTAACAAATATGAACAGATCAGCCAAACTGCCGCAAGGTAGTGCAAAGTAACGGGAATAAAACGGCGTTTTAATAAAATAAAACAGCGTTTTAATTTTTTTTAAAGGCTTTTTAATTTAACGAAATAAAAACATAATAAAAATAATGAATAAAGTACCATTAAACAGAGAGGCAGTTGATAAAATAATTGCCGACAACAAGATAAAAAGTGTGGGAAAAGCCTCCATACGTGAAGTAAAAAAAATCATAGATGACGTAGAAAAAGCGTTTGATTTCCGATTCGTCCGCATGGAAATGGGTATCCCCGGATTGCCTACCGTTAAACAGGGCGTAGATGCACAGATTCAGGCATTAAAAGACGGTGTCAGCGCAATATATCCCGATATTTACGGAACGGCAGAGTTAAAACACGAAACCAAACGTTTCGTTAAAAATTTCTTAGACGTAGATGTTCCGGAAGATTCATGTGTTCCTGTAACGGGAAGCATGCAGGGCAGTTTCGCATCATTTATGACGGTTACAAAAATGGATGCAAAGAAAAACAAACTTCTTTTCATCGATCCGGGATTCCCTGTTCAGAAACAGCAATGCAAAATCCTTGGCATAGCAACCGAAACTTTTGATGTGTATCAATACCGCGGCGAAAAATTGCGTGCAAAACTTGAATCCTATCTTCAAACGGGTGAAATAGCAGGCATAGTTTATTCATCGCCTAACAATCCTGCGTGGTTCTGCTTCAATGACGAGGAATTGAAAATCATTGCCGATTTGGCAAATCAATACGACGTTGTGATAATGGAGGATTTGGCTTACTTCGGAATGGATTTCAGAAAAGACATTTCCCAACCGGGCGTAGCACCTTTCCAACCTACGGTAGCAAAATGGGCAAAGAAATACATATTGATGATCAGCGGTTCAAAAGCATTCTCTTACGCAGGCGAGAGAATCGCTGTCATTGTCATATCTCCTGAATTGTACGCATGGCATACTGATTACATGAAAACATATTTCGCACAGGATACCTTCGGACGTGCAATCGTTTTCGGAAGTATCTATGCTCTTTCATCAGGAACATCACACAGCGTACAGTACGGACTTGCTGCCGTTATGAAAGCATGCAACGACGGTACGTATAACCTTGTTGAAGCATTGAGAGACTACGAAAAGAAAGCCAAATTCATGAAAGACGCCCTTGTAGAGAATGGTTTTGAAATTGTTTACGACAAAGACCAAGACGTTCCTATTGCCGACGGATTCTATTTCACGTTTAACTACCCGGGAATGACAGGTGAGCAAACATTGAACGAACTTGTTTATTACGGAATATCGGCTATCTGTCTTGATATCACTGGGTCCGATCAGCAAGGGCTACGTGCTTGCGTTTCTTTGGTACCTCACGAAATGTTGCCTGTATTTGCAGAACGTGTAAAGCAGTTTAATATCGATCATAAGAAATAAAATTTATATAGTATGTCAGATGCAGTATATAATATTCGATATACTGCATCTGACATCTTATATTAACCGTGCAGTATATCATATCAATTACATACTGCACGGTTTTAATTTTGTATCTTATTAACTTACGCCTAAAAAACTGTTTCCTGTGAAAATAACATGCAGTAAAATTGAAATTACATGCCGCAATGCGGGAATAATTCATCAAAAAGCCAACATTTCAGGGTGTGATTGTGCAAAATAACGTAACTTTGCAACCGTAATGAAGCACGATATTTTACCAATAAGTGAAAAGATTATAACAAATGCAGAGGATTTCAATTCTTTGCGTGATTTGTATGAAAACTATTGGCTGATAATCTATGCGGCAGATAAAAGTATTACATTGAAAATAGGTTTTGATACATTCAAATTAGAAAAAAACAGCGTAGCATTCCTTTCCAAGGATTTGTTCTGCCAATGCACTGATGCGGAAAACGGATTTAAAGGACACGGCATCGCAGTTGAAGAAGATTTCTTCAATAAAGCCAATTACGGATTGCCGCCTGATTTTTATAATACGGTAAATCCACAACCCGTTATAACGATTAACCATGCGGATGCGGAGTTCTTTTATAATTTCTCCGCATATTACAACAGCGTTATTAAGCGAAAATTAATTTATAAGGAGAAAATCCTTGCCAATCTGTTGAATAATCTAACGCTTGTATCGTTTGAACTTTGGAAAAAGCATCCGCAAAACAAAAAAACTACGCCGAATAATAATAACTTAACGCAACTGTGCCGCAGCTTCTATAATCTTGTCATGCAGGAATGTAAACATCAGCACGATGTGGAGTATTACGCCGATAAATTGGCTGTAAGCCGCAACTATTTGACGCAAACGGTTAAGGAAATCACAAATATGACTCCCAAAGAGGCAATACAGCGTCAGCTTGTGAATGAAACAAAGAACCTTTTGCTGAATACCGATCTTACGATTAAGGAAATAGCCGATGAGTTGGGGTTTAACGACGCTTCCTACCTATGCCGCTTTTTCAAAACGAAGACTGGAAAGAACCTGACGGCATTCCGCAAAAAATAATTCACATTCCGAAACATTAAAACGCATGGAAAACATACTTGATTTGACAAATATACAAGATCTGCGCACATGGCTGGAGAATAATTCGGCAAAAGAAAAAGAGTGTTGGGTAAAAAGCAGCCGCAATAAGCAATGTCCCGAAGATTGTCTGCCGTATTTGGCAATTGTGGAGCAGGCTTTGTGTTTCGGATGGATTGATTCTACTTGCAAAAAGATTGACGGCGGACTTTATCAACGGCTTTCTCCGCGTAAGAAATCATCGCCGTGGACGGAATTGAATAAAGAACGAATCCGCAGGTTGGAAAAATTGGGCATGATGACTGATAACGGCCGTAAGGTGCTGCCTGATATGAATGAAAAGCATTTTAAAATTCCGCAGGACATCAAAAAAGCATTGCAAAAAGACAAGACGGTGTGGCAAAACTTCAATTCGTTCCCGCCCTTATATCAAAGGGTGAAAATAAACAACATAGAATTTTACCGCACACGCGATATAAATGTATTCAATGCCCGTTTGGAGAAATTGATTCTTATGAGTAAGGAAAATAAGATGTACGGTAATTGGGACGATAACGGCAAACTGTCTGCCTATTAGCCTTTCTTTGGCTTAACATCGCCGTTTACCTCCGCCCTATCGCATATTAATTTCAAAAAAACCCTTTTTTTACCCTAAAAAAACTGTTTTTTTGATAAGAAAAAACCCTTTTTTTCAAATTAATATGCGACGGGGCGGAAAAATAACGCGGTAAGGCAAAGATTACATGCGATAAGGCAAAAATAACATGCAGTAGGGCAAAAATAATATGCGGCAGTGACGGCATGTTTTGCGGCAATAACGAAGCAATTAAACACTTTGCAAAAATGTTTTTGGGACAAACAGCCCTGTTTTTATGCAAAATTTTCATATCTTTGCAAAAGCAATTCACAATTTAAATATTCAGTTCTATGATTTTAAGTACAACACCGACCGTTGAAGGTCACACTATCAGGGAATACAAAGGCATTGTAACAGGTGAGACAATTATCGGAGCAAATATCGTAAAAGACTTCTTCGCAGGCATAAGGGACGTCGTAGGAGGAAGAGTAAGCAAATACGAAAAGGTATTGGCTGAAGCGAAAGACACATCTATGGAAGAAATGTGCGAAAGAGCCAAGGCGTTGGGCGCAAACGCTATCGTAGGTATCGATATCGACTACGAGACATTGGGGCAAGGCGGAACGATGCTTATGGTTGCTGTTTCGGGGACCGCAGTTGTTATTTAAAAATTGCGCTGTGCGTAATCACGCTACCTATTAAAATGCAAAATAAACTGAAACAATATGCGTAAATTACTTGTTATATTAGTGATGTGCATAGGTATTTTTACCGTTGATGCACAAATCTTGCGTACGGAGGAATTAGAGAAATACGCAAAGGAATATTACGGCAGCAATTGGACTGATGCGGCTGAAAACTTGTCAAAACAATTGACTTTAGACAAGAATTATGCCCTTACATACGCTGAAGTGATAGACTGCAAGGGACAAACAAAAGACCAATTGTATACTAAATTGAATTATTGGTTTGCTTCAACGTTCAATGACGCAAACTCCACCATTCAGTTGAACGATAAAGAAAGCGGAACGCTTATCGGCGTTGGTTTTGTGGAGGCTATAGCTTCGCATACGGGAGGATTCAATCAGTATGTGGTGCATATACGCCCTGTTATCAAGGTTGATATCAAGGATGCGAAGATACGTGTCACTTATTCCGTACAATATTATTATGTTTCCAAGGTTGTCGGCGGCGGATGGATAAGCGGCGTGGAGAAAGAGGACCAAATGTACACTGAAGAGAAATGGCCGTTGAACAGTTGTTGGCCTTTTGTAGCCAAGGATACGCATCACGCAAAGAAAACATCAGCAAAATCGCTTGTTATGACACATGCTTATTCCAATGTCATAATGGATAAGATCAAAGAGGCTGCTTTGAACGGTGTAGTGGGTAACGAAAACGACGATTGGTAAAAACAAACTTGCAAATAAACGCTTCTAATGACAAAACGGATGTTTACATTTACCGTAAAGGATAATCACTCGGATAAATCCGCATTCAACATCAGTAAATTCACAAGATTTACAATTCAGGTGTAGGTTAATTCCCTGCACTTGTATTTTTATTTATATAATTGTACGGTTTAAATAAAAACATCTATGATTTTATAGATTATTTCGATAAAATGATTTCTTCAAAAATGCAAAAATTACCGAAAACCGCATCTTAAAAGAAACAATTTCGTAATTTTGCAAATTGAAACAATGTAAAAAATGATAAATTATGTATATTTTTAAGAGTTTTAACACATCTCTGAAGATTGTAAACGAAACAAGTCGGAATAAGAAGCGATACTTTTACAATAAGATTGTATCTATTATTCTCATTATAAGTTCTTTAGGGGGGGGGATATAAATGCCCAGACAGTTCGCGGAACAGTTAAAGACGTTCTTACAGGCGGACCGTTACCTTACGCAACAGTTGTCATAATTTCGCCTGACAGCACAATAAACAACAATCTTGTTGCAATAACAGACACAAACGGAGTGTTTAAGATAAACAATGTTCCGCCGGGACGTTACTCCGTTGAGGCAAAATATGTAGGCTATGAACCGCAACGTATGGTTGAAGTTTTGGTTGCAGGTTCAAAGACAACGGTGCTGAATTTCGGATTGTTGGAGTTGGCTACGCAGTTGGAAGGCGTGACAATAA
>JAGBOF010000013.1 GCA_017633985.1 Bacteroidales bacterium
AAAACGATATTCAGTTGAAAGTTCCCGAATCTGTTTTGGGTGTTAAAGAATATGAATGTACCGTTATTTCCAACAAAAACGTTGCTACATTTATCAAAGAGTTCAAAGTTCAGTTGCCTGAGGGCGCTCAAATGGACTTCTTACCTGGTTCTTATGCTCAAATCAAGATTCCTACATTCAGAATCAATTATTCGGATTACGACAAATCACTTATCGGCGATGAATACCTACCTTCTTGGGAGAAATTCAAGATGTTTGATTTGAAATGTACCAACTCCGAGCCTACAATCCGTGCTTACTCCATGGCTAACTACCCTGCAGAAGGCAATGTCTTCATGCTGACGGTACGTATTGCCACTCCGCCGTTCAAACCAGACAGAAGCGGATTTATGGATGTTAATCCTGGTATTGCATCTTCTTATATCTTCAGTTTAAAACCTGGTGATAAGGTAATAATGAGCGGACCTTACGGAGACTTCCACCCTCATTTTGACACCAAGAACGAAATGATTTGGGTAGGAGGTGGTGCAGGTATGGCTCCGTTGCGTGCACAGATTATGCACATGGCAAAAACTCTTCACACTACCGACCGTCAGATGCATTACTTCTATGGCGCAAGAGCGTTGAACGAAGTTTTCTATTTGCAAGACTTCTTAAATTTGGAGAAAGAGTTTCCTAATTTCAAATTCCATTTGGCTCTTGACCGTCCTGACCCTGCTGCAGACGCTGCAGGCGTTGCTTACACTCCTGGATTTGTACATAACGTTATGTATGAAACATATCTTAAAGACCACAAAGCACCTGAAGATATTGAATACTACATGTGCGGACCTGGTCCTATGTCCAAAGCAGTTACGACGATGCTTGACAACTTGGGCGTACCTGAAGAAAATATTATGTACGACAACTTCGGCGGTTAATTCCCGTAACGGCATAATAATTACTTATCAGAATGCAGAGTATCAACAAATATATTCTGCATTCTTTTTCTTTATATTCTTGTCAATTGAAAAAAGTATTGTACTTTTGCAGATGTGATTGACAACGAAAGTCAATCCTTTGACATATTAAAGGCGTTACGCTTTATTTTGGGGTCGTCCGAATCTCTACACTTCTTACAAAACCCCAAGTAAGTAAGGTTGTAAATGCTCATAGTGTTTATCTGTGGGCTTTACTTTAGTCGAGAACCTCGGACGGCGGATAAGAACAAAGGGCTCACTCTTTTTTATGTCAGTTAGTTAAAAACAGTTTATTAATCCGATGCAATCAAAACAAAATTCAAAATGATTGTATCACAGCACCGAGGGGCTTAATGGGATAACAAAGCAAAAACAAATCATGTTCAAAAGAACAATTAAACTTTTAGCTCTTGCTGCATTAATGGTGTTTATCGGGGGTAGTGCTACGGCACAAGGTATAACTGAATTTAAGACAATAAACGGTTATATAGATGAGGCCTTATATTGTCCAGGGACATATTACGCCAGCGGACACAAAAAAGTATTAATATTCAATCAACAGTTTGAAAATACCAATACAATAAATGTTCCTCCTGAAAGTGAGGATAGATTTCATTTCGGTTGTCTTAGCAAGAATATCTTCACAAACAGCGGTAAGTATGAATTGATCATAGCCTATTGTGATGCCGCTACACATATTTTTAAAGTTGGCATATATAACGAAGATTCAGAATTAATATATCTGATATATGAAGAATTTTGTGACAGTTACAGAGGTAGCCTAAACAAGTGTTATATAACAAATGACAAATTGGTCATTTCTATGTATACAGGCAAAGAATATATAACAAAAATCTATACTCTTGCTAATAGTATAAACAGCGGTATTTCACAAGTTCAACAGCAGAACCAATCAAAACTTTACCCTAATCCTGCAAGACAATCCGTTACTTTGGAATATGATATTCAGGGACAGATGCAAGAAATGCAGATTATGGATATTAACGGACGTGTAGTAGCAAATTATTTGCTTGACCCGTCACAAAAGCAAGTTAATATAAATACTTCCGACTACAAAAAAGGTGTTTATATCTACCGCTACGGCAATACGTCAGGCAAATTCGTAGTTGAATAACAGTACATTCAACTTACTAACAAGCAAAGCAAGAGTTAAAAAGAGAAGGTGCAGGAAATTATTTCCTGCACCTTTGTTATTATGTCATAGATGTGTCAATTCTGTTGAGAAATTGTTGTTTTTATAAAAACGAAAAAGCAAGACAAAGTTATCACTTTACAAATTACGAAAATAATCAGCGAGATTAAAAAATTATTCTCGCTGATTATTTTATTAATCACGCAGAATATTTTCGCAAAACGGCGTTATTTTTTTATGCTTTAAACTCAATAACTTATGGAAACAGGATTTGTTATTACGAAGATTCAATTCTGCCGGCAAAAGAAACGAATTGATAATAATTGTTGCAGACCTATTGTGCTGGAATCCGAACTATGCACATATATGTACGACAACTTTGGCGGTTAATTCCCGTAACGGCATGATAATTACTTATCGTAATGCAGAATATAAGCGAATATATTTTGTATTCTTTTCATAAAATATATTGAAGACTATTGATTATTATGGATATATTCATGTTTGTTTATAAACAACTCCCATATCTCGTTGGAACTTTTTTGTATTTCTTGTTGTTGTGAGGACGACATATCAGATTCTTTCATAAATGTTGTATATAAGAATAGTAATGCTTCTACATTATCAGTCCCTGCTAGATCATTACTATTACTAGTTTGAATACCACATAGTGTGAAACAAAAACCATCATCTACTGAAAAACCTTGCATTACTTTATTACTATATTTTGCAATATTTCTATTTATCTCCTCTGTTATCGTAATGGGTGTTGCAACTCTATTTCTTATGATGAATCTGCACATTATTTCATTTGCTGATAACATTGGATTCTTTAATAATCTTTCATTATACCGTTGTAAAAAATGACTAGTGTAAATATGTAATTGTAAAACATCTTGAATCTGGGTATTATTTGGATGTTGGTAACCGCCATATACCCAACGAATGATTACTCTATTCCGTGCGGTTTTGTTAAACGCAATGCAAAAAGAATCCACATATGGAGATTCTATACAACTGTAATTCTCTGCATAGAAAAATATTATATATTCATTATTCGTTGCAGGAATTTTATAGTTGATGATTTCATATGCAGGAAATTGTTTTTCTCTTTTGAATTTTCTGATAACTTTCTTTTTTAAACATTCCTGCTTTATCTTTATTTTATAAGAATCTTCTGCGATTTCATTATAAATTTCTTTATATGTCATACTATTTAAAATAATCATGTTCATATTGTATTAAAATTGAAATGCAAAATTACAAAATAAATATTAAGTTGCAATAATTTTTTATAAAAATTGTAGTTTATTACAATTTTTGTAGAAAATATTTGGTGAATATTTAAAAATGTTATATTTTTGCAGTCTGAAATTGAGTGAATATGGCTAGAGTAGAATTTATAAATACAAAACGAGTAAGGGTTGAAACCAAGGAAGGGGATATTTATGATATTGGATATAATGATAGTATGAATTATCAAATAAATCAACAGAGTGATAATTATTATGTCAAAGTTGTTGCGGAGTTATTTGATAAATATTATGATGGAACTTTGCAATCTGTTTGGGGAAATATCTTGCGTGGAATGTATAAGGCTAATTTATCAGGTTTTTTGTGGGCTGGTAAAGATGAAGCAATGCAAGACAGGTTAATAATTGGTAAAAAAATAAGGGAATTAAGATTACAGCAAAATTTATCAGCAAAAGTTTTTGCCCAAAAGATTGGAATGGATGCAGGAAATTTAAGTAGGATAGAACAAGGAAAGTTTTCAGTAGGATTGGATACTCTTAATAAAATAGCAAGAGCCTTAAATACAAGAATAGATTTTGTTTCTAAAGATAAAATTAGTAATAACCAAGAAAATAGTAATACCATGGAGAAAAAAATGTATGATCCTGAAGAAACTTTTAGTATAGGAAAGAATACTGATAGTTTGGAAAAGTTAGAGAGTTTGTGTAAAGAAGAGGCAGAAAAATTATTGACTACATTAGATATGGCTGATATGCAGAATGTATCAATTCCTTTCTGGACAAGCGATTCTCCGACAGAACTTATTTGTGTGTGTAATTTTACTACAAATAGTAAGGGGAAAATTAAATATAGTTTAGATTTTTCGCAATCTACTTTATAAACAACATTTAGCTTTAAATACAGATTGCAGATACACGCTGTCTGTAATCTGTACTTTGTTTTGTGTCATAAATGTGTCAATTTCCTTGAAAAATTGTTGTTTTTATAAAAACGGAGGAGCAAGACAAAATTATCATTTTACAAACTACGAAAATAATCAGCGAGATTAAAAAATTATTCTCGCTGATTATTTTATTAATCACGCAGATTATTTTCGCAAGACAGCGTTATTTTTTATCAGAACTATTGTTTGTAGTAGTTATACGCACTTTCCAAGGCTTTGTAGAACATCTCGCCCACGTATTTCGCTCCCGTGGAATTGAAATGTGTGAAGTCAGGGTTGGCAAGCGGCTTTTCCCTCAATACCCATGACGGCATAGAGTTCTCACCACCCATTGCCTCAAAAAGATTCCAGAATGCGACTTGATTTTCTTTGGCGGCGTCTTTTTGTGCAGCCAAAATCATAGGAATATTAGGATTGGTCTGGTAGTCATTACCCTTTTTGCGTGAACGGTCCGATATGCCTATTACGATAATTGCCGCATCAGGATTGGTTTTCTTTAAATAGGCTATTTGTTTAGCGAACTGTACCTTATAAAAATGATATGACGGCATAATCTCTTGCTCATCCTGCGGAACGGCATTAACTCCGAATTGCAGAATAATCAGTTTGACATTGAGTTGTACGCTCATGGATTTGAGAAATTCCGAATTGTTTTTACTGAATCCGTATCCCGATGAACCGCGGAGCGATACGTTGTCAACATAAACCCCGTTTTTGCCGCTGAAATCCATACTGTACAATTCGGCATGCCCTTCTACCTTGACGGTAAAGGATTTTATCGGATTTTCCGCACGGAAAGAAATCTTGTTAAGTGAAGAATCCGCCGTAAGGCTGTAAGATTTCAATTCATCATTGCCGCTAAAAAAACTAATGCGTGAATTGGGTGAAGCAAAACCGTAATACAAAGAAATTTCGCCTTGTATGGGTTTTGCCGCAGTAAGGGTTATGTACTCATCATTACCGTCTGCTACCGCAGCACTTTGCATTAATCCGTAGCGATGGAAACCAGTTTTTTTGTTATCTATTATTGAGTAAAAATGCCAACCGTCGGAGTATTTGAAACTGAAGTTTTTTATGTTGGAAAGGGAATACAAAGGAATTTCGCCCTGTCCCGTTCCGCCGAATTTGTCTTGCAAACGGGTACGCAGATAAGAGGTTATCCTGTCTCCTTCAATCTGCGAATCGCCGTAATGTATTATTCTGACTTTGTCGTTATCCTTTACGGAATTGTCCAGAGCTGCAAAAAAATTATCGAGATATGCGGGATTGTCTTCGGGCAGTTCTATATCGGTGATGCCTTCCGTTTTTATCTTAACCCTTTTTATCTCTTTTTCTTCCGATTTAGGCTCCTCTGTCTGCTCAACTATCGCATCAATATCCGCATACTGCGGCTTGTTGTCCGACAGTATTTCATTTAAAGACGGAAATGTCAGTTTTAAACCGCCTATAACCAAGCCGTCTTCGGGAAAGATGAAACTGATAAGCCCTAAAATAATAAGAATTGAACACAGTGTTAAGATGACTTTTGATATTTTCATCTCCTTTTGTTGTGTTAAAGCATTATTGTATCTTTATTTTTTGTCCGGGTTGTATTTTCTTTGCCGTATTTTGGTTAAGACCGTTTGCTTTCATTATTTGGGCTTCGGAAACCTTATATTTGGCGGCAATTTTTGCTATAGTCTCACCGCTTTTTACCGTATGGGTTTTTGCAGGTTGCTTCTTATTTTTGTTCTTTGCGTTATTGGTACTTTGGGTTGCTGTTTTAGTGTTTTTAGTCTGCGTTTTGATGTTGTTATCTGCGGTCTTATTCGGTGTAGCTTCTGTTATTTCGGTTTTTGTCTGCTGATTGTTGCCGTTATCTGCGGCCGTTATCGGTTCTTGTACCATACTTTCCTGCTCGTTAGTGTTTTGAGGAGGAATATATTTCTTTTTCTCAACAGCCACATGCTGTTTTACGGTCAAAAGAGTGCCTTTGCGCAGTTTGTTTGTCTTGACTTTTTTGTTCCAACCCCTCAAATCGCTTACGCTTACGCCGTAACGTTTGGCTATTGAGGACCAGCTGTCGCGTCCTTGCACCTTGTGGGTGAAAGTTTTGGTTACATAAACCGTTTCGCTTGTGCTGTCAGACGAAGGAACGGATACCAGATTGCCGCCGTTGAACAGATTGGTCGGATTGTACTTCTCTTTATCCGTATTGGATATGGAATCTTCCAACTCAATAAACGTGTCGATGTCTTTAAACGGCAAACGGAGTGAATAAGTTCCTAAACTACCGGGGATATAATCCATTTTGTATTGGGGATTCATTTCGCGTATTTCGTCAATAGGCAATCCCATAACTTTTTCAATCTGTCCGAAGTAAATATCCTTTGATACATTGACCGTATCGTTTATCAGATCCAAAGGTTTGGTGAGTCCTGCAGGGTAGATATTGTGTTTGTCGGCATAGTTCATTGCATAAGTGGCTGCAATGAATGCGGGCACATAATTTCTTGTCTCTTTAGGCAGGTAAGAATATATTTCCCAGAAATTATTCTTGCCCGAACGTTTTATAGCTTTGTTTACATTGCCAGGCCCGCAGTTGTATGCCGCCAATACCAACGACCAATCCTGATAAATGGAGTAAAGATCTTTTAAATATCGGGCAGCGGCAATTGTAGATTTGATAGGATCCCTGCGGTCATCCACAATACTATTTTCCCTCAATCCGTAGGTTTTTCCCGTTGCGTACATAAACTGCCAAAGTCCCGAAGCGCCTGCGCGGGATATCGCTTTAGGATTGAATGCCGACTCAATGACCACCAAATACTTCAAATCACTCGGCACACCGTATGCATCAAGAATATTTTCAAATATCGGAAAATAATATTTGCTTATGCCCAACATCACACCGACCCTGTCACCTATGCGGTCTATATAATAAATGATATGGTTTCTCACAACGGAATTGTAAACCAACGGAACACACGACGGAATTGCTTTTAATCTTCTTTGATATTCTTCGTCGCTTACTTCCGATGCTTTATGGTTGCCGTAAGTTGTACCCTCGTAGGTCTGGTTGTTAAGTTTCTCATTCGATTTTATGTAATACGAGCCCAACAATTCGTTATAATTCCTTTCAAAGTTGGAATATATTTCATCGTCATCCTTTTGTGCAGAAACCACCTGCGGCAATAGGGCTGCAATAAGCAATATCAGTGTTATTTTATATCTTATCATAATATCATTTCCAAGTTATGCAAAAGCCTGACGGCGTCTTGTCAAAATTAAAAGTGTAAAATTACAAAAATATTTTCATTCGGCAGCCTCAATTGCATTGAAAAATTTAAACGCCCAGTTCTTCCGCTATGGTTTTGGCTGCATTTATACCGTCTATTGCCGAAGAAGTGATACCGCCTGCATATCCTGCCCCCTCACCGCAAGGATACAGATTTTTCAATTGCGGATGCTGCATCGTAACAGGGTCTCTCGGTATTCTGACAGGCGAAGACGTTCTGCTTTCAAGGCCTATTATATTAGCATGTTGCGTTATAAAACCTTTCATCTTTCGGTTAAATTCATTAAATCCAGCTTTTAGGTTTTCGCAAACGAAATCCGGCAGACGTTGTTGCATATCCCACGCAACAAGTCCCGGTTTGTAAGAACCGGATGCCAAAGATGAAGATTCTTTTCCTTTGATAAAATCGTCCAAACGTTGTGCAGGGCAGATAAGTTTGTCAAAATACATCTTTTGTTCCCATTTCTGCTGCAGTTTCAATAGTTTCAGCGCACCGAAAGCATTGAATTCTTCCGCATCGTGTTCGTTTACCGTAACCACTGCGGCACTGTTTGCGAACTGACCGCTTCTTGAAGAATTGGACATGCCGTTTACAACCATTATTCCCTCTTTGTCGGGAGTCGGAACAACCGTTCCGCCGGGGCACATGCAAAAAGAAAAGATTCCTCTGCCCGCATTATTGGCTGTTAAAGTGTATTCGGCAGGCGGTAAGAACTGACGGCTGTCTTTGTTGTGGTATTGAATCTCGTTAATCATCGCCTGCGGATGTTCAACCCTCACGCCCATGGCGAAAGGTTTCGGTTCAATCAACCAATTGTTGTCATAAAACAATTGATATATGTCAGAAGCCGAATGTCCAGTTGCAAGAATGACTTTGGAAGCCGTAATATCTTCGCCTTCCGAGGTTATAACCCCGCAAACCGTCCCGTCTTTGACGATAAAATCGGCAACCTTCGTATCAAACCTGTATTCGCCGCCGCATCTTATTATTTCCTCCCTTATATTCTTCACTATACGGGAAAGAACATCCGTACCGATATGCGGATGTGCCTGATAAAGTATTTCTTTACCCGCTCCGAAGTAAACCAAAAGCCTTAAAACTTCTTCCGTATTGCCTTTCTTATTGCTGCGTGTGTATAATTTTCCGTCGGAAAACGTTCCCGCACCGCCTTCTCCGAAACAAAAATTACTCTCTTCGTCAATTGTTTGGTTGCGTATGATTTGTGCGGTGTCTTTCTTGCGTTTTTCAACCGCCGAACCGCGTTCGATTATAATAGGACGCAATCCCTTTTGTATAAGTTTCAATGCAGCCATCAAACCGCACGGCCCCGCACCGACGACAATCACTTCCATGGAATTGCTTACGTTTAAAAACGGTTGGGGCTCCGTAACGGGCAAATCATTGTTGGAAGAAACCAACATCTCAAGCCTGTAAACGGGATAACGCCTGCAATCCAGACTCTCTTTCTTTATTAAATAGGAAAGGTACTTCGAATCAATCCCCGATTTCTTTGCAATCAGTTTTTCAAATTCCTTTTTATCTGAATATATTTGCGGATCTACACTCAATTGTAATGATTTCTGCATACTATTGAAACGTTAAGTTGATGTAAAACAATTGGGATTTCATTTTTTCTATACAATCGGCGTACACAGTCTGATAATCGCGGTTAAGAATGTCCGTAATACCGAAAGAACTCTTTAATTCAACCGCCATTTTAAACCAAGAAAAATAAAAATCAAACCCTACACCGACGGTATACAGCATTTCAGACTCATTTATCTTGAACAAAAACTCATCATCTGCTATTTTCTTCCTTCGTATTGACCCCAAATCATAATCATACTTGAATCCGCCGATAAGATACGGTCGGAAATTATGCCAACGTTTCGCCATAAGTTTCACTTCTATCGGAAGGTCCAAATAAATCACCTCAAAATTGTTACGGGCTGTCCTTAAACCGTCTTCATGCAGCACGTAAAACTCAAATTCCCTCTGCGTAAAAGTAATATCGGGCAAAAACCTTACGTGCAAGAACGAAAGCAAACGGGCATCTGCCAAAAGACCTACCTGCCAACCCAATCCCGTTTTGGCATTGAACGACATAATGGAGTCGTTGTACGGAAGTTTTTTGTTATCCTTTATATTAGTGTAAAGACTATTGCCGCCGATATACCAACCGAAGTGAAAAGCTTTGTCATCGTAGAAGGGAAGATTGTCAGGCTTGTTTTGGGCGCATGAATGCGTTATACCGAGCAGATAGATGCAGGTAAGACAAAAACAAATCAATATGCATTCAGACGTTTTTTTCATATCCGTATTATAAACTTACAAACCACGCTTTTTATTGTAGTGAATGCAAAAAAATTTCCTTGCATGGTTTTACGGTTAGCGAGCAAAAACAATGCCTTTTTGCAAATTATTTACGCCTTACGGCATATCGCTGCCGCCCCGTGGCGTAATATTTTCAAAAAAACAGTTTTTTTGACTCAAAAAAAGGGTTTTTTTAGGGTGAAAAAACCCTTTTTTCAGAATTAATACGCCACGGGGCGGCGGCAAAACGTTTTAAGGCGGTGATAAAATTATAAGGGGCGGCATTATTTTTATGAAATTACATTTATATAATGTGATTTTTTTGTATTTTTGCCGTTTAAAAATTTTCTTTTTTATGAAAAGATATTTTTTATTGCTTATATTGACGTTGTGTTACATGCATTTGACGGCACAAAACACCGCATCGTATCCTACATACGGCGGTTATACGGAATATATGCAGCAAACGGCAAGCAAACATAAGGATATATGCCGTTTGGATACCATAGGGACGACTTACAAAGGCAGGTTACTGCTTTGTTTGAAGATAACCCCGCCGTTAAAGACTGCAACACCCCGCCCCAAATTCTTTTACTGCGCAGCAATGCACGGTAACGAACTGACAGGTGCGTTCATGCTGATGAAAATGATAGATTCGTTGGTTGTCAATATGCAGGTTTTTGCAGACGATACATTGTTTCCTGAAATTTATATATGTCCTTTTGCCAATCCTGACGGCACATGGGCGGCAGGGGACAATGACGTAAAGCATTCAACAAGGTTTAACGCCAATTTAGTCGATTTAAACCGCAATTATCCCGACATAAGAGCGGCGGGAGATGACCTTTCAGAGGTGCGGCAAAGGGAGACACAGGCTTTTATGGACTATCAAAAGAAAGAAAACTTTAATTTGAGTTGCAATTTGCATACGGGAAGTGAGGTATTCAACTATCCGTGGGATTCTTATCCGTCAACGGAGGCTACACATGCCGATGATGCTTGGTTCAGGCATATAGGCAGAACGTTTTTCGGCAGCCTTAATGATCCCGACGGGCATTATTTTACGACGGAACGTCCTGACGGTACGGTCGAAGGGGGTGATTGGTACGTTATTTACGGTTCACGGCAGGATTGGAGCACATATTACGCCCGTTGCAGGGAGATAACGTTGGAAGTAAGCAATGATTATGCGGTCAAAGAAAGCGAATTGGAAGATTATTGGCACAAGATAAAAGACGCATTGTTCGGTATGTTTGATGCGTTTAAGTACGGATTTTACGGAATGGTCTATAATGCGGTTTCTTCGGAGGTATTGCAAGGCGTAAAGGTTGAGGTGCAGGATTATGACCGCATGAATTCTGAAATATTTACGGATGCATACGGATATTACGGCAGACAGCTTTTGGAAGGTACCTATACAATTTCTTTTTCCAAAGAAGGATTTTACGATACGGTTATAACGGCTGAATGTTATAACGGATCAGCTGAAAAACTTGACGTTTACCTTACGCCCAAAGACGTAAACATCCGCCAAACGGAAGATATAAAAGTACAGATAAGCCCCGTGCCGTGCACTGACGGTATTTACGTAAGCAGTAATGCGACCGCGGATTGTTTTGTTTACGATTCAAGGGGTGTAACTGTTGCTCAAAAGAGAGTGAATGGGGGAGATAATTATATAAACCTGCAGAATATTGCTGCAGGTGTGTATACCGTTACATTATTTAAGGACAATAAAGAAATTTTCAGTAAAAGAATTATAAAAAACTAATATTATATGGGAAGATTGTTGATTTTGATTATATCGGTATTGCCTCTTACCTTATGGGGACAGGGTGCAAATGACGTAAACACGGATAATGCCAAGTCCAAAAGCACTGAGGCTGCAATATCTACGCCGTTTTTTTCCGCAAGTGCGGGTTGGACGTTCCCGTTTGGGGAGATGGGCAACAGATATTCGCCGTTTTTTAACATCAATGCCGATTTGGGTTGGAAAACAGCGGCTAATTGGATCATTTCGGTGGATTTTTGTTTCCAGTTCGGGTCCAATAATATCAAGCATATAAAGGATTATCTGTCGGTTATGTATACCGATAATGACAGAGAGTTTATTATAGGTGCCGACGGGACTGACGGAGGTGTTGTCGGGTATAACCGCAATCTTTCTTTTGCGCTTGCTGTCGGTAAAATAATACCCGTATTCGGCAGCAACCCTAACAGCGGTTTGGAGATAACGCTTTCGGGCGGTTGGTTGCAGCATCAGATTATTTACGAGGCAACGCAAAGCAAGGTCTTCCAGTTGGAAGGGGATTATAAGTACGGATACGACCGTCAGATGCGTGGACCTATGGCGGGATTGTTTGTCGGTTACCGCCATATAAGCAAAAAGACGTACGCCAATTGGTTTGCGGGTCTTCAATGGAACACTGCATGGACTAAACTTACAAGGGATTATTTGTTTGACTTAAGAAGCGGCGATGATAAACGTTATACCGACCACATGCTTACGCTTAAAGTCGGTTGGATGTTTCCTTTCTTCGGCCGTTCGGCGGATAAGATATATTATTTCTGATAGCATTGCCGTGATACTATATAATATAGGTTTTAATTGTTGAAAATGAAAATTCTTTATAATATAGGTATTTATCTTTTGAGATTCGGTTGCCTTGCTGCGTCGCTTTTCAATACCAAAATCAGAACGATGTGCAGCGGACAGCGCCAAACGTTTGAGCGTTTGTCGGCATTGGATAAAAATAAAAAGACTTTGTGGTTCCATTGTGCCTCTTTGGGAGAATTCGAACAGGCAAGAAATCTTATAGAAACGATAAAGGAAAGACATTCTGACTGTCAGATTCTTTTAAGTTTCTTTTCTCCGTCGGGTTATGAGATAAGAAAGAATTACAAATATGCGGATTGTGTGGTTTATCTGCCGTTTGATACTCCTGAAAATGCAAGAAAATTCGTTAAAGCAGCCAATCCTTCCATGGTTTTCTTTATCAAATATGAGTTTTGGTGGAATTATATAACCAATCTGGCTGATGTGCCGCTTTACAGCGTGAGTCTTATTTTGCGAAAGAATCATTATTTGCTTAAACCTTATTCCGCTTATTTCGTTAAGTTGTTAAGGAATTTCAATATGTTTTTCGTGCAAAATAAAGAGACTGACGAAATACTTCAATCGCTTGGTTACAACAACAAGATAATTGCAGGCGATACGCGTTTTGACAGAGTGATGTCCATGAGTGAGGAGAAAAAGAATTTTCCTTTGATTGAAAAATTTATAGACGGCAAGAAATCTTTTATAGCAGGCAGTTCATGGCCCGAAGACGAGAAAATAATTCATTCGGCATTGGCTCAAAGAAAAGATATTAAGATTATATTGGCTCCGCATCTGATAGACAAAAACCATATTGACAATCTGTTGCATCAATTCGGCGGCAGCCTGGCTCTGTCTTCGCTTACCGAAGATAATTGCAGGGACTTTGACGTACTTATTATAGACAATATAGGCATGTTGATGTATTTGTATTCTCTTTGTGATATTGCTTATATAGGCGGAGGATTCAAAGAGGGTATACATAATATATTGGAGGCTGCGGTATTCGGCAAACCTGTTGCTTTCGGACCGAATAACAAGAAATTTCAGGAAGCGCAGGATCTTATTGCACTGCATGCAGCACGGCAAATAAACAATTCCGAAGATTTAAAGGCTTGGACAGATATGCTTTGGAGCAAAGAGGATGTTTATAAAGAATATTCATCAACTGCAAAAGAGTATGTAATCCGTCATACGGGTGCAACCGAAAAAATATTAAAGGAAATATGTTTGACAGACTGAATAAAATATCCGCAGAATCATTTGTTACCATAGTCATATTGGTGATTGCGGTAATGTTTTGCTCATGCTCACCCAACAGACATTTGAGTAAAGACGGTTATTTGTTAAGTAAGAACAAGATTACCATTGATAACAAATCAATATCAAAGGGAGATATTGTCAATTATATACAACAGGACCCCAATCATAAGTTTCTCGGTGTCAAATCAGGTATGTATATTTATTCCATGTCACGTCCCGTTGACGATACGGCATGCAATTTCTTTGAGAAATACATATTCAGGGCAATAGGCGACAAACCGGTGGAGATAAACAGCGATTTAACCGATCTTTCCTGCAAAAACATCAAAACATATCTTAATACGCACGGTTGTTTTAATTCAGAGGTTACTTCATTTACTTCACCCGTCAGGAGATGGTACGCTCCGTGGAGTTATTACAAACGCAGACGTACAGTCAATTACAACGTCCATATACCGCAAAGAGCGGTTATCGATACGTTTATCCTTCAAACGGAAGACCCTCATCTGTACAATACGGTCAAATCCCTGTTGAACGCAAGGGAAGACAATATCAAAAAAGGGGATTGGTATAACGAAGACGTAATGGTTGCAATCCGCAGCGGCGTATCTTCGGGTATGTTGACCAAAGGCTATTATGCTTTTGCTCCCAAATATATTTCTTTTAACGTTGATACGACGCAAGGTATTGATAAAACGAAAGTCGTAATGGTTGTCAAGAATCCCGTTGCGGAAGATGCAGACAGCAATGTCAGTGCCGTACACAAGCCTTACAGAATCTCCAAAATATATCTTCATCCTAATTATATTTCACCTACTTCTCCTGATTACATACCCGATAAGGATACCGTTTTGACTTATCATAAGCAACAAAGGGGTTTCGCACTTACTCCTTTATATATAATGAGAAATACTTCCAAGCCGATAATCAAGGAAAAGACCATCATGAGAAGTATACTTATGCAGAATAACAATATGTTTTCTCCCGAAATAAGCGAAAATACTTATTCGTCGCTTTTCCAGTTAAGGAACTTTAAATACATTGACATCACATACGAAGATATTACCAAGGGAATAAAAGATACCAATGATTTGGCTTGCTACATAAAACTTACGCGCAATAAACCCGTTGCATTGTCATCGTCTTTTGAACTGAACTATTCGGCAAGTAACGAGATTATAAACAACAATTCCACGTCCTCCAATTTCGGTATGGCGGGCAATTTGTCTTATACCGACAAGAATCTTTTGCACGGAGCGGAGATATTTACAGCCAATTTGAAGTTAGCCGCCGAAATAAACAGCAATATTTTCAGAAGCGATAATGAATCTTCGGGATGGGATATATTCAATGCCTTTGAAGCGGGTGTTGATTTCGGTATAGAATTGCCGAGATTTTTGGCACCGTTTTCAACTAATTTCTATTCCATGAGGTTCCATCCGCATACAAGTATCAAAACAGGTTACAATATACAGAAGCGTTCTTATTATTCACGCTCTATTTTTAATTTCAATTACGGTTATTCGTGGAATACGACGCAGGAAAAGTATTTCAGCTTCATTCCGCTTGAAGTCAATTTCGTCAATATGGATATAACCGACCAGAATTACGCCGAATTTATACGCAACGCCGATAAGAGAATACAATACCAGATGTCAGACCACATGGTTATGGCAATGAGGTTCTCTTATATCTATAACGGTCAGTCAATTCAGGAAAAAAAGAACTTCAATTATTTCTCCTTTAACCTTGAAACGGCGGGCAATGTGCTTGATTTGTATTCCATGGCGGTCAATCAAAGTAAAGATGCTAAAGGACATTACACTTTGTTCAAGATTCCTTTTTCCCAATACGTAAGGGGTGATTTCGCATTCGTACATTACAATTATCTTACTGCCAATTCTTCGTTTGTGTATAAGATTTACGGGGGTATAGGCGTGCCTTATGCCAATGCCGAAGCCCTTCCTTATGAAAAATCGTTTTTCGGAGGCGGTGCCAACGGATTGCGTGCATGGCAATTACGAGGTTTGGGACCCGGAAAGAGCGTTCCTTCTGGCACAATGAAATACGACAGGGCAGGGGATATTGCTTTGGGAGCCGATTTCGAATACCGTTTCCCTGTTGCAGGACCTTTGGAAGGTGCGGCGTTTATGGATATGGGTAATATATGGACTTTGTCGGACAGACAGGATATGGAAGGCGGTAAGATTTCCGAAGATTTTTATAAAGAGATTGCCGTAGGTGTCGGTTTGGGATTGCGTCTGAATATAAAAGTGTTTATATTGCGTTTTGATTTTGCTTTGAAGACTTGGGACCCGAGTCAGGAACTTAAAGACAGATTTGTGCTGGATAATTCTTCGTGGAAAGACATTGCGGTACAGTTCGGAATAGGTTATCCGTTCTGATTGGAACTGAAGGACATAGCAACATAAAAATAAAACGGCGTTTTAATAAATTAATCAGCGATAAAAATTTATTGAAACGCCGTTTTATTTTTGTATTATTTTGCCATGTCGGGGAAATAGAGTAATTTTGCATCCGTAAATTTGAAACGTACAATAAATATATTAATAAAAACATTTCAAAAATGAGAAAGATTTCACTAAATTGTAAATGGCTATGCATTTTGATGGCTGTTGCGGGCACTGCCTTTACGTTTCAGTCATGCAATGTGGATGATTTGAATCCTTTTGAGGGAACGGAAGAAAATTTCGTTATAAAAAACAAAAATTACGGGTCGCTTAAGGTAAACGAAAAGTATGCCGATTGCGCCGCAACCTATGAAATAGCAAACAATCCGTACGGTATAAGCAGTATTATCTTCACTGCAATAGGTACATACTACATGGAGTATTCATACGGAGATTACGGAAAGTCGTATAGTGACACATCGGCTTATTTTGACGTTGAGTTTGAGGGAAATAAAGTTTCCGTACCTATCAATGCGGGTTTGAAAAAAAGCACCAAAGGTTATAAGTCCGAAACAAGCGGCACATACACCTATAAAGACGGTAAGTACATCCTTACGGGAGACAAATATACGTTGGAAGGCAATCAATTGACCGTTACCGAAAACGGACAGACCCGCACATATACGGCTGCCAAAGTAACGGAAAGCAATAAAGATGCTTTGACACAGCGTTTGTGCCATACTTGGAACGTATCGAAGGTTTTGTTAAAACTCTATAATGACGGCAATCTGATATTTACATACCGCCTTTCCGATGAAGAAATGGACGAATATATTGTTGATGACATTTATTTCGCTCCTTTGTCTTCCAAAGGCTCAGGTGCGTTTGTCCGTCATAAGAGCGGTGAAGAAAACGGCATAGGAAGTTGGTGGTGGAACAGTCAAAAAGACCAGACATTGTTCTATGAATTCTCACGTTTGAGTTCTACTGATCCTACACCTGTGATAGGCAGCAATGATTTGACGGTATATTTTTCCGATAACAGGCTTTATATGACCGAACGTCCTACGATTGATATGGATGAAACGGTTGAATGGAACGGTAAGGAGATTAAGCTTGAGGCTATGTGGTTGTATCAAATGGATGTAAAGGGTAATTAAAAACTTTGGGCGTTATGGAAAAATTAAGATATATCACATTGCTTGTATGTGCCTGTTTAGTTTCTTTTAATCTTTCGGCACAAGTAACAGATACAAATGCAAACACTGATGCGCATGTGCAGGATACCGTTAAAACGGTTGATTCTTTGGACAGATACGGTGATTTGAAAGCGGAGATAAGCACATTAAAGGACAAAATGCGGCAGGACAGCGCTACGCTTGCCCAAACAAGCAGACGTAATAATGTTTGGCCAAAATCCAATCCGTTTATGTTTTATTACGGTTCTTTGAAGTTTAAAGATAAGGATGCGGGAGTTGAGTACAAAAGCGATTTGTCGGCAGGAATGTCCAAGAACCACAACTATTATCTGCATTCACGGGCAATTGCCGATATGGTAAAAATAGGTCTTGACGTTACATGGATAGATTTCAATGTCACAAGATTTGAAAAAGGTTCGGGCTTTTCTCTTGGCAATATAACGGGAAACATAACAAGCGGCAATTATTCCAATTTCGATGATTATTTCAATGATGCATACGGCAATGCCAATGACTATAACGAAGGCATAGACGTGCAGAATCTGATCAACAAAATGGATTTGGGTAAATACATGATCACTTATTCCATGGGTCTGGGTCCGAGTGTTACCGTTGTTCCGTTCTATACTTTGAATCAGGAAATACTTGATAAAATAAAAGTGACTGTAAGTTTCCAATACCTTCCTACATTCTCGGGTCTGTTGCTTACGGGCAAAAACGATGATAATGCTTTCTGCGGCGGATATACGGGATTGTGGCGTTACAGAATCAGTCTGTCTTTTGCACGTTTCGGAATAGGTGTTGAACACCGTTGGGGAAAAGGTACAATGAATAAATGGAATATCAGCGGCGATGAAGAAGAATTCGGATTTGATTCCGATAAATTCGACAGCAAACTATCGGGTACGTTTTTCTTTATAGGATATAAGTTTTAAACGAAGACACAGGTGATAAATAAATACGGAGATTCTTTTGCTGAATCTCCGTATTGTTTTATTGTGTTAATTGATTTATTGTCTGAAAAACAATCCTGAATTAGCCTGTGCTGTAGGCATTATTACCAAATCGTTTATGCAAACATGTTGAGGTAAGAAAGCTGTGTAAACAATGGTGTCGGCAACGTCTTCACCCGTCAGCGGCGTGAAACCTTCGTATGTAGCATGGTTTTTAGCCATATCGCCTTTGAATCTTACCATTGAGAACTCCGTCTCCACTGCACCCGGGCATATATTGGTAACTTTGATATTGTAAGGCAGGCAATCAATGCGCATTCCTTTGCTTATGGCGTCTACCGCATGCTTAACGGCACAATATACGCTTCCGCCTGCATACACTTCCTTGCCTGCTATGGAGCATAAGTTGATTACATGACCTTTCTTTCTTTCGCACATCCACGGCAAAACAATCCTTGACACGTATAACAATCCCTTAACATCCGTATCCACCATTTGTTCCCAATCGTCAAGCGAAGCCGACTGTACAGGGTCTTTGCCTGCAGCCAATCCCGCATTGTTTACCAATACGTCTATCTTACGCCATTTTACAGGAAGTGAATTAAGATTTTCTTCCACCGCTTTGTTATCCCTTACATCAAAGTTCAACGCCATTACATTGACGCCGTAAGTTTTTTCCAAATCCTCTTTAAGTGTATCCAATCTTTCTTTTCTTCTGCCTGTTATGATAACATCGCAGCCTTTTTCCGCAAATTTCTCCGCACATGCTTTGCCTATGCCAGAAGTTGCGCCTGTAATCAATACACGTTTAGGTTGAGAGGTCTCTATTTCTTCTATTGCCGCAATGCCGGGAAGCGTTTTCCCTTCAATGAATTCCAACATAGCACCTCCGCCTGTGGATATGTAAGAGACCTTGTCTGCATAACCTGCTTGTTTTATTGCAGCCACGCTATCACCTCCGCCCACTGCAGAGAAAGCACCGTTGTTTACCGTCGCATCCGCAACCGCTTTGGCAATAGCCTGCGTACCTTTGGCAAAGTTAGGAAATTCAAACACACCCATAGGTCCGTTCCAAAGTATGGTCTTGGATTTGCGGATAATAGCCTCGTACATTGCAATTGTTTTCTCGCCTATATCCATCGCCATCCAGCCGTCAGGCACTTCCATGTCAGGGATGTATTTGATTTTGGCATCGTTGGAGAAACTGTCCGCAATGATATTGTCGTGGGTTAAGTCAATGTTTACGCCTTTTGCTTTTGCAGTGTAAATAACCTTGGAAGCGGCTTCCATTTTGTCATCCTCACAAATACTCTCACCTATCTTATGTCCGTTACCTTTTGCAAAAGTATAACGCATTCCTCCGCCGATAAGCAAATAATCCACCTTGTCGCACAAAGACAACAATATATCCATCTTCGACGATACTTTGCTTCCGCCGATTATTGCCGTAAACGGACGTTCCACATCGCCGAGCAATTTATTCAAATTCTCTACTTCCTGCTGCATCAACAAACCGAAATATTTCGCATGCGGGAAGAATTTGGCAATGACTGCCGTTGAAGAATGTTTTCTGTGAGCGGCACCGAAAGCGTCATTTACGTAGGCATCGCCCAATTGTGCCAATTGTTTTGCCAAATGTTCGTCACCTTTGGTTTCGCCGGGGTAGAACCTTATGTTTTCCAACAACATGACATCGCCGTCTTTTAAATTGTCGGCAAGGTCGTAAACTTTATCTCCCAACAGTTCCTGGGTAAAAACAACTTCTTTGTTAAGCAAATTTGACAGATATTGGGCAACGGGTTTAAGTGAAAATTCTTCCTCAAAACCGCCTTTTTTAGGTCTGCCGAAATGAGCCATAAGTATGACTTTCGCTCCGTCATTTATCAGTTTGTTAATCGTCGGCAAAGCTTCCCTTATACGGGTATCGTCGGAAATATTGCCGTCTTTGTCTTTAGGTACGTTGAAATCCACACGTACCAAGACCCTTTTACCCTTAAAATTTACGTTTTCAATAGTATTCATACCTATATTTTTTTATTATTATCCGTAAAAAATAACTTTTTAGGGTACAAAGATACGATTTTTTTTCGTAGTTCAATAAAAAAATCTTAATTTTGCAAACTCAAAAGGGATAAATAAGGGTTTAAGGGGTATGATTGATACGATAAATTTTGAAGACGTTAAGTGGTATCATGTTTTCAATCCTACGGATGAAGACTTTGATTATCTTATGGATACGTTTGATTTCCACCCCTTGGACATAGAAGACTGCAAGTCCTCCAACCAACGTCCCAAAATAGACGAATACGATGAATATTACTTTATTATCCTGCATTTTCCTTACTTTGACAAAACCAATAAATTCTTACGCCTGAAGGAAGTGAAAATCTTCTGGGGCAAAGATTATATCGTTACTCTGGGTTCTTCGCATTGGGTGGTTAAAAACATGTTCACCGAGATGAAAACCAACCGTGAACAACTTATAGAGGATAAGAAAAAGAGGGATGAATCCGTTGAGGATGACGATACGTTGGATATTATAGGCTCTTCCGACGCTTTGCTTTACAATTTGCTTGACAGACTTATGGTTGAGACCTATTCTTTGATATTGAGGATAGGAACGGATGTGGACAATTTGAACGTGGATATTTTTTCAAAGAAAGCGACCGTTGTATTGGAACATTTGACTATAACCCGCAAGAATATCGTTTCGCTGAACACCTCTTTTAAGCCACAGTTGAGAGTGTTCCATGCCTTTGAAAGCGGTGCCATAAAAGGCTATGAGGAGGATATGGAAGAATACTGGGGTAATATTTTGGACCAATACCAGAAGATGTTCGATATGGTTGAGGATTACGGAGAATTGACGCAGGGATTGGCGCAAACATATGATTCTTTGCAGGCAAACAAAGCCAATCAGACCAATAAAGCTTTGACGATTATTTCCACGGTGATGCTTCCCATGACGGTGGTTTCGAGTATTTACGGTATGAACGTCAAACTGCCGTTTATGAACGATCCTAATGCGTTTTGGTATATATGCGTGATGATGGTGGTTATCGTTGCCGTCTTTTGGACGATATTTAAGCGTAAGGGTTGGAGTTAAACAAAGCGGACAAGAGATAAATAATTAAAGATAAATTAATTGACAGCGAAATAAAGATGCTCCTGTAGTTTAATGGATAAAATTTCAGATTCCGGTTCTGACGCTGAGGGTTCGATTCCCTCCGGGAGTACTAAAAGGGGTGAATTTTATAATTCATCTCTTTTGTTTTTAAATAGTTATCTTTTCTGAAGATTTGTTTCCGCAGCACTTTCAATGCTTCGTCTGTTAGACTAAAGATTAGCACAAAGCGACTTTTCCTATATCTCCTATTTCCAACTGTGCGGAAATTCCCAATGCTTTGAGATAGCGGATAACGGTATTAAAGGTAAGGTTTTTGCCGTGTTCTATTTTCGATACTCTTGACTTTTGAATACCCATCGTTTTGCCTAATTCCTCCTGCGACATATTCTTTGATAATCGGGCTTGTTTTAATTGTTCGCCTAAAAAGAATTGTCTTAACTCATCCTCGTATTCATCACGTTCAGGCGTACCGACTTTCCCGATTAATTCGTCCTCTATCTCCGCTAATGTGTAAGTTTTCATATTTTTACCCTCCTATTTTTCTTTATAATATTGTTTTCTTATATCTAATGCTTTTTTGATTTCTTTTGTAGGAACTTTTGACGTCTTTTTTATTATACCGTGCGTTGCAATAACAAAAGCTTTCTTTGTTTCATCCCAAAAAGCAAATAATCTATAACGGACAGAATTGTATTCAGTTCTGAATTCCCAAATACCTTCATCGCTTATCTTTTTGAATAATTCCTCATCTTTTATACCTTGCGACTTTCTTATATTTGAGATTATTTTTTGTTTTGCCTTTATGTCTAAAGATAGCAAAAATTCTCTTGCTTGCGGTAAGAATTCAACATCAAATCTCTTTTTATATTCCATCCTGTTTTTATGTTTACACTTTGCAAAGTTACAAATAAATTTCCAAATAAGGAAACTTTTATTAATTTTTTATTAAAATAACTAAACTTGTCGGAAAACTCCCTGCAATTGCGGTAACTGTCGGCAAAGGACGGCGTTTTGTAAAAATTTAACGGCGTTTTAATATTTTTTAACGGCGTTTCAGTAAATTTTGACGGCGTAAAAATATTTTTTAACGGCGTTAAATTCTTGCTGTAACTCTGCGGTCTT
>JAGBOF010000014.1 GCA_017633985.1 Bacteroidales bacterium
AAAAAGTTCCCTTTGGGCGGATACTCCGCCTCGAACACAATAGGCTTAACCAATGTCAGGATGATAAACTCATGTGTCTACATGCAACTGGAAAATGATGCCATCTTGAAATTTGCACCTTACAAAATGCAGGATCCTTTATCTGATTTAAAGCAAGTAAGCAATCCTGATAATGGCATAAGCGTATATCCTAATCCCGTTACAAATGTTTTGAATGTAACAAGCCGTGAAATAATCAAGGCAATTGAGGTCTTTAACCCTGCGGGAGACAGGATTTACAGACGCAAAGTAAATGAAAAATCCTGCAAGATTCCGTTTGACAATGCTGCCAAGGGAACTTATCTTGTTAAAGTCACAACTGCCGAAGGTACGGTAACCGAAAAAATCATCAAGCAGTGATAAAAAATTCTGCATTTATCAACCTATAAAAATAAAACGCCGTTTTAATAAATTAATCTGCGATAAAAATTTATTTTTACGGCGTTTTAATATTTTTTTACGCCGTCTTTTTTAATTAGCTTATTATCAAGCATTTTCAAAAGGGTATTTTAACGCTGTTTTTACTGCCTTTGAATGGTGGTTTTAAGCGTATGAAAAAAATATTATATCACATTGCATTTTTCTTATGAAAATATTTGGTGGTTTGAACTGTATATAGTACCTTTGCACTGTAATAATAAATAATTATGGCTATGGAAAAACTGAAACGTAAAGCGGATTGCTTCTTTGTTATGTGCCACTCACTGCACATAACGCTAATCGGTAAAAATAATTTCATTTTATAAAGGTTGTGTTGCTGCAACCGGATGAGATGTTTTGGTATTTGATTCCGTCCGCTTTTCTTGCAACACAACCTTTAACCTGCAAGATTTACGCAATCCTGCTTTAAGAAAAGTTTTGTTTAGTAAATACCTAAAAATTAATTAAAATAGAAACAATATGAAACCGATTAAATTAAAAAAAGCGATAATGCTTTCATTTTTATCCCTGGCGGCACTCTGTGCAACAGCCCAAAACAGGCTTAATGACGTCCTTATTTTTACCGACTTTCCTAAAATACGTAATTTTTTTGTAACTAACACTTCATGTGACAATAACAGAAACATCGGTTTGCTTATCAACAAAACTGTTGAATGGAATGATTCCATCATGTTTTTATATCAAATAGATACTACACTTAACATTATACAACAAGAACGTTTCCAAGATTTTCACAGTTCTACAGAAGAAAGTGATTGGACATTCTGCGGGTATAAAAACGGCATATATTACGGATTTATATCTGACAATTCTACGGAACCTACAGAAGAAGCTCCGTATTGGGATGATAGTTGGCATCTATTTTTAGTAAAGAAAAGACTTGATGTTGATTCCTTGGAAAGAACATTAGTTATAAGAAACATGTTTATTCCTGACAGTACAATCGAATTTTCCCGTTATGTACCTTTTTTGAACTGTAATGGTGAATTTTTCATATGCGGTTGTAATCCTGAAGGCAATTTCAACCTGATGTTAGTTGATACTAACGGTCAAATCACGGCAACCAATCAAATTGCAGTGCATAATGAAAATGTCTTCTTTAAAGCTATGGGAGATTCTTTAGGTTATTTGGCTGTAAGTACGGAAGACTCCAAAACAATATACGGAGTTAATTTAACCACACTCGCAATAACTGACACTTTAGTGTATATGCAACAAGGCCGTCTTACTGATTTTATAATCGGAAAGAATAAAGAACTAATTACCGTGGAGAATGTACAGATTACAGACCCTCCTTATGACGAAGACGGATTTGCTTTATTTGACCAAACCATCAATATACAGAAACCTAACAGCACCGAAATCAAGCAAATAAAGAATGCACGTGTTGTGGGCGGAGGCAGCAATAACTTAATATGCTCAAATCCTGATTCCATCTATGTAGTGTCTATGGACAAACGTTACGATGAGTACCATTTAAGACGGGACAAATTAGGTGTTTGTTGTTTCAATACTGACAGCATCATCTACTCCGAAGAATTTATTCTGGATACTTTTACCGTAGATTTCCGTAATAATTTCGTTGATTTGCGGGGAATTTGCTTTATCGGTCCTAAACTTTATATGTATATGGACAATACCATCCTGACGTTCTACGACAGCTGCAAAGCCGAAGGCAGGAATCATGGTTTGGGATTGATTGGCATAACCGACCTTTCAAAGGAAGTTTCCGTATATCCTAATCCCGTTACAAATGTTTTGAACGTAACAAGCCGCGGAATAATTAAGGCAATTGAGGTCTTTAACCCTGCGGGAGACAGGATCTACAGACGCAAAATAAATGAAAAATCCTGCAAGATTCCGTTTGATAATGCGGTTAAGGGAACTTATCTTGTTAAAGTCACAACATCCGACGGTACGGTAACCGAAAAAATCATCAAGCAGTGATAAAAAATCCTGCATTTATCAACCTATAAAAATAAAACGCCGTTTTAATAAATTAATCTGCGATAAAAATTTATTTTTACGGCGTTTTAATATTTTTTTACGCCGTCTTTTTTAACCGTTATGTAATTATATGAAAATTAGCCGTTGAACCGCCTTTGCAAATCCCTGCAAAAGGACTGATTTTTCATTAAATTACAATAAATTTTTTGCCAAATAGAAATTTTATTGTAATTTTGACGTTCATAAACAATACGTATGAAATAAAATAATAAAAGAAATATTATGAAAATATTAGTTTTAAATTGCGGAAGCTCGTCAATCAAATATCAATTGATTGATATAATTAACGAAAATGAATCAAAACTTTTAGCCAAAGGACTTTGCGAAAGAGTGGGACTCGAAATGGGTGAGTTCACTCACAAACCGCAAGGCAAAGAAAAGCATTATGAAAAAATTCCTATCCCTACCCATAAAGACGGTATAGCTATTGTTTTGAAGGCTTTGACTGATGAAAAAATGGGCGTTATAAGTTCTTTGAACGAAATTCAGGCATGCGGACACAGAGTTGCCCACGGCGGGGAAATTTTCACCAAAAGCGTCCTTATCAACGATGAAGTAAAACGGCATATCAAATCATTGGAACCTTTGGCTCCGCTTCACACTCCTGCCAATTTAGCGGGAATAGAAGCCATGGAACATTTGCTTCCTTCGGCTCCGCAGGTGGCTGTCTTTGACACTGCATTCCACCACACATTGCCTACAAAGGCTTATCTTTATGGTTTGCCTATAAAATATTACGAACAAGACCGCATACGCCGTTACGGTTTCCACGGCACTTCCCACCGTTTTGTTGCACCGAAAGCAGCACAGATGGCGGGAATAGACATCAACAATTCGAAGATTATCTCCTGTCACTTGGGAAGCGGCGCATCCATTGCAGCGGTATTAAACGGCAAAAGCGTAGATACTTCCATGGGATTTACGACAGTGGAAGGTTTGGTTATGGGCAGCAGATGCGGTGACATAGACGTAGGTGCTGTTTTGTACATAGGCGAAAAAGAAGGCTGGGGATACAAAGAACTTAATAAATTCATCACCAAGGATTGTGGATTGAACGGATTGACCCAAGGCGTTACCGATATGCGTGATATAATGGCAGGTAAACGTGAAGGAAATCAAAAGTTGAGTGATGCGTTTGACGTTTTTGCTTACAGAGTTAAGAAATATATAGGTGCATACGCAGCAGCAATGGGCGGAGTAGATATAATTCTTTTCACGGGAGGTATAGGCGAAAACGCATGGTGGCAAAGAGAAGCCATTTGTGAAGGACTGGAATTCTTGAATGCAAAGATTGACAAAAAAGTCAATGAGCAAACGGCTGGCAAAGACGGTATCATCTCCACGGCGGACAGTAAAGTAAAAATTCTTTCGGTAACCACGGACGAAGAATACGTAATAGCAAAAGATACGTTTGATTTGTGTAAATAAGAATCAATGAACTTTTGTTTTTTACAGTCCGTTAAGTAAATATATGAGACTTTTAGGTAAAATTATTTTAAAACTCGGCGGTTTTCATCTTCAGAGCGATTTCAGTCAGGAGATGAAAAACGCCGTTATTATAGAAGCTCCGCATACAAGTATGTGGGATTTTGTCTGGGGAAGGGCAGGACTTTGGGCTTTGGGGGTGAAATGTCATTTTTTTATAAAAAAAGAATTGTTTTTCTTCCCTTTGGGACTGATTCTTAAGTCACTCGGTGCCGTTCCTGTCAACAGAGGCCGTGACAAAAAAGGCTTTTATGACAATGTTATCTCACAACTGAAAAACAATAAGAATTTTTCACTTATCATTACACCCGAAGGCACACGCAAAAGAACCGACAATTGGAAAAAAGGGTTTTATTATATAGCTCAAAAAGCTGAAAAACCTGTTTTTATGGCATGGATTGATTACGAAAAAAAGACCTGCGGAATAAACAAACAGAATAAACTGATTCCAAGCGGCGATTACAATAAAGATTTTGAGATTATCAAAGATTTTTACAAAGATATACGTGCCAAACATCCCGAAAAATTCAATTTAAGCAAGCAGTACAATTAATCCGCCGCTGCATGCAGACAGATTTCTGTACGTTTGCTTTTCTATTTAATCATATAAAAACCACCTGTGGTAAAGAAATTTTATGTTTTTTCTGTGCCGCAATATTTTTTAATCGTGTCGTTCCGACAAATCACAAGTATAATAAATTGATTTACACTTATATTATACCTTTTACCAAACCGCTTTAACAAATATTTATATAAAATTTTCAGGTTAAAATATTTGTATATGATTTTTTTTGCGTATCTTTGCCGTTTCAAAACGGTATTATATTTTGAATATAAACAAAAAGAATAACACATACTATGAGAAAAGGAAAGTTACTTTTAAGCATATTGCTTGTTGCCGTCATGGGCTTGATGTCCGGCAATGCAATATCAGCTCCTTATACAGACGGGGAGCAAACACAGGACGGTTGGAAATCTATCGGTCCTGATAACTATTCGGGCAGATCAAGAGCTGCGTTCTTTGACAAGTTTAACAAAGACGTTGTCTATGTAGGAACGGTCGGCGGTTTGTATGTCAGTGTTAATAAAGGAAAGAATTTCCAAGAAATTGTTTTCAATCCTTCCGAAGTCTTGACAGTTACCGCTATTGCACAGGATGAAGACGGAGTTCTTTACATAGGAACGGGAGAAGGCTTCTATCCTTTCAAATCACACGGAGAAAACCCGACGGGAAGAAGCAATTATACTTCGGGAAAAGTCGGCGGAGGTGTATTCAAACAAAACAAAACGGAAAAAGAATGGACCGCCCAATTCAATGCGATGGAGAATATTTCCGAAACACAAAGGGATTCCTTAAAATATGAATATATAAGGAATAACTTCTCATTTACCGTAATGGAAGGAACAACTCCTGCAAACAAGTATAAGATTGATGACGATTGGGCATACATCAACACCATGCTTTATGCCAACAATACATTGTATGTAGGTACTAAAAACGGCGGTTTGAAATATGCTGCAAACGGTTCGGGTGCATTTACAACCATTCCTATCGAAGGAAGTTCCAAAATAGAAGTAATGGACTTGATAGAGAATACGGAACATACCGTAGCAGTAGCAGTAAGCGGCGGTGTGGTTGCTATATGCGAGAATCCGTCAGAACCAACCAATTTCCGTACTGTTTTCAGTTCTAAAACAGTGGGAACGGGTATTGACAGAATAAGATTGGCTTTTGCTTCAAAGACTCCTGCAGACCTATTCATCTATGCTTCGGCTGCTTTGCAGGCAGACGTAACTTACCAACCTGAACGCAACGGCGCAATATACGGAATATACCGTCCTTATTACACAAAGATAAAGAACGGAACCGTTGACGGAGGATTGGCTAACGTAAGCGAAGACCCTACCAATTGGTTCAACATACTTACTTCAACGATGAATTCTTTGCAAGGTACTTCTCTTGGTTACGGTATGGCAATATATATCAATGACAGAGACGAAGACAACGAACAAATATACATCGGAGGAAATTCCCTTATGGTCGGTGCAGACTATAACGGCGAAGGTAAATTCTCTTTCGGAACAATTGCAACCGGATATACTGCCGATACATTGGGAACAGCAGTAGGTATAAGCATAAACAACATCCTTCCTCTTCCTGATTACATGATAAACGGAAACATATCCGACTCAATGTTCTTATTCATCACCTCCGACATGGGTGCATACAGATATTATTACGATTCAGTACTGGCTGCAGTAAGATGGTTCCCTGCAAACAAAGGAATGAACAACTTACAGGCTTATAAAGTTGCGGGACTGGCTGACGGATCTGTTATGGCTGCAACTCAATCCAATGCAATCGTATTTTTACCAGTAGTAAAAGACACAGTAAAAAGCGGATTGAAAGTTTGGTCGGTTAATAATCCTGATTATCCTTACGCAAGCAATTCAACTGCAGACCCGGGATATCCAACTACAACGACTTTCGGTTTAAGTTCACATGAAGTTTCTCCTTACACATACAGCGGAAGCGGTGTTTACACTTCTTCTATATACAGAACAGAACCTTCTGCAAGAAAACCTGTATTGTTAGCACGTCCTGGAACTAATTTAGCAAGAACTTACAGTTATAACGGAGATTTCGAATCAGTCAATTCAACGACATGGACATACGGACATTCCGTTCCTCAAACATTGATTCCTTTGCAAATGTCAGAATCTTTCAGCTATGATCAATTCAATACTCCTATCGCAATATGGGAATCTTTTGACTACAACGGAACAAATGACAGTATCGCATTGAATCTTTCCGACAATACAGTCATTTATCCCGGCAAAAAAGTCCCTCAAGACGATACTACCGATTTTCATTCTTACAGAAGCGGTCCTTTCTTCTTTACAACAGGCCGTATAATCAGAGAAGGTGACTCCGTATTGGTACAAAGTGACAATTTAGGTTATCCTTTCTTCCATGTATTCACAGCATCCGACACAACGGTTATTGACACCTTGTCTGAAGGTCATTATACATTGGGAATGGGCAGCGGTGACACATTATTATATAAGAGAAGCGGTAACATAAGAATAATGGGTATTCCTGAAAAAGTTCAATCAAGAGCAATCGTAGCTACCAATTTAGGTGCTTACATGTGCGCTGATTTGTTTAACTTCAACAAAACAATTGACACCGTATCTACTAACCACACCGATTTGGTTTGGGCAAAGATATACAACACCAAAAATACTTATTCTACGCAAAATCAAGTCAGAAACATGGATAGACGTATTAACGCCGTAGCTTTGGCTAACGACGGAAACAACGCTTTCATCGCCGTAGACGTTTACGGTTCTGACGGAGAATATACGCAAACGAATTTAATCAGAGTATCGGGCTTTAACGACTTCAACTTAAGCAATGACCGTGTATTCGTTGCCGATGCAACCGATGCAAGAAACTTTACTGCAGACACAATTGCAACTTTCGACCGTTACATATCTTCAATTGTTTGCAACCCTAAGAATGCGAACGATTTGATATTGACATTTGACGGAGTTATCGGCTTTGATGCTTCAACGCCTAACGTAATGAGAACGACAAAAGCATTGACCGCAAGTTCAAATGCAGACTTTGAAGACATAAGCCTTAAGATTGACAGAACAAATAAAGCCATTACAAACGCAAAACCTGTATTTACCGCATTGTATGAGAGTGTTAATAACGGTAAAGGCTCAAGCAACTTAATATATATAGGTAGTGACGACGGTATTTACGTAAGAAGCGGAAATTCATGGACTGTAGAAGAAGACGTTCCTAATGTTGCCGTTTATGACTTGTGGCAACAATCCAAGAAATTGAGATCATGGCAATTTGATGTGTACACTGAATCCAATGCAGAGACAATGTACTACAAAGCACCTGAAAACACGGGAGTTATTTATGCTGCAACATACGGTAAAGGATTGTTAGTAAACAATAAGTTCGCTGATCAGACCGAAGAATTGGTTTCTTTGGAATCTGTGGCAAACAATCAATTGAAAGAAACCTTATCCGTATATCCTAACCCTGCATCTGACGAAGCAATGATCAACTACACATTGGAACAACCGTCGGAAGTAACATTCAAATTGTTTGACTTAAGCGGACGTGAAGTTTCTGAATTTGCATGCGGACGCCAATCAAAAGGTCTTCACAGCCAGAAAATGGACGTTCAACACCTACAACGCGGTATATATATGATACAAATGGTATCAGGCAATACCTCAAAGAGTGCAAAACTTATTGTACAATAATATAATTCATCTCTTAAACCTCCAGCGGCACTTTTATCGGTGCCGCTTTTTATTTTATCAGTGCTTTGTGGCATTTCTTTCCCGCCCCTTGCCTGATTATTTTGAAAAAAACTATTTTTTTGACTCAAAAAAACTGTTTTTTTAGGGTAAAAAAACAGTTTTTTCTGAAATAACACGGCAAGGGGCGGCGGCAATACGCCGCAAGGCAATAATCAACGGTCATAAAGCAGCAAACAAACGCCATTATTCACGCTAAAATCGATGAAAAAACACGCTGTTTTTGCAGGAAATAAGCGTAATTTATAATTATTTAATGCTGATTTTATAATAAAATAGTGTTTTTTGAGTTATTAATATTGTATAAAAATATTACAATAATTTTAATGGGATACAGACGTATTTTTTTCAGATATACGGTAATTATATTCTTTGTTATATTTGCGGGAATGAACCGTGCAAACTCTCAAAGCGATGCAGGCAATGAAGCCTTTGCCGTTATGAGTTTGCATAACTCCGCACAAACGACAGCCAGAGGACTGGGTTTTATGCCGGGATTCAGTGACGATATAGCGGCATCGCTTACCAACCCGTCAGTTCTTAATTCTTCGCTAAACAACAAGGGTACTGTCACCTACACGGACCTTTTTGCGGGAGCCAATCAAGCAGCCCTTGCATTTGATCATACGTTTGACAAAATCGGCAACCTTGGTTTCGGATTGCAATACATCAATTACGGAACTTTTAAGATGACCGAAGCTAACGGAGACGTAACGGGAGAATTCCATGCAAACGAATTTATGTTCACTGTCGGTTGGGGAACAAGAGTTGAGCGCAATCTGTACGTGGGAGTTGCCTTCAAACCGCTGTTTTCCGTATATGAGAGTTACAATTCATTCAGTATAGCGTTTGATTTTGCTGCCACTTACGCCGATTCTGCCAAATCGTGGCAGGCATCTGCGATAGTAAAGAATCTCGGACGGCAGATCCATTCGTTCCACAGTGAAAAAGATTCTTTGCCTTTCGATATTCAGATGGGTTTTTTGAAGAAATTTGCCCATGCGCCCGTTGTTTTGTATGTCGTTGCCGATAAATTGACGAAATGGAACATAAGGGAAGAAGACAGTTTGAACCCGAGAGATGAAGTTTCCTTTGACGGAACGGTAAAAAAAGAGAATAAATTTACGGCATTTATGGACAAGGGCTTCCGACACCTGCAATTTGCGGTGGATATAGTCCCTTCGGATAAATGGTATATATCTTTGGGTTATTCTTGGCGTCAAAGGCAGGAGATGAAAGTGGACGACGCATTCTCATTGGCGGGAATATCTTACGGATTGGGCATTAAATGGAAAAAATTCACGCTCAATTACGCCAGAAATGAGTACCACAATTACGGATCTCCTAACTACATAACATTAGGATATACTTTTTAAGAAGATAAACATTATTCAATAACCTTATTAATAAATAAACGATGAAAAAATTCACTTTATACTCACTTATTTCCGCAGTTTTCGTACTTACGGGGATAACTGCAACAGCCCAACAGGCAAAAAGTTGTTGCGACAGGAAAGGCGTAAGAGCCGAACAAGCTAAAGACTGCTGCCAAAAGGCAAAAAGCGTCTATGACTTCACGGTTAAAGACATTGAAGGCAGGGATGTTAATCTGAAACAATTCGAAGGAAAAGTTCTTTTGATTGTCAATGTTGCCAGCAAATGCGGTCTGACTCCTCAATACGAAGGTTTGGAAAAAATTTACAGAAAATACAAGGACAACGGCTTTGAAATTTTGGCGTTTCCGTGCAATCAGTTCCTTGGACAGGAACCTGGAAACAACAATGAGATACAAAAATTCTGCTCGGGTACGTTTGACGTCACCTTCCCGTTGTTTGACAAGATTGACGTAAACGGAATAAACGAAAGCCCGCTTTACACTTACCTTAAATCCGCAGCTCCTTTTAACGGATACCCTCAAGGTGCGGAAGAATTCGGCAAACAACTTGACCAAATACATCAAAAAACAGGTACGGGGTTTGACAAAGGCAACGCCGTTAAGTGGAATTTCGGCAAATTCCTTATCTCGAAAGACGGTAAAACCATTAAACGTTTTGAACCTATGGTTGAACCGAAAGATTTGGAGGATGATATAAGACAAATGCTGAAATAAGCAATTTTACAAGGAGGAATATGCCGCTAAGACAACGCTGGAAAAATGTAAATTGTCAAAATCAGCGTAAAAAATTTGGCAGTAATTCAAAAAAACCGTAATTTTGCAAACTCATTTTAAAGAAATTAAAATTATAAAAAAGAGATGGCAGTAAAAATAAGATTACAAAGACATGGTAAAAAGAACCAACCGTTCTACCATATCGTAATTGCGGATGCTCGTGCAGCACGTGACGGAAAATTTATTGAGAAAATAGGAACTTATAACCCTTTAACTTCACCTGCAACGGTTAATGTTAATATTGACAGGGCTTGCCAATGGTTGCAAAACGGTGCTCAACCTACCGATACGGTACGTTCATTACTTCGTTATACGGGTGTATTGTACAAAAAACACCTTCAGGGCGGTGTAACAAAAGGTGCATTCTCCCAAGACGTAGCAGACAAACGTTTCAATGATTGGATGGAAGAAAGGGAAAAGAAAATTGCCGCAAAAATATCAAAAGATGCAAATGATAAGAATGCAAAGAAAAGAGAAGCATTGAAAGCAGAAGCTGATGTTAATACAAAAAGAGCCGAAGTTATAGCAAAGAAAAGAGCTGAAGCAGAAGCAGCAAAGACAGCAGAAGCTAATGCAGAAACTGCATCTGAAGAACCTGCACAGGAAACAGCAGAAGAAGCTCCTGCAGCAGAATAATAAGAAAAATAAAAATTTGTTCATAATTGCAAAGACTTGTGTTTCATTGGTTAAATGCAAGTCTTTCTTGTTTTTTTCACTATTTTTTTTACAATATTTGTAACTTTTTGGCTTCTGAAGGGTTATTATAATACAGGACATTAACAAAAGATGAAAAAAGAAGATTGTTTTTATTTGGGTAAGATAGTAAAACCGTTCTCTTACAAGGGTGAATTGGTCTTGTTCTTGGATGTTGACGACATTTACGAATACGAAGATTTGGCATACGTATACATTGATGTCAACAAAAAACTTGTCAAATACGATATAGACACATTCCGTTATCACGGCAACAAAGTTGTCGTGCAGTTTAAGGATGTTACTGCAGACGATGCTGCGTTTTTGGTGGGTAAAGAAATGTTCTTGCCTACGGAATTCTTACCTGAACTTACGGGAAATCAATTCTATTTTCATGAAGTTATCGGTTTTGAAGTCATTGATGATAAAAAGGGTAATATTGGCAGGATTAAAGAATTTATTGAAAACGTTCAACCGATTATGATTACCGATTTGAACGGCAAAGAAATCCTTATTCCCGTTGTGGACGAGGTAATAAAACAGGTGGACAGGGAAAACAAAATTATGAAGATTTCTGCTCCCGAAGGTTTGATAGACATTTATCTTAACTGACAGTGATATTCAAGTTTTTATCTAATTATTTGTCTGTTTCAGAAAAAATTTGTTACTTTGCAAGTTAAAAATAAAACGTAAATACAAAATATACACTAAAAAAACAATGAAAAAAAGAAGTATTTTAGCCATTAGTTTGTGCTTGTTATTAAGCACGGCGGGCTTTTCCCAGAGCGGGAAATCATCTTCCAAAGTTGATTTGTCGCAGGAGATGAAATTGGAAAGTACGGTACGTTACGGAAAACTTGATAACGGAATGACGTACTACGTGAAATCAAACAAAAAACCTGAAAACCGTGCGGAATTCTATTTAGCAGTCAATGCAGGCTCTGTATTGGAAGAAGAAGACCAGTTGGGTTTGGCTCACTTTACGGAACACATGGGATTTAACGGCACGTTGCAATTCCCGGGTAATGATTTGACTGACGCATTGCAAAAAGAAGGTATAACTTTCGGAAGAGATGACAATGCTTACACATCATTCGATCAAACGGTTTATCAATTAACACTTCCTACCGATAAACCCGAACTGTTCAATTTAGGACTTAAAGTATTAGGCGGATGGGCAAGCGGAATGCTTATGACAGATTCGCAGATTGATGACGAAAGAGGCGTTATCATTGAGGAATGGCGTTTGGGACAAGGCGCAAGCGACCGTATGCGTCAGAAGACTTGGCCTATTATATTAAAAGGAAGTAAATACGCTGACAGACTTCCTATCGGTACGGTGGAGAATTTAAAAAACTTCAAATATTCTTCAATCCGTAATTTCTACAAGAAGTGGTACCGCCCGGACAATCAGGCTGTCATCGTTGTAGGTGATTTCGATGCAGACGAAATGGTACAAAAGATTAAGGACTATTTCTCCATGACTGCAAAACCTGACACTCCGCTTGTAAGACCTGAAGAAAGTATTCCAGACAATAAAGAACCGCTTATCGCAGTAGCAACGGACAAAGAAGCAACGTCTTCCTCTATATTGGTTCTTTACAAACAACCTGTAAGCCCTATGAAAACCGTAGGCGATTTCCGTAATAAGGAATTAATGGTTAATATCTACGAAACAATGTTGGCAAACCGTTTTAACGAACTTTCACAAAAGAAAGGTTGCCCGTTTGTAGGCGCACAATCAGGTTTCTTACCTTCTTTCATAGCACGTAACGTAGGCGGATATGTTGCTATGGGAAATGCCAAAGACGGCAAAATATTGGAAACATTGAAAGTCTTGATGGAAGAAAACCAAAGAGTTCTTCAACACGGTTTCCTATCCACTGAATTCGAAAGAGCAAAAGAATCCGTTCTTGAGCAATACGAAAGAGCATCAAAAGAAGCAAACAAAACCAACTCCTCTACTTTCGCAGCACAATATGTTGACAATTTCTTGGAAGGCACTCCTGCTGTAGGAGCAAGACAGGAATACCGTTGGGCTAAAGCTTTGATTGACGGTGTAACATTGGATGAAGTAAACGCTTTGGCTAAAAACTGGATAACCAAAGATAATATCATCGCATACGTAACAATGCCTGAAAGAAAAGATTTGAAGGTTCCGACAACCGACCAAATCAAAAAAATAATCCTTGATGCTGAAAACATGAAAACCAAACCTTACGTAGACACTTATAAAGAAGTTCCTTTCTTTGCAGAGAACGTTAAGGCAGGTAAAGTGGAAAAAGAAGTTAAAAACGACGAATTCGGTTTCACTGAATGGACTATGTCCAACGGTGCCAAAGTTATATTAAAACCTTCTACGTTTAAAGATAACGAAATATTGATGCAATCTTGGTCTAACGGAGGTTCTTCTTTGTATCCTGACGATATTTTGTTCAATGTTCAACTTGCAGCAACTATTATTGACGGCTGCGGTATAGGACAGATGGATCACAACCAGTTAAGCAAATTCCAACAAAAACATTCATTCGGAACAACTCCTTATATCTCCGATTTGAGAGAAGGAATCAACGGTAACTGTACACCTAAAGACTTCGAATTGTTGCTTCAATACACTTATATGTATTTCACCTCTCCGCGTAAAGACAAAGAGGTATTGGACGTAAGAATCGAAAACCTTCGTTCACAGTTAAAACAAATACAAAATTCTCCTGAAGTTGCATTCCAATTGCAATTAAACAAGAGTATGTATCCTAACGACAAACGTTCTATAACCATACCTACCGAAAAACAAATAAACAGCCTTAACATCGACAAGATGTACAAGATCTTCCGCGAAAGATTCAACAATGCTTCTGACTTTACATTCGAATTCGTAGGTAACTTTGACATTAACGAAGTAAAACCTTTGATTGAAAAATACATCGGCGGTTTACCTTCTACTGGCAAGACCGAACAGTGGAAAGACGTTTCACCTAAATTTGCCAAAGGTGTGGTTGACGACGCTGTTTACAAAGGAACTGACGACAAGGCTACGCTTGTTTTGATTATGAACAAAGATTTCGTAAACGATGCTAAAGAAAAACGTACGGTAGACATCATGGGCGAAATCCTTCAAATAAAAGTTACGGAAAAAATACGTGAAGAATTAGGTGCAACTTATTCTCCTTATTTGGGCGTTGACTATTCTTTGGAACCAACTCCTGAATTCACAATGACGGCTTACTATACTTGCGCTCCTGACAATGTTGCAAAAGTAGAGGATGCTACATGGGAGATTTTGGACGACATGATTAACAACGGTACTGACGAAGTTAATTTGGCTAAAGCAAAAGAACAGTTGATCAAAAGAAGAGAATCACAATATTCTTCTTCCAACAATTTCTGGGCATCGGTTATTCAACAGTCTTACATACACAATATAAAGATTGCAAATATGGAAGAATTCAAAGATTTGGTTAATTCCATAACGGCTGACGAAGTTAAAGCGATTGCAGCAAAATATTTGAAACATAACGAGTATGTAAAAGTTCAGTTGTTACCTGAAACGCTTAAGAAATAATTATAGGTTAGGTTTTTAATTTAAGGTTTTTAAGCAATCTGTAGATAAGAGATTTTGAGTTAAAAACATTAAGCCGAAATAAAACGCCGTTTTAAGAAATTATTACGGCGTTTTATTTTTTTAATCACGCAGAATAATTTTTTAATCAGCGATAAAAATTTACTGATCAGCGATAAAAATTTACTGATCACGCAGATTAATTTCGCGGGATGGCGCTACTTTTTTGCAGATTGTTTTATAAAAATTTTGGCATGTAAGAAAGTTTTTATACTTTTGCAAAACAAACAGTTTTTTAACGGGTAAAACAAACTGAATAATGCAAATGATACAATATATTGCTGCAATATTACCGCAAAACAATTTTAACTTCCTACAAAACAGCACTTTTAAAAAAGGGGGGGGGTAAATGGTAATTTATTGATTTTTTGATATATACGGTACGTGTAAACAAGGTTTATGCGTACCGTTTGTTTTATACCGCTTGCTGAAAGATGAATATTAATTTAAACAAATTATAACAATGAAAAATTTAAAACATTTTCTTTTATTAGCAGTCCTCTTACTTGCGGGACTGGGTGCAAAGGCACACGACTTTAAGGTCGGCAATGTCTATTACGAGATTATTTCCTCGCAGGACCAAACGGTAAGGGTTGTCTGGACGTGGATAAACAAAACTTCTTCCGTGGCAAAGGAAAGATACAGATATGAGGACCAGACGGAAATAAATATACCGAACAATGTTACCTATAACGGAAAGACTTATGCCGTTATTGAAATTCAGCAAGATGCGTTCAACGGAACAAACAGCAAGATTAAGTCCGTTACGCTTCACGCCAACTTGAAGACAATAGGCAGCAATGCCTTTAAAGGTCTTACAAAATTAAAGTCAATAACCATTCCTACAAACGTAACAAGCATAGGAGACGGTGCATTTGACGGTTGCACGGGATTGGACACCGTCACTTGGAAAGCGAAAACCGTAACGGATGTTTTCAAAGGCAGTAATATCGAAACTCTTGTCCTTGGTGACAGCGTAAAAGTCCTATCGGAATACGCTTTCGCTGATTGCTACAAACTTAAAACAGTAACCTTAGGCCTGGCTCTGGATTCTATCGCTGATGCGTACGGTCATAAAGCTTTTAGTGGCTCTAACAATATAGAAACCCTGTATTATAACCCTAAAAACATTAAATACTATGGCAGTGCTTTC
>JAGBOF010000015.1 GCA_017633985.1 Bacteroidales bacterium
ATGAACATCGTAGAAGATTGCGGCGAGAGCGGTATAGAAGATGTCAACGGAAACGCTTCAATAAATATCTATCCTAACCCGGCAAAAGACGTTATTACATTGGATATTGAACATTTGACATTGAATAATGCTGACGCAGTTACTATTTTTAATAGCAACGGACAGGTAGTTTACAGGTTCAATATCACATCTCAAAAATTCAATATAGATGTCAGCGGATTGGAAAGCGGAGTTTATTATATTAAGGCAGGTAAATTCACGCAAAAATTGATTATTGAATAACGTAAGTAATTCATTTATTAAGCGGGAACGCAAAATTTGCGTCCCCGCTTTTCTTTGTAATTAAATAAATATTTGTATCTTTGCACAGTAAATATAAATCATACAACTATGATGACAAGCGATGCATTAATGCAAGGGGTTTATTTGGACGTACCCGTAAAAGACTGGAATTTCTTTAAAGAATTAATTGTCAAGATGGGGTGGAAAGCTCAAACAAAGGAAGAATTATTGGACGGATTTATATCTTCCCGCAATGATGTCTCCCCATTGACAGACGAAGAAATACTAAATGAAGTCAGAGCCGTAAGATACGCAAAATGAAAGTCATTTTAGATTGTAATATTTGGATTTCTTTCTTGTTATCAAAACAAAACGGCTTATTAAAACGCATTTTAACGGATATGCGTTTTGATGTCTGTGTTTGCAAAGAATTGATAAATGAAATACAGGATGTTTCCGCACGAAATAAGATAAGAAAATATGTAAGTGATAATGATGTAAACTCATTACTTGAGATTATTAATGCATTCTGTCAATACGACATTATAACCTCACGGGCCGAAAGCAAAATAAGAGATGAAAAAGATTTGTATTTATTATCATTAGCAGAAAGCATAGATGCCTTTTATATAGTTTCGGGCGATAAAGATTTGACGGAGTTGCAACAACACGGTAATACAAAGATAATTACTTTAGCGGAATTCAAGAAACAAATGATGCTGACATAGAAAATATTAATCTTAATTATAATATAAAAATCTTATAATCATGTTTACAGGAATAATAGAACAGACTGCAAAAGTCGTAAAGATAGATCAGGAAGGTACGAACTTCCATTTCACTTTGGAATGCGTAATTGCCGACGAGTTGCACATTGACCAAAGTTTTGCACACGACGGTTGCTGCCTTACGGTGGTAAAACTTGACAAAGAAAAGAAACAATACGTCGTTACGGCAATGAAAGAAACCATGGACAGGACAAATCTGGGACATTGGCAGGTAGGAACGGAAGTTAATGTCGAAAGAAGCATGCTTCAGGACGGCAGATTTGACGGACATATCGTTCAAGGACACGTTGATAACACTGCGACATGCACTAAAGTCGTTGACGAAAACGGTTCATGGCGTTATTATTTTACTTTTAACGACAAAGAACATGTACATGCCACGGTAGAAAAAGGCAGTATCTGCGTAAACGGTGTTTCTTTAACCGTTGTGGACAGCAATGACAACGATTTCTCGGTGTCTATCATCCCTTACACCCAAGAGCACACCAATTTCCACAACTTCAAAACGGGTACTGTAGTGAATATTGAGTTTGACGTAATAGGTAAATATATAGAGAAAATGTTGCAGCAATATTTGCCTCAAAAATAATCAGGCTGATTAATAAAATAATCAAGCTGATTATTTTACTGAAACGGCGTTTTAATTTCTTAAAACGCCGTCTTTTTGTTACGCATTGATTATCCGTCATATAGACATCGGTTTTTGCTCACATATAAACCCGCACAAATAATACAACATTGCATTACAATTCCTCCTTTTTGCCCAACGGGACATTTTTGTCACTTATTGAATTATGGGCAATAAGGCTAATTTTGCGAATTTTGCAACCGAAAATCTTTTTAACTCAATATTACTTACAATGAAGGTAACAAAATTTTTTATGAACCGGACCGTACTGTTCTGGTCTTTGATGATAGGGATTTTAATTGCGGGAGTGTTGGCTTTTGTTCAGATGCCTAAATTGGAAGACCCCGAGGTAACGATAAAGCAAGCAATGGTAGTCGTCCCTTATCCGGGTGCGACAACTCACGAAGCAGAATTGAAGGTTGCAATTCCTATGGAGGATGCCCTAAGGACGCTTCCTAAGGTAACCAAGATTAAATCAGAATGTCAGAATGATATGGTTATGATAACCGTTGAGTTTGATATGGCAGTGCCTTTGGATGAAATTGAGCAGTACTTTGATTTATTAAGACGCAAAGTTAATGACGTTAAAACAATATTGCCACAAGAATGCTATGATCCTGTAGTGCTTGACGATATGATGGATGTCTATGGAATATTTTATGCATTGACAGGCGAAGGTTATGACTATACAGAATTGGAACAATATGCCAAATACATAAGGCGGGAATTACTTACAGTCAAAGGTGTAAAACGTGTAACTATTGCAGGTACCAGAAGCGAGGTTATAGATATTATTATCCCAAAAGATAAGATTGCTTCCAACGGCATTATTCCTACTCAGATAATGATGTGTTTGAATTCCGCAGGTAAAGTAGTCAATGCAGGCAATTTGCAAATCGGTGATACACGGTTAAAACTTATTGTCAGCGATGCAGTAAAGAATGAAGAAGATATAAGAAATCTGAAAATAAATACTACTGACGGTTCGGTAATACGCCTTGGCGATATAGCAAAAGTTAAACGTACTTACTCCGAACCGCAACGCAACGGATTTTTTGTACATGGTAAACCTGCACTTGCCGTTTGTGTTTCGCTGAATAATGATGTTGTAGTTCCCGATGTAGGCAAGGATGTGGATAAGAAACTAAACGAAATAATGAAAAATGTTCCTGTCGGCATGCAGACGGAAAAGATTTTTTTCCAACCTGACAAGGTTTCCTCAGCTGTTAATTCCTTTATGATAAATTTGCTGGAATCCGTTTTGATTGTAATCCTTATTCTAATATTTACGATGGGTATCCGCAGCGGAGTAATAATCGGTTTCGGCTTATTGCTTACCATTGCCCTGTCTTTCCCAATTCTGCTGAATTTAGGTACAACGCTTCAAAGGATTTCACTTGGTGCTTTCATCGTTGCAATGGGTATGCTCGTGGATAATGCAATCGTTATTATGGACGGCATATTGGTTGATAAGAATAAAGGTTTTGCCCCAAAGAAATACCTCTACCGTATAGGCAAACAAACAGCTATGCCGTTATTGGGGGCAACCGTTATAGCGGCATCCACATTCATCGCAATATATATGTCACCGGGTACGGTAGGAGAATATGCGGGCGACTTGTTCTTGGTATTGTGTGTAAGTTTGCTCGCATCCTGGGTATTGGCATTGGTACAAGTGCCCGTGTGTGCGAAATCCTGGCTGCCGCCGCGTGCAGATAAGCGGATAAAGTCGACAGACAATCAGATGAACAGCAAACTGCACAGATTTTTCCGCCGTATCATCGCTTGGATGATAGACAATAAAACAATCGCTGTGACATGTGCGGTTATTGTTTTGGCAGTTTGCGGAGCGGGATTCACTAAAGTAAAGAATCTTTTCTTCCCTGATTTCGATTATAAACAGTTTATAGTGGAATATTCTCTGCCGTCGGGGACATCACCTGACAAAGTAAAGCAGGATTTGATAACAATATCACAGCAATTGGAGAAAAACAAAGACATAGAGCGCATTGCAGCTTCGCAGGGTTCCGCTCCCGCAAGATATTGTTTGGTAAGACCGATGACAAACGGCGGAGACAGTTATGGGGAATTTATTATTGATTGCAAGGATTATAAAACCGTTTGCAAGGTTATCCCTCAGGTTCGGCAGATGTTAAGAGAGAATTACCCCGATGCTTACATAAGAATACGCAAGTATAACTTCTCGGTAAGCACTTCCCATCCCGTTGAGGCGGAATTCTCGGGTGCCGACCCTGCGGTGTTGAAAGATTTGTGCGAAAAGGCACAGCAGATTATGAAACAAAGCCCTTACATTGACAAATACTCAGTTCAAAGTAATTGGAAGCCTATGGACAAAACTCTTGTTGCACAATATATCCAACAAGACGCACTCCGTAGCGGTATTCAGCGTAATGATGTCGGCAATGCCTTACTTGCAGCCACTGACGGCACAACTGTAGGAGTTTTGAACGATAATGACAAACAGGTTTTGATAAATCTTAAACTTGAAACCGCAAATTACAACGCCAATGACATAAAAAATATTCCTGTTTGGAGTACTCTGAACGTTAATATCAATAAAGAAGACATCTCAAAAGTGATGACAGGAGCAAAAAGTGCAAGTCAAATCCAACAAGAAATGTTTTCATCTTCTCCGCTTAGCAATGTAATACAGGATTTACACCTTTCGTGGAACGAACCTGTCGTTTACAGAGTCAATGGTGTAAGAAGTATTGAAGCGGAGTGTGATTTCAATGCAGACAACAGTGACGCTACAGCAGCAAAAGCACTTGCCAGCGTACAGAAACAAATAGAGGATATTCCGTTACCTGAAGGCTATAAACTAAGGTGGGTAGGTGAGATAGAATTACAGTCAGATGCTATTATGGGACTTATGAAATACGTTCCTCTTATGTTATTTCTTATACTTGGTGTATTACTTCTTTTGTTTAACTCTTGGAAACAAGTTTTTCTTATCTTTATTTGCTTCCCGTTTGTTATATGCGGAATAGTTCCTTCTCTGCTTTTAACTGGACAGGCTTTCACTTTTATGGCTATAATAGGAGTTATGGGACTTATGGGTATGATGGTAAAGAACTCAATAGTATTAATAGATGAAGTAAATAGGCTTATCAAAGAAGAAAAACTTGATTCTTACTCGGCAATAGTTAATGCTACTGTATCAAGGGTACGTCCTGTTATAATGGCATCTGCAACCACTATTGTAGGTATGCTTCCGCTTCTGACAGATCCTATGTACTGCTCCATGGCTATAGTTATTATGGGAGGCTTAGCAGTAGGCACGTTTATAACTCTTATTCTTCTGCCGACATTTTATAGTCTTTTTTATAGGGTGTCTAAAAAGGATTTGGTTTGATGTTTTCAAAGTTCAATGTAATAATGGAATTGAATTATAAAATAGATTTATAAAGATGAGAAACACAATCATAATATCATTAATGATTTTAATAACTTGTGCAAATAATACATTGGATGCACAAGAGGAAATAATACTTTCCTTAGATAAGTGCAGGCAGATGGCACTTGAAAACAGTGAGGATATAAAACAGTCTGACAATGCCGTACTTACGGCCAAATTATCTAAACAAGAGGCTTTTGCTTCTTATCTTCCAAAAATTGAAGGCTCATTTTCGGGTCTTTATATGACACCTGACATTGATGCAATGGGAATGAATTTGATTTTAAAGGGAGTTTATTTGGCAGGAATTTCATTACAACAACCTATTTATGCAGGAGGAAAAATTTATCAGGCAAATAAAATGGCTCAAATCGGTAAAGAATGTGCCGAAATCCAAAAAAAACAAATACGTAGTGAGATAATAACACAGGCAGATAACGCTTATTGGACTTATATAGCCGTTTTACAGAAAGTAAAGATGATGGAAACGTATTTAGATTACATTCAAACACTGTATGATAATGTTTCAGTAAGCGTTGATGCCCAAATGGCGACGCGTAATGACCTACTACGTATACAAACCAAGCAAAGCGAACTGCAATATAACTTACAAAAAGCACAAACAGGCAAAGAATTGTGCCGAATTGCCCTTTGCAATACAATAGGTGTTGATTTTGCTTCCGAGATTATACCGATAGATACAATAATAAGCGTAGATATTGAACGCAGTTATGATGTTACAATAGATTCTTTGCCTGAAATTTTGTTGATGCAGAAAAACATTGAAGTAAAACAACGGCAGCAGAAAATAGCTTTCGCAGATTATCTTCCGACAGTGGGAATAGGTGCAGGCTATTCTTATGCGGGCAACATAAAAACGGAAGGCACTACCGAATATGAAGGACAGACGGTACCGTTTTCGCAAACTTATAAACAGGGTCAAGGTTACGCTATGTTAAGTGTAAGTATCCCTATCTGGAATTGGGGTGCTACTTCGGCAAAGTATAAGAAAGCCAAAATAGAAACCGAAAATGCCGAATCGGAATTGGATAAAAACTCCAAACTGTTACAAATACGTGCAATACAATCGCAGAAGAATCTTGAAAACTCGTATTCTATGATAACCACGGCTGACTTGGGAGTAAAACAAGCGGAAGAAAACCTGCGTATGATGCAGGATAAATTTGACGCTTCGCTGTGTACGCTTACCGATTTGCTGGATGCCCAATCGCAATGGCAACAGGCACAAAGTAACCTCATAGAAGCCCAAACTCAATACATGATTTACAAGACTGAACACCTAAAAAATACGGGCAGATTACAGTAAGAATATCAGCATATTACAAAAGGCAAAAATAAAACGCCGTTTCAGTAAATTATTCTGCGTGATTAATAAATTATTCTGCGATAAAAATTTATTAAAACGGCGTTTTAATATTTTTTTACGCCGTCTTATTTTCCTGTCATGAAATCCGTATAAACTGTCGGCTCGTATTCGGGTCTTGTGATGCCGTTTTGTTTGCCCGATTCAATAAGTTTTAGCAAATATGACATATTCTGACCAAGCGTTCTCATTGTCTGCAAACCCTCTTTGTCCTTTCTTACGTCGTCAGGTGTGTATCCGTGAACGCTGTTCCAGTATTGCGAAGACACAATAGGCATATTGGATATGGTAAAATATTGATTCAATTGCTCAAATGTAGCACTTGCTCCTCCCCTGCGGCAACTTACAACTGCACAACCGGGTTTCCCTTGCATCATTGCCTGAAATCCGCCGAAGAATAAGCGATCCAAAAACGATATTATCTGACCTGTCGGTCCCGAATAATAGACAGGTGAGCCTACAATCAGTCCGTCAAACTCCGCAGCACGTTTTTGCAGCTCCTGAACTGCATCCTGTTGAAAACAATGTCCGTGTTCTTTGCAATAAAAACATGCTATACAACCTGCAACCGGCTTTTTACCCAAATAAACCCACTCCGTTTCAATATTATTTGCGTTTAAAACTCCTTCAATCTCCTTTAAAGCCGTATAAGTGCAGCCTTCTTTGTTCGGAGATCCGTTAATAATCAATACTTTCATTATATTGTTCCTTAAAATAGTTATGTTTCAATATGCAAAGGTAGTAATATTTAAGTAAATAACTGTCCGTCCGATACCTTATACAATACAGATTCCATAATTTTGGTAGAAATGTCTTTAAGATTTTGTATTAACTTTGCATAATGAAACAATATGTTTTTATTTTGTTGAGTTGCATCAATTTTATTGCATGTTCCCAAAACAAAACGTTTAATAATGCGGACAATATGACGGATAAAGAGATTATTTTGCAGAACTATAAAGATATGTACTCGTATATGATTGCCAAAGACACGGTTAATTTGGGCAAGTTGATGAGCGATAATTTCGTTTTGATACATATGACGGGTATGAAGCAGGATAAACAGACTTATTTGCGTTGTATTGCCGACGGAACGCTTAACTATTACAGTGCCGAGCATGAAAATCTTGATGTTTCAATAAACGCCGACAGTGCAGTCCTAACAGGACAAAGCAAAGTAACGGCTGCCGTTTTCGGCGGCGGAAGACATACTTGGAATTTGCAATTAAGGTTTTGGCTTATCAAACAAGACGGCATTTGGTTGCAATACAAATCCCAAGCATCAACCTATTAAAACAATAACTCCCCGCCACTAATTACCAAACTGCAATACTTCCCAAGTTTTTTCATTCCAAAGTGCAATACTTTCCGCAAATTTTGTCTGCAAACTGCGATACTTTTCAAGTTTTTTCTCTTAATAAAGGCATAATATTAAATATTATCTTGCAAAAACCACCTCTCGGCGTTGACAATTTTGATTTTATGTCCGTTAAGTTCAACTTCCGAGGCTTTATCCATAGTTATAAGCAACAAATTTTCGCAATGATACTTTTCAGCTCCCTTTATAAGTGCATTTATTTCTCTGTTATAAGTCTTTTTCGAAGAAAGTGACCAGCTAACTTGAATTAAATGTTCAACATGTCCCGATTGAGTCAAAAGAAAATCAATCTCAAATCTGTCTTTTGCGTAAAAAATGTCCAAAGATAACGGATTACAACGGCGAAGTAGTTCAATATAGACCGCATTTTCCAATCTCCAACCCCAATTCTCTGCAGAAAAACTGTCCTGCCGCTGTGCAACGAATGCTAAATCCACAACGTAGGTTTTTTCATTATATATACGCTCACGGCTTTTGAAAGAAAATTTTTTCAGTCCCAAAAGCAAATACGCCTCTTTCAGATACGAGTAATAATTTTCGGCGGTATGGGACGAACCAAAGGAAAAAATATCTTTAAGAGTGTTGATAACAACCTCTTGAGAGAAATTATTTATCAGATGATTCGCCATATTGTTAAGAGATTCGGTATAACGGATTTTAAATCTCTGCGAAATATCTTTTTTTATGATAGAGTTTAAAAGACTCATAACATACTTGCGTTGATTTGTCACATTAAGCGTTTCAGGTAAGCCGCCGTAAGTAAGATATTCGTTAAAAGTTTTGGTAAGTAAGGCTTCAGCTTTGGTAGTTCGACTTTCAGTGTCTGTATTTTTCACATAACAGTATTCTGCAAAGGAAAAAGGAAAAAGAACTATCTCATTATATCGTCCTGTTAAGAAGGTACTCAATTCTCCGCTTAAAAGTTTGGCGTTCGATCCCGTTATAAACAAATGAATCTTCTGACGTAGTAAGCGGTTTATAAAAAGATGCCACTGAGGTATGTTTTGAATTTCATCAAAAAACATATAATCGGTATCCCCGTATACAATATAAGCCGCTTCCAACAAGACATTCAAATCTTCTCTCGTTAGGGAAGATAATCTTTCGTCATCAAAGTTTATATATATGAAATTAATACCTTTTTGTTTCAAAACTTTAATGCATAATGTAGATTTACCGCAACGTCTCACCCCTATAACAATTTGAGCTAAAGAGCTGTCAAATTCAATTTGTTCCTCCTCTCTACGGGTGCAATACTTGTTTATATCTATTGCCTCTATTTCTGACTTTTGATCAGATAATATTTTTACAAAATCTTCTTTTTGCATAATCTTATTGATTTTGAATGCAAAATTATGAAAATTTATCTAAATAAACTGCAATACTTTTCAAGTTTTTTCATTTCAAAGTGCAATACTTTCCATAAATTTTATCCGTAAACTGCGATACTTTTCAAGTTTTTCCTCTCCAAAGTGCAATACTTTCCGCAAATCTTGTATCCTTTTCTTATCTGCCGCCAGTTATTATTGCTGTAAATTTCGGAAACCGTTTTTTCAAGAAATTATATACCCATACCGAAATAACGGCAATTAGAGGCACGGAAAGCAAATATATAATAAAGAAAGTAAAATCATTATGCGACAGAACCATTGCAGGTAATTTGTTGAGAATTTGACTTAACGGTAACGGATGTACTGCAAACAAAAAGAAAGAAGCATTAGCCAGTTGTTTATTTACATTTTTCAGTTTACCAACTCTAAAACACTCCGAAATAATACTCAACACAGTAGCTATACCTAATAATATAAATACATTATGTACATAAATGTTATTTGTTACTACATGAACTGTTGTTGCAGGTTGTTCATTCAGTAGTAAATCTGCAATCATAAATACGCCAGTCAGCAAATACAACGGATATTTAGGCAACCTTGCTATATCCTTAATTATATTTCTGCCGTTGATACTGAAAAACGCTCCCAAGGAAAAGAAAAATACGGCAACTTTAGAAAACGGAAATAATTCTAGCGGAGACATCCATAAAACTAAAAGAAGTAATAACGTCAGCAACTTACCTTTCTTTAAAAGAAAATAAAGTATCGGAGAAATAATGCACACAATCATCAAATCCCTTATGAACCAAAATTGAAATGCTATCGTAGCATTAGTTCCTTTATAGTAACAAAATGCTGATAATACCTGTATGGGCGACATCCAAGTGTGTCTAACGAACAGGTAACCCGCAAAATATATGCACAAGACTACAAAATTCCAGAATAAATAGGGAATTAACAGGGTGCGGATACGTTTTTTGAGTTTTAAAATATAGATTTCCTTGTTGAAAATGCACTCTTGAGAGTTTTTGTTATAGAAAAAGTAATAGCCACTTATAATAAAGAACAAAGGAACCGCTAATCTGGCTAAAATCTGTGTAATAAGAAAGAAAATGCTGTGTGCTGCAACTGACGGATGCATATCTATAAGAACTTGTTGATGCACATGAATAAAACAAACCGCTATCATAAGCGGGAAACGCAGCCAATCCATCGTTTTGGATTGTAGGTCATCATAATTGATAACCGAAAGATTTTTGTCTTTTGTCATTTTTGATTGATAATTTTTGCAAAAACTATCAATCGTTTATGAAATGACTAAAATAAATAAGGTGTTTAACTTCTCTATTCGTGTTCAGGTAAAGCCTCGGAGAATACCCATCCTCTAATAGATTAATTTAACACCATTAAAGTGTTAAAATGTAATAAAGAGGATTATAATAAACCTTATACTTTATCCTGAACTGCTATTTCATTCTTCTAAAATAAGTTTCCGAGGCTTATTTCGAACACGAAATAATAGTTATTGCTTGTTATGTTGCACTATTGCATTAATTTGTTTTGCAAAAGTACGAATATTTTCCGTATATGCAATTGAATAAACTGCGAAAATTGTAAAAGAAAGGTGAATTTTGGTAAACAATATTTTGTTTTTATATTGTAATTTTGCAAAAACAGAATTTCAATAACACTTATCACAAATATGAATAAAGAAGTTGTTGTATTAAGCGGTGCAGGCAGCATAGGCATTGCTATTGTCAGAAGAATAAGTACGGGAAAGCATATCGTCATTGCGGATTACAGTGAAAAAAGTCTTGATAATGCAAAAATCACATTGGAACAAGCAGGTTTTGAAGTATCAACTTTGAAATTTGATTTGTCCTCACGGCAGTCTATAAAGGAGCTTGTGGAGTTTGCGACCTCTAAAGGTGAAGTTAAATATGTTATTAATGCAGCGGGAGTCTCCCCTTCGCAAGCCCCGATAGAGAAGATATTGCAGGTAGATATGTACGGAACGGCGGTATTTATGGAAGAATTCGGCAAAGTCATATCAAACGGCGGTTCAGGTGTGATAATATCTTCGCAAAGCGGTCACAGATTGGGAACGATTCCGCAAGAGGACAGCGACTTATTGGCAACTACTGATACGGAATCACTTTTAAATTTGCCGATTGTTAAGAATATTGCCGATACATTGAAAGCCTACCAATACTCCAAGCGTTGTAATGTTTTGAAAGTTATGTTTGAGGCTACCCGTTGGGCAAAACGCGGTGCTACTATCAATTCTATATCTCCCGGAATCATAATTACGCCGCTTGCAGCCGATGAATTGAAAGGTCCGAGGGGTGCAGGTTACCGCAAAATGATAGAGGCCTCACCTGCAATGCGTGCAGGAACTCCCGATGAGGTAGGAGATTTGGCACAATTCCTAATGTCCGATAAGGGACGCTTTATTACGGGAGCGGATTTCTTGATTGACGGCGGCACAACGGCATCGTATTTCTACGGAGACTTACAATACCTTAAGCAAACGCATTAACAGAATAGTAACATCCAATATAAATCAAACAAAATGAAGAAAAGAGTAAGCTTATTAGGTATTTTATCAGCATTGTTTTGCTTTTCGTGTTCGCAGGGCAATGCAAAGAGTGAAATAAACAGCGACGAAAATAAAATAAACAGCGATATGAATAAAATAATCACGCAGATTAATACGGCAAAAGATAAAGTCCTTGTCGTTTATTTCTCACAAGCAGGAGAACAATACTCGGTAGGAGTAATCAAAGAGGGAAACACCAAGATTGTTGCAGATTATATCTGCAATTACATCGGATGCGACCGCTTCGAAATCAAGGCAGAAAAAAATTACAACATGTCTTACAACGACCTTATCAAGGTTGCAAAAGAAGAAGCTAACAAAGGCGAACTCCCTGCGTTTAAAGGCAAAATAGAAAACATCGATCAGTACAGTACCGTGTTTATCGGCGGTCCTGTTTGGTGGGGTACCTATCCGCAGGTAATGTTTACATTCTTTAAAGAATATGACTTAAACGGCAAGACGATAATTCCGTTTACTACCCACGAGGGCAGCGGTCTTGCCTCATGTGTTGAAGACGTCAAAGAAGCTTATCCGAATGCCAATGTGTTAAACGGTTTTTCTATGTACGGGCACGATGTCCGCACGGGTGAGAAAAAAGTCATTGATTGGCTGAAAGGCTTAGGTTTCTAAAGGTTTGCAACCTATATTTAAGGTTTTAAATACAGTACTGATAGTTTATAATCAAGCTATCAGTACACAAAAAGTACAGAGATATGACAGCAGGCGAAGAATATGTCGGCAGTGATGGTCTTTATGCCGATGTGCACCTTACAATGCAGTTAACAGCCGAATTAAACAACGGTTACAAAACAGAAGATGAAGTAAGGGAATATTTGAGAAAGATAACGGGCAAAGAAATTGACAACACAACACGCATTTTCCCACCTTTCAATATAAATTACGGCAAAGGATTGGCGATAGGTAAAGGTGCGTTTGTAAATTTTAGTTGCACATTCCTGTCTTTAGGCGGAATAACCGTTGAAGATGATGTCTTTATCGGACCTCATTGTGTATTGTCAACTGAATATCACCCTGAAAAACCGGAAATCCGCCATTCGCTTTTGACCAAACCGATAGTCATAAAGCGCAATGCTTGGATAGGTGCAAATGTTACGGTATTGGCAGGTGTAACGATAGGAGAGAATTCTATTATTGCAGCAGGCAGCGTTGTTACAAAGGATATTCCGGATAATGTTGTCGCATTGGGCAGCCCCGCAAAAGTATTACGCCCGATAAAAACAGAATAAAACTACAATGATATGGAAGAGATAAGAATTGATTTGCGTCAGGCAACTAAACAAGAGGTAGAAGAAGGTGTTAAAGACGCACAACTTTGTTTTAAGATCAATCACACAATGCCTTATACCGATGAGTATAATTCACTGATTAATGAATTATTTTCACAAGGTATAGGTGAGAACTCCAGAATTATGCCTCCGCTGAATGTAGTGCGGGCTAAAAATGTGAAGATCGGAAAAAATGTTGTCATTATGAACAACTGTCTTATGATGAGTGCGGGTGGCATAACGATAGAAGACGATGTGTTGGTGGCGGCTAACAGCCAGCTTATTTCAAATAATCACGATTTGCAGGAACATCAGATTATTACCTGTAAACCTGTGCATTTGAAAAGAAATTGTTGGATAGGTGCCGGAGCAACAATTCTTCCCGGGGTAACAATCGGTCAGAACAGTGTGGTAGGTGCAGGCAGTGTCGTGACAAAAGATGTTCCTGACAACTGCATAGCCGTAGGCAATCCCGCAAAAGTTGTAAAAAATATTTTGTAGTCAGTAGTTTTTGAACTCAAGGCTGGGTGCTGTATGTTATGTTAAAGGTTTAAAGTCATAAAACTTTAAACCTTTAATTATTTACAAACAGAAGTAACGACACTGCTTATTAAACTGTGATGATACAGTCTATAGCAAAAATCTATATTTGTACATTTCAATTATCTTAACAATGCAATAATAATACCTATTATCGTAAAGATAATCAATGCATATACATAACCTTTGGCAGCACTCCATGCTGCATTACCCGCAATAAGCGTCTGTTTTTTCAACTCGTCCATAAACTCTTTGACATATTCTGCCGCATCTTTGCGGGCAGTATATATGTCATTATTTAAATCCTCGTCATGAACTTGATAATCATTCTTACGGTTGTAAGTTTCATTGATGTATATGACGTATTCTCTGTCATATCGTTGCTTGGCAACCGGATTTTTCAAAATATTATACGCTTCGTTAATATCTTGCATAATTGAAGTAACATCCTGATTGGGATTTTTATCAGGATGCCACTTCATAGCCTGCCTTTTGTATGCAGTTTTTATATCTTCTGCATTTGCACCGAAAGAAATTTCAAGGATTTTATAATAATCTTTAAACATCATTCTGTTTATTTTTATCACCCTTATCTTTCTTCCAAACAGCACGTACTGCAGCAATCGTTGCGATAAACAAAATTGTCGCTATAAATCCGGGAGTATGAAAACCGTTTGATTGTCTTACTCCGACAATAACGGCGAACAATATAATCCATACTATAATAATTCCTGTTGTTACTAGTATTTTAGCTGATTTTTTCATAGGTTAATCTCCGTTTAAAAAGTTGTCAATTACTTGTTTACTCTTATTCGGCAATGCCACTTTTTTGATAATAACTCTCTGACAGTCCATATCTTTAAACCAATTCTCCAAAATAGATTTCATTTTTGAGAAATCCTTATTTGCTTTAGGATTAACTTCAAGCATCAATACTTCCAAATTCTCCAAGTCCTGATTGCAAGGTGTAAGTTTCTCTATATATGAATAATTCTTTGCCTCCATATAATTATATTCTTTGATAACAGTAGAAGGAGTCTCTGGTCTTTGGTCATATTCGTAGAAAATATAACCGTCAGTAAGGATAATAATCACATTTCTATAATCCTTTTTAATATATTCGTCTATCTCGGTATCAAAGAACCCCCAAATATCTGAACCAGGAAAATCTTCCAACTTTTTGCAGGTAGATAAGATATTCGAATATATTGAATTCAATGACGTATTCCAGACAGTAGGCATACTAATCAGTTTTTGCTTGTTTAATGCAATGGATTTCTTGCCTGTCATTGTCATATCCAAGGCAAGATTCTTTGACAAACTGTCTATATTCGGAATACCGTCTTCAGGATGAAATACAATCTGTATCTTATCTGCAACACCGAGTTTATTTTTTACCTGCCTATTTATAAACCAATCTCTGACAAAACCTATTAAGGCTGTGTCTTTCTCCATCTGCTGCATACCGTTGCTTTGCTTTTCGGGCATAATTCTATCAGACAAATCCAAGAAGATTGTAATATTGATAGGTTTTTCTTTTAGTGGCGGCGGAGTTTTTGATCCGCAAGAAACAAATAGTACAAAAACACCTAATGCTAATAATAATTTTGCCTTCATTGTTTATCCTCCCCGTTTGAATTGTTTTCAGATTTTTTAAACTTACTTTTTATTCCGTACATCCAAGTATTAACAGATTCCATCTCCTTGTCGTAACTCTTTGCTAATTCATCTGTATGTCCTCCGAATAAAGCAATATATGATACCCATCCTTGATAATAATTTGCAAGGTATTGTAACATTGATTGAAAATCATATCTGACGGAATTATTCAATTCAGATGTTTTTTGTTTGATTTTGGCTTCCAGGTTATTGATAATATTTTTTAATTGTGTTACTTCTTTCTGTATATCTGCACGCTTAAACTGCAATTTTTTAAGTTCGTTTTGCAGAGTTTCCAAAAGAAATTTACTACTTGTCATCTTGTCATAATTTTGCATAACAAAGCTAAACACAAGTCCCCAAATAATGTACGCAACAAAGCCACAGAATATCACAATCCAAAAGTCCATATCCGCAAAAGCAATTTTCAAAGAAAAAGGCGGCATCGGAGTTAACGAAGTCATAACTTGAATGTCATATATTGCTTTACTGATTTTGTACGCAAGCAAAAAATCAAAAACAAATGTCAAGGCATACAATACGAATGTCTTTATATACCGTTCTTTCCCCTTGGAATTGACACTGAATTGATGAACAACAAAACCAAGTCCCATAAATAAGACAGGTAAAAAGATTATAAAAAATCCTTCAAAGATTCCGTCGTCAAAAGCTTGCGGAATAGCACGGCCATAAAACATAGCGGTTTGAATAGATGCGCTTGTAGTGTCAAAATCTCTGAAAAACGCAGAATACCCTGTTGAACTGTAAAAAATAAACAGATATAAGGTCATAAACAATAGTATAACCGCTCCGATAACAAAGTTAGCTACAATGGTTTTGTCTTTATTTGCCTTACCGTCTTTAACTTTTGCTATTTCGTCTTCTTTATCCGAAATTTGGGATTCAATGGATTTTAAACTACTTTCTTCAACCTCCAACTTGGTTTTATTATTGTCTCTCTCGGCTTCCAAGTTTATTATATCTGCCTGCAAATCCTCTCTCATTTTCTTTTGTAACTCCTGATCTAATTCTTGAGACCGTTTGATTCTTGCATACGCAGAATTAAAACCTGCAGAAAAAGCATTAATATCTCCTTTTGCAGAACCAGCATCATTAACTCCTTCTTTTTTCCAATCAATTTTTGATGCAACTATAATACTGCCACCCATAGTTACACCTTTAATTGTTATTTCGTCGGTGGCTTGTTGCTGGTTGCCGTCGCTTGTTTTCTTTCCGAAAATATTTTTTAGATTAAGTGCCATATCTCACCTTTCTTTAATAGTTAATTACTAAACTCCTTTAATAATTCTTCGTGGGAAAGTTTGCTTTGTGCTTTCTCCAACAAGAAATTTATTAATTCTTCCGTTTCTGTTTTCAATACTCCAAACTTCTTGGCATACGTTGATAACAAATGCCTTTCATCGTCCGTTATCTTACCGTCTGCCCATGCTATCAAAGCTAAATCGTATAAATATAGGATTTTGTCTTCCAAAGTTTCGGGAATATAGAAGACAATGTCGTCAGTAAAAATTAATTTATTGATCTCATCTTCCGTTACTCCGTAAAGATCTCTGCCAATACGATACAATTCTGTTTTCTCCTTTGGAGAAATTTCTCCGTCTGCAACTACCATGCAGTACAGATTCAACAAATGTGATTTTAAACTCTCTTTCATTTTGATTTATGTGTTTTTAATTATCATTATTTAAACTGAAGTTTACAGGCAGATTAAATTGTTGCCTTACATACTTACCATCTTTCTTTGCAGGTTCCCATTTCGGCATAAGTTTAACAACTCTGACCGCTTCTTCTCCGCAACCCGATCCTATATCACGCAAAACCTTTATATCGGTAATTGAACCGTCTTTCTCAACAACAAAAGTTAGAAATACCTTACCTTGTGTTCCCGTTTCACGGGCTTTTTGAGGATATTTTATATTTTGAGATAGAAAATTTATTAAAGCATTAAGACCTCCTGGAAATTCTGCTTGTTCATCAACTTTATCAAAAATCAAATTACTACTTTCCTGTTCAGTTTTCCTTGTTATCTTCAAAACTTTGTTTTCATTATCGATTTCTATCTTACCGAATTTCTCCAATACGGACTGACCGAGAAGTAACGGCGCTTTTTGATTCTTTACTACCGAAGCACGGATATTGTTAAGTGTAACATCTTCTAATGAAACACTCCGTAAATTAATCACCGTACCCTCGTTAATATTACCGTTTGCATCTTTGAAATATTGTGTTCCGATAATATCTTTATCATTTATATACCCGTTCTTATACATAAATGTAGCCTCAACCATTGATAAAGAAACATCACTTGCTCCTGTATCAAATATAAGATTCAGTGGTAAATCGTTTATCTTACATTTTACTTTGAAAATCTTTACTTCTCTTGTAAAAGGAACTTCAGTTGTTTTTTCTATATATTCAGATATTTCAGAATCTTCTTCAGTATTCTCTTCTTCAGCAATAGCCTTATATTTCTTTATCAAATCTTTAAACTCTTGCATATTGCGGATATTATCCAAATCCCTGTCCCGTTCTATATGAGCAAAACGTCTATAACCTTTCCGTAAAGCATTCTCTAAATAATTAACCGCTTTTTGCTTTTCTCCCATGATAGAATAAAGACATGCTGCATCGTAATAACTGCTATCATCACTGTGTGCCATAACACTGTCCATAAATTCTTTTGCTTTATTTGTTTGTCCTAAATAGAAATAGGCATACATTGCACAAGAATTATCTTCAGGGATACTATCCAATTCAATAGTTTTCTTAAAATCTTTTTCAGCTAGATCTTTCATTCCTTTATCTAAATACATTTTACCTCTGCTTGCATATGAATATACATAATTAGGTTCTAATATAATTGCCGTAGTGTAATCTTCTATTGCTCCGTCAATGTCTTTAATTTCTTCCTTAAACCAACCGCGTCTGTAATAGCCCCAATAATTTTCAGGGTCTGCAGCAATATATCTATCTAATGTTTTTATTGCCTCTTTTGTTCTTTCCATTTCATTAAGAATATTGGCTTTCGTCATAACTGCACCCATATCTAAAGTATCTGCTTCTATTACTTCATCTATACATTGCAATGCCTTACTATAGTTACCCAATTCCATGTAACAGGTTGCAATACGTTTATAGAATGATAGCGAATTATCTATTTGATATGCTTTTGTATAATATTCAATAGCCTGTTGATAATTATTCACACTCTGAAACATTGCTCCTATAACATAAGGCCAATATGCTTGATTTGGTTCTTTATTAGACTTAATTTTTAGCCTGGTTTTCATTATTTGAAAAGGTTCGCTATCCAAAGTAGTCATCAAGCGAAAAGCATAGTCATTTCCATCCAAGTCCAATGCAGTAATTAAATCATCAACTGCTTCGTTATACTTATTAAGTTTGAGATAAGTGTTAGCTCTGAACACATATATATTGGATGCTTCAGGTTTTAATTTTAATGCATAACTATATTGTTCAAGAGCTTCATTGTAACGTTCTTGCTGAAAATAAACTCCAGCTAATCCATAATATCCGATTGCGTCTGTTTTATCTATAGCAACTATCTTCTTAAAGTTTTCTTCTGCCATTTTATAATCTCCTTTATCTCTGTAGATATTCCCTAACCATTGATAGGAAGGAGTATATTCCTTATTTTGCTTTAATGCTTTTTCAAAATCTGAAACAGCATTAACTGTATCCTTTAAACTAAGATAAGAAAATGCTCTGCATCCGTATGCACCTGCCAACATTGTTTTATCTTTCTTTGGTACAGTGCTGATTGCTTTTGTTGCATAAGACAATGCATCGGAATACATTTCACTTTGTAGATACATATTAGAAAGATATGCGTAACAATATCCTGCATTTTTGGGATTATCCTTGATTTCTTTATCAAGATATTCCGCTGCATCTGCAAATTGTCCGTTGTTATATAATTCCATTGCTCTTTGGAAATTATATGTCTGTTCCTGTGCTTTTGCACCTGCTACTGTTAAGCATAACAATGCTAAAACTACTAATGTCTTTCTCATTTTATTTATGTGTTTTTAATTTTATTAATATCCGTTATTCTGTATATATGTTTGCTATTGTGTATTCAGAGAAACAAATAGAAATAGGCTTTACTCATTTGATTAGAGGTATCGCCAAACACCGAGAGACTCATAAGTAAAACCCACAAAAGGCATTACACTTATTGTAAAATTTGAGTCTCGTAAAATTTTGGCGAAATTTCTAATCTCAAATAACAACAGCAAAAATGCTATATCTATCCTGTAATCTGTCACAAGACTTTGCAAAAATACAAAATTTTGCAATTTTAATGCAAAACACAATTACTTTTTTTGAAAAAATATATCTGTCTTTTATATGAATAAAGCAATATGGAATTATCAAAAAGAATATGCGGATATTTTACCGCTGCATCATAACGGCAAAATATCCTGAAGACTAACTAATTTAAAACTCTTATAAAAAACTATCTAATCTCGGGAACGACGGCAAAAAACATTATCTCTTCATCGGTATCGTTGATAAGGTTGTGCGAGTGTCCTTTAGGGCAATACAATGCCTGACCGCTTTTAAGTCTCTCCTCCGTCTGGTCGTAAGTCACCATAGCAGAACCTTTTATCATGAAAATTATTTCGCAATTGTCTTCATGTTTATGATAACCTATTGACGCACCGGGCTTCAATACCGAAAGCATTATTTTGTTTGACTCATCGGTATACATCTTTGTAAAAATCTCCTTATCTCCACCCTTAAAGTTATCAATCTTCGTAACCTCTATTTTCGAAAAATCCAAAATCATTTTATCTGTTATTTTATTTATCAAACTTCTACACACCGCAGTTATTTAAAACACTCTACTGCCGTTTTCCACTTGTCTTTCAGGTTGAAGCAATACGACACCTTCATCGGTATTGCAACCCAATATAAGCACCTCACTTTTTACCGATGCTATGTGAAGCGGCGGAAAATTCGTCACACAAACAACCTGTCTGCCAATTAATTTCTCTGCCGTATACAAAGAGGTTATTTGTGCCGATGACGTTTTTATCCCTATTTCCTCACCGAAATCTACGGTCACCTTGTATGCAGGTTTTCTGGCTTTGGCATTCAATTCCACGTTGATAACCGTTCCTGCATGTATTTCTATCTTATCAAAATCTTCTTTTGTTATCATAATATCTGATGTTTAATCTACAATTTGCAAAATTACTAAAAATAAATAAAAAAAAGAAACTGCCTTCAGAATGAAAGCAGTTTTAAAAACCTAATTATTATGAAACTTTAAAATAAATCCTTTGTGACTAATCTGGGATTCGAACCCAGGACCCCATCCTTAAAAGGGATGTGCTCTACCTGCTGAGCTAATTAGTCGTTTTGTGAGTGCAAAAGTACTACCTTTTTTATTATCCGCCAAATTTTTTTATAACTTTTTTCGGAGCGTAGCCCTAACGTTATTAATTATCAACAATATAAATTTTATTTTATATCACACAAAAACTACCTAACAACCGTAAATTTTGCTGTTTTTTTATTGTTTTTTGCATCGGTAACCACAATTTTCATCTCATTTTTGCCTTTTTTCAATTTTTCATCAATATTATAAATCAACGTCGCACGTCTGCCGTCAAATTCAAGTAAAACCCATTCACCGTTCAAGTACCCGTTGTAAGTATCCACACCCGACAAATTATCTGATACCGAAAACTTTAAAGTCTTTTGATTTTTATGGATAATCTTATTCTCTTTAAAATTCGAAGGCTTGACATTAGGTGCAATCGTATCAATCCATACGGCGAAATTGCCGAAATCTCCCGTCACCGTCTCCACAAAACCGTTTTTCAATTCTCCGCCTACGCTTTTCTTACCACCTTTGGAATTTATCTTAACCACCAAATATTTGTCCTTCAGCGTATTGTCCGTCTTATAAGGCTTTATCCTGACGGTAAACTTCTTTTTTACGGGCTCGGTAACCGTATGCAATCTGTGCACATCCGAATACGTACCTTTTGATGAAGAATATTTAAAATCTATATCCTCATACAATGAGTTTTTAGGAAAAACAAACTGGCTGCCGTCTTTTGCCGTAAAATTATTTTCCTGATTATAACGGAAATATTGCTGACCTTCCCTTGTATATGTACGGCTATATGCTGCAGAATCAAAAACGCCTTTAATATAATAAGTATACGTCATACTGTTGTCACTCAAATCCGTCAGTTTCCACTGTATCTTATAAACGCTGTCAGGCTTTACGTTCAAAATTCCTTTATTCCTGTATTTATTAAACGGCAACAAACCATTATCCTTCTGCCTGGAGCAAAGCATACGTTTATTGGTCTTAATATAAAGCGGATAATTGATTGTAGCATCCACGAATCCGTAATCGGTGAAAGAGAATTTTTCTATATGATGCGAAAATATCAGCACACTGTCGGCAAATAATTCCGTCTTCCACACTCCGTTACGCATCGAAGAACGCATTGACGGGTCGTATGCCAAAACGGAAAAATATATATTGCCGTAACACTCAATAGTATCGCCCTGCTTGAAATCACTGTTTTTATTTATCCCGATTATCTTATCTGCAGGCTTACCCTCTACGGAAGAATTTTTCATAGGCGACAAAGCCATGGAAACTATATAAGGTTCAACCGTGTCTTTTATGTTTATCCCGAAAAGTATCGGATTAATAGGTTGTTCGGTTTTGCTGTCCCTTATCTCAAAATGCAGATGCGGCCCCTGCACCATTCCCGTTTCTCCGCTTATTGCAATGGTATCGCCTTGTTTGACATAGATTTGCGGAGTTTTGAAGTAGTAATCAAAAGTATAGCATTTGTTTCGGTATTGATAACTTTTGACAAACTCCCCTATCTTCCCGCTATAAGAATCCAAATGCATATAAACCGTCGTATAACCGTTAGGATGAGTGATATACAGGTTCTTTCCACCGCCGTAAGCCTGTATCTTAATACGGGATACATATCCGTCGGCAGGAGCAATAACGGCATAACCCGTTCTTTCATTGGTTCTTATATCCAAACCAGAATGAAAATGCGAACCTCTTAATTCGGCAAACGTACCTGCCAAAGTCAAAGGTATTTTTAACGGAGATATAAAATAGTTCTGCGGATATTGCTTAAAATAAGACGCCGTTTTATTAAATTCTTCTGCGATATCATTTTCCTCAAACGCCGTATTATTTTCCTGTTGCGCCTTCGAATTGCAGGCGAAAAGAGACAAAATAACCGCAAACAAACAAGATAACTTTTTAACCGTTGATTTCATCTGCCATTTATCTGATTTAAAGATTACAATATAAATAACCACTCCCGTAAGCCATGCAACCGGTGCTCCCAACCATATACCCAATGTTCCGTAATGTAAACTCAAAACATAGGATACCGGCCAGCGCACAATCCACAGCGAAAGTATACTTATCACCATGGTTACCGTTGCTTTGCCCGCACCTCTGAAAAACGCCGTATACATCATCTGCCAACAAAACAAAAACCAAAATATGCCCGATACTGCCAAATAGCCGTTGCCTATATTGATAACCTCTTTGTTGTCGGTAAACAGTTTCATCAAAAAAGTATTGCCAAAGGTAAATATCAGCAACGTTATAGCCGAAAGGCAAGCCATTATCTTCAACGATGAATAAAATCCACGTTTGGCTCTTTGCATTTGACCAGCTCCGACGTTCATTCCCACAAAGGAAGTCAATGCCTGCGAAATATTAAGCACGAACAAAAGGGCTATGGATTCTATTCTCATGGCAGAGGAATAAGCCGCCGTAGCATTGGTTCCGAAGCGCACGACAAGCGAAAGTATAAGAATTTGTGTTAATGACACTACGCTTTGTTGCACACCCGTCGGTATGCCGATAGACACTATTTGTTTGAGATACTGTCGGTTAAACTTCAAGTTCTTATACGGCAGATGCACAAAATCATGACGCCAATGCAGATATATGAAAAAACTTACAAAAGCCAGAAATTGGGATATAAGACTTGCAACTGCGGAAGCTTCCACGCCCAGGTGCATAACCCCGATAAAGATATACGAGAGGATCATATTAAGGATATTGGCGGGGATAAGGAAATACAACTGCGTAACCGAATCACCCAACCCCCTTAACATACTTACCGCCGAGTGAAACAAGACCGAAAAAAACATTCCCAGCATATATATGCGGAAATATTCCACGGCAAGGTTCTTGACACCTTCTTCCATATTGAGGAACGAAAATATAAAATCGGCGGACAATATGCTTAATCCGCAAACTGCAATACCCAATGCAATAAAGAATATATAAAACGTAGAAATTACCGTATGGATTTGATCGTATTGTTTGGCACCGAAATAATGGGACACGACCACCGATCCGCCTGAACCTATACCCAACACCATAGAGGTTATGAAAAACACAACAGGATAGCAACTGCCTACAGCCGCCAATGCATCCACCGAAAGCCATTTGCCAACAAATGCACTGTTTACAAAAGTATACATCTGTTGGAAAAAGTTTCCCAAAATAAGCGGGATGCTGAATAAAAGTATATTCTTACCTATTTTCCCTGCCGTAAAATCCATACTTTTCTTTCTATATTGGATTTTTTATATTGGACATTGTACATTGGATATTGGATATTTTATATTGCATATTTTATATTGGATTTATAATTCAATACATTCCGTATATTAATCAGTAATGCCGTCAGGCTACATCCAATGTCCAATATTCAATATAAAATGTCAAACATTAAAGCACATATTTGTAAAATCCCTCAAACGTATCTTCACTTTCAACTCATCTTCAATTAACGACATGTGTCCTGTAGGAAGAATCATCGTTTCGCTGTGGGCAGGAAAACATGCCTGCGCATAAAGCGTTTCCGTATCTATACGTATATCCTCTTTACCCGAAATAAACAAAACGGGACATGTGCTTTGTGCCAATACATTGCATCTGTCCTTACGGTGAATCATACCTTTTTGTGCCGCAATAATCCCTTGCTTCGGAGTGTTCAATGCAATGGATTTCAATTCCTCTATTTCGGAAGAATACTTTATGCGGTTTTCCTTTGCGAACAAATTAGGTATAAAATCAACAATAAACTTTATTCTGTCATTATCAATAAGTTCGCATGCACGCAGACGGTTATTCTTTCCTTTTTCATTATCCGCCAATGCCTGTGAATTCATAAGGCAATAACCTTTTAACATCTGCGGATAATATTCTGCAAAAGCCAATGTAATCATACCGCCCATGCTGTGCCCGCACATAACACAATGCTTAACGCCCAGCTTATCGAGCAACGATTTTACCATCTGTGCCTGCAATTCCATCGTTGAGATTTCTTCCACTATCTGGCTTTCGCCGTGTCCTATCAAATCCACCGCAATAACCCTCATGGAATTCATATACTCCATAACAAAATACTTCCAAACCTCCAAGGAATTCATATAACCGTGCAAAAGAACCAATGTAACCTCGCCGCTGCCTTCGTCCTGATAGTTAATTGTCTTTCCTTTAAACTCAAATGTATGATGTATCATAACCTAAAATACAATTATTTTTTAATAATTTGCAAAGATACAAAAAATAGTTCAAACAAAGTTTTTAAGATTGCCGAAGTCTTCACGTTCTTTAAAAATCTTAACAGCCGCAATACTCATAACAACCATAAAAGCCCTGTTATTGCAATAAAAAACGGCGGATAAAGCCCGTAATTTCTTCATCCGCCGAGAACTTAAGTCATTGTATTCTTATTTACTGAAAAACTCATCAGGAGTTAATATATTTATATCCGAAAGTACAAAATCTTGCTTATTTCTTGTAATCAAAACATCACAACCATTATTCAATGCTGAAAAATATTGTAAAGCATCTTCAAAATCTCCGAACGTTGAATTCAAAGACTGTTTAACAATAGTATCGTCAACATTTGTTGCTTTACAAATTCTATTCAGTGCCTTTAGTTTGAATATAATTTCTTCTGAAGGAAGTTTTTGTCTATGCAATAAATAGCATACAGTACCGTATGTTAAAGAAGAACAATACAAATCTATAACTTTTTCGTATGCTAATGAAAAAAGATAAGCAGCTTTTGTATGTTCCTGTCTTTTTTCATCCAAGAAATCCATTACAATATTAGTGTCTAAAAACAGTTTAAGCATATTTTTCTTCTAAATATTGTGAAACCTCATCCTTGTAATCAATTCCGTCGGGAAGATGCACTCCTTTACTGATTTGCTGTAATTCCTGCGGTATCTGATAATGCCCGGTATTCATCAGATTTATCAATTTAATCATATCTTTTGCGCCATCGGTACTGTAGATTTTGCTTTGCCTAATATCTTCTTCAGAATCTATGTAAGCCGATGTTTTTGTGATATCGCCATCCGAATCAATGTTTGTAAATGTAACATCCCTAACACCTTGCAATCTTGTAAGGAGATATTTTAGGTTATCAATAATACTGTTACTTTCGGCATTTAATTGTATTTGAACCGTAGTCATTTTTGTTAAAATTTTATTCTCTGCAAAGGTACAAATATTTTTTTAATTGACAAACTGAACAACGGATTTATCTGCCAAACTTGTCGGCAAACTCCCTGCAATTGCGGTAACTGTCGGCAAAGGACGGCGTTTTGTAAAAATTTAACGGCGTTTTAATATTTTTTAACGGCGTTTCAGTAAATTTTGACGGCGTAAAAATATTTTTTAACGGCGTTAAATTTTTGCTGTAATTCTGCGGTCGTAAAAAATTGTAACTGAATCGGTTATTTTGGAAGAACTCCCTCGGCGGAAGATGGTATCCGCATGAATTTTTATGGTCGCACATTCCGACCGTCTCGTCGATAATTTCCTGTGTATCAACGTCTATGTACGGTGTGAAGCAGTGATGCCTGCCGCATGACGGACATGTCAATTTGCTTTCAATGCCGTTATATTTCCTCAAAATGTATTTCATTGTGTTTTAGGTTTTTAGCGTTTTTTTGTCTTGTTTCCAAAATCGGACGGACGTCCAACTATATATGTATGGACGGACGGACGGAATTTTAACAGGAGATGGAAGTAGTATATTTGAATATATATACTACTCCCACTCCCTCAACTGTTAATTTCCCGTCCCTACTGTACGATTTTCTTCAAATAGGAATTGTTCCTTGAAATTTTCCAATTTTGTTTCGTACCGTCTGACTTTGTGTCTGACACCTGATTCGCTTAAACCGAATTTGCTGCCGATTTCTTTGAACGTAAATCCTTCGTCACGCAATTGCATGATGTCGTTGTAATCGCGTTCCTGTTCGCTTAAATCGCTGCCTGCTCTTGAAATGTTTTCAAACGGCGTTAGCGTCAATATTGTTTCCAGTTCCTGAATTTCAGCTTGAATACGCCGAAAAACGCCTCCTTGAAGATTTTCATGCTCATTTTGCTTTGTCCCAATACACGGTCGGTAAAAACAATAGGCACTTCCTGGATTTTAAATCCCAACTTGTATGCCGTGTATTTCATCTCTATCTGGAACGCATATCCGACAAATTGTATCTTGTTAAAATCGATTCTTTCCAAAACTTTACGGCTGTAACACACAAAACCTGCCGTGGCATCGCAAATCTTCACTCCGAGCACCAACCTGACAAACCAGGAAGCATAATAAGACATTATCACACGTCCTATTGGCCAATTGACCACCGATATTTTTCCGTCCAAATAACGTGAACCTACGGCAAGATCGTTTCCGCCTTTGGCACAGGCATTGTACATTTCAATAAGTTTTTTGGGCGGATGTGAGAAATCGGCATCCATTTCAAAGACATATTGGTAATCTCTGTTCAATGCCCAACGGAATCCGTGTATATAGGCAGTTCCCAATCCCAATTTGCCCTGTCTTTGCTCCAAAAACAATCTTTGAGGAAATTCTTTAATAAGTTTTTTGACTATATCGGCAGTTTCGTCCGGTGATCCGTCGTCAATAATAAGAATATCGAATTCTTTCTTCAGTTTTAATGTGTAACGGATAATATTCTCTATATTTTCCTTTTCGTTATAAGTTGGTATAATAACTAAACTGTCCGACATATTATTCTATTGTTTTTTATTCATAAATTGTTTCAACGACCCCCGTGAAGGAGAATCCATAGGATTGCGGGCAACGGTTCCGTCAGTGTTTAAAAGCACAAAGGCAGGGAAGAAATGCAGTTTAAATTCTTCGGCAAGTTCCCAATTACGGTCAAAATACAAAAAATCAAATTTATATTTACTTCCCACTCGGGTATTGTTTACAAAATTGTACATCTTTTCAAACGAATTATCAAAACAAACCACCGCCACATTGCAGTTTTCTTTAATACTGTCATAATAAAAATGCACGGTCTCAAGTTCTTTCAAACATGCGGTGCAATCAAGCTGCACAAAGCACAATACAAGCGGTCTGTCATTGTAATCGGATAGCGTAACAACCTCGGAATTAATGTTTTTAACCTTCAAATCCGTTGTCTTACCGCCTTTAAAATCCTTCTTGGATAAATATTCCTTCAAATTAGCCGCAATTTGTTTATGTTCAGGGAATTTAGTGGAAGAGGCAAATTTATCAATCATCTTCAAGATTCTGTCTCTTGGGAAAACGCCTTCGGTAAATGCGTCCCTCATACCTTTAAGGAACACCATTTCCCTGAATATTTCGTTCTCAAGTATCTTATCCCGTCCCAAAGCGTCGTTAAAGGCGTTGTAATTCACTCCGTCCAACCAGTTTTCAATATCATTGCGGCCTATAAACTTATAACCCTGCGAGAAATAATGACTGAAAACCGTATTAAAGCAATCCATATAACCGATATTGTCATACAGTACTGGAGAATTTTTAAACAATTCTTCTTTTATTTTCAGTCTTGAAGTCAATGACAAGCCATATCTTACCGATGCGAACTCATATTTGATATAAGAAAGCATGTATTCATTATCCTTATACTTTTTCATGAGTTGTTTTTCAAACTTATCAAAGTCAGCAACAACCGAAGAATCCTTTATACTCAACAATCGGTAATTTTCCGCAAGAAAACCGTTAAGCAGCGTATCGGCATCTTCCGTTTGGCGGTTTATTCCATCGTCTTTTTCCGAGAAAAACCTTACGGGTAAGACTTCTTTAACGGAAAACAAAAACACGGAATCATTGTAAGGCAATACTTCAATGGAATATTTATTACCCGGACGGGCAAGAAAATGATATTCGTGCATATTGATTTTCAATATCATTTCTTTTATACCGTCAAGCGTCACGTTCAAATCGGCATTCAATTCATCTTCAGTGCATAATACAGTTTTCAGATTCTTTTCGCACAAAGATATCCTGTCATCAATACAAGCCAGTCTTATTTGTTTGTCCTGCATGTTTCCGCCTTTTACGTTTACATAAACATTCTGGGCAAACATACATACCGTAAAGGCTGTTGAGAATATAAATAATATTAGTTTTTTCATCAGTTCTGTGTACTGCTGTTAAAAAATCACGCTGCAAAGATAATATTTTTATTCCAATAAACGGTGTTATACCGTATAAAAAAACAAACGGTCGGAGTCAGTTTTCTCTCAACCGTTTGTCTCAAGGCATCAAGCGTAAAACCAAAATGCCTTCGGATTTAATGCATTAATATCCGAATATCTCGTCCAAAGAAAGTTCGGTAACTTTACCGTATTTCTCCAAACCTTTCATATCAACTTCGTTCTTATTACCCAAAACGATAACGTTGCGTTTTTGGTTCTTGACATATTTCTTGTTGAAATCCACAACGTCCTGCAAAGTCATCTTCTTAATTGCATTGTATTCGTCTTTGGCAGGAGATTGTTTCAATCCCAAACGTTCGCAATTCAAATAAGAATTGATGATTGACATTTTGCGGGTTCTTTGTGTACGGTAGGAAGATTCCAATGCTTGTTTTGCTATATCAAAATTCTGCTGTGAAACAGGCATACCGTCCAACAATTCGGTGAATGCACCCAAAGCATCGATAAGTTTATCGTTCTGTGTACCTATATGGGTAAGGTTCAAATTGTGCATACCCTTTTCGTTTGCGGATTGATATACAGATGCTGCGGAATAAGCCAACGAACGTTTTTCCCTTATTTCCTGGAAAACGATGGAGTTCATGCTTCCGCCGAAATATTCGTTATACATGCTTATCTGCGGAACCATCTTCAAATCGAACTCAACCGAAGTGGTCAATTGGCGGCAAAGAGACTGTTTTGCATCGTAATGAGTGAAATAAACACGGTTGTCCTTTGTAGGAAGTTTGTCATATTCCTTATTTTGCTTCAAAGCTTTCTTTGCAGGATGCACACTGTGTTTGGATGCAATTGTATTTTCTATTTGTGCCAAAGATTTGTCGCCGTAATACAATATACGCTGCGGTTGGGAAGTCATGGTTTTGATTTGTCCGATAACATCTTCGGCAGTAATATTCTTCACCTCATCATTGGTTACGAAATATTTTCTCACGTTGTCCTTACCGTAAATAACGTATGATGCCATACGCTGGAAGATTGCATTTTGACGTGATTTATTGTCGTTACGTGATTTCAAAACATTGTTAACGGAGTTCTGAACTGCTTGCGCGGAGATTTTAGGATTGTTCAATATGTCTTCCACTATCTCAATGGCTTTGTCCATATTCTCACTCAAACCTGAAATGTTTACCGTTGCATGTTTTTCACCGAATCCTATCGAATACTGACATGCAATGTCATACATCTGTCTGCTTATTTGTGCAAGCGAACGGCTTGTGCTTTCCAACTGATCCAAGAAAGAGTTTGTTATTCCCGCTCTTTTGTCATAAAGCGAACCGTAATCATATCTGTAAACCAATTGGAAACGTCCGTTCTGATCGTTTTTCACATAAAGGATTTCATTACCGTTTGCTTTGCCTTTTTGCATATCTTTGTTGAAATCAACGAATACAGGCTCAATAGGATCAACCTTCATATTCTTTATTTCGGTCAAGAAAGAACTTTCAACGTCGCGGTTCATCACAACAGGAGTTATTTCAGGTTTATCAACCTTCTGAACATCACGTTTTTCTCCCTGACGCTTGTAAACAACCACATAATTATTGTCACCGAATATACGTTTTGCGAAATTGATTACTTCATCCTTTGTAACCTTACTCATATTCTCCGTTTCGTTGATTACGTCCTGCCAATTACGGTGTGCAAGATATGCCATACACATACTCATTGCACGGTTCTGATTGCTTTCCAATGATTGCATTTCACGCAATTTAAGATTGTTGATTGCAGCCTTCAATAAATCTTCGTCCCAATCTCCGCTCTTAAGTATCTCAATCTGTTTAAGCATCAAATCCTTCAATTCTTCCAATGACTGTCCCTGTTTAGGCGTACCTCTTAACATAAAACATGAATAGTCGTTCAAATCGTCCACACCGCTTGATACATGTTGCGCTAATTGCTTTTGATTGATATTCTCGTCCATCAAACCGCACGAACCGTTCATCAAAACGGCATCAACCATCTGTGCCAACAACACGTCACGGCTTCCCGTTCCTGCGTCGATACGGAAAGCAACGGTAACGTTTTCTGCTTCCAATCCGTTAACCTCAACAACTTTCACCTGCTCTATCGGATTTTCGTGAACGAATGTAAAGTCAGGAACATAACGCGGCTGTATTTTACCGAAATATTTGTTGATCAATTTTATTGCCTGATCGGGATCAAAGTCTCCCGACATTGAAATGCAATAGTTGTTAGGAACGTAATAGTTGTAGAAATGTTTGTTGATGTTTGCTAAAGAAGGATTCTTCAAATGTTCAATCGTTCCTATCGTAGTTTGCGTTCCGTAAGGGTGATTAGGGAACAAAGCCTCGTAAAGTTTCTCGTAAACCGTACGTGCATCGTTTGCCATACCCATATTCTTTTCCTCATAAACGGCTTCCAACTCCGTATGGAACAAACGGAACACAGGATCGGCGAAACGCTCACCCTCTATTTTCAACCATCTTTCCAATTCGTTGGAAGGAATATTCTCCTGATACACCGTCATATCGTTGGAAGTAAACGCATTGGTCCCCGAAGCACCTATAAGCGACATCATTTTGTCGTATTCGTTAGGAATAGCGTATTTACTTGCTTCGTATGACACACTGTCTATCTGATGATAGATTTCTTTACGCTTTTGGGCATCGGTAGTCTTGTTATAAACCTCGTACAAAGCCTCAATTTTCTTCAATTGTTCGCTTTCTTTTGCCCAATCAAGCGTTCCGAATGTGGTTGTTCCCTTGAAAAGCAAATGCTCCAAATAATGGGACAATCCCGTAGATTCACTCGGATCGTTTTTACTTCCCACGCGGACGGCAATATAGGTTTGAATTCTCGGTTCGTCCTTATTAACCGAAAGGAAAACCTGCAAACCGTTGTCAAGCGTGTAATGAATGACATTCATAGGGTCATTCTTATAAGTCTGTTTTCTGAAATTTTGGGCAAAGGCAGATGATACAATAACCATCAATGCCAAAAACAGTAAGCCCTTAAGTTTTAACTTGTTCATCGTATTGATTGTTTTAATTTAATTTTGCATTAAAGGTGCAAAGTTATGAATTTTTTGCGTGAAATCTATATTTTTTACTGATTTTTTGACAAATAAGCCCGCTGAAGTGTATTGCTGCAACGGTAGAAGCATTGTTTTTATCCGCAACAAACACTCTCGGACAAATAACGCTGCAAAATATTATAATCTTTTTACATAAAAACATATTCGGCGGGGTGGAAAAACATCCTAATTTTGCATACGGAAAAATTAAGACGGCGTTATTTAAAAATAATACGGCGTTTTAAAAAATTAATCACGCTGATTATTTTAACGAAAAGGCGTTTTATTTTAGGGTTTTGCTACATGTTAGAAATCAAGCATATACAAAGGCATAAAAACAGGGTAAAAAATGGGTTTAAATGAGTTTTTTTCATCGTTTTTGATAATCGTAAATGAAATGAGTCCCTTTTTATTGTTGGGATTCTTGATTGCGGGCGTATTACATGTATTCGTACCGAAATCTTTTTACAGAAAATATCTGTCAAAAGACAATAAGTTTTCCGTACTTTGGGCTGCCCTTTTGGGAATACCGCTTCCGCTTTGTTCATGCGGTGTAATCCCCACGGCAATAGGGCTTAAGAACGAAAAAGCATCTGACGGAGCTGTGGCATCTTTCCTTATCGCCACTCCGCAAACAGGTATAGATTCCATATTGGCGACATTTTCTTTGATGGGACTGGGATTTGCGGTTTTGCGTCCCGTTGCGGCTTTGGTAACAGGTATATGCGGAGGAATTTTAATCAACAGATATGCAGCGCGTAAGACGGCAGATATAACATGTGCGGCTGAAACTAACGTAAATACCGCAAATGACAAGCCTGACATAATGAAAAGAATAAAAAACGTCCTGCATTATGCGTTTGTGGAAATGTTTCAAAGCATAGGCTTAAGGTTGTTGGTCGGTTTGTTGTTGGCGGCTTTAATCAATGTGGCTGTTCCCGATGATTTTTTCTTAAAATTCGGTTCGCAGCCGTTGCTTCAAATGCTGGTAATCCTCATCATAGCCATACCGATGTACATCTGCTCAACTGGAAGTATCCCCATAGCGGCGGCATTGATAATAAAAGGGCTTTCTCCCGGTGCGGCATTGGTTATGTTAATGGCGGGACCTGCCGTAAATTTGGCATCAATACTTGTAGTCAAGAAATCGCTTGGCGGAAAATTCACGTTAATTTATTTGTCTACGATTATAATCGGCTCGATACTGTTCGGATTTTTGACAAATGCCTTACCGTTGTTTAATAATACCGAATCATTGGTTAATGTTCACAGTACGGTTGCCTCGTGTTGTGCTCCTGCAGAAAATTGTTGCAATGCAGTACAGTCATGTTGCAATACCGAAACCGCTGCAGACACTCACGCATCACTGTTTAACATCATTTGTTCCGTAATTCTTGTAATACTTATAATAAATGCAATAGTTATGAATCTTTTCAGTAAATTCAAAAAACCGCAGATAAGTGAAGGTTCGGCGGTTTATACGGTTGAGGGAATGAATTGTTCCCACTGTAAAGCGGCTGTGGAAAAAGCTGCAATGAATACACACGGCGTTCAAACGGCTACAGCTGATGTCGCCGCAAAGAGCCTTACAGTTACAGGCAATCCTGATGAGAAACAATTGAAAAACAATATTGAGCAGGCAGGATTTTGTTTCAAAGGCAAAAGAAACTGACGCAGCAATTGCTTATCAGCAACATAATCCTTTACAAAGACTGATAGCAGGTCTATTACACCAACACTGTATCTTATATCACTAAAACAAAAAGACACCTGCAAAAGGTGTCTTTTCTTGGTTATATCATCAAAAAAAATTACTTATTTCCTTTGTTTTGTTGTAAAGACAAATTTAGTTCTGATATTCAGCCAAAATGTCTTTAACCTGATCGGTTGTAATTCTTCCGTAAACCTTATCACCAATCAATGCAACAGGAGCAAGTCCACAAGCACCTACGCAACGCAGGCAATTGATGGAGAATTTTCCGTCAGGAGTTGTTTCACCTATATTAATACCCAACTGACGTTTGAATTCGTCAAGGATTTTCTCGCTTCCGCGTACATAACATGCTGTTCCCAAACATACGCTTATAGGATGCTCGCCCTTAGGTAGCATTGTGAAGAATGAATAAAAGGTAACGATTCCGTAGATATGGGCTGCACTGACATGTATCTGCTCTGCGATTAACTCTTGAACCTCTGCAGGTAAATATCCGAAAGTATTTTGAACCTCGTGTAAGATATTGATGGCTTCTCCCGCTTTATTGCCGTGAGCGGCACATATATCCTTTATTTTTTGTATCTTATTGTCGTCTAATTTTACTTTTGCCATTTTTGTAAATGTATTAAAAGTTAAACAAAATTATTCCTTAACAAATTCAACTTTATCCGACTTGTCGAAATAATGCGTGTGAAGTAAATGATGTGACTTCTCACCGCAAGGTTCGCCCAAGTATTCTTTGTAAAGTTGCTGGATGTAAGGATTTTCATGAGATTTACGCAAAGGTTTGTCCTTATCTTCTTCGTAAATTGCAGCAAAACGTCTTTCAACCTTTGTAAAGTCGCCGTGATGGTAAGGTTGACCTGCACCTCCTACGCATCCGCCCGGACAAGCCATAACTTCTATTGCGTGGAAGAACTCTTTGCCTTCTTTAACCTTATCAAGAAGTTTGCGGGCATTACCCAAACCATGTGCAATACCTATATGGATAGGTGTTCCGTTGAAATCAACCGTTGCTTCCCTTACTCCGTCCATACCTCTTAATTCATTGAAGTCTACTTTCTCCAATGTTTTGCCCGTAAACAATTCGTAAGCGGTACGCGTTGCAGCTTCAATAACACCGCCCGTTGCTCCGAAGATAACAGCAGCACCTGTAGATGCTCCTAACGGATTGTCAAAGTCTTCATCAGGCAATGAGTTGAAATCAATATTGAACTGTTTGATAAGTTCCGCCAATTCACGGGTTGTAAGTGAGTAATCAACGTCAGGATTGCCGTCAGTTTTGAATTCATCTCTCTGGCATTCGAACTTCTTTGCCACACAAGGCATGATACTTACAACTACCATGTCCTCACGTTTTATTCCTAGTTTCTCAACCCAATAACTCTTTGCCACAGCTCCGAACATTTGCATCGGAGATTTAGCCGTAGAAGGAATATCCAACATATCAGGGTAGTAAGTCTCAAAGAAGTTTACCCAACCAGGACAACAAGAAGTCATAATAGGCAATTTCACTGATTTATCACCTTTCATATACTTGTCAATACGTCCTAACATTTCCGTACCTTCTTCCATTATGGTAAGGTCTGCCGCAAAGTCTGTATCAAATACGTAATCAAAGCCAATTCTTCTCAATGCTGCAGCCATCTTACCGGTAACTCTCGTTCCCGGAGTCAAACCGAATTCTTCTCCTATAGCCACACGTACGGCCGGAGCAGTCTGCACGACAACCGTTTTCTTAGGATCGTTCAATGCATTTATAACCTGACGGGTGTGATCTACCTCTGCCAAAGCACCAACCGGGCAAGCCTGAACGCATTGTCCGCACATAACGCAAGGTGATTTTGCAAGGTCTTGCTCAAATGCCGTGGCAACAACTGCCATAAAGCCTCTGTTAACTGCAGACAAAGCGCCTACGGTCTGTAATTTGTTACATACCGTCTCACAGCGGCGGCACATTATACACTTATTAACGTCCCTGATAATAGCAGGCGACAAATCTTTTCTGTATGTGGATTGTTCGCCCTTGAAAGTAATGTCTCTTATGCCTAATTCCTGTGCCAATGTCTGCAATTCGCATTTTCCGCTCTTTGCACAAGTAAGACATGATGCAGGATGGTCACTTAACATAAGCTCCACAACAGTTCTTCTTGCATTTACTACTTTTAATGAATGTGTTTTAACAACCATTCCTTCGGATACATTGGTTGCGCAGGCAGGAGCTAAATTACCTTTACCCTCTACTTCAACCACACAAACACGGCAACATCCCGGTTTATTTTCTATGCCTTGTCCTTTAAGTTCATAATAACATAATGTAGGGATTTTAATTCCTATTGATGCGGCTGCTTTTAATATAGTAGTGCCTTTAGCAACCTGTACTTGTTTGTTATCTATCGTTAAATTTACTAATTGTTCCATTTCCATATCCTCCTACATTATTTTACACTGATTGCACCGAATTTACATTTTTCCATACAAGTACCGCATTTTATGCAGGCTTCTTGGTTTATTTGGTGTGCTTGCTTCTTTTCTCCCTTAATTGCATTTACCGGACAATTTCTTGCACAAGCCGTACAACCTACGCAAACCTCCGGATTTATTTCATATTTCATCAAAGCCTTACAAACACCGGCGCGGCATTTGTGTTCCTTTACGTGTTCTACGTATTCATCCCAGAAATTATCCAATGTGGACAGTACAGGATTAGGAGAACTTTGTCCAAGTCCGCAAAGAGAGGTATCTTTTATAACATGGGAAAGATTTCTTAAGTTATCCAAATCTTCCATTGTGCCTTTGCCTTGTGTAATCTTGTCCAAAAGTTCGTATAAACGCTTATTTCCTATACGGCAAGGAGTACATTTTCCGCAAGATTCCTCAACAGTGAAATCTAAATAGAATTTAGCGATGGAAACCATACAAGAACTTTCGTCCATTATAACCATACCGCCAGAACCCATCATACTGCCTGCATCCGATAAGCTCTTATAATCAATAGGTATGTCAAGATGTTTTTCCGTCAAGCATCCGCCCGAAGGACCTCCCGTTTGAATGGCCTTAAATTTCTTTCCGCCTTTCATTCCTCCGCCTATTTCATATATAATTTCGCGAAGGGTTATTCCCATAGGTACTTCAATCAAACCTACATTCTTTATCTGGCCTGCAAGTGCAAAAACCTTTGTACCTTTGGAATTTTCAGTACCTATTGACGAGAACCAATCAGCACCTTTCAATATAATAGCAGGAACATTGGCGTAAGTTTCCACGTTATTTACGTTTGTAGGCATTCCTAAATAACCTTTATCGCTTGTACGCGGCGGTTTCATGGTAGGTTCTCCCCTCAAACCTTCCATTGAATGGATAAGAGCCGTTGCTTCTCCGCAAACAAACGCTCCTGCTCCGTAACGAAGTTCTATATCAAAGTTAAATCCGGTTGAAAATATATCTTTACCTAAAAGACCTTTTTCTCTGGCTTGGTCAAGCGCTATTTGCAAGCGGTGAATTGCAAGCGGATACTCGGCACGTATGTAAATAAGCCCCTTATCTGCACCTACAGCATAACCGGCTATGGCCATAGCCTCCAATACCGAATGCGGGTCACCCTCAAGTATGCTTCTGTCCATAAAAGCTCCCGGATCACCTTCGTCTGCATTGCAGACTATGTATTTCTGTTCCGCTTTGGATTTAGCCGTTGCCGCCCATTTTCTTCCTGTAGGGAATCCGGCGCCGCCTCTACCGCTTAAACCCGATGCAGATACAATCTCAATAACTTTCTCCGGTGTATAATCAGTCAGACATGTTGCAAGGGCTTTGTAACCGTCCAATGCAATATATTCCTCTATATTTTCAGGGTCTATCAGTCCGCAGTTACGTAATGCTATGCGCACTTGCTTTTTATAAAAGTCCGTATCCGTATCAAGCGGAGTCTTTTGACCGTTGGAAGGTTCCGTATAAAGCAAACGTTCAACCATTCTGCCTTTGATAATATGCTCATTGACTATTTCTTTGGCATCTTCCGGCTGAACTTTCACGTAAAACACGTTATCAGGCATTATCTTAATAATCGGACCTGCCTCACAAAAACCGAAACATCCCGTCAAAACTACATTAACTTCCTTTTCCAAACCTTCCTGTTGCAAATGGCTGCGAAGATTAGCCGCTATTTGCTCACTTTTTGAGGCGGAACATCCCGGTCCTCCGCAGACAAGGATGTGCATCTTATATTTAGTCATATAATTGTTGTATTTAGATTAATAACTCGCTAAGAAATTTTACGCTTTAAGGCTGTCCATAATAGCGTCTGCAGACTTCTTGTCTACATTTTCATATATCTTTGATTGTCCGTCAGGCATTACCACTTCAACAACCACAGGTTGGTTGTTACCTTCTGCAATAACTCCCGTCTGTGTGATAACTGCCTTAATCTGCCGTTCATCCGTTTTTTCAATCATGTAATCAAAGATTTCTTTTGCGCCGGCTGATATTCCAGATGTCGCCATCGCAATTCTGATTTGCGATAAACTTTTATCAAAAGCCTCAACACGTGTTTTCATTGTTGCATATACACGCTCTTTTACTGCCTGCAAATCAGCTAATGTTTTGATTTGTGCCATATAAGTCAGTATTAATTTTGTTATATCTATGTTCCTTTAATTTTCTTTACAATTCAATGTGCAAATTTAGCAATTATTTTTCATATCTGTATAAAATATCCCATATTTTTTATAAAAAAATAACTGCGCATGCAATTTTATCACCGTAAAGACGGATATAAAATCCCCGAAACAATATCAAATTACCTTCGAATTACACACCGATGAAAAAAGACGCCGTTTTACGAAATTAATCTGCGTGATTAATAAAATAAAACGCCGTAAAAATTTCGTAAAACGGCGTTTTATTTTTGCAAAATATAACTATGTGTATTTCTTTTGCTTACAAACCAAGAAAAATATGCCTAAAAAAAGGCTAATCAACCCTGTTTACGGTACGTTTTTGCTGCTTATTTTTCAATGCAAGTATGTTAAATCCTAAATATGCAGTAATTCCGTTGGTTTTTGCAAGGTTTAAGGATGAGTTATAGCTTAATCCCAAATAGAACTTGTTGCCTAAACCTATGTATATGTCAGGATTAAAGAATTTGGAACGTATGGTATTGCCTACTGACAACTGTAAAAATCCCGGATCAAACGTAAAATTCACCGTCAATGCGTTTTCCATACCTCCGTTAATCATACGGCCGCTGTACAATGCCTGCAAAAACAGATATTTTGAAAATTCCCATGAATATCCCAAATAAATTTTCATAGGAACACCCGTAGAATATCCCGTCAAACTGTTAACCTCCAAATCAAATGCGTTTTTAAGGCTGTCGGTCATATCATCGATGAAATCATCTATGTCATCATCTATTGTATTATATGTTGTGGACAATCCGCTGAATACAACTTCCTGTTTAGGATTCTTACTGCGGATATTGGTTGCGTGGGTTTTCCATTTTATACGGCCGATATCAACCAAAGATGCGGAAAACGTCATTTTTTCATTCAGTTTGTAAGTAGCACCTACATCCATACCGAAACCTCTGTTGTTTTTGATTCTCTTGATTCCGTCCATTACGCTACCGTCTTTCTCAAATTTGAAATCCTCATCATCGTCAAACAAACTACCTGCATGTGCTACTTCACCGAAAGGTATTGCAGCCCTTATGTCAACGTCAGCGTAAGCACGTATTTCCTCTTCATCAAATTCCAAATTAACGGATGTCTTTTTGGAACGGATGTTTGCCACACCGTTATAAATCTTAAATTTCGCTCCTATGGTTAATTGGTCGTTTATTTCGCGTGCATAACCGAATGCGGTTGTCAGATAAACTGTTGCATCCAATAAATTGTCGTTGAACAAACTTACGGTATTGGACGACATACCTGTTCCATGAACCAAAAAGTCAAACAGATTTTTGGAAAATCCCGTCTTAACCTCGGTATTGAGCGTCATTGAGAATGAGAAATAATTCTCTTTTACCTTAAAACCGAATCCCAATAAATCATTGTTGGTAGACAAAGAAAAACTGTTGTGTGATTTCAATTGTTTTAGGAATCCTTCGAAATCTATACGCAAAGAATCCGAGTCCAGAACCTTGGTTACCAAATCTCCGTATGCCAATCCCGATGTGTGGAAGTCAAAAGCAAAACGTCCGATAAGATTTACATACATTCTGTTATGTGTTAAAAATGCAGGATTGTAATTTGCAGCCTGCGGCATTGAAGAAAAATACAATGCTGAATTCTCTTGGGCATATAATGTTACCGACAAAGACAATATAAGTGCCGATATCAATATTTTTACTATTGTTTTCATTTTCTGTTCTCTGTTTTTAATTAACTAATATTTTATTTGACCGTCAGAAAGTAATTTTGGAATGAACCCTTGCTCCGACTTTAACTCTTAATTTAGAATCCGAGCGGAATTTTACTTTGACTTTGTCTTGAGAACGCGATGTATTGAATTTGACAAACAATATTATTTTTTCGGCTTGTCTCAAACGTTCGTATTGAACCGAAGAAATATTTACTTCGGTCTTCTGTTTATGCGGTATTAACTGATTCTTTGCATCCGTTAGAATATTGCCGTTATCATCTACTTCGGCACCTTCGGCAATTATAGGTTTGCTTAACAACTGGCTTCTTACACCGTAAGCATCCATTGTGTATATATCCACCGTCATTTCGGCAGGGAAAGTATTTTCAAGGTAAAGTTTCAGAGCTGCGGAATCTATATAATCACCCACTCCGTCTTCGTCTTGAAGGAAATCAAGTGTACCGGTTTCTTTTTCCGATGTAAAATCGGTAACGGAACATATTATAGGAACTCTTACGTCACCGTGTATATCCAGATATTTGCCATTCGGTCGGATAAAGCCCTTTTGCATACCGTCTCCGAAGATGGATTTGATACTGTAAAGAAACTCACTCGGCAAAATTGTTATTGCCCTTTCGTTTACATCGTAAGGAGACAATGCCGTTACTTTAGGAGTTATAACCCCGTTCTTGTCTATGCTTGCTCTGGCAATTGTATCCGTAATTTTGTCTTCAAACAAGGATTGTTCGAAACCGTTGTAAGTTCTTGTTCTCAATCCTTCAAGTTTAAGATACAGATTGATACCCGTATAGTTCGTAAGTGTCAATTGCATGGTTGTACCTTCCACATCCAGAGTGTTACTTCTTACAGTACTGTCTGAGAAGTAATCAATATTCAGAACTTCGTCATCGATAGGAATTGTAGGGTTTCCGATAAGTCCCCATGCCAAATCAATATTCAATTCCCTGCCGTTAATTTTGAAATACAAATCATAGTTACCTTCCTTTACCTGTTGACCAGCAGTTCTGACTACTATTTCGTAACTGAATGTCAAGGTAGATTTATTGGCTTCGGCTGCAGCAAGTTTCAATTTGCGTTTTGCAAGATCGACCGTGTTTACTTTTTCTCCTGGAGTAACTTTAATTGTTTCGGAAAGAGGTTGTCCGTCTTCACCGACAATGCTCGGACTCTTTAAAATAAAATCCAATTCATACGGAACGGAAGATTTGGTTTCAAAAACCAATGCTCCCGAAGACAATAAGACACTGTCAAGGATTCGGTCCTGTTCTTCATCACTGGTTTGGTCATACTTATTAAATTCGGAAATTGTCGCCTCAAAACTTTCGCCGGATAATTCTATATCATTCGTAAAAGTTGTTTCATAGAATCCTATAATAGGAATGGTTAAAGGACTTTTAGGCTCATAAACTTCGAAATTAACGTCTTTATTGAAGTAATCGTTCACGAAATCACTTCCGTTTAAAGCCGTATCAATCACAAACTTTAATAAAAGCGTTGAATCCGGACGGTTGTATTCGACTTCAATACTTCCTGTAGTGTCCATAATCTGATCAAACAAATCCCTCGCGGTGAAATCCATGGTAAGCAGATTAGCTTCTAATTGAGGATTTATTGTTGTATCCGTGAGTTTGTCAAATTTAAAGTCTTCTTCATTGAAACAAGCGCTGAACAAAAGCACGGAAGCAAAAATCAGCACATAAAAAATTCTTCTTGGTTGCATAGAATTAACATTTTAATATTAATAAATATTTTAACACTGCAAAGATACAGTATTTTTCTTTAAAACCGCAAATTTTTTATATCTTTTTTTGCTATAATTTAAAATCTGTGTATAAATATTATAGAAATAACTAATGGACAAATATTACACTTTTTTGCATGTGCTTCTTAAAAATCTTTGAAAAGATAATATTTTTAATTAATTATAGCCTTTTGAGTCTTTCACTTTGTCCATTAAGTCACCTGTTTAGCCTCTTTTTTGTCAATTAAGCATAAAATCTCTCTTTGTTGCGGTTTTGTTTCAGTAAAAAGCGATGCTGAATCATTCATATGCGACAACACTTTCACAAACAATGTTGATACGGTCATAATCTCATACACCGCTTAACTTCTGACATCATCTCAACCGCCTATTTTGTCTATAAAAACATTAAACTACATTCATAATTAATTACAGTCGTTTCAGGTTCCTATTTTGTCCATTAAGCTACAAGCTTTATATCTTTACAAAAGAATAAACATAATCAATATAAAACAAAAAGAGCATGCAATCTAAAAAAGATGCATGCTCCTAATATAACGCTATTTAATAATTTTGTAGTCGCGGGCAGACTTGAACTGCCGACCCCTACATTATCAGTGTAGTGCTCTAACCAACTGAGCTACGCGACTATGTTTTTTATATAAAAAACGGAAAAATATAAATTACAAAGTAACACCAACACATCTTCTTCTCTCCACTCACTCAACTCATCTTACTCTTCTCTCTTTATCTCTTACCAAAACCTTCCCAAGTAGCGTGCAATTCTGCACATATCTTCTCTTTTCTTCTTTACATCCTTATCACACCTTCTTATCTCCCTCCCCCTCTATTCTTCTTTTCTCTATCTCTAGAAAGGAG